>DATIWX010000076.1:0-45440 GCA_035519135.1 Burkholderiales bacterium | reverse complement strand
CCACACGCTGCGCCATTCCTTTGCGACCCACCTGCTGCAAGGAGGCTACGACATCAGGACCGTTCAGGAGCTTCTCGGCCATCAGGACGTAAGCACGACCATGGTCTACACGCACGTGCTCAACAGGGGCGGTCACGGTGTCGCCAGCCCGCTCGATCGCATCGAGCAGCCGCGCGCGGGGTATCGGGTGATCGCCCCGGCATCGCAGGCGGCGCGCGCGGTGTAGCTGGGGTATATTGGCCCGTCCGTCATGCTTCCCGTAGATTTCCATCCGGTCATCCGGCGCTGGTGGGCAACGCGCTTCCGCGATTCCGCCGGGAACGTGCTGCCGCCGACCGAAGCGCAGCTCGAGGGCTGGCGCGCGATCCGCTCGGGCAGCCCCACGCTGATCGCGGCACCGACCGGCTCGGGCAAGACGCTCGCCGCCTTTCTCGTTTCGATCGACGCGCTGCTGCGCGAGAGCCTCGAGGGCGGCGACCTCGCCGGACCCCGCGGGCTGCCCGACGAGGTGCGCGTGGTCTACGTCTCGCCGCTCAAGGCGCTGTCTGCGGACATCCACAAGAACCTCGGCGAGCCGCGCAGCGAGATGCGGCGCATCGCCGAGGAGATGGGCCTGCCGCCGGTGCGCATCACCGCCGCGGCGAGGAGCGGCGACACGCCTCAGGCCGAGCGCGCGGCGATGCTGCGCTCACCGCCGCATATCCTGGTGACGACGCCCGAATCGCTGTACCTGCTGCTGACCGCGGAGCGCTCGCGCAACATGTTGAGGACCGCGCGCGTGGTGATCGTCGACGAGATTCACGCCGTACTCGAATCGCGGCGCGGCGCCCACCTGGCGCTGTCGCTCGAGCGCCTCGATCACGTCTGCGGCAGGCGCCTGCAGCGGGTGGGCCTTTCGGCGACGCAGAAGCCGATCGAGGAGGTGGCGCGCTTCCTCACCGGCTCGGGCGAGTCCGGGTGCGCGATCGTCGACCGGGGGCACAAGCGCAACATCGATCTCGCCATCGAGGTGCCCGGCTCGCCGCTCGAGGCGGTGATGTCGTTGGAGGTGTGGCAGGAGATCTATGAGCGCCTGGTGGCGCTGGTCGAGTCGCACCGCACCACGATCATTTTCGTGAACACGCGGCGGCTCGCCGAGCGCATGGCGCACCAGCTCTCCGAGCGGCTCGGCGCCGAGCATGTCGCCGCGCATCACGGCAGCCTCGCCAAGGAGGTGCGGCTCACCGCGGAGGCGAAGCTGCGGGAAGGACAGTTGAGGGTGCTCGTCGCCACCGCGTCGCTCGAGCTCGGCATCGATATCGGCCACGTCGATCTGGTGTGCCAGGTCTCCTCGCCGCACCGCATCGCGACGCTGCTGCAGCGCGTCGGCCGCTCCGGCCACACGGTGAGCGGCCTGCCGAAGGGGCGCCTTTTCCCGCTCACGCGGGACGATCTGGTCGAGTGCGCGGCGATGGTGCGCGCGGCGCGGGACGGCGAGCTCGACCGCGTCATCATCCCCGAGCGGCCGATCGACGTGCTCGCGCAGCAGGTGGTCGCGGAGGCCGCCGCCGAGGAGTGGGACGAGGCGGCGCTGCTCGGTCTCTATCGGCGCGCCTGGCCGTACCGCGATCTGGACGAAGCCGACTTCGCCGACGTGATCGCCATGCTCGCGACGGGCTACGCGACCAAGCGCGGCCGGCGCGCTGCGCTCCTGCACTACGACGCGGTTCACCGGAAGCTGCGCGCCCGCAGCGGCTCGCGCATGGCCGCGATCCTGTCGGGCGGGGCGATTCCGGAGGTGTTCGACTACCGCGTGCAGCTCGAGCCGGAGGGCAGCTTCATCGGGACGCTGAACGAGGACTTCGCCATCGAATCGCTGCCGGGCGACATCTTCCAGCTCGGCAACACCTCGTGGCGCATCCTGCAGATCGGCAACGGCGTGGTGCGCGTCGCCGATGCGAAGGGGCAGCCGCCCTCGATGCCGTTCTGGCTGGGTGAGGCGCCTTCGCGCAGCGACGAGATGAGCGCGGCGGTGTCGAAGCTGCGCGCCGCCGCCGATGCGCGCCTGCCCGGGCCGGAGCAGCCGCGCCGGCCCGACGAGCTCGCGGCGGCGACCGAGTGGCTCGAGCAGGACTACGCACTGCCGCGCCCGGCCGCGGAGCAGATCGCCGCCTATCTCGCCGAAGGCAAGCGCGCGCTCGGCGTCGTGCCCACCGCGGACACGCCGGTGTTCGAGCGCTTCTTCGACGAGGCCGGCGGCATGCAGCTGGTGCTGCACGCGCCCCTGGGCAGCCGCGTCAACAAGGCCTGGGGCCTGGCGCTGCGCAAGAAGTTCTGCCAGAGCTTCAACTTCGAGCTGCAGGCGGCCGCGACCGAGGAGGCGCTGGTGCTCTCCCTCGGGCCCGCGCACTCGTTCGCGCTCGAGGAGGTGTTCCGCTATCTCAACCCCAAGACGGTGCGCGAGACGCTGGTCCAGGCGGTGCTCGCCTCGCCGATCTTCGAGACGCGCTGGCGCTGGACCACGACGCTCGCCCTGGCCGTGCCGCGCAGCCGCAACGGCGCGCGCGTCCCGGCGCAGATCCAGCGCATGATCGCCGAGGAGCTGCTCGCCGCGATCTTTCCCGACGCCGCCGCCTGCCTGGACAACATCCAGGGCGCGCGCGAGGTTCCCGAGCACCCGCTGGTCGACCAGGCGATGCGCGACTGCCTGGAGCAGGCGATGGACCTGCCGCGGCTCGTCGCCTATCTGCAGCGGATCTTCGCGGGCGAGCTGAGGTGCGTCGCCCGCGACACGCCCGAGCCCTCGGTGTTCTGCCACGAGATCCTGAACTCGGCCGCCTACACCTTCCTCGACGACGCCCCGCTCGAGGAGCGGCGCACGCGGGCGGTGTACACGCGCCGCGCGGGCGAGCCGCGCAGCGCCGACGACCTCGGCGCGCTCGACGCCCAGGCCATAGCGCGCGTGCGCGAGGAGGCCTGGCCGGCCGCGAACACCGCCGACGAGCTGCACGACGCGCTGCTGCTCGCCGGATTCATCCGCGCCGGGGAAGCAGCGTCGCATTGGCGGACGCTGTTCGAGCAGCTGATTGCGTCTGGACGTGCTTTCGACGCGAATGGGTTCTGGATCCCGGTCGAGCGCTTCGACGAGCTGAATGCCGTGATCGCGCAGCCGGCGGCGCCGGAGATCCCGGAGCGCCTGCGCAAGGCGTGGACACCCGAGGACGCGGCGCGCGAGCTGATCCGCGGCCGCATGGAAGTGCTGGGGCCCATGACCGCGCGCGGCCTCGCCGATTCGCTCGGCCTGCGGGAGACGGGGCCGGTCGACGGCGCGCTTCTCGCGCTCGAAGGCGAGGGCAAGCTCCTGCGCGGCCGTTTCACGCCGGGAGGCACGGAGCTGGAGTGGTGCGACCGGCGGCTGCTCGCGCGCATCCATCGCTACACGCTCAACCGCCTGCGCGCCGAGATCGAGCCGGTGAGCGGCGCGGACTTCATGCGCTTCCTGCTCCATTGGCAGCACGCCGCGGGCGACGCGCGGGTGAAAGGCGCCGAGGGCCTCGCCGCGGTGATCGAGCAGCTCGACGGCTTCGAGCTTGCGGCGGGAGCCTGGGAGCAGGACGTGCTCGCCGCGCGCGTGCAGGACTACCAGCCCGAGTTCATCGACCGGCTGTGCCTCTCAGGGCGCATGGCCTGGGGGCGGATCACCCCCGCCGGCGGGTCGAGCAAGGCGCCGCTGCGCAGCTCGCCGATCGCCCTGATGCCGCGCGAGCACGCCGCCCTGTGGCGCACCGCGGCCGAGCCCGAAGCGGGCGAGGCGAGCTCGGAAGCCCGCGCGGTCTACGACGCCTTGCGTGCCCGCGGTGCGTCATTTTTCCACGAGCTGGTCGCGGGGACCGGCCTGCTGCGCACGCAGGTGGAACGAGCCCTCGGCGAGCTCGCCGGCGCGGGCCTGGTCACCGCAGACAGCTTCAGCGGGCTGCGCGCCCTGCTCGCGCCCTCGGACAAGCACAGGAAGCGCTCGCGCCGCCGCGGCATCGGCAGCGAGGTCGACACGGCGGGGCGCTGGGCGCTGCTTTCGGGGGGCGAGGTGATCGAGGAGAGCAAGCGCGTGGAGAGCATCGCGCGCACGCTGCTGCGCCGCTACGGCGTAGTGTTCCGCGCGCTGCTCGCGCGCGAGCCGCGGCTGCCGACCTGGCGGGAGCTCGCGGCGGTCTACCGGCGCCTCGAGGCCCGCGGCGAGATCCGCGGCGGGCGCTTCGTCTCGGGATTCGGCGGCGAGCAGTTCGCGCTGGCCGACGCGGTGGGACGCTTGCGCGCGGTACGCAAGCAGGACCGGAACGGCGAGTGGATCGCGCTCTCTGCCGCCGATCCGCTCAACCTCGTCGGCGTCGTCACGCCGGAGGCGCGCGTCGCGGCGATCGCGCCCAACCGCGTGCTGTTCCGCGACGGGCTCCCGATCGCGGCGCTCGAAGGCGGCGAGGTACGCCGCCTTGCGCCCTCGGAGTTCGACGACGCGGCGCTGAAATCGCTGTTCTGGCCGCGCTCGACAACACCCGGGCCCGACCTTCGTCCGCTGTCGCAGGCGGCGCGCAAGCGCTGGATCGAACGCCGCGTACGCGTACCGCTCCCGGGGTGATCGACGTCGACATCCCGGAGCAGCACTCTTCCCCTCGGCGCTTTCCTTCGACAATTCCGGCGTCCAAAGCCGTACAACGGCGCCGCAAGGGGCCCCTGAGTGCTTCTCCGGGATGTCGTGAAACTGGGGAAGGCGCGGGGAGAGGGAGGCAAGGGAGGGAGAGGGTTCTCCCTCTCCCTCTGTTCGTAACTTTCAGAACGCGCAGAGCTATATGGAGTGACATGCTCGGTTCTACCCGAGCATGTCACTCCATATGTTCTGCGCCCAGCCCCAGGCGTAGGTGCCCTCCAGCTCGCTGCGCGCGGCCGATACGCCCGACGCTCCGGGCACCACCACCATCGTCTTCTGCGCCGGGTCATAGCGGTGCACCGAGGCGACATGAATCGCCTCCTTGTCGCTCACGTAGCTGTAGCAGGTGTTGGCGATGACGGGCGCAGGATTCGGCTCGTGCCCGTTCATGAGCTCGATGATCGCGGCGGCGGCGAGCTTGGCGTGGTTGTTCGCCATGTGTCCCGACTTGGGCATCGCCGGGGCCGAGAGCGTCGCGTCGCCGAGGACGTGGACGTTCTTGTGGGCGAGCGACTCCATCGTGAGCCAGTCGACGCCGCACCAGCGCGTGCCTCCGGTCGTCAGGCCGGCGTTGCGCGCGATGTCCGCCGCGCGCATCGGCGGAAGCACGTTCAGGACGTCGCCCTTGACCGTGTCGAAATCGGTCTTGACGCTCATGGCGCGCGCGTCGAGCGTCCTGACTTCGTTGTTGTTCCGGTACTCGATGATGCCCTTGTAGAGATCGCTCCATGCCGCCCTGAAGAGCGCCGGCTTGGAGATGATGTCTTCGTTCGCGTCGAGGACGAGCACCTTGGAACGCGGCTTCGCCTGCTTGAAGTAGAAGGCGACCTGGCAGGCGCGCTCGTAGGGACCCGGCGGGCAGCGGAAGGGTGCCCTGGGAATGGAAAGGACGAACACCCCGCCCTCGGGCATGGCTTCGAGCTGCCGCCTGAGCGCGACGGTCTCCGGCCCCGCTTTCCATGCGGTGAGGACCGCCTTCCGGGCCTCGGCGTCGTAGCCCTGGATCTGTTCGAACATGAGGTCGACGGCCGGCGAGACGATCAACCGGTCGTAGGGAAGGTCGTCGCCGCCCTTCAGCGAAACGGTCCTCTTGTCGACCTGGATGCCGGTGGCCTCGTCGTGGATCATCCGCACGCCGTAGTCGCGCAGATTGGCATACCCGCGGGTGATGTCGGTCAATGTCCTGCTGCCTCCGAGGACGAGGTTCGAGTTGGGGCAGGAAACGAACTGCGCGTTGCGCTCGATCAGCAGCACTTCGATCGTGCCCCGGCTCCACATGCGCAGGTACTTCGCCGCGGTGGCGCCGCCGTAACCGCCGCCGATGACGACGACGCGGCCGCCGGGTCTCGGCGGCGCGGAGGGCTGCGCGGCGCAGCCCGGAAAGAGCGAAACCAGGGCGGCGGCGCCGGACGCTCCAAGGAAGGTGCGTCGCCTCATGATCGCGGGCTATCTCGTCTGCTCGGCCAGGTAGGCCGCGAGCGCGCCGATCTGCTCGTCGCTGTAGCCCTTGGCGATCTGGTGCATGACGGTGGCGGGGCGCTTTCCCGCCTTGAATTCCTGCATCTGCTGCTCGAGGTAGGCGCGCGGCTGCCCGGCGAGGCGCGGCATGCCCGGCTGGCTGACCCCGTTCGTTCCGTGGCAGTTGGCGCAGGCCGCGGCGAGATTGCGGCCGAGATTCGGATCAATACGCTGCGCGGGTGCCTCCGCGGCGAGCGCTGCACTCGAAACCAGCACGAGGGCAAGCGGCAGGCGGACCATTGGCGATCCCCGGTCAGCTCTCCGGGGCGGGCTCGGGGACCTTGTCTTCCGAAAACTTCAGCGTGATCTTGCCGCTGTCGTCCACATCCACGGTGACCTTGCCGCCGTTGGCGAGCTTGCCGAAGAGAAGCTCGTCGGCGAGGGCGCGCCGGATCGTGTCCTGGATGAGGCGCGCCATGGGCCGTGCGCCCATGAGCGGGTCGAATCCGCGCTTGGCGAGGTATTCGCGCAGGGCGTCGGTGAATATCGCCTCGACCTTCTTCTCCTGGAGCTGGGCCTCCAGCTGCATGAGGAACTTGTCCACCACGCGCAGGATGGTGTCGTGGTCGAGCGAGCCGAACGAGATGGTCGCGTCCAGCCGGTTCCTGAATTCGGGCGAGAACATGCGCTTGATCTCCGCGCTCTCGTCCCCCGGCTCCTTCTTGCCGGTGAAGCCCATCACCGGCTTGTTGAGCCCCTCGGCGCCGGCGTTGGTCGTCATGACGATGATGATGTTCCTGAAATCGGCCTTCCTGCCGTTGTTGTCGGTGAGGGTGCCGTGGTCCATCACCTGCAGCAGGATATTGAAGATGTCCGGGTGCGCCTTTTCGATCTCGTCCAGCAGCAGCACCGCGTACGGCTTCTTGCTGACCGCCTCGGTGAGCAGGCCGCCCTGGTCGAATCCGACATAGCCCGGCGGCGCGCCGATCAGGCGCGACACCGCGTGGCGCTCCATGTATTCGGACATGTCGAAGCGGTGCAGCTCGATTCCCATGCAGTAGGCGAGCTGGCGGGCAACTTCAGTCTTGCCCACGCCCGTGGGGCCCGAGAACAGGAAGCATCCGATGGGCTTCTGCGGATTGGCGAGTCCCGAGCGCGCGGTGCGGATCGCCGACACGAGGGCGTCGATCGCCTTGTCCTGGCCGAACACGACGGCCTTCAGGTCCCGGTCGAGATTCTTCAGGGTGGCGCGGTCGTCCTGCGAGACCGAAGCCGGGGGTATGCGCGCGATCTTGGCGATGATCTCCTCGATCTCGGTCTTGCCCACGACCTTCTTCTGCTTGGACTTGGGGAGGATCTTCTGCGCCGCGCCGGCTTCGTCGATCACGTCGATCGCCTTGTCGGGGAGGTGCCGGTCGTTGATGTAGCGCGCCGAGAGCTCGACCGCGCTGGTGAGCGCGTTGCCGCTGTACTTCACTCCGTGGTGCGCTTCGAAGCGGGACTTCAGGCCCCTGAGGATCGCGACGGCTTCCTCGATCGAAGGCTCCGGCACGTCGATCTTCTGGAAGCGCCGCGAAAGCGCATGGTCCTTTTCGAACACGCCGCGGTACTCGTTGTAGGTGGTCGCGCCGATGCATTTGAGCGCGCCGGTCGAAAGCGCGGGCTTGAGCAGGTTCGACGCATCGAGCGTTCCGCCCGACGCGGCCCCGGCCCCGATGAGCGTGTGAATCTCGTCGATGAACAGGATGGCATTGGGGTTGTCGACGAGCTGTTTCAGCACCGCCTTGAGGCGCTGCTCGAAATCCCCGCGGTATTTCGTTCCCGCAAGAAGCGCACCCATGTCCAGCGCATACACCTGACAGCGCGCGAGAATCTCGGGGACCTGGCCCTCGACGATGCGCCGCGCCAGGCCTTCCGCTATGGCGGTCTTGCCGACGCCGGCTTCGCCCACGAGCAGGGGGTTGTTCTTGCGGCGCCGGCACAGGGTCTGGATGACGCGCTCGATTTCGCGGTCGCGCCCGATCAGGGGATCGATCTTGCCGACCAGCGCCTGCGCATTGAGGTTGAGCGTGTAGGTCTCGAGCGCCCCGCCCGACTGCTGTTCCTCGCCCGCAGTCTCCTGCTCGGCTTCGCCGCTCGCCTTGGCCTCCTTCGAGGCAGGCGCCTTGGTGATGCCGTGCGAGATGTAGTTGACCACGTCCAGCCGCGTCACTCCCTGCTGGTGCAGGAAATACACGGCGTGGGAGTCCTTCTCGCCGAAGATGGCGACGAGCACGTTCGCTCCGGTCACCTCCTTCTTGCCCGAGGACTGGACGTGCAGGATCGCGCGCTGGATGACGCGCTGGAAACCGAGCGTCGGCTGGGTGTCGATCTCCTCGGTGCCCGCAACGGTCGGCGTGTGCGCGGTGATGAAGTCCCCGAGCGCCTTGCGCAGCTCCTCGATATTGGCCGCGCACGCGCGCAGCACCTCCGCGGCGGTCGGGTTATCCAGCAGAGCGAGCAGCAGGTGCTCCACCGTGATGAACTCGTGCCGCTTCTGGCGTGCCTCCACGAAAGCCATGTGGAGGCTGACTTCGAGTTCCTGTGCAATCATGTCTTGTCCGCGCTTCTCATCGGGTCCCGCGAGGAGCCATGCTCAGGTCTCCTCCATGACGCATTGTAGCGGGTGCTGGTGCTTGCGTGCGTAACCGACCACCTGCTCGACCTTGGTGGTTGCGACATCCCTGGGGTAGATCCCGCAGATGCCCATGCCTTCGCGATGGACTTTCAGCATGATCTGGGTCGCTTTTTCCCGCGTCATCGAGAAGAATCGCTGCAGCACGATAACCACGAATTCCATGGGCGTGTAGTCGTCGTTCAGGAGGATGACTTTGAAGAGGGGAGGAGGCTTGAGCTTGGCTTTCTTGGCCTCGAGTAAGGTGCCGTCCCGCATGCGCGTTGCCATACCTTTTTAACTTATTCCAGAAGCACCCACCCGTCAAACCTTCCGGGTCGTTTCCGGGTGGAAGTTCACAAGGTTCATGGCGCGTCGGTGACAGGAATTGCCCCCCAGTCTCCGCGGTTGCTTGCCTCATAATGTAGTCGCTGTCACGCCCCCAGGCAACCTCAAACGTTCCGGCAGAACAAGGGGTTGACGCGTTCCGGCGGCACTTGACGACGCCGCTCAAAACGCGTAAAAGGCTTCCCTGTGTTTGTCCTCCATGCGGTCTGCAGGTTCAAATCCCTCTGCTGCGTTGAAGTACAGGCATAGTTGGGAGAAATTCCCCGGTTCAAAAAATTCAGGAAGGCTCTATGCCAACAGGTACGGTAAAGTGGTTCAACGATGCCAAGGGTTATGGCTTTATAACCCCAGATGACGGTGGCGAGGATTTGTTCGCGCACTTCTCCGCGATCCAGATGAGCGGTTTCAAGACGCTCAAGGAAGGACAGAAGGTCAGCTTCGAAGTCACGCAAGGCCCCAAAGGCAAGCAGGCTTCGAACATCCAGGCTGCGGGCTGAGCGACTCGCAGTGTGACCGGGCGGCGCACCCGCTCGGTCTTGCAGGCTCCCCTTCGATTCCGGCCCCGGTGATCCGGGGCCAGGCGCTGTTTTTCCGCAGTCCGCGCAGGGAGAGACGGCTTGGACCGGCAAACCACAAGCGGACATCATCCTGTTGATTCGTATAAGAAAAGCAGTTTGGTTCCGCGCGCAAGGCAATGCCCTTGTCAACCTTCAGAAAGACAAAGGCGTTAGTGGCAGGGACTGGTTCAGAAGGCAAGGACTGGTCACAACCTGATCCTTAACTTCACGGAGAGGAAAAACATGAGGAAGCTGATCTCCATCCTGGTCGCGGCGGTGTTTGCTCTGTCGAGCGGCTTTGCCCTTGCGGCATCGCACACCGGCGCCCAGCCGATGGAAAAGAAGGATGAAATGAAGAAGGGCGACAAGAGCAAGGAAAAGAAGAAGAGCAGCAAGAAGACCGCGAAGAAGGCGGAGCCCAAGAAGGACGAGATGAAGAAGTAATTCGCCCCAAAGCGAACGAGAAGGCAGGGCTCAATCCCCTGCCTTTTTTTTTCCGAGGTCAAGGAGTCTCAGCCTGAAAGCGCTCCCAAGCAAAGTCGCCGCCTTGTCCGCCCTCGTCGCGGCAGCGGCCGCGTTCGCGCAGTTGCCGACCGTGGAGCTCAATGCGGGCATCCACGTCATCCGCGCCGAGGTCGCCAGCACCTTCGAATCGCGCGCCCAGGGTCTCATGTTCCGCAAGTATCTCGGGCCCAACGAGGGCATGCTGTTCGTGTTTCCTCAGGCGGAAGCGCACTGTATGTGGATGAAGAACACCCTGATTCCGCTCTCCGTTGCGTTCCTGGATGCGCAGGGCAAGATCGTGAGCATCGCCGAGATGAAGCCGCAGACCGAGACCTCTCACTGCGCCGCGGCACCGGCCAAATTCGCCCTGGAAATGAGCGGCGGCTGGTTCGCCTCGAAGGGACTCAAGCCGGGCGCCGCGCTCGCCGGGGTATCGAAGGCGCCTCCAGCACGCTAGTCGAGCAGGAACGACAAAAAGAAACGCGGACGGCAGTCGTGCCGTCCGCGCTTATTTCGGGGCCTGCTGCGTCTAGCCGAAGAACAGCGCGCTGTGCCCGCCCGCCGCCATGAAGTACAGCATCGGCATGGAGAACATCGTATTGGTGCGCGACGCAAGGAAGGCGACACGGCGCGCCTTGTTCTTTTCCTCGTCGCTTGCCGACACGATGCCGAGGATCTTCTTCTGGTTGGGCCAGATCAGCACCCACACGTTGAAGAGCATGATCGTACCCAGCCAGGCGCCGATGCCGATCGGGTAGTACGCCTTGTTGAGAAACAGGAAGGCGTCGAGGAAATGGCGCGAGAGCAGGGCGGCGCCGGCTAGCCAGGTCACCACCGCTCCCCAGCGGAACCAGAACAGCGCGCGCGGCATGACATGCTTCGAGATGCCCGCGGCGGTACCGTCGGCGGCGGCCGCCTTGGCCGCGGCGACATTGACGAAGTTGAAGTAGTAGAGCAGGCCGATCCACATCACGCCTGCCATGAAATGGATCCAACGGGAGATTGCGGGTACCCAGTCCATGTCAGCCTCCGAGTGCGTGCGCGATGATGTTATGCAGGATCACAGTCAGGATGAGGCCGCAGATGACCGTGCCCCATAGCGAATCAAGCGGATTCTTCATAGTCGTTCTCCCGATGATCGGAGCCGCAAGCCGGCGCCGGCCGTAATTCTCTGTCCAAGCAAGCTCGATTGCAAGCGCGGGGCCTACCGCTTGCCGGGCTCGGCGGGCCGGTTCGTGGTCTCGATGCGTGCCCCGGCGCTTCCCCTGGCGAGCCGCAGGACGACCGCCTCGCCCAGGACCAGCGCGGTACTGTCGCGCACGACGCGCCCGTCGGATTTCTCGACGATGCTGTAGCCACGCTCGAGCACCTTCGCGGGATCGAGGTGAGAAAGGTTGGCGCCCAGGCTCGCGCAGCGCGCCGCAGTGCGCTCGAGGCCGGAGCGCGCCGCCGCCCGAAGTCGCGCCAACAGGTGCGCGGATTGCGTTGTCAGCTCGTCGACGCGCGGCAAGTGCGCCCGGCCGCGCTGGAGGAGCTCCGAAATCTGCCAGCGCCTGTCGCTCAGCAGGCGTGCGGCCGCGCTCGCCAGCCTGAGGCGCAGCTGGGCGAGCAGCTCGCCCTGCGCAGCGAGCCGGGTCCCGGGATGAATCAGTCTGCGTGCGAGCTGGTCGACGTGGAGCATGCGCTGCTCGAGCTCGCGTCGGGCGCAGGCGTGCATCTTCCTCGCGAGCAACGCGATCGTCTCGCGGAGCCGCTCGCGCTCGGGGCTCACCAGCTCGGCGGCGGCGGTGGGCGTGGGCGCGCGCCGGTCTGCCGCAAAATCGGCGATGGTGAAATCGGTTTCATGCCCGATCCCGGTCACCACCGGAATCGGGCAGGCGCGCACGGCGCGGGCCACGATTTCCTCGTTGAAGGTCCACAGGTCCTCGATGCTGCCGCCGCCGCGTACCAGCAGCACCACTTCGCATTCCCGGCGCCGCCCGGCGCGGGCCAGCGCCGCGGCGATCTCCTCCGCAGCGCGGCTTCCCTGGACCGGCACCGGGTAGAGGATCACCGCGATCGACGGGTTGCGCCGCTTCAGCGTGGTGAGGACGTCGCGCAGGGCCGCCGCGTCCCGCGAGGTGATCACGCCGATGGCGCGCGGAAAGGCAGGCAGGGGACGTTTTGCGGCCGCATCGAAAAGGCCTTCCCTGTCGAGCCTGTCGCGCAGCTTGACGAAGGCCTCGAACCGCGCCCCGAGCCCCGCGCGCCGCATGGTCTCGACGTTCAGCTGAAATTCGCCGCGCGCCTCGTACAGCGACACCAGCACCTGCGCCTCGATCTGCGTGCCCTCGCGGGGTTCCCAGTCCAGACTCTGGTAGCGCGACCGGAACATGACGCAGCGGGCCTGCGCCTGCTCGTCCTTCAGGACGAAGTAAGCGTGTCCCGATTTCGCCAAGGTGAGATTGGATATTTCGCCGGCGACCCAGAGCAGCGGATAGCGGTGCTCGAGGAGGTCCCGGACGCTGCGGATGAGCGCGGAAACGGTGAGGATCTGAGGACCAGGGGGCCTGGAAATCGGCGCCAGTCCTTGTTCTCCGGGCATGGCGCGGATTCTAACCTATCCACAGCAACCGCCCGCCCGCAGCCGTCTCCTATGAGGCGTTCAGATGCAGGGCGAAGCGTCGCCCGTAATGCATTGACGAACCGGGATAAATCCGGACGTTCAAGATTTGATCAAGCGGCAAAAACCCTTAGTTGCGATTCACTTAGCCGTGTTCGCGGGCGCATATGCACATCCTTATCCACAGTATTTGTGGATAAAGGCCGCATCGTTGAGTTGTGTCCGGCGAAAGACTCGCGCGCGTGCCACCGTGCGGACGAGCGAAGATGTTGTTGAATTTCTTTGCCTTGCCGAATTCATGGTCGCAGGCTAAAGTGTCCGCGGCTTTTTTTTCCGATTTGGAGATCCCTGTTGTTTGCCATCATCCAGGCCGCGGGCTGGCCGATCTATTTCCTGCTTGCCGTTTCGATAGTCGCCGTGGCCCTGATAATCGAAAGGTTCATGATCCTGCGCAAGGAGAAGATCGTGCCGAGCGGCCTGCTGGAAAGGGTTCTCACCGCATACCAGAGGCAGGGTATCAGCGATGACATGCTCGACCGGCTCCAGCTCGATTCTCCCCTGGGCCAGGTGCTTGCCTCGGGCTTGCGCAACTACCGGAGCTCGCGCGAGGTCATGAAGGACGCGATCGAGGAAACCGGGCGCGCCGTGACCCACGAGCTCGAGCGTTTCCTGACGACCTTGGGAACCATCGCCACCATCAGTCCGCTGATGGGCCTGTTCGGCACCGTGGTGGGGATGATCGAGATATTCGGCTCTCAGTCGCCCAGCGGCTCCAACCCGATCGAGCTCGCCCACGGCATCTCGGTGGCCCTGTACAACACCGGGTTCGGTCTGGTCATCGCCATTCCAGCCATGATCTTCTTCCGGCATTTCCGCGGCCAGGTCGAGAGCTTCGTGGTCGAGATGGAGCAGCAGGCGGCGAGGCTGGTGGATGTGGTCCACGGTGAGCGGCTCGGGCAGCAGAGTCCCCAGCCATGAGGTTCGCCCGCACCTACAAAGACGATCCGGAAATCAACCTGATTCCTATGATCGACGTGCTGCTCGTGATCATCATCTTTCTGATGCTCACGACCACCTACGCGAAGTACGCCGAGCTCAAGGTCAATCTGCCGAGCGCCGACGCGGAGAAGAAGCTGGAGCGGGCCAACGAGATCGACGTCGTCGTCAGTGCCGGGGGTCAGTACCTGATTCAGCGCAAGCCGGTCCAGTTCCGGGGCGTGGGCGAGCTCGCCGAAGATCTCCGTCGCGCTGCGTCCGGCATGAAACAGGCGATCGTCGTCATCAACGCCGACAACAACGCCACCCATCAATCGGTGATCCGCGTCATGGACGCGGCGCGCCAGGCGGGCATCGGCCAGGTGGTGTTCGCCGTGGAGCAGACGACGAAGTAGCGCGCCGCGCGCGCCTTCATGAAGGCCGTCCGGACCACCGCTTCCGAGTTTGCCGCGCGCCACTGGTACCGGCTCAGCGCCGTGTCGATCCTGCTGTATCCCTTGAGCCTGGTCTTTCGCCTGCTGGTGAGCTTGCGCCGCCTGCTGTTCAGGCTCGGGGTGCTGCCCTCGGCGCGGCTGCGCATACCGGTGGTCGTCGTCGGCAACCTCACCGTCGGCGGCACCGGGAAGACTCCCCTGGTTCTCGCCTTGGCAGGCGCATTGCGGCAGAGGGGGCTGCGCCCGGGCATTCTCTGCCGGGGATACCGGGGGACGGGCGTTTCGCCCCGGGCCGTCGCCGCGGGAGACGAGGCCGGGCAAGTCGGGGACGAGCCGCTGCTGCTCGCGGAGCGCTCCGGATGCCCGGTGTGGGTGGGCGCCGACCGCGTCGCGGCCGGGCGTGCCCTGTGCGCCGCGCACCCAGCTTGCGACGTCATCCTTTGCGACGACGGCCTGCAGCACTACCGGCTGCAGCGGGATTTCGAGATCGCGGTCGAGGACGAACGCGGCACGGGAAACGGCCTCCTGCTTCCCGCGGGGCCGTTGCGCGAGCCCGCCGGTCGTCGCGTGGACGCGAAGGTGATGAACCGGCCGAAGCGAGTGCCCGGGGCGTTCGCCATGCGCCTCGTCGCCGCCGGAATGTATCGGATCGGGAACGGGTCTGCGCCGCTCGCGCTGTCGGAGGTTTCCGGCAGGAAGCTTCACGCGGTCGCGGGGATCGGCAATCCGGCACGGTTCTTTGCCACGCTCTCGGGGATGGGACTGACGTTTTCGGCCCATCCGTTCCCCGATCACCACGCGTTTGCGGCAGCGGATCTTCAGTTCGCGGACTGCGACTTTGTGCTGATGACCGAGAAGGATGCGGTAAAATGCCGGCGCTTCGGCCGGCGCGACCTGGTGGCGGTGCGCGTGGAGGCGGAAGTCGACCCGGCTCTCACCGAGCTCATTCTGGAGCGCATTCGTGGACGCGCGCCTGCTTGACATCCTGGTCTGTCCCATCTGCAAAGGGCCGCTCCTCTACCGCCCGGGGCAGCCGGAGCTCGTCTGCAAGGCGGACCGGCTCGCGTTTCCCATCCGGGACGACATCCCGGTGATGCTCGAGGACGAGGCGCGGAAGCTGGCTCCGGAAGAGGAAGTGAGCGAATGACAGGCGGATGAGCGAGACGGTCGAGAGCGCTCTCGACTTCGCCCGTCCGCCCTTCGACATGCACTTCACCGCCATCATTCCGGCGCGCCTCGCGTCCACCCGCTTTCCCGGAAAGGCGCTCGCCGACCTCGGGGGAAAGCCCATGGTCGTGCGCGTGGCCGAGCGCGCGCGCGAAAGCGGCGCTGACCGCGTCTATGTGGCCACGGATCACCGCGACATCGCGGACGCTGTCGAGCGCGCTGGCTTCCAGGCCGTGATGACGCGCGCCGATCATCTCACCGGGACCGACCGGATCGCCGAGGTGGCGGAGCGTCTCGGCCTCGAGGCCAAGGCCGTCGTGGTGAACGTTCAGGGCGACGAGCCGTTGATCGAGCCGGGGCTGGTTCGCGCCGTCGCGGCTTTGCTCTCCGATACGCCTGAGGCTGCGATCGCCACCGCGTGCCATCCGATCCGCAGCTCGGAGGAGTTCTTCGATCCCAACGCCGTCAAGGTGGTGCTCGATCACGCCGGCCTGGCGCGCTATTTCAGCCGCGCGCCCATCCCTTGGGCGAGGGACGCCTTCGCGGCCTCGAGAACGCTTCCCGCAGAGATGCCCTGCCACCGCCACATCGGGGTCTACGCCTACCGCGCCGAGTTCCTGCACCTGTTCCCCAGGCTTGCGGTCTCGCCGCTCGAGCGCTTCGAGGCGCTTGAGCAGCTGCGTGCGCTGTGGCACGGCTACGCGATCGCGGTGGCGGTGCGGCAGGACGCGCCCTTGCCTGGGGTGGACACGCCCGAAGACCTGGAGCGCGTCCGGGCGCTGTTTGACCGCGCAGGCCATAAACGGTAACTTCGTTTCCGGAGCGTCGGAGGAGACGTTCCTCGCGGGAATTCAGAAAGACAACAATGAGGCTCATTCTTCTCGGGCCGCCTGGCGCCGGCAAGGGCACCCAGGCGGCTTTCATCCGGGAACATTTCGGGATTCCCCAGATCTCGACCGGCGATATGCTGCGCGCGGCGGTAAAAGCCGGCACGCCGCTGGGCCTCGCCGCGAAGAAGGTCATGGACGCCGGGCAACTGGTCTCCGACGAGATCATCATCGGACTGGTGAAGGAGCGCCTCAAGGACGCCGACTGCAAGGACGGCTACCTCTTCGACGGATTCCCGCGCACCATTCCCCAGGCCGAAGCGATGCGCGGCTCGGGCGTCGGCCTGGATTTCGTGCTCGAGATCGACGTCGACCACGAGGAGATCATCCGGCGCTTGAGCGGGCGCCGCGTGCACCCCGCGTCCGGGCGCAACTACCACGTCAGCTTCAACCCGCCGAAAGTCGCCGGGAAGGACGACGTGACCGGCGAGCCGCTCGTGCAGCGCGAGGACGACAAGGAAGAAACGGTGAGAAAGCGGCTGGATGTCTACGAGAAGCAGACCCGGCCGCTGGTCGACTACTATTCGAGGTGGGCGGCGCAGGGCGATCCGCGCGCGCCCCGCTACCGGAAGATCCCGGGGAAAGGCTCGGTCGAGGAGATCGGCGCGCGCGTCCTCGCCGCATTGAAATGACGGGAACGTGATGAAGCCGAAGAACGCTTTTTACGCACAATCGGGCGGGGTGACCGCGGTGATCAACGCCAGCGCCGCGGGGGTGATCGAGACCGCGCGCAAGCACAAGCACCGGATCGGCAAGGTCTACGCCGGCCGCGACGGCATCATCGGCGCTCTCGGCGAGGATTTGATCGACACCGGCAAGGAGCCGGCGTCGGCCATTGCCCGGCTGAAGACGACGCCCGGCGGCGCCTTCGGCTCGTGCCGCTACAAGCTGAAGGGCATCGAGGAAAATCGCGCGCACTACGAGCGCCTCATCGAGGTGTTCCGCGCGCACGACATCGGCTACTTCTTCTACAACGGCGGCAACGACTCCGCCGACACCGCGTGGAAGGTTTCCCAGGTCGGCGAAAAGCTCGGCTACCCGCTGGTCTGCGTCGGCATTCCCAAGACCGTCGACAACGACCTCGCGATCACCGACAACTGCCCGGGGTTCGGCTCGGTAGCGAAATACGTGGCGACCTCGATCCGCGAGGCCGGGTTCGACGTCGCCTCGATGTCCAAGACCTCGACGCGCGTGTTCGTCATGGAGGTGATGGGGCGGCACGCCGGATGGATCACCGCCGCGTGCGGCCTCGCCGCCGAAAAGGAGGGCGACGCGCCGCAGATCCTGCTGTTTCCCGAGATCCAGTTCGACGAGGAACGGTTTCTCGCGCGGGTCAAGGAGATCGTCGAGCGGGACGGATACTGCGCCATCGCGGTGTCCGAGGGCCTGCGAAACAGGGAAGGGAAGTTCCTCTCGGAAACCGGGTTGAAGGACGCGTTCGGTCATTCGCAACTGGGCGGCGCGGGCGAGATCATCGCCAGGCTGGTCAAGGATCGCCTCAAGTACAAGTATCACTGGGCGCTCGCCGACTATCTGCAACGCGCGGCGCGCCACATCGCGTCGAAGGTCGACGTGGAGCAGTCCTACAAGCTCGGCGCGGCGGCGGTGAAGCTGGCGATCCAGGGCAGGAACGCGGTGATGCCGGTGATCGAGCGCGTGTCGAACCGGCCCTACCGCTGGCGCATCGGCGTGGCGAACCTCGCCGATGTCGCCAACAAGGAGAAAATGATGCCGCGCGACTTCATCACCGAGGACGGCTTCCACATCACTCCCAAGTGCCGCGCCTATATCTCGCCGCTGATCCAGGGCGAGGCGCCGCCTCCTTACAGGAACGGCTTGCCCGACTACGTCAAGCTGAGAAACCTGCCGGTTCCGAAGAAACTCCCGCCTTTCAAGGTTTAGTGTCGGGCTTCCTGCTGCTATAATTTCGCGCTTTTCATCTACACGGGCCCGGGGCTAGGGCCGATATCAGGGGAGAATTCTATGATCGGAGGTCTCTGGTTCGCCATCGCGTGCGCGGTCATCGCGATCGTCTACGGGCTGCTGCAATCGAGGTGGATCGTTTCGCTGCCCGCGGGCAACGCGCGGATGCAGGAAATCGCGGCGGCGGTGCGCGAAGGCGCCAGCGCCTACCTCAAACGCCAGTACACGACCATCGCGGTCGTCGGCGCGATCCTGTTCCTCGTCATCGGCCTCATTCCGAAGCTGGGCTGGGCGACGGCCTGGGGCTTCGCCATCGGCGCCCTGTTCTCGGGCCTCTCGGGCATCATCGGCATGAACATCTCGGTGCGCGCCAATGTGCGCACCGCCGAGGCCGCGCGCACCGGTCTGCAGGAAGCGCTCAACGTCGCCTTCAAGGGCGGCGCGATCACCGGCTTGCTGGTCGTCGGCCTGGGGCTGCTCGGCGTGGCCGGCTATTTCGCGCTGCTGTATTCGAACGCGCAGGACAAGGGCGCGCTCGAGCACATCCTGAAACCTTTGATCGGCCTGGGCTTCGGCGGCTCGCTCATCTCGATTTTCGCGCGGCTGGGCGGGGGCATTTTCACCAAGGGCGCGGACGTCGGCGCCGACCTGGTGGGAAAGGTCGAGGCGGGCATTCCCGAGGACGATCCGCGCAACCCCGCGGTGATCGCCGACAACGTGGGCGACAACGTCGGCGACTGCGCCGGCATGGCGGCGGACCTCTTCGAGACCTATGCGGTGACCATCATCGCGACGATGATTCTTTCCGCGCTGGTGGTGAAGACGGCGAGCCCGGCGGCGGTGATCTATCCGCTGGTGATCGGCGGCTTCGCCATCATCGCCTCGATCATCGGCATCTGGTTCGTGAAGACCAAACCGAGCGACAAGAACGTCATGCCGGCGCTCTACCGTGGGCTCATCTGGGCCGGGGGTCTTGCCCTGGTCGCCTTCTATCCGATCACGCGGATCATGATGGGGGACATTCTCCAGGTCGTCCCCTTCGACGTGATCGGCGGCAGCAAGATGATCACCGTCTGGCACCTGTACGGTGCCGCGGTGGTCGGCCTCGCCCTCACCGGGTTCCTGGTGTGGATCACCGAGTACTACACCGGCACGCAGTACAAGCCGGTGCGGCACATCGCGGAAGCCTCGACCACCGGGCACGGCACCAACATCATCGCCGGCCTGGGCGTGTCGATGCGCGCCACCGCCTGGCCGGTGCTCGCGGTGTGCGTCGCGATTTTCGTTTCCTACGCCCTCGCGGGCCTGTATGGCATCGCCATCGCCGCGACCGCCATGCTGTCGATGGCCGGCATCATCGTCGCGCTCGACGCCTACGGACCGATCACCGACAACGCCGGCGGCATCGCCGAGATGGCCGATCTGCCCGACTCGGTGCGGGCCATCACCGATCCGCTCGACGCGGTCGGCAACACCACCAAGGCGGTGACCAAGGGATACGCCATCGGCTCGGCGGGGCTCGCCGCGCTGGTGCTGTTCGCCGACTACACCCATGCGCTCGAGGGCGCGGGCAAGGCGGTTTCCTTCGATCTGTCGAACCACATGGTGATCATCGGCCTGTTCATCGGCGGCATGGTGCCGTATCTCTTCGGTGCCATGGCGATGGAGGCGGTCGGCCGTGCCGCGGGCTCGGTGGTGATAGAGGTGCGGCGCCAATTCAAGGAGATCGCCGGCATCATGGAGGGCAAGGCGAAGCCCGAGTACGGCGTCGCCGTGGACATGCTCACGCGCGCCGCGATCAAGGAGATGATGATCCCGTCGCTGCTTCCGGTGCTGGTGCCGGTCGTGGTCGGCCTGGTGCTCGGCCCGCAGGCTCTGGGCGGGGTGCTGATGGGTACCATCGTCACCGGCCTCTTCGTCGCCATCTCGATGACCACCGGCGGCGGCGCCTGGGACAACGCCAAGAAGTACATCGAGGACGGGCATTACGGCGGCAAGGGTTCGGAAGCGCACAAGGCCGCGGTCACCGGCGACACCGTGGGCGATCCCTACAAGGACACCGCCGGCCCGGCGGTCAATCCGCTCATCAAGATCATCAACATCGTGGCGCTGCTGATCGTACCGCTGATGGTTTGATCTGAGTCAAACCCGCGCGCGCGCAGAGGGTTAGCATCGAAAAAGGGCGGCTCCGGCCGCTCTTTAACTTACCGAGGTTTCACGTCCATGGCACAACAACTCGACTTGCTGAAAATCGCCCAGGAAGAGCAGAAGGGCGATCTGTTCAAGCTGCTCGACGGCATCTACAAGCGCTCCGCCGTCAAGCCGGCCGGCTACCCCGACGCGATCATCTGGGAAGGCGGGAACGCCGCCGGGGGCGTCAAGCCCGTGGCCCACGCGTTCACCGACATGTTCGCCCTGAACGGCACGCTCATGGCGCTCGATGTGCTCGGCCTGCCGTTCCTCGGGGTGCCGATGATGGCGCAGTTCCGCCACGACACGAAGCTGGTTTCGCTGGAGTGGTTCGGCAAGCTCGACACCACCGCGCTCAAGTGGTCCACCGCGGGCGACTTCATGGTGAACGAGGGCGGCAGGAAAGTCGTCGTCAACGGCAAGTCGGCCAATGCGCCGCTGCGCACGGCCGCGGGCGTCTACTGCAATGTGCGCCCCTACGGAGGCATCACCAGCATCCGCTTCATGCCGGGCCTGCCGTACTCGCAGGACAAGAAGAAGTTCAACGTCGACCCCAAGACCGGCGTCATCCACTCCGAGATGAACACGCCGGGCGTGCGCATGGCTTACGCCGCGCGGCTCTTTCTCAAGATGGTGCACGAGACCGGACAACTCGGCCGGGTGGCGACCAAGCCTACCCAGGCGCAGGAAGACGCGGTCAACGCAGGTATTTTCCGCTGGCTGCTGCAGGGCACGAAGTTCAAGCTCAAGCGCCAGTACACGGTGGACGCCTACGAGGAGCACCGCGCCAACGTGGACGCGATCGTGGCGCTCCTGCCCAAGGACTTCAAGGCCGGCATGGAGAGCTGGGGCGGGGACGTCTACGAGCACATCTCCGACACCAATTTCGGCCTGCTGCTGCACGACATGATCCGCCAGCGCCCCTGCATCGTGTATGCCACTGACCTGGACGGCGACCGGCTCACCGACCTGATGGCCGACGCGCCCGACGTGCTGCGCGACTGGGGCCAGATCGTGCTCGACCGTGCCGGCGCCAAGGTCGACATGAAGAAACTGTGGAAGGACATGGGCTTCACCATGACCAACGGCAAGGACATGACCAGCGTCATGTACCGCGTCCACGGCGCGCCGATCTACGAGCAGACGCTCGGCTCGGCCGACGCGATGCTGCTGCGCCTGCTCGACGGCGACGAGACCGTGGGCGGCGAGAAACAGCCCTACGACCCGCGCATCCACTTCGTGCTGATCAACGAAGCCTACAAGGCGGCCAATCCGGGCAACAAGAAGCTCGCCGACTGGCTCGACGCGCAGCTCGCCACCTTCGACAAGATCTACGGCGGCAAGCGTCCGCGCTATATCGAGGGCTACAAGAAGCTCAAGGAAGCGATCCGGCCCTGGGGGAGCTGAAGCTCGTGCTCGGACCGATTTCGTAGCCTTGGTTTATGGCAAAACGCATACGCAAGTCCAAAGCGGCACCCAAGTCCAAGCCCGAGCTCAAGTCCAAAGCCAAGTCCACGGCAAAGCCCGAAGCCGCGACAGTCAAGACTCCCGACGCAAAGCCGGCCCCGACCGTCTCCGCCGTCGAGATGGGAGCTCGCCAGCGGGAGATTTCCGTCTCCGAGTTCTTCACCAAGAACCGCCACCTGCTGGGCTTCGACAACCCGCGCAAGGCGCTCCTCACCTGCGTCAAGGAAGCTGTCGACAACGCGTTGGACGCGGCCGAGGAGGCCGGCATCCTGCCTGACGTCCTGGTCAACGTCGAAGTGGCGGCCGCCGACGGCGCGCCGCCGCTGCCTCCGAGCCAGGCAACCCGCTTCCGCGTCACGATCACCGACAATGGCCCGGGGATAGTGAGGCAACAAATCCCGCCGATCTTCGCAAAGCTCCTCTACGGCTCGAAGTTCCACAGGCTCAGGATGAGCCGGGGCCAGCAGGGCATCGGGATCTCGGCGGCCGGCATGTACGCTCAGCTCACGACGGGCAAGCCGGTGCGGATCATCTCGCGCACAGGCGCGCGGGCCGCCGCCCACTACTTCGAAGTCCAGATCGACACCAAGAAGAACGAGCCGAGGATCTTCGAGAACAAGAGAATCGACTGGGACCACCCGCGCGGCACGCAGGTGGCGCTGGAGATCGACGGCCGCTACCAGAAAGGCCGCGCGTCGGTGGACGAGTTTCTCGAGCAGGTGGCGATCGCCAATCCGCACGTGCGGCTCGTCTACCGCACGCCGGAGGGGGAGACGCGGGAGTATCCGCGGACGATCGAGGAGTTGCCGCCCCAGCCGAAGGAGATCAAGCCGCATCCCTACGGCATCGAGTTCGGCATTCTCCTTCGCATGCTCCACGACACCAAGAGCCACTGGCTGTCGGGGTTCCTGGGCTCCGAGTTCAGCCGCGTGTCTTCCGCGGTTGCCCAGGAGATCTGCAAGACGGCGAAGCTCTCGCCCAACGCGAAGCCGCGCAGTCTTCGCGGCGCCGACGCGGAGGCGCTCTACAAGGCGATCCAGTCCACCAAGATCATGGCGCCGCCGTCCAACTGCATCTCGCCGATCGGCGAGAAGGCGATCCTCCACGGGCTCTACCAGCAGATCAAGGGCGACTTCTACACGGCGGTGACCCGCCCGCCCGCGGTGTACCGCGGCAATCCTTTCATCATCGAGGCGGGCCTGGCGTTCGGCAAAGGCCCCGAGCAGGCGGCGCAGGCTCCGGAAGCGCCGCCCGAGCCCCTCGCCGAAGGCGAGCAGCAGGAGGGCGACCGCGAGCTCGCCCGCGTCATCCGCTACGCCAACCGCGTCCCCCTGCTGTATCAGCAGTCGGCATGCGCCGCGTACAAGTCGGTGCTCGAGACCGGCTGGCGCAACTACGGCGTCGCGCAATCGCGCGGGGCGCTCCCGGCGGGGCCCATGGTGGTGTTCGTCCACATGGCCTCGGTCTGGGTGCCGTTCACGAGTGAATCCAAGGAAGCGATCGCCGATTACGACGAGATCCGGAAGGAGATCAGGCTGGCGCTTCAGGAATGCGGGCGCCGGCTCGGCCTATTCTTGCGGAGGCGCGAGCGGGCGAAGAGCGAGTTCCACCGGCGTAATATTTTCGAGCTCTACATCGAAGAGATCGTCGAGGCGTGCGCGCGGCTGAAGGGCGGTAAGCTGGCCAAGGAAAAGTTCAAGAACCAGCTTCAGAAGATCGCTCTCAAGCGTACCGGCGGAGCCAAGACCGACGAGATCCTGGGCCACGAGAGCGGCCCTGAGGGTCTGCCTCACTCGATCATCATCACGCCTGAAGGGGTCGAAGGGGAGGCGCCGGTGTCGCCGGGTGCCGCGCCGGCCAACGGCGGTCCGCCGGAACAGGCCGCACCGACGAAAGAGACGAAAACGGCCAAGCGGAAGCCCAAGGCCAAACGTAAGAAGAGATAAGCTCATGGCGAAAGCAAGCACAAGAAAACCGACCCCGGTCGAGAAGAAGCTGGTCGGCGTGGCCGACACCGTGATCGCGGCCGCCGACCGGAGTCGTGACCCGGCGCTATCGATCCCCGTGCGCAGCCTCGCCAACGTCAGCTTCAACGAGAAGCGGGGCATCATCGAGATGGGCAAGCGCAGGCAGGAGCGCACGCTGTTCAACGTGGGAATGGCGAAGAAGTTCATGCAAACGGTGCTGGTGGCCGATGCCTTGGCCGAGCTCCAGAGGGCGAACCTCACGACGTCTTTGCGGGAGATCTACTACCGCACCAAGCATACGATGAGGGACTCGCACGAGAACACTTTCGACAATCAGAACGAGTCCGATCCGCTGATCGAGGACCTCGAAGTGACGCTGACGGCGTTGCGCGAGGAGCTTCACGTGCGCGCGGAAAACGCCGGCAGCATCGTTGGGCCGGTCGTCTTCACCGACGACGGCGACCGGGTGGATTGCGCGCGCCTGGGCAAGGGCGGCTACTCGGTGCCCTCCATCGTCGAGCCCGAGTTCATCCAGATCCGAAAATGCACCGCCGACTTCGTGCTGCTCGTCGAGAAGGGCACCCAGTGGAACCGGCTCTCGGAGGACAAGTTCTGGCGCCGGTACAATTGCGTCCTCCTGACGGGCAACGGCCAGCCGCCGCGTGGCGTGCGGCGCCTGGCGCGCCGACTGAACGAGGAGTACGGGCTTCCGGTCTACGTCCTCGTCGACAACGACCCCTGGGGCTACTACATCTACTCGGTCGTCAAGCAGGGATCGATCAACCTCGCGTTCGAAAGCGAGCGGATGGCCATCCCCAAAGCCAAGTTCATCGGGCTCTCGAGCTCGGATCCCGAAAAGTACGGGTTGCCACGCAATGTCGGCATCAAGCTCAACGACAAGGACGTGAGCCGGGCCAAGGAGCTGATCAATTACCGCTGGTTCCAGAAGAAGGACTGGCAGGAAGAGATCAAGCGGATGCTCGCGAGCGGTCTCAAGTACGAGCTCGATGCGCTCGCCAACAAGGACTTCCGCTACCTGACCAAGACCTATCTTCCGAAGAAGCTCAAGGACCGGGACTGGCTCGATTGATACCGCGGCGAACGTAGTCCAGCACCTCGGCGTCCAGGTCCTCAGCCAGGCAGTCGAAGCTCCGCACCGTCTTCATCGCCCGCAGCCAGGTGAGCTGGCGCTTGGCGAGCTGGCGCGTCGAATGGATTCCGCGATTGCGCAGCTCGTCGCGGTCGATTTCTCCCTCGAGAAACTGCCACGCCTGCCGGTAACCGACGCAGCGCATCGACGGTAGACCCGGCCTCAAGGCGTAGCGCTTGCGCAGCGCTCGCAGCTCCTCGACCAGCCCGCGCTCGAGCATCGCGTCGAAGCGCGCTTCGATGCGTCTATGCAGCTCGGCGCGATCGGCTGGAACGAGCGCGAGCTCGACAAGACGGAAGGGAAGGGCGCTCTTCTTTCGCCCGAGCAGTTGCGACATCGGCGAGCCGCTCATTCGGAAGACCTCGAGCGCCCGCTCGATGCGCTGCGCGTCGCTGGGCTTCAGCCGGGCCGCGGTCGCCGGATCGATCCTCGCGAGCTCCTTGTGCATCGCCGGCCAGCCGCGCTCGGCCGCCTCGCTGTCGATCTGCGCCCGGATTTCCGGGTCGGAGGCGGGAAGCTCGGACAGGCCCTCGCGCAGCGCCTTGAAGTAGAGCATGGTGCCGCCGACGAGCAGCGGCGTGTGCCCGCGCGCCGTGATTCCCCTCATCACATGCAGCGCGTCTTCCCGGAAACGGGCGGCCGAGTAGGCCTCGGTCGGATCGATGATGTCGATGAGATGATGGGGGACCGTCGCGCGCTCTGCAGCCCCCGGCTTTGCGGTGCCGATATCCATGCCGCGGTAGATCTGAGCGGAGTCGACGCTGACGATCTCGACAGGAAAGCGATCTGCCAGCACCCCCGCCAGCGCGCTTTTGCCGCTCGCGGTCGGGCCCACGAGGAGGATGGCTGCGGGTTCAGCGGCCACGCATGAAGAGTTTGTCGATGTCCGCGAGGCTCATCTGGAACCAGGTCGGCCGGCCGTGATTGCACTGGCCGGAACGCTCCGTTTCCTCCATCTCGCGCAGCAGCGCGTTCATCTCCGGTATCGTCAGCGCCCGGTTGGCGCGCACGGCGCCGTGGCAGGCCATGGTACCCAGCAGCTCGTCGCGGCGCTCGGTGAGCACGCGGCTCGCGCCGTATTCGCGGATGTCGCGCAGCAGCGCGCGCGCGAGCACCGAGGCGTCGGCGTCGGCGAGCATCGAGGGGACCGCGCGTACCGCGAGGGCGAACGGCGAGATCGCCGCGACGTCGAAGCCGAGCAGGTTGAGCGTGGTACCGTGCTCCTCTGCGGTGGCGACGTCGACCCGGTCGGCGTGGAAGGTGGCGGGGATCAGGAGTTTCTGCGTGTTCATGGCGCGCGAGTCGAGCGCCCCTTTGAGCCGCTCGTAGAGAATGCGCTCGTGCGCCGCGTGCATGTCGACCAGAACCAGGCCGTCGCGGTTCTGGGCAAGGATGTAGACGCCGTGAAGCTGCGCGAGCGCGAACCCCAGCGGCGGTGCGTCCGGCGCGTCCACGCTGCGAGCTGCGTCGCCGGCGGCAAGGGCGGGGCCGGCTTGCCGGTCGGCGAACATCGCCGCGTACTTCGCCACCGGCTGCGCGAGTCCCAGGCCCGCCTGGTGGAATTGCGGGGTCAGGGTTTGGCCCGCCGCCAGCGGCGTGGCGATGGCGGCGGGAGTGTCGGCGGCCGTGCCCGAGAGCCCTTTTGCCACCGCGTGAAATACGAACTGATGCACCGCGCGGGGTTCGCGGAAGCGGATCTCGATCTTCGCGGGATGGACATTGACGTCGACCGCACGCGGATCGATCTCGAGAAACAGAACGTAGGCAGGATGGCGCTCGCCGTGAAGCACGTCGCGATAGGCCTCGCGCAGGGCGTGCGCGAGCAGCTTGTCGCGCACGAAGCGGCCGTTGACGTAGACGAACTGGGCATCGCGCGCGGCGCGGGTGTAGGCGGGTGAGCCGGCAAAGCCCGAGAGCTTCAGCGCGCCGCCATGCGCGTCGATGGCGCGCATCGATCGCGCGAACTCCTCACCCAGCGCAGCCTCGACCCGCTTCGCGGCATCGCTCGGCCCGAACCGCGCGACGACCCGTCCGTTGTGCCGCAGCGCGAACGCGACCCCGGGGCGCGACAGCGCGATGCGCGTAAAGACCTCTTCGCAGTGACCGAATTCGGTGGCTTCGCTCTTGAGAAACTTGCGCCGCGCGGGCGTGTTGAAGTACAGCTCGTCGACTTCTACTACTGTGCCCTCGGGCTGCGCCGTCGGCTCCACGGTCCCGATGCTCCCGCCCTCGGCCCTGATGACGAAGGCGCGCTCCGATCCGGCGGCGCGGCTCGCCAGACTGACGCGCGCGATCGATGCGACGCTCGCAAGGGCCTCGCCGCGAAATCCGAGGGATTGGACCTCCTCCAGGTCATGGAGCGATGCGATCTTGCTCGTCGCGTGCCGCGCGAACGCCATCGGCAGGTCGTCCTTGGCGATGCCGGCGCCGTTGTCGGCCACGCGGATCTGCTTGATGCCTCCCTCGCTCAGCGCAACAGAAACCTCGGTTGAGCCGGCGTCGAGGCTGTTCTCGAGGAGCTCCTTCACGACCGCCGCCGGCCTGTCGACCACCTCGCCCGCCGCGATCTGGCTGATCAGCGTTTCGGGAAGGAGCCGGATGGCGGACACGATTGGTTCTTCGGGGACTGAGCGAGATCGCCGCGCCAATTATATGTGACACGGTAGAATGCGGGCGGTGGAACTCCTGCTCTCCGGCTGGGACCTGCTGGTCAATCTCGATCGGCATCTTGCCGTCCTCCTCCAGCAGCACGGCGCATGGGTCTACCTGATGCTCTTCATCATCATCTTCTCCGAGACCGGCCTGGTGGTGGCGCCATTCCTGCCGGGGGATTCGCTGTTGTTCGTAGCCGGAGCGCTGGCGGCCGCGGGGGGGATGGATGTGCACCTGCTCGCGCTGCTGCTCGTTGCCGCCGCGGTGCTCGGCAATACCGTGAACTACTCGATCGGCCACTACATCGGACCGCGGGTATTCCATTGGGAAGATTCGCGCTTCTTCAGCCGCAAGGCCCTGCACCGCGCCCATGCCTTCTACGAGAAGCATGGCGGAGTAGCCATCATCATCACGCGGTTCGTGCCGATCCTGAGGACCTTCGCCCCGTTCGTCGCGGGCATCGCGGGGATGACCTATCTGCGCTTCTTCGCCTACAACCTCGCCGGCGCGCTTGCCTGGGTGCTGTCGCTGCTGTACGCGGGCTACTGGTTCGGCAACGTCCCCGTGGTCAAGGAGAACCTGGCCGCCGTCATCATCGGGGTGATCGCCTTGTCGGTGCTGCCGATCGTCTTCGAGTACTTCAGGTACCTGCTGAACCGGGCCAAGACCTGAGTCCGCCGGGAATCGATCAGCGGATCGCCGCGAGAGTCGACGGGGTCAGCAGCGGAGGGTTCTTGGAGATGTAGCTCTTGACCCCGCGGAGGATCGCGCGGGCGATCTTCTCCTGGTAGGCCTCGTCGTTGAGTCTGCGCTCCTCGTCGGGATTGCTGATGAACGCGGTCTCGACGAGGATGGAAGGGATCTGCGGCGCCTTGAGCACGGCGAAGCCCGCCTGCTCGACTCGTCCCCGGTGCAGTGAATTGACGTCGCCCAGCTCCCCGAGCACCGCGCGGCCAAGCTTGAGGCTGTCGCTGATCTGCGCCGTCAGGCTCAGATCGGCTAGGGTCATTTTCAGATAGCGATCCTTGGTCTTGAGGTTCACGCCTCCGATCAGGTCCGCCTCGTTTTCGCGCTTGGCGAGCTGCTGGGCGGCCGTGCTGGTGGCGCCGCGCTCCGAGAGCGCGAACACGGACGATCCGCGTGCGTGAGGCTTGACGAACGAGTCCGCGTGAATCGAGACGAACAAGTCCGCTTTGACCAGGTTGGCTTTTTCGACACGCGCGTCGAGCTTGATGAAATAGTCGCCGTCGCGTATGAGCAGGGCACGCATATTCGGCTCGGAATCGATCAGCGCCTTCAACTTGCGCGCGATCGTCATGGTGACGGTCTTCTCGTAGGTGCCGCGGCGCCCCCTCGCGCCCGGGTCCTCGCCGCCGTGCCCCGCGTCGAGGGCGATGGTGACCAGACGCTCGGCTGCCGGCTCGGTCCGCTTCGCCGGCGGCCCTTTGGGCGGCGTTCGCTCCCCGGCTTCCTTCCCGAGGGATTGCTCCATCTTCAGCTCGGGCTTCTGCAGCAGCGCCAGGATCGGATCGATCGGATGGGTGGGATAGATGTCGAGCACCAGCCGGTGGCCGTATTCGCCGATCGGCGCGAGCGTGAAGATCTGCGGCTTGACCTCGGTCTTCAAGTCGAGCACGACGCGGACAACGCCCGGTTTGAAGCGCCCGACGCGCAGGTTCCCGATGTAGGGGTCCCCCGGCGATACCTTGTCGCTGAATCCTTCCTGGACGCTCGGGAAGTCGACGCCTTCCAGGTCGAGCACCAGGCGCTCGGGGTCCTTGATGGTGACAAGGCGGTGGCGCAGGGGCTCGCCCGACTCGAGCGTCACGCGCGTGTATTCGGGGGCCGGCCACACCCGGACGGCGCGCACGCGCTCGGCGGATGTCTCGGCCGCGAGCGCGATCTGCGACAGCGCAAGCAGGCACACGCCCAGGAAGGCGGGCGTACTCAGGCGCCTCGGCAGATGGCTAGGCACCGTTTCCCCGCTGGGCTTTGGGCGTGCGCGGCGATGGAGCGGCCGCTGCCCGAGTAGGCGAGCATGAACTCCAGGTCGGGCTGGGGGAGGGCGCTCCCGGCCCGTTCCGGCCATTCGACCAGACAGACGCCCTTCCCGCGGAAGGTGTCCGCCAAGCCTGCGTCCACGAACTCTCTCTCATCCAGGAATCGATAAAAATCAAAGTGGTACAAGTTTAATCTAGAAGTGACGTAAAGTTCAACCAAGGTATAGGTCGGGCTCTTGACCTTCTCCTGCAGGCCCAGACCGCGCAGCAACCCGCGAATCAGAGTCGATTTCCCGCTCCCGAGTTCACCCCGGAAGTACAGCCGCATGCCCGGTTCGAGGCATTCGGCGAGGCGCGAGCCGAGCCGGCGGGTCGCGGCCGGGTCTTCCAGGTGCCCGTTCCAGTGCGACGAGGCGGAGGGCTGGCTATGATCTGGCGCATGAACCATGTGAAGGCGACCCGAAAGGTGAGGCGTCCGCGCCCGGCCGATCTGGCGACGCTCGCAGCGAAGGTCAAGTCCTGGGGGCGTGAGCTGGGATTCCAGGCGCTGGGCATCGCCGATGCCGACCTTGCTGCAGCGGAGCCCCGCCTTCGGGCGTGGCTCGCGTCCGGCTTCGCGGGCGAACTCGATTATATGCGAAGGCACGGCGCGAAAAGGACGCGCCCGGCTTTGCTTGTCCCCGGCACCTTGCGCATCATCTCGGCACGCATGGACTATCGGCCCGATGCTGCTGACAGCCTGCGCGTGCTCGCGGACGGCAACCAGGCCTTTGTCGCGCGCTATGCGCTGGGGCGCGACTATCACAAAGTGCTGCGGGCACGCCTTCAGCGCCTTGCAGAGACGATCGCGGGAGAAATCGGTCGCTTCGGCTATCGTGTGTTCACCGATTCAGCGCCCGTGATGGAGGTCGAGCTCGCGCGCAAGGCGGGACTGGGCTGGAGAGGCAAGCACACGCTCTTGCTCGCGCGCGATGCCGGTTCGTTCTTCTTCCTCGGGGAAATCTACACCGACCTGCCGCTCCCGGTAGATATTCCGGTGCAGGAGCACTGCGGCAGCTGCAGCAAGTGCATCGACGTGTGCCCGACGCGGGCGATCGTTGCGCCTTACCAGCTGGATGCGCGACGCTGCATTTCCTACCTGACGATCGAGTTGAAGGGGAGCATTCCCGCCGAGCTGCGACCGCTCATCGGCAACCGCGTCTACGGCTGTGACGATTGCCAGCTGGTTTGCCCGTGGAACCGCTACGCGCAGGTCGCGCCGGAGGCCGATTTCCGCGTGCGCAACGGCCTGGATTGCGCCGAGCTGATCGAGCTGTTCGCCTGGACGGAGGGAGAGTTCCGGCGGCGCATGGCGGGAAGTCCCATCCTGAGAATCGGCTACGAGCGCTGGCTGCGCAATCTGGCCGTAGGGCTCGGCAACGCTCCGCCGAGCGCGCGCGCCGCCGCCGCGCTGCACTTGCGCGCGCAGGACCCTTCGGCGCTGGTGCGCGAGCATGTCGCCTGGGCGCTGGAGCGTCAGGGGCAGGCTTTGCTATAATGCGCCGCTATCCACCCTGTCCGCTGGTTCATTCCCACTGACTGAAGTTTCTTCGGCCCGGACCCAGGGCGGAAGGAGAGTTCTCGTTTGCCGAGTTTTGCCGACCTGAACCTGCTCCCGGAACTGCTGAAGGCAGTTGCGGAGCAGGGATACACCGAACCTACACCGATCCAGGCGCAGGCGATTCCCCTGGTGCTGCAGGGGCGCGATGTTCTTGGCGGCGCGCAGACCGGCACTGGCAAGACCGCCGGTTTCACCCTGCCTCTCCTGCAGCGCCTCGCGCGCCACGCCAATACCAGCGCTTCTCCGGCGCGCCATCCGGTGCGCGCACTGATTCTCACGCCGACGCGTGAGCTCGCAGCCCAGGTCGAGGAAAGCGTGCGCATCTACGGCAAGTACATCGGGCTGCGCAGCACTGTTGTGTTCGGCGGAATCGACATGAAGCCGCAGACCGCGGCGTTGCGTCAGGGCGTGGAGTTCCTGGTCGCCACGCCCGGACGGCTGCTCGACCACGTGCAGCAGAAAGCGGTCAACCTTCAGCAGGTCGAGGCCTTCGTGCTCGACGAGGCCGACCGCATGCTCGACATGGGTTTCATTCCCGACGTGCGGCGGATCATGGCGCTGCTGCCGAAGCAGCGGCAGAATCTGCTGTTCTCGGCGACTCTGACCGGCGAGATACGCACGCTCGCCGAGTCGTTCCTGCGCGACCCGGTGCTGGTTCAGGTGGCGCGCAACAACGCCGCGGCTGAATCGGTCACGCACCTGGTGCACCCGGTCAGGCGCGAGCGAAAGCGCGAGTTGCTCGCGTACCTCATCCAGTCGCGCGACCTGCGCCAGGTGCTGGTGTTCAACTCGACCCGTATCGGGGCCAACCGCCTGGCTTATCAGCTCAATCGTGACGGCATTCATACGGCCGCCATTCACGGCGACAAGACCCAGCCGGAGCGCCTGCAGGCGCTCGACGACTTCAAGTCGGGGAAAGTCAGGGTGCTGGTGGCCACCGACGTAGCCGCGCGCGGGCTGGATATCGAAGATCTTCCTCACGTTGTGAATTTCGAGCTGCCGGGCGCCCCCGAAGACTACGTCCATCGCATCGGCCGAACCGGCCGGGCGGGGGCGAGCGGCGAGGCGATTTCGCTGGTCTGCGCCGAGGAGCACGAGCGGCTCGAAGCGATAGAGAAGACGATACGCCTCAGCATCCCGCGGAAGATCGTTCCCGGATTCGAGCCCGAGCTGAGCGTCGCGCCGTCCATGATGAGCCAGCCCAGCCGCCGCGGTGAAGCGGCACGGGAGCGCAAGTCGCGCCACGGCGAGCGCGATCGCCTGACTCGTCCGGCTCCGGCGGCGGCAAAGAGCGCCGATCCGATCTTCAGCTCGCCCTACGAACCGGCGCCTGTCAGCAATCCGCCGGCTCGGCCTGCGCCGGCTCAGCGGGCTCCACGCCAGGTGGCCGCGCTTCTCGGCGGTCTGCCGAAAGCCAAGTAAGTCTAGGTCTCCGCCCGGAACGGGCTGCGCTCGTTGAGCTCGTCGACGTAGTGCTCGACCCCGCTGGACTCGCGGGAGAGAAATTTCTCGACGGCGTCCGAGAACTCCGGATGGCGCAGCCAGTGCGCGGACCAGGTCTGGGTCGGCATGAAGCCGCGGGCGAGCTTGTGCTCGCCCTGCGCGCCACCTTCGAAGACGCGGATGCCCCGCTCGATGCAGAACTCGAGCGCCTGGTAGTAGCAGGTCTCGAAGTGCAGCAGGGGAACATGGGCGATCGAGCCCCAGTAGCGCCCGTAGAGCACCTCCTGCGAAAAGATGTTCAGGGCGCTCGCGATCGGCTTCCCTTCGAGCTCGGCGAGTACCATGAGGACGTGCTCGGGCAGCGACCCGCCCAGGCGCCTGAAAAACTCGAGGTTGAGGTAAGGCGTCGAGTGGTGTGCGCGGTAGGTCCCGTTGTAGCAGCGCGTGAAAAACCTCCAGTGCTCGTCCTGGATCTCGTCGCCGACGAGGCGGCGCAGCCGCACGCCCGCTTCCTGCACCCGGCGCCTCTCCTGGCGGATCTTCTTGCGTTTCGCCGAGGCGAGATCGGAAAGGAATTGCTCGAAGCTCGTGTAGCCGCGGTTCTCCCAGTGAAATTGCACCGCCCGGCGCAGCAGCAGTCCCTCGGTCTCCATCTCACGCGCTTCCGCTTCGCCAGGGAAAAGGACGTGCAGCGAGGACACTTCGCGCGCGAGCCGCAGCGCTGCGCGAACGAGGAGCGCGCGGGTCGCTGCATCCCGGGCAAGCAGTCTCGGACCGGTAACGGGGGAAAACGGAACTGCAGAGAGGAGCTTCGGATAGTACGCCAGGCCGCATCGATGATAGGCGTCCGCCCAGGACCAGTCGAAGACGTATTCCCCGTACGAATGGTTCTTCTCGTAGAGCGGCATGGCACCGACGAGCGAGACGCCTTGCCAAAGCGTGACATAGCGGGGGGACCAACCCGTGCGGTCGCAGGCGCAACCGGTCTCGTGGAGCGCGTGGAGGAACTCGTGACGCAGGAAGGGGTGACCTGCCGCGAGCGCGTTCCAGGCCTTCGGGTCGACTGCCCGAAGCGTATCGATGATTCTCAACGAGGGCGCGTCTTCCTTCAACCGGGGCTAAATCGACTCAGCGATCACGCCGGCCGATTATAGTGTCGATTGCCCGGGCCGTCGCGGCGGGACACCGTTTCCCGATGGTAGACTTCATCGATGGCGAACATCGTCAGGGTCGCGATTGCCCAGATCAATTGTGTAGTCGGCGATCTCGCCGGCAACGCCGCCAGGATTCTCAGGTGCTGCGAGGAGGCGCGCGCTGCCGGTGCCTCCCTCGTGCTCACCCCCGAGCTGGCGCTGTGCGGCTATCCTCCAGAGGACCTGCTCCTGCGCGACGGCTTCTACCGCGATTGCGCGAATGCGCTCGAGCGCCTGGCGAGCGAGGTGAGCGGCATCACGCTCGTCGTCGGCCACCCCCAGCAGACTGAAGGGAAACGCTATAACGCTGCCTCCGTGATCCGCGATGGGCAGATCATCGATAGGTATTACAAGCACGCCTTGCCAAACTACACGGTCTTCGATGAGAAACGCTACTTTGAGCCGGGGGACAGTCCGTGCGTCTTTCAAGTGGGGGAGACGCGGTTCGGCCTGAACATCTGCGAGGATACCTGGGGCCCTTTGGGGCCGCTCACTACGCGTCCGGACAACGTTCAGCTCGGCATCAATATCTGCGCCGACGCCTGGGAAGCCGTGGCCCCCCGCGCCGCGCGGGAGGCGGGCGCACAGGTGCTGCTGGTGCTGAACGCCTCGCCATATCATATGGGCAAGCAGGCGTCCCGCCACGACGTGATGCGCGAACGCGTGACCGAGACCGGCATGCCGCTGGTCTACGCAAATCTCGTCGGCGGACAGGATGAGCTGGTCTTCGACGGCGGCTCGTTCGTGCTCGACCGGCGCGGAGAAAAGGTCTGCCAGCTGCCTCTTTTCGAGGAAGCGCTCGGCTTGGTGACGTTTGCCGACGGCGAGCCGCAACCCGGGGCGATGGCGGAGCCCGAACCGCTGGAAGCCGAGGTTTACAAGGCGCTGTGCCTGGGCGTGCGCGACTATGTGGGCAAGAACGGGTTTCCCGGAGTGATCGTCGGCCTGTCCGGCGGGGTCGATTCGGCGCTCACGCTGTGCATTGCCTGCGATGCGCTGGGGGAGGAGAGGGTGCGTGCCGTGATGATGCCTTCGCAATACACGGCGCAGATGAGCCTCGAGGACTCGCGGGAGATCGCGAGAAATCTCCGCGTGCGCTACGACGAGATCCCGATTCGTCCGGCGTTCGATGCCTTCCTCGGCCTATTGGCGAAGGAGTTCGCGGGGCGACCGGTCGACGCCGCCGAGGAGAATCTGCAGGCCCGCATCCGGGGCACCTTGCTGATGGCTCTGTCGAACAAGTTCGGTTCGATCGTCCTCACCACGGGCAACAAGTCCGAGATGGCGGTGGGCTACGCGACGCTGTACGGGGACATGGCCGGCGGATTTGCGGTGATCAAGGACATCCTCAAGACCCTGGTTTATCGCTTGTGCCGGTACCGCAACGGCGTCCGGCGTGTGATCCCGGAGCGCGTGCTGACGCGGGCGCCGTCCGCGGAGCTGAGGCCCGACCAGACCGACCAGGACAGCCTGCCTCCCTACGATGTTCTCGACGCCATCATTTCGGCATACATGGAAAACGACCTGAGTCCGGCAGAAATGGTGGCCCGGGGCTTCGACTCGGAAAACGTGAAGCGTGTGGTGGAGATGATCCACCGCAGCGAGTACAAGCGCCGGCAGTCCCCGATAGGGATCAGGATTACGCATCGCGGCTTCGGCAAGGACTGGCGCTATCCGATCACTTCCCGGTACCGGGAACCCCAGGGATAGGCGACGGGCGATCGCCCACCCGATAATGTCGTCGCCGCTTTGTTATACTGACCGGCGCGAGTCAACGCAGGAGCGAAGCCATGAAGAAAATTGAAGCCGTCGTGAAGCCTTTCAAGCTCGACGAGGTTCGCGAGGCGCTCGCCGAGGTCGGGGTCACCGGACTGACCGTCACGGAGGTAAAGGGCTTCGGCCGCCAGAAAGGGCACACCGAGCTCTATCGCGGCGCGGAATATGTCGTGGACTTCCTGCCCAAGGTGAAGGTCGAGGTGGTCGTCACCGAGAAGATGCTCGATGGGGCGATCGAGGCGATCGTCAAGGCCGCGCGCACCGGCAAGATCGGCGACGGCAAGATCTTCGTGAGCTCGGTGGAACAGGTCGTTCGCATCAGAACGGGCGAGATCAACGAAGCCGCGGTCTGAGCCCGTGACGCCTACCTGGTGTGGGCCCTGAGCAGCACCAGCAGCGCGCCGCTTCCTCCCTGGTTTGTCGGTGCCTCGCAGAAGGCGAGCACCTCGTCGCGTTTCATAAGCCAGACCTGCACCTTGGCCTTGAGGACCGGCTCCTTTCCCGGGGAGCGCAGGCCCTTTCCGTGAACGACGCGAACGCAGCGCAGTCCGCGCTTGAGGCACGCCAGAAGAAATTCCGCGAGCAACAGCCTGGCCTCCTCCCGGTTGAGGCCGTGCAGGTCGACGACGTCCTGGACCACCCAGTGGCCGCGCCTCAGCTTGCGCAGCACGTCGCGTCCAAGGCCCGCCCGCAGGTAGGACGATTCCCGGCCGGTTTCGACTGACGGGTCCGAAGGAAGGGAGCCTGCCAGGCTCTCGGCGATCGTGTCGTGCCCGTCGAGCAGGGATTGGACCGGTACCGGCGGCGGCGCCTTGCCGCGGCGCGGGACACGAGGTACAGGCCGGATGGGTGTTGTATCGTGTACCGCGTCGCGGAACAGCGCGATCTCGTCGTCCGAAAGTTCTATGGCCGGGCGTTTGCGCATGGTCGCGGACGGGCACGGTGCCGGCCCCGGCGAAACGCTAGTGCAATCCTTCCAGGAACTTCTCCGCATCCAGCGCCGCGATGCAGCCGCTGCCGGCGCTGGTGACTGCCTGGCGGTAAACGTGGTCCTGCACATCTCCCGCGGCGAACACTCCCGGAATACTGGTTGCGCTCGCGTTGCCTTCGTTTCCGCCGCGAGTGACGATGTATCCGCCCTTCATGTCGAGTTGCCCTTCGAAGATCCCTGTATTGGGCGTGTGCCCGACCGCGACAAACAGACCATGCACGTCGAGCTTCTGCGCCACGCCGGTCTGGACATCCTTGACGCGGATGCCGTTCACTCCCTTTCCGTCACCCAGCACCTCGTCGAGCACGTGGTTCCAGCGAACGCTCACGTTGGCTTTCTCGAGAAGCTTCTTTTGCAGGATCTTCTCCGCCCGGAACTTGTCCCGGCGGTGGATGACCGTGACTTGACGTGCAATGTTCGAAAGGTACAGCGCTTCTTCCACCGCCGTGTTTCCGCCGCCGACGACCGCGACGTCCTGGCCCTTGTAGAAGAAACCGTCGCAGGTGGCGCATGCGGAAACGCCCTTGCCCATGAACCGCTTCTCCGATTCTAGGCCGAGGTAGCGGGCCGACGCGCCGGTCGCGATGATCAACGCGTCGCAGGTGTATTCGCCGGCATCGCCCTCCAGACGGATGGGGCGCTCGTTCAAATGGGCCGTGTGGATATGGTCGAACACGATCTCGGTTTCGAAGCGCTCTGCGTGCTTCTGGAAGCGCTCCATCAACTCCGGGCCCTGCACGCCCTGGCCGTCGGCGGGCCAGTTATCGACGTCGGTCGTTGTCATCAGCTGCCCACCCGGCGCGAGGCCCGCGATGACCACCGGCTTCAGATTCGCCCGCGCGGCATAGACCGCAGCGGTGTAACCCGCCGGACCGGATCCGAGTATGAGAAGGCGGGAGTGCCTGGCTTTTTTCGACATGGCGGAAGGGTGGGGACGGAAACGCCGGAATTCAATCGCCCCTCAGGCGGCCGATTATAACCCGGGGCACGCGCGCCACTTCCGACCCGCTTCCGGTCTGGTGATAAGATACGCCAAGTGGGTTCAGGGAGGCGGCATAAATGACGGCCCCGGCAAGCGTATCGATGCTTCTGTTGCGCAATGTGCCCCTGTTTTCGGTGCTTCCCGAGAACCAGTTGGCTCTGCTGACCGGAGCAGTCAGCCGCAAGAGCTTTCCGCGCGGCACGACCATTATCGCTGCCGGAGACATTACGGATTCGCTCTATGTGGTGATTTCGGGTCGCCTCAAGGTGATGATCAGCGACGACGAAGGGCGCGAGGTGATTCTCGCGATCCTGGGACCGAACGAGTTTTTCGGGGAAATGGGCCTGATCGACGATCACCCTCGCTCGGCGAGTGTGGTCGCTCTCGAGGCCTGCGAGCTTCTGAGCCTGTCGAAGCGGGACTTCAAGCGATGCCTGGCCGAGAACTTCGAGATGGCCATGACCGTCATGCGGGGTCTGGTCACGCGCCTTCGGGAGGCCGACCAGAAGATCGGCAGCCTTGCCCTCATGGACGTTTACGGCAGGGTGGCCCACCTGCTCCTCGAGATGGCGGAAACGGTGAACGGTCAGAAGGTGGTCACCAAGAAACTTGCAAAGCAAGATATCGCCAAAATGATCGGCGCGTCGCGCGAGATGGTCAGCCGGGTGATGAAGGACCTCCAGTCGGGGGGGTACATCGAGGTGCGCCCCGGTTCGATCTTCCTGCACGAGACCATCCTGACGATCGATTGAGGGGGCAATCGGGGAACTTGGCTGCTGCTGTACTCTCGAATTCGATGTTGGCGGCTTGAATCCATCAAAGCTTCCTTGAAACGGAACCAGGCACCCCTCCCCAGCAAGGTCGCCGCGCTGCTGCGCGAATCACGGCTGTTCGTCCTGGTCGCCGCCGCCCTCTATCTTTCGCTCGTTCTTGGTACATTCAGCCGCGCGGATCCGGGCTGGTCGCATAGCGTCGCGGCCGGTGAGATTCGCAACCTCGGCGGAAGGGTGGGAGCGTGGGTCGCCGACGGGCTCCTGTATCTTTTCGGCATCTCCGCGTGGTGGTGGGTCGTCCTGCTCGGTCTTGCCGCCGTGTGGACGCTGCGTCGCCTGGACGGCGGATCGGCGAGCGATCGACGATCCGTTCTCATCGCCGTCGCGGGCTTCGGCGTGCTGCTGCTCGCCTCCAGCGGGGTCGAAGCGCTGAGGCTGCATTCCCTCAAGGTCACGCTGCCGCTTGCTCCCGGGGGCATGATCGGCGACGTCGTGGCGAGGGTGCTGCAGTCGGGCTTCGGCTTCACGGGCGCCACCTTGATATTGGTCGCGCTCTTCGCGACGACGCTCTCGCTGTTTACCGGCGTTTCCTGGCTGACGGTCATGGAGAAAGTCGGAGCCGGGCTCGAACATGCCTGCATCTGGACTCTCGACAAGTGGCAGAGCTGGCAGGATCGCAAGGCAGGGGTGATCGCCGCGGAGCGGCGCGAAGCTGCGGTGGACGAAAAGCGCGAGTTGCTGATCGAAGAGCATGCTCCGATCCGGATCGAGTCCCCGGTGATCGAGATACCGAAGTCCTCCAGAGTCCAGAAGGAGAAGCAGGAGCCGCTTTTCCGCGATCTGCCCGACACGCCGTTACCGCCGATCAAGCTGCTCGACGAAGCGAGCAGCGATATCGAAGTCCTCTCCTCCGAGACCCTCGAGTACACCTCCAGGTTGATCGAGAAGAAGCTCGGCGACTTCGGCGTTCAGGTCAAGGTCCTGGCCGCCTATCCGGGACCCGTGATCACGCGCTACGAGATCGAGCCCGCGATAGGCGTTAAGGGGAGCCAGATCGTCAACTTGGTGAAGGACCTCGCACGCGCTCTCTCCGTCTACAGCATCCGCGTGGTCGAGACGATTCCGGGAAAATCCTGCATGGGCCTGGAGATTCCGAACCCGCATCGCCAGATCGTGCGGCTGTCGGAGATCGTCAGCTCCCGCGCATACCATGATATGCACTCGCCGCTGACGCTCGCGCTCGGCAAGGATATCGCCGGCAATCCGGTGGTCGCCGATCTGGCCAAAATGCCGCACCTGCTGGTGGCAGGGACCACCGGCTCGGGCAAGTCGGTGGCGCTCAACGCGATGATTCTCTCGATTCTCTACAAGACCGAGCCGCGCGAAGTGCGGCTTGTCATGGTCGACCCGAAGATGCTCGAGCTGTCCACCTACCAGGGCATTCCCCACCTTCTGGCGCCGGTGGTCACCGACATGCGACAGGCGGCGAACGCGCTGAACTGGTGCATGGGCGAGGTCGAGCGGCGCTACCGGCTCATGACCTGGGTCGCGGTCCGCAATCTTTCGGGCTACAACCACAAGGTCGCGGACGCGGAAAAATCGGGCAACCCGCTCAAGGACCCGGAGACGCTCGATCTGCCCGAGCCTCGCAATCTGGAGAGGCTGCCGCATATCGTGGTGATCATCGACGAGCTGGCCGACCTCATGATGGTGTCGGGGAAGAAAGTCGAGGAGCTGATCGCACGTCTCGCTCAAAAGGCGCGCGCCGCGGGTGTCCACATGATTCTCGCCACGCAGCGCCCCTCGGTCGATGTCATTACCGGCCTGATCAAGGCGAATGTACCGACGCGGATCGCGTTTCAGGTCTCGAGCAAGGTGGATTCGCGCACCATACTTGACCAGCAGGGCGCCGAATCGCTGATCGGGCAGGGCGACATGCTCTACCTGCCGCCCGGCGCGGGGATGTCGCAGCGCGTGCACGGCGCATACGTGGCCGATCACGAAGTGCAAAAAGTCGTGGAGTATCTGAAGTCGCTCGGACGCCCCGAGTACGTGGAAGGTGTGCTCGAAGGCGAAGAAAGCGACTCGGCGGGCGATCCGGTCGCCGGCCGCGATGGCGAGTCCGACCCGCTCTACGATCAGGCGGTCGAGATGGTGCTGCGCACGCGACGCGCGTCGATCTCGCTGGTGCAGCGCCACCTGCGCATCGGCTACAACCGGGCGGCGCGCCTCATCGAGCAGATGGAGCAGGCGGGACTCGTGTCCGCGATGCAGACGAACGGCAATCGCGAGGTACTTGTGCCCGCGAAGATGGAATAGGGGCGCACATGGATCTGCACCGCCGCCTGGCAGTGGCAGCGCTGGGGGGCGCACTCGTGCTCTTGGCACCCGGGGTTGTGGCGTCGAGCCTGGAGCGCTTCTCGGAATTCATCAACGGTACGCTCACCGCGCGGGGTGAATTCGAGCAGAAAATCTTCGACAGCAACCGCAGGTTGCTGCAGGAATCGCGCGGCGTTCTCGCGTTCTCGCGTCCTGGAAAGTTCCGCTGGAGCTATGTGAAGCCCTACTCGCAGCTCATCGTCGGCGACGGCAGCAAAGTCTGGATTTACGACGAGGACTTGAAACAGGTAACAGTCAAGAAGCTCGATCAGGCGCTCGGCTCGACGCCGGCCGCGTTGCTCGCGGGGAACAATGAAGCGATGCGGGCGTTCAGACTCTCGGACAAGGGAACCGTGGACGGCCTTGAATGGATCGAGGCCTTGCCGCGCGACAAGGAAGGAAGCTTCGAGAGAATACGAATGGGATTCGGCCCTGCGGGGCTGAAGATCATGGAACTCGTCGACAGTTTCGGGCAGACGACCGTCCTGCGGTTCAACTCGCTCGAGCGCAACCCCGCCCTGAGCCCGAGTCTGTTCCGCTTCTCGCCTCCCAAGGGAGCGGACGTGATCGGCGACGTCAACTGAGCTTTGCCGCCGGAAGCGAATGACGGATCTGTTTCCCGCGCGCGCGCCGGTGCCTCCTCTGGCCGAGGCGCTCCGGCCGAAATCGCTCGACGACATGGTGGGGCAGAAGCACCTGCTCGGCCCGGGCAAACCCCTGCGCCTCGCCTTCGAGGCCGGCAAGCCGCACTCGATGATCCTCTGGGGCCCGCCCGGCGTAGGCAAGACCACGCTTGCCCGTCTCATGGCGGATGCTTTCGATGCGGAGTTCGTCTCGCTCTCGGCTGTGTTCGCCGGGGTGAAGGACATCAAGGAAGCAGTGCAGCGCGCCCGGGAGGCGCTTGTCGCCACGGGCCGCCGCACCATTCTTTTCGTCGACGAAGTTCATCGGTTCAACAAGGCGCAGCAGGATGCCTTCTTGCCCTTCGTCGAGCAGGGCCTGCTGACGTTCATCGGTGCCACAACGGAGAATCCTTCCTTCGAAGTGATCGGCGCGCTTCTGTCGCGCGCTGCGGTCTACGTGCTACAGAGCCTTTCCGAGGCGGAGCTCGGCGAGCTGTTCGACCGGGCTGCGCCGCGGTCCCTGGGGGAGCTCTCGTTCGATGCAAGCGCGCGCGAGCGCGTGATCGGTCTGGCGGACGGTGACGCGAGACGCTTGCTCAATCTGCTCGAGATACTCCAGACCGCCGCCGCGGGCGCCGGCGTCGCGCGGATCGACGGAGAATTCGTGCAGAACGCTGTGGCGCGCAACCTGCGCCGTTTCGACAAGGGCGGAGACGCCTTCTACGATCAGATCTCGGCCTTGCACAAGTCCGTCCGCGGCTCCGATCCCGATGCTTCCCTCTACTGGCTGGTGCGCATGCTCGATGGCGGGGCCGGCGCGCTCTACGTCGGCCGCCGCATGGTGCGAATGGCGGTCGAAGACATCGGTCTCGCCGATCCGCGCGCGCTGCGCATCGCACTCGACGCGTGCGAGACCTACGAGCGGCTCGGCAGCCCGGAGGGCGAGCTCGCACTTGCCGAGGCCGTGATCTATCTCGCCTGCGCGGCGAAGTCCAACGCTGTGTACGCCGCGTATAATCGGGCGCGCGGCTTCGTGTCCAGCGACGATTCGCGTCCAGTCCCCACACATTTGCGCAACGCCCCGACCAAACTGATGAAAGAACTCGGCTTCGGCAAGGAGTACAGGTACGCGCACGACGAGCCCGAGGCGTACGCTGCGGGCGAGAGCTACTTCCCCGAAGGCATGCCCGCGGTGACCTGGTACGAGCCTACCGACCGCGGACTGGAAGCGAAGATCGCTGAAAAGATGGCCTACTTGCGCAGTCTCGATCGCACCAAGAAGAAGTAGAAGCCCATGCTCGATTCTCAGGCGCTCCGCAGCGACATCGAGTCCGTTGCAAGGCGGCTTGCCGCGCGATCGTTCTCCCTGGATGTCGCCGGATTCAGGGCAATCGAGGAGGAACGCAAAGCCGTGCAGGTTCACACGCAGGAGCTTCAGGCGGTGCGCAATCAGTTCGCAAAGCGTATCGGGCAGGCCAAGTCCAAAGGCGAGGACGTGGCGGAACTTATGGCCGAGTCGGGCCGCGCCAACGCCGAGCTCGCGGAGCTGGAGAAGCGTCTCGAGGGTATACAGCAACGCCTGCAGGATTTCATGCTCGGCGTGCCGAACGTCCCTCACGAATCGGTGCCCCCGGGAAATTCGCCGGCGGACAATCGCGAGATCCGCAAGAGCGGTACTCCGCGCGCGCTCGGCTTCGCCGCCAGGGATCACGTCCACATCGGCGAGAGGCTGAGGTTGCTCGACTTTGGTTCGGCCACCAAAATTGCCGGCGCTCGCTTCGTCCTGATGAAGGGGCTGCTTGCGCGCCTGCACCGGGCGATTGCTCAATTCATGCTCGACGTCCACACGCAGGAACACGGCTACACCGAGGTGTACGTGCCTTATCTCGTCAATGCCGAGAGCATGCGTGGTACGGGGCAGCTCCCGAAATTCGAAGCCGACCTGTTCGCCGTGCCGCGGGGCGAGGAGGGCAAGTTCTACCTGATCCCGACCGCCGAAGTGCCAGTGACGAACATCGTGCGCGATGAGATCGTTCCACTCGAGTCGTTGCCTCTGAAGTTCGTCTGCCATTCGCCGTGCTTCAGAAGTGAGGCAGGCTCCTACGGGAAAGATACTCGAGGCATGATTCGACAGCACCAGTTCGACAAGGTGGAACTGGTGCAGATCGTGCACCCCCAGGATTCCTATCAACAGCTCGAGCAGCTCACTAGCCACGCCGAGGAAATCCTCAAGCGGCTGGAGCTCCCTTATCGGGTGGTCGCCTTGTGCACCGGGGACATTGGATTCTCGGCAGCGAAGACCTATGACATCGAAGTCTGGTTGCCGGGGCAGAGCGCCTACCGTGAGATTTCCTCTTGCAGCAACTTCGAGGCATTCCAGGCGCGGCGCATGCAGGCGCGCTTTCGCGGCGAGAAGGGCAAACCGGAGCTCGTTCATACCCTGAACGGTTCGGGGCTCGCCGTCGGGCGCACGCTGGTTGCGATCATGGAGAACTATCAGCGCGCAGACTGCGGCATCGACATTCCACTGGTTTTGCAGCCCTACATGGGGAATCTCAAGGCTATCGAACCGCCGCCTTGAGCGCGCTGGTAAAATGCGCGCACCCGGAGAGGTGACGGAGCGGTTGAACGTGCCGGTCTCGAAAACCGGAATACGCGCAAGCGTATCGTGGGTTCGAATCCCACCCTCTCCGCCACCGGACGCGTTTCACGTAAGGAATTCCCTGTCCGTAGTTCTCCTAGGGGCAGAACAAGAATGTCGGATTTTCGGACCGATTGCCGAAACTACGTCACTCAATCCGCAACTTGGCGCTCGTGCACCGTGAATTTTTCTCCAGACCGTCGGCGAATTTCGCCATAGGACGCTTTGATTTTGTTGGGAAAACGGGCATGACTGGGTCCGCTTGATCGGAACTCCGTTGCCTAAGGTTCTGATCGACAAGTCGGAAGTGCCACATGTGGCACGATCGGTGCGTTAAGTGAGCGAGGACACGCTTTGCTTCGCGACGGGAACGGTTTGAAACTTCGCAAGGAAGTGATTGAGTCGACATCCAACTGGGCGGGCTCACAGAGGTGAGACAGGCGGGAATATTGCACACAAGCAAGCGGAACTATTGCACACAAATGGAGGTCCTCCGCTATTGCGGAGCAAGGCCATATTGCCTAGCATCTGAAGCCTGCGCTGAAATAACAGAACTTGGTCCGAACTTGCTGGTTCGGAACAGCAGGCAGAGTGCAGGAGCGGTAAGGGGTAGGTTCGTTGGGAGGGTGCAGTGAGCGTTCGCATTTTCGGCCACTATGTGTCATTGCCGCTGCTGGTGCTCGTGCTGGTGGAGGCGGCAATCCACGCTGGTACGGTATATCTAGCCGCTGCACTGCGCTTCCTCGAATTACATTTTCACCTGTACGTCGAAGGAGCGCAGGCTTCACTGCTTCCGCGTGCCTTGGTGTACTCGGCCGTCATGCTGGGCGTCATGACGGCATTCGGGCTGTACGGTTCGGCCTTGCACAAGAAGGACCGCGAGTATCACGTTCGCTTTCTCGCGAGCTTCCCGGCCAGCGCGATCGTCATGGCGATCATTTTCTATGTCGTCCCGACGAGTGTTCTGGGTCGCGGCCTCATGGCACTGAGCTTGTTCTTCTCCTTTGTGCTGACCGCACTCGTTCGGGAGGTGTTCTTCCGAGTTGTCGGACACGAAGCCCTGAAGCGCAGAGTCTTGGTTCTAGGGAGCGGCTCGCGGGCGGCGGGAGTGGTATCACTGCTGGAGAACCTTGGTCCGGGCGCAGGGTTCCATCTGGTGGGGTTCGTGCAATGCGGCGACGGGCAGCCCAGTTTGGACAAGTCCAGGGTGCTGGGCGATTGCACTGCGCTGCGTGCTCTGGTTGAGCAACACCGCGTCGATGAGATCGTTGTCGGCGTGCGGGACAGACGCAACGGATACTTTCCGACCTCCAGACTTCTTGAGTGCAAACTCGAAGGCGTCAGCATCGTGGACCTGCCGACGTTCTTCGAAAGACAAACCGGTTACGTACAGCTCAATTCCC
>DATIWX010000075.1:0-45550 GCA_035519135.1 Burkholderiales bacterium | reverse complement strand
ATGCGCCTCCGACACCGGAATGCCGGCGAGCTTCGCCAGCGCCATGGCGGAGGCTCCCGAATAGAGGTGGTTCGCAAAGTAGGCGACCGTCTCGTCCGTCGTCTCGAGGAAACAGAACGGCTCGGGCTCGAGCGCGAGCGTCACCGTGCGCCCGGTGCGCGAGGCGAGCGCGACCAGGTGGGCGGCGACGCGCAGCACGTGCTGCGTATAGCTCGCCACCACGTCGGGTCCGGTCACGCGCGGCTTGAAGCCGAGCGGCGCGCTCTGGATCGACGGCGAGATCCCCTCCTGGACCACGTCGGCGAGCACGTCGGCGACGTTCACCGTATAGCGCGTGCGCTCCTCCGAGCGCCAGTCCGGCTCGTAGACCTGCTCCTTGACCACCTGGTTCTTGAACGGGCCGTAGGGAAACGCGTTCACCGTGTAGAGATAGAGGTCGTTGTCGGCGAGGAACTTCTTGAGCTTGTCGCGCTCGGCACGGCTGCCCGCGAGGGCTTCCGCCGATCTTGCCGACAGGCGCAGCGATACCCCGAACGGCGCATGCGGGGCGAAGCGCGCCTTCACCTTGGGAACGTAGGTGGTCAGGCTCGCCCACATTTCCTCCCAGGTGTCGCCGGGGTGAACCAGCGTCGAATAGGTCAGGTGGCCGAGGCCGCGTCCGAGGTCCATGATTCTGCTTTCCGGGTCAGGATACTTTTTCGACTTTGCCGCTCGCCGCCGAGCGGATGATCGCCTCGCTCGCGGCTGCGCCGTGGATCATCTGTTCGGGCGTGATCGGAAAGGGCGGGCCGCCCTCGGCCGCATGTGCGAACGCCTCGAAGCAGGCGCGGGTGACATCCAGCTTTTCCGCCTCCCACACCTGCAGCGGGCCCTTGAGCGGCTGGTACTTGCATGTGCCGAACAGCTGCGTGCGCCGCTCTTCGGACGAGGCGCCCGCCACGTGGGTCACGCCTTCGAGCCGCAGCCAGCCCTTGGAGCCGAAGACGTGGAAGCTGAAACCGGGGCCGGTGGTGGTGATGGTGCTGAGATAGGCCGACATGCCGGCCTTCATCCGGAACAGCATGGACGAGGTATCGTCGATTTCGCCCTGCACGACGCGCGCGAAGCTCTGACAGTAGACGCGATCGTACTCGCCGCACAGGTCGATGAAGGCGTCGACCGCGTGCACGCCGAGCGACGCGAGCCCCCCGACCGGCGCCTCGGTCTTGGCCGCGCGCCACGCTTGCGGCTTGAAGTACAGCGCGTTGGGATGCGCCATGTTGCATTCGATGTGCTGGATGACGCCGAGCTCGCCCGAGCGGATCCGCTCCCTCAGCTTCATCATTTCGGGATGGAAGCGGCGGTTGTAGCCGAGGCCGAGCGTGCACCTCGCCTTGACGGCTGCCTCGACCGCCGTTTCCGCGTCTTTCCTGGAATACGAGAACGGCTTTTCGCAGAAAATGTGCTTGCCGGCCGCCGCCGCCGCGATGATCTGCCTGACGTGTCCGGAGGGCGGCGTCGCCAGCACCACCGCGTCGATCGAGCGATCGTGGAGCACCGCTTCGTAGTCGTCGAGCAGTCGCAGCTTGTGTTGCTTGGCGAAGGCTTCGACATCCGGCGATACCGTCCGTGTCGTCATGGCGGCGAAGCGCATGGCCTTGCTGCCGTCCGCCAGCGACTCCACCAGGGTCTTGCCCCACCACCCTAGCCCGATGATTGCCGCGTTGATCATTTCTCCCCCGAAGTGCGGATTATCCGTGCATCGCGACCACGACGCAGCAGATCGCCCAGAACAGGCAGTATTCGAGCCCGCCGATGTTCCACAGCCATTTTCCCGTGACGCGGTAGACCGCGGCCCCGGCGACCGCGAGGTGGAAGGCGGCGACCCAGGCGACATAGGCCGTGTAGAGGCCGAAGATCAGGCCGATCGCGAGCACCACCTCGACCACGCAGGCGACATACAACCAGAACTTCGGCGGCTTGAACTTGGCGGCGACGAAGAAGCCGAGCGCCTCGGGGACGAAGTACTTGGCGTAGATGTGCGGAATGAAGAACGCGCCGCAGATGATGCGCAGAACGTTGAACTCGTTCAGCAGATTGAACTTATCGACGAACGACATGCTTCTCCCCTTTTGTCATGTCATTTATTTCGGAAGCGGAAGCTGCTTTCCTTTCAGCCATGCCGCGCCCCAGGCATACAGCGCGTCGGCATCCGGCCCGTCGAGGCCGGGCATGTCTTCTTTCACCTTGTAGCCGACCTTGGTCTGCAGATACGCGAGGTGACGGTACCCGACCGGAAAGCGCTCCAGCAAGGCCTGATCGAGCTTGAGAGTGGCCGCCGGGTCGACCGGATCGAGCCTGTCCTTCTCGTAGAAGAGCCGGCGCAGCACCAGACCCCAGCGGCCCTTGCGCTTCTCGAGAAAATCGTAGAACCGGCCGATGCACGCGACATCGCACAACACGCCCTCGACCGGCGCGCGCTGCGAGATCGTCATCTTGGTCTGCGCGATGGCGCGCTTGCCCTGGATGTCGATCGAGGAGCCGCCGAGCAGGTGCACGATGCGCACGCCGCGGGCGTAGCCCTCCTTGTTGACCCGGATGAATTCCTCGTAGGAACCCTGGAACCAGGTCGCCCACATCTGTCCTTCGGGATGCCAGACGGTCCGGAAGCGGTCCCACATCATCGAGTCCCGCCAGATCGCCCAGTTCTCCACCAGCTCGCGGATGAGAAGGCGGTCTTCCAGGTCTTTCTTCATTCGTCTACTTTGGAGGAACGACCAGCGAAAAGCGCTCGTCGGCGGCCAGGCAGCGCGCCTCCGGCAGCCCGAGCTCGCGCCGCACGATGTTGGTCCCCTGCACCAGCGCCACCATCTTGTAGAAGGCGTGGCGCCGGCTCATGCCCTCGCGCCCCATGCCGCAGTCCGAGCTGATCACCAGGCGCTCGACGGGAATGTGCTTGAGCGCGCGGCGGATGTGATCGGCGATCTCCTCGGGACGCTCGATCTGGAGCGTGTGGTGATCGATCACGCCGATCGCGATCTTCTTGTCCTTGATCGTCTTGCCGAAGGCCTCCAGATCCATTCCGCCGGCGCTGCAGGACTCGAAGGTGATGACGTCGGCATCGACCTCGTTGAACAGAGGCAGGGCCGGCTTGTAGCTCTGCACCGCCGCGAACATGCGCTGCTGCGAGGGATTGCCCCAGCAGCTATGGCACCATACTTCCGTCTTTGCGCGCAGACCCTTCACGGTGCGGTTGAACACCTCGACGCTGAACTGCGGGTTGATCACCGCGTCGACCATGTTGCGCACGGCGAGAAGATGGATCTGCGGCTCCTCGAACTGGATCACCTCGCAACCGGCGTCGGCCAGCTCGTGCAATTCCTCGTTGAAGGCGTCGGCCAGGGCGTAGATGCGGTCCTTGACGTTCTTGTAGTGCCGGTCCGCCACCGCGAACGCCACCAGCTCGGGGCCTATGGTACCGAACTTCACCGGCTTCCGGGTCAGCCGCTGCGCGGTCTTCCACATCGGCGCGTACTGCAGGTCGCCGCGGCCGACCGGGCCGACGATATTCGCCATGACACGCGACTCGAGATAGTCGTGGAGGATGTGGCCCGGCGGAAACCACAGGCCGCCCTTGCCCGCGGGCGTGGGGCGCGGATTGCCGCGCTCGAAGCCGGCCATGTGCTTCGTCGGATAGGAGGTCCAGCTCTGGCCGCCGACGTCCTGGTCGAAATGGGCGTCGCCGTCGGTGACGATGTCGAGGCCCGCGACCTCCTGCTCGTGCACATAGACCGAGACCGTATCGACGTACTGCTCGCGGAACGCCGTGCTCACCATCGCGTCGAGGAAGGATCGCGTGCCGAGGTTCTCGGTGTACCAGCTCGGGCGCGGCAGCGAGCCGGTGATCGTGGTCGGAAGCTTGATGTCTTTGGTGGCGCGATACATGGCCCTGGCTCCTCCTGGAATTGTCGTTCGCGCGATACTACATCACGCCGCCGCGAAGCGATCCCACAGCCGTTGTGGGCAATTGCCCAGGAAATCAGGAAGTCTGCTTCAGCTGCTCCAGTATCGCCGGATTCTCCAGGGTCGAGACGTCCTGCTTGATCTCCTCTCCCTTGGCGATCGAGCGCAGCAGCCGCCGCATGATCTTGCCCGAGCGGGTCTTGGGCAAGTTGTCGCCGAAGCGGATGTCCTTGGGCTTGGCGATGGGGCCGATCTCCTTCGCCACCCAGTTGCGCAGCTCGTCGGCGACTTTCTTGGCTTCCGCGCCGCTGGGACGCGGCCCCTTCAGCACCACGAAGGCACACACCGCTTCGCCGGTCATGTCGTCGGGGCGGCCGACCACCGCCGCCTCGGCCACCAGCCTGGTGTTCGCGACCAGCGCCGACTCGATTTCCATCGTGCCCAGGCGATGACCCGAGACGTTGAGCACGTCGTCGATGCGGCCCATGATGCGGAAATAGCCGTCCTTGTCGCGGCTCGCGCCGTCGCCGGCGAGGTAATACTTGCCCTGGAATTCTTCGGGGTAGTAGCTCTTCCTGAAGCGCTCGGGATCGCCCCAGATGGTGCGGATCATCGAGGGCCAGGGCCGTTTGATGACGAGGATGCCGCCCTTGCCTTTTTCGACGTCGTGACCGGTCTCGTCGACGATCGCGGCCATGATCCCCGGCAGCGGCAGCGTGCACGAGCCGGGCTTGAGCGCGGTGACTCCCGGAAGCGGCGTGATCATGTGGCCGCCGGTCTCGGTCTGCCACCAGGTATCGACGATCGGGCAGCGCTTGTTGCCGACGGTCTCGTAGTACCACATCCAGGCCTCGGGATTGATCGGCTCCCCGACGGTGCCGAGAATGCGCAAGGACCTGAGGTCGTACTTCTTCGGCAGCTCGCCGCCCGCCTTGATGAGCGAGCGGATCGCGGTGGGCGCGGTGTAGAACACCGTGACCTTGTGGTCCTGGATCATCTTCCAGAAGCGTCCCGCGTCGGGATACACCGGCACGCCCTCGAACATGATCTCGGTCGCGCCGACAGCGAGCGGCCCGTAGGTGCAGTAGCTGTGCCCGGTGACCCAGCCCACGTCGGCCGTGCACCAGAAGACGTCGGCCGGCTTGTAGTCGAACACCCACTTCATCGTCAGGATGGTCATCAGCAGGTAGCCGCCGGTCGAGTGCTGCACGCCCTTGGGCTTGCCGGTCGAGCCCGACGTATACAGGATGAAGAGCGGGTGCTCGGCATTCACCCAGGTCGGCTCGCAGGTGTCGGCCTGGCCCTTGATCGCGTCGTCCCACCACTTGTCGCGGGGCGCCTGCATCGCGACTTTCGAGCCGGTACGCCTGTAGACGATGACGTTCTTCACGCCCTCGCAGCCGCCCATGCCGAGAGCCTCGTCGATCGCCGGCTTGAGCGGGATCTCCTTGCCGCCGCGCATCTGGCCGTCGGCGGTGATCAGCGCCACCGCGCCGGCGTCGATGACGCGCTCCTGCACGCTCTTTGCCGAGAAGCCGCCGAACACCACGGAATGGGTCGCGCCGATGCGCGCGCAGGCCTGCATCGCCACCACCACCTCGATCGACATCGGCATGTAGATCAGCACGCGCTCGCCCGGCTTGATGCCGAGGCCCCTGAGCGCGTTCGCGAACTGGCACACCTTGTGGTAGAGCTGCTTGTAGGTGATCCTCGTCACCTTGCCGTCGTCGGCCTCGAAGATGATCGCGGTCTTGTCCGGTTGCGTCTTCAGGTGCCGGTCGAGGCAGTTGTACGAAGCGTTCAGCTCGCCGTCGTGAAACCACTTGTAGAACGGCGCCTTCGATTCGTCCAGCGTCTTGGAAAACGGCTTGTGCCAGGCCAGATTCTCACGCGCGAGCCGCGCCCAGAAGCCTTCGAAGTCGCGCTCCGCCTCGTCGCACAGCGCCTGATACGCCGCCATGCCCGAGACGTTGGCCTGCTTGACGAACTCCGGAGACGGCGCAAACAGCCGGTCTTCCTGGAGCACCGATTCGATGGTTCCGGCGGGCATGTTGAGAATCTCCTCTTGTGGCGTTCGGAAGCCAGTGTACCGAGGGTGTTTGCCCGCCGCAACGGCCCTCGGCGAGGTCTGTGAAGATCGGCGCTTGGGACTAGAATTTCGCTTTCCTTCGCACCCGTCCCCATGGCCGCAGTCACGCAGCAAGACCTCGTACAAAGCGTCGCCGACGCGCTGCAATACATCAGCTACTACCATCCCCGCGACTACGTGCAGCACCTGGCGCGCGCCTACGAGCGCGAGCAGTCACCCGCCGCCAGGGACGCGATCGCGCAGATCCTCACCAACTCGCGCCTGTGCGCCGAAGGCCACCGGCCGATCTGCCAGGACACGGGCATCGTCAACGTGTTCCTGAAGATCGGCATGGAGGTGAAGCTGGAGGGGTTCGGGGGCTCCGTGTCCGATGCCGTGAACGAAGGCGTGCGCCGCGCCTACCTGCACCCGGACAACAAGCTGCGCGCCTCGGTCCTCGAAGACCCGCAGTTCGCCCGCAGGAACACCGGGGACAATACGCCCGCCGTCGTGAGCATGGAGCTCGTCCCCGGAAATGCGATCGAGGTGGACGTCGCAGCCAAAGGCGGCGGCTCGGAGGCGAAAGCAAAGTTCGCGATGCTCAATCCCTCCGATTCGGTGGTCGACTGGGTGCTGAAGACCGTGCCCACCATGGGCGCGGGCTGGTGCCCGCCGGGCATGCTCGGCATCGGCATCGGCGGCACCGCCGAGAAGGCCATGCAGATGGCCAAGGAATCCTTGATGGAGCCGATCGACATGTCGGACCTGCTCGCGCGCGGTCCCCGCGACAAGTACGAGGAGCTGCGCATCGAGCTCTACGACAAGGTCAACCGTCTCGGTATCGGCGCGCAGGGCCTGGGCGGTCTCTCGACCGTGCTCGACGTCAAGATCCGCTCCTTTCCCACGCACGCGGCGAACAAGCCGGTCGCGATGATTCCGAACTGCGCGGCGACGCGCCACGTGCACTTCGTGCTGGACGGCTCCGGGCCGGCGTCCTTCGAGCCGCCGTCCCTCGAGGACTGGCCCAAGGTCGCCTGGACCCCGAGCCCGCGGTCGCGGCGCGTCGACCTCGACACGCTCACGCGCGCGGAAGTGATCCGGTGGAAGCCCGGCGAGACGCTGCTGCTCTCGGGGAGGATGCTCACCGGCCGCGATGCCGCGCACAAGCGCATCGAGGACATGCTGGCGAAGAACGAGAAGCTGCCTGTCGATTTCACCAACCGCGTCATCTATTACGTCGGCCCGGTCGATCCGGTGAGGAACGAGGTCGTGGGACCGGCGGGGCCGACGACGGCGACGCGCATGGACAAGTTCACCGAGACGATGCTTTCCAAGACCGGCCTGGTCGCGATGATCGGCAAGGGCGAGCGCGGCCCGGCGGCGATCGAGGCGATCCGCAGGCACAAGGCCGCCTCGCTCATCGCGGTGGGAGGCGCCGCCTACCTGGTCGCCAAGGCGATCCGCAAGTCCCGCGTGCTCGCTTTCGGCGATCTCGGCATGGAGGCGATCTACGAGTTCGAGGTGAAGGACATGCCGGTCACCGTCGCGGTGGACGCCAAGGGCGACTCGGTGCACCAGAGCGGGCCCGCCGAGTGGGAGAAGCGCATCAGGGAGTTCAGGATTCCCGTCGCCTCCGCCTAGCCGGCGATGAGTCGAAGCCCGGTTCCCCGCTGGGTCGGGATCGCGATCCTGCTCGCCATCGCGACGACCTTCGGCAGCAATCACGTCGCCGCCCGCGTCGCCTTCGATCACGGTGCCAGCGTCGCCACCGCGGTGGCCTTCCGCGCCGCCGGGACCGCCGTGGCGCTCGCCGCGGCGCTCCTCGTTCTGCGCCTTCCCTTGCGCATGCCCGCGGCGTCGCTCGCGCGCACCGCCGCGGTCGGGGCCATCCTCGCGGTGCAGAGCTATTGCCTGTATTCCGCCGTCGCCCGCATCCCGGCCGCGCTCGCGCTTCTCGCCTTCAACACCTATCCCCTGCTGTTCGCGCTGATGTCGGCCGCGGCGGGAATGGAGCGACTCTCGAGACGCGCCCTATTCGCGATGCCCGCCGCCCTCTTCGGCCTCGCCCTGGCGCTCGACGTGGTCGGCGGCGCCGACAAGCTCGCTTCGCGCTGGGGCGAAATCGGCGCGGGCGCGACCTTTGCCGCCGCCGCATCGCTGTGCTTCGCCACGGTGCTCTTCGTCAGCGCGCGCTTCCTGCATGGAGTCGACGGGCGCGTGCGCAGCGGCGTGATCAACGCGGTGGTCGCGGTGCTCGTGCTTGCCGTCGGCGCGCCGGCCGGGCTGCTTGCGCTTCCGGCAGACACGGCGGGCTGGACGGGACTGCTGCTGCTCACGCTGTTCTACGGCAGCGCGATCACTGCGCTTTTCGTGCTGCAGCCGCGCCTGCGCTCGGCCGCCGACATCGCCACCCTCAACTTCGAGCCGATCGCGGTGCTGCTGCTCGGCTGGGCGATCCTCGGCCAGAGCCTGGAGCCCCGCCAGATCGCGGGGGCGCTGGTGGTGATAGCGGCCATCGTCGCGCTCGCGACCGCCAAGCGTTAGAATTGGTCTAATCATGGCCAACATCATCGGCGGCATCGGCACCTCGCACGTCCCCACCATAGCGGTCGCGTACGACCGCAAGAAGCAGAACGATCCCGACTGGAAGCCGCTGTTCAAGGGATACGACCGGGTCAGGGAGTGGCTCGCCGAAAAGCGCCCGGACGTGCTCGTTTTCTTCTACAACGATCACGCCAGCACCTTCTTCTTCGACCACTATCCGACCTTCGCGCTCGGCGTCTCGGCCGAATACCCCATCGCTGACGAGGGCCTGGGCCCGCGCGCCGTGCCGCCGCTGAAGGGCCACGCCGGCCTCGCGCGCCACATGGCCGATGCGCTGGTGAACGACGAGTTCGACATCTCGGTCTTCCAGGACCTGCCGATCGACCACGGCGTGCACTCGCCCCTCACCATGTTCTGGCCGCCGGCCCCGGACTGGCCCGGCAAGATCGTGCCGATCGAGATGAACGTCCTGCAGCACCCGATCCCGACCCCGCTGCGCTGCTGGAAGCTCGGCCAGGCGGTGCGCCGCGCGGTGCTCTCCTACCCCGAGGACCTCGACGTCGTCGTCGTCGGCACCGGCGGCCTGTCGCACCAGATGAACGGCGAGCGCGGCGGCTTCAACAACGAGAAGTGGGACCTGAAGTTCCTCGAGCTGATCGCGCGCGACCCGAAGAAGCTCACCGCGATGCGCCACGCCGACTACATCCGCCTGGGCGGTACCGAGGGCGCCGAGGAGATCATGTGGCTGGCGATGCGCGGCGCGCTCTCGCCGCGCGCGAGGAAAATCCACCAGAACTACTACCTGCCCATGACCACCGCCATGGCGGTCGCGCTGTTCGAGGAACCCGCCGCAAAACCGGCGAAGGCCAAAGGTGCGCGGGCGCGCGCCGCCGCATGAACCCGCAGCTGAAAGGTGTCGAGAAGCTCGACGGCACTTACCTCTTCGACCTTCAGACCAGCGCCAAGGCGCTGCGCCTCAATCGCTTTCTCCACGGGTTCACGGTTCCGGAGAAGCGCGCAGCGTTCAAGGACGATCCCGAAGCGGCATTCGAAGATGCGGGCTTGAGCGCCGAGGAGCGCCGCATGGTACGCGAGCTCGACTGGGCGGCGCTGATGCGCTACGGGGCGAGCTTCTTCTGCCTGGAAAAACTCGCCCGCGTGAAAGGCGTCTCCAACCCCGAGATGGTCGCGGGCTTCCGCGGCGAGACGCTGGAAGAGTTTCTCAGGACGCGCAGGGTTCCGGGGGCACGCTAGACTGGCCATGCGCGGAACCCACGAAGATCGCTTGTTCAGTGCCCAAGAGGAACCATGAGCGACAGCGACTTCCAGGCGCTAGCTTCGCGTAAGGCGAGTTCGATCGCCCCAAGCTTGCGCGCCGCGCAGCTTTGGCGCTATCCAGTGAAGTCGCTCTTGGGCGAACGACTGACCACACTGCGTGTGCTCGGCGATGGAGTGGAGGGGGATCGTATGTGGGGCATTCAGGATCGCGGCGACGGTCGAATACTCACGGCCCGGCGCGAACCACGCCTGCTATTTGCGTCGTCGCGCGTAGCGGCGGATGGGGATCTTCCCGTGATCGCCCTGCCCGACGGTCGGGAGCTCACCGGACCCGGCCCGGCCACGGATGCCTCACTCTCAGCATGGCTGGACAAGCCCGTCACCTTAGTGGCCGCCGCAGAGAGTGACGCAGCGCGCGCCGAGTACTTTGCGGATGCTACTGACGACTCGAGCAAGGCTATTGAATGGACCATGCCGAGGGGGCGCTTTGTCGATGCATTCCCCGTACTGATAATGACCACCGCCGGCTTGCGTGGCAGTGCCGCCGCCCATTCCAGCGGCACCTGGGACGTGCGTCGCTTCCGCCCGAATATCTTGATCCAGGTTGATGGCGCTGGATGGCTCGAGGACGCTTGGGCAGAACGTCGGCTGAGCGTCGGCTCAGCACAGCTAGTCCCACGCCGGCGATGCATACGCTGCACGATGGTCAACCGAGCCCAGCCGGGGCTGGAAAGGGATGTGAACATCTACAAGACGCTATACCGAACCCATGGCGGCGAAGCCGGGATGTGGACCCAGGTCGTCCAGCCTGGAGTCATCTCGGAGGGCGACCTCGTTCAGTTTACGTAGGCACGACTGCCAGGCACCACAGTGATGCCGGATCAAGAGCATGGATGCGGCCTAAGCCGTCGCTCGAGGCGACCCGCAGCGGCATTGGGCCTCTCCACGGCCGAGGTTTCATTGTCGGTTCCGGGGCTGGCCCTCGTGTCCATTTTGTAGGAAGAGAACATGAAAAAGTCGGGTTCGACCGAAGGCCGGTCGGCATCTGAGCTGATTGACAAGAGAATCGCCGAACTCGGGGACTGGCGCGGCGAGACCTTGAGCAGGATGCGCAAGCTCGTCAAAGAGGCAGACCCGGACGTCGTCGAGGAGTGGAAGTGGATGGGCACTCCGGTTTGGTCGCACGACGGGATCATCTGCACCGGCGAGTCTTACAAGGCGATAGTGAAGTTGACCTTCTCCAAGGGGGCATCATTGAAAGACCCGGCCAAGCTCTTCAACTCGAGCCTCGACGGGAACGCAAGGCGTGCGATTGACATCCACGAGGGGGAGGAAGTCGACGCGGCTGCGTTCAAGGCGCTCATCTGTGCCGCGGTAGACCTCAATGCATCCATCAGAAAGGCAAGGCCCAGGCGAGCGAAGTAGGCTGGGGCTTCACACCGAGCGCTGTTGCCGAACTCACCGAGGATCAGGTGTAATTTGCGAACGAGGCTGCGGCAAAGCATGAGCGCGAAGCTCATCATCGGAACACACGGCCTCGACAACAAGCCCTCGCCGGAGGTCTTGCGCAACTGGTGGACCGCCGCCATGGCCGAGGGCATTTCGCGCAATTGCGAAGGCAAGAAGCCAGACGTTGATTTCGTGCTGGCCTACTGGGCCGACGTGATGTATCCCACGCCGGTAGCGATCTCCGATGTCGGAGAACCTTATGTCGCCGCCGGCGGCAGCGGGCCGTTGCCGAGGGCCGGGCTGTCCATCAGAACCATTGCCGGGACACGTATCAAGGAGGGCGTCGGCAAGATGCTGGAGACGGTCTTCGGGGCCCCGGTAGCGGGAGACGAAATCAGGGATGCGCTGAAAACCAAAGCGCCGGACCTGCACCGCTACCGGCACCATCGGGCGACGCGGGACGCCGTGCGAGAGCGGTTGAGGGAGACGCTGCGCAGCGCGCACAACGCGGACAGGGAGATCATGCTGATCGCGCACTCCATGGGCTCGATCGTTGCGTACGACGTGCTCAGGGCCGCCGGTCGCACTCTGCCGGGCCTGCGAATCTCGCACTTCGTCACCCTGGGATCCCCTCTGGGCCTGACCAAGGTGAAGGAAATCGTCGCCGCACCCCTGCGTGTTCCCGAGTGCGCCGCACGCTGGAGCAACTTTGCCGACCCCAGGGACTACGCCGCTCGCTGGGACACCCGTCTGTCCAACGACTACCGGGCCAACCGCGCCGGCGTGACCGTCTCCGACCATCTGGTGATCAACGGCTACGTCGCCCCTTCGGGCAAACTCAACCCCCACAAGATCTACGGCTACCTGAGAACCCCGGAAGTGTCCGAGCTGATCGCGACCTTTCTGACCGAGCCCAGGGTCGCGTAGGCCGTCGCCGGCTCAGGGTTTCTTGTACAGCCAGCAGGCCACGCTGCGCGTGTCCGACAGGCTGAAATTCTCCGGATAGCGCTCGCGGCATTCCGGCATCACCTTCGGGCAACGCGGGTTGAAGTGGCAGCCGGCAGGCGGGTTCACCGGCGACGGCAGCTCGCCCTCCAGGCGGATGACCTCGCGCGCGCCTCCCGCCTCGATCTTCGGCACCGCCGCGAGCAGCGCCTGCGTATACGGGTGCCTGGGCGAGCGCAGCACCTCCTCCATCGTGCCGCGCTCGACGATGCGTCCCAGATACATCACCGCCACCTCGTGCGCCAGATACTCGACCACCGCGATGTTGTGCGTGATGAACAGGTAGGACAGCCCCAGCTCGCGCTGCAGCGACTTCAGCAGATTCAGGATCTGGGCCTGCACCGAGACATCCAGGGCGCTGGTCGGCTCGTCGCAGACGATGAGCTTGGGCCGCACCGCCAGAGCGCGCGCGATCGCGATGCGCTGGCGCTGCCCGCCGGAGAATTCGTGGGGATAGCGCTCGACCGAGTCGCGCGCGAGGCCCACCTGATCGAGGATCTTCGCGACGCGTTTCGCGCGCGCCGCAGCGTCGGCCTCGACGCCCAGCGACGCCATGCCTTCGGCGAGGATGTCGGCCACCCGCATGCGCGGGTTCAGCGACGCGTACGGATCCTGGAAGATGATCTGGAAATCGCGCCGGTGCGCGCGCAGCGCCGCCCGCGGAAGCGTCGTGAGCTCCACTCCGCCGAATTGCACCTCGCCCTGCGCCCGGATGAGCTGCAGGATCGCCTTGCCGACGGTGGTCTTGCCGCAGCCGGATTCGCCCACCAGGCCGAGCGTGCGCCCGGCGCCGATCTCGAGCGACACGCCGTCGACTGCCTTGACGAAGCCGACGGTGTGCTTGAACAGGCCCTTGCGTATCGGGAAATGCACCTTCATGTCGCGCACCGAGAGCAGCGGCGCGGCCGGCGCAAGCGCGGATGCGGCCGACGAGCCCGCAGCCGCGACGTGAGCCGCGCCCGCCCGCTCGCGCTCCCTCAGATGGCAGCGGACCTCGTGCTCTCCGTCGATCCGCGTCCATCCGGGCGCCTCGGCCGAGCAGCGGTCGAAGGCGAAGTCGCAGCGCTCGGTGAAGCGGCAGCGCCGGAATTCCGCGGTCAGCGGCGGCACCTGCCCCTTGATCACGGCGAGATCCGCACCGCGCTTGCCCGACCCTGGCAGCGCTTCGAAGAGCTTGCGCGAATAAGGATGCTGAGGCGCGGCAAAGAAACGCTGCGCCTCCGCCACCTCGACCATCTGCCCCGCGTACATCACCGCGACGCGGTGCGCCATCTGCGCGACGATCCCCAGGTCATGGGTGATGAGCAGGATCGCCATGCCGTTCTTCTTCTGCAGCTCGCGCAGCAGCTCGAGCACCTGCGACTGGATGGTCACGTCGAGCGCCGTCGTCGGCTCGTCGGCGATGAGCAGGTCCGGGCCGGCGGCGAGCGCCATGGCGATCATCGCGCGCTGCTTGAGCCCGCCGGAGAGCTGGAACGGATAGTCCTGGGCGCGCCGCGCCGCGTCGGGAACACCGACCGAGTCGAGCAAGGAATGCACGCGTGCATCGATCTGCAGCCCGCGCAGATCCGTGTGGCGCTCGAGCACCTCGCGTATCTGGGTGCCGACCGTCAGTACCGGGTTCAGGCTGGTCGCCGGTTCCTGAAAAATCATGGCGATGCGCCGGCCGCGTACCGTCCTCATCGCCGCCTCGGTAAGCGCGAGCAAGTCCGTCCCGGCGAGCTCGACCGTGCCGGAGGCGATGCGGCCGCTCTCGGGCAGCAGGCGCATGAGCGACAGCGCCGTCATCGTCTTGCCGCAGCCCGATTCACCGACGATGGCGAACGTTTCGCCGCGGCGGATCTCCAGGTCGACGCCGTCCACGGCGCGCACCGGTCCTCCTGGGCCTTGCAGGACCGTCCTCAGGTCGCGGGCGCGAAGCAGGATCTCGCTCATGCGGAGGCGACCCCCCCTACCCTGACGCGCGGATCGAACGCATCGCGCACCGCGTCGGCGAACAGGTTCGCGGCGAGCACCAGAACGAACATGAAGACGAAGGCGGCGGCGAGCACCCACCACACCACCGGCTCGCGCGACATCTCCAGGCGCGCGGCGTTGATCATGGTGCCGAAGCTGATCATCGATGGATCGACGCCGACGCCCACATAGGAGAGCACCGCCTCGGCGAGCACCAGACCCGAGAAATCCATCACCAGCGAGATGAGCACGATGTGCATCACATTGGGGAGGATGTGACGGCCGATGATGTACGAGTCGCGCGCGCCGAAAGCCTGCGCCGCCTGGATGTACTCCAGCTCGCGAAGCTTGAGGGCTTCGCCGCGCAGCAGACGCGCCAGGCCGGTCCAGCTGGTGAGCCCGAGGATGATGCACAGGAACAGCAGCCGCAGGTCGGCTCTCTGCGCCGAGGTCGGGAAGAGCTCCGGGTGCCGGTCGACATAGACCTGCATCAGCAGCACGGCGGCCGCGATCAGGAGCACGCCCGGGATCGAGTTGATGGTCGTGTAAATGTACTGGATCACGTCGTCGATCCAGCCGCGGAAGTAGCCGGCCATGATGCCGAGAGAGATCGCGAAAGGCAGGAGCACCAGCGTGGTCACCGTTCCGATCACCAGGCCGGTGCGAATGCTCTTCAGCGCGAGATAGAGGACGTCCTGCCCGACCTTGTCCGTTCCGAAGACGTGATAGCCGGTGCAGAGCGCAAGCAGCGGGCCGGCGAGGGCGAGCAGCAACCCGGCGGCGAGCAGCACCGCCCACCACGGGGTGGCCGTATCGGCGCGCCAGATCGCGTGCCAGGTGCTCCCCGAAGCGGCCAGGACCCCGGCGACGAGCACGCCCCATGCGAAAAGCGCAAGCGCAAGCCCGCTGAGCGTTCGAAGCAGAACATCCTTGCCGTGTTCGGCCTCGTCCTTGAGATGCGCACCGCCCCAGGCCAGCCTGGGATATTCCCGCATCTGCCGGACTCGCCCGTCCGCCCCCGGAATCTCCAGCGTTTCGCGGGCGTAGGCACGGGTCGCTAGCGGCGCCGAGTAGGTGCGCTCCCGGTGCGCGCGCAGCGGGCTCGCGATGGCGTCGAACACCGACAGGGCCTCGACCGCGTATACCGTCCCGCCCTGCTCCCCGCCGCGCTCCAGAGCCGGCCGGTAGTGCAGCGAGTCGAGCAGGCCGATGGCGAGGAATACAGCCAGGACGACCAGCGCCGACATGCCCGATGCGCTCCGCGTGACGCGGCGCCAGGGCACGAGCAGGTGCGGCTGCCGGCGGACATAGGCGAAATAGGCCCCGACCGCCGCGACGAGAAGCCACACCAGGACGTCGGTGGTGAGCAGGACCGGGATCATTCCAGCCTCACCCGCGGATCGACCAGCGTGTAGGAGATGTCGGTGAGGAGCAGCCCGAAGATGTACAGCACCGACCCGAGAAACACCATCGAGCGCACTACCGAGAAATCCTGCGCCTGGATGGCGTCGATGGTGTAGCTGCCGAGGCCCGGGATGCCGAAGAACGACTCCGAGATCAGCGCCCCCATGAACAGGGTCGGAATCACGACCACCGCTCCGGTGAGGATCGGGATCATGCCGTTCTTCAGCACGTGCTTGAACATCACCGCCGTTTCGGCGAGGCCTTTGGCCCGCGCGGTGCGCACGTAGTCCTTGCCCATCTCCTCCAGAAAGATGGTGCGGTACCAGCGTGCCCCCGAGCCGATGCCGCCCACCACTCCGACCGCCACCGGCAGGATCACGAACTTTGCCGCGTCCCATCCGCTCGCGTAGCCCGAAATCGGCACCAGGTTCCAGACCTTGGAGAAGAGGTACTGCCCGCCGATGATGTAGAACAGTCCCGAGACCGACATCATCGCCACGCACAGCACCACGCCCCAGAAATCCAGATAGGTCGCGCGGAAGAACGCCATGAGCAGCGCGAAGGTGATGTTCACGGCGAGGCCCACGATGAATACCGGCAGCTGCAGCGCGAGGCTCGGCCACATGCGCGTCAGGATCTCGTGGCGGATCGAGCGGCCGTCGTCGGCGTTGCCGAAGTCGAAGGCGAACAGCCGCACCGATTTCTCGTAGAAGATCGTATCGGCGAAGCGGTCGAAGCCGCGCGCTGTCGCGTTGTAGAGCATCGGCTTGTCGTAGCCGCGCTCGACTTTCCATTTCTCGACCGCCTCGGCGGTGACCCGCCGCACGCCCAGCTGCATCCTCGCCATGTCGTCGGGCGTGTTCACCACGAAGAACAGCAGGAAGGTGAGCAGATTCACCCCGATGAGGATCGGCACGGCGTAAGCGACGCGCCGGATGACGTAGGTGATCATGCAGGCTTCGCAGCCATGCGCTCGCGCCGGCGGTAGCTCAGATACGCGGGTGCGGTGCCGAGCAGCAGCACCAGGACGATCGCAGCAAGCGGCCACTCGACCGGGCGGTTCCACTGCTCGCGCATGCGCTCGCGCAGCGCCGGGTCGAGGCGGACGTACTTGAGGGTGTTGCGCGCCATCTTGTTGGGCTTGCCGGGGCTGACCCAGGCGTGCGAGAGCGCGTAGTCCTTGGGGTGGAATCCCCAGACCCAGGGCGCGTCCTCCCGCGCGATCTTCACCATCTGGTCGATGATCGCCTGGCGCCGCGGCCCGTTCTCCATGTTCTTCATCTCGTCGAACAGCCGGTCGAAGGCCGGGCTCGCGTAGCGCGCCTTGTTCTCACCGTCCTGGCTGGCGTTGGGCCCGTAGAGCAGGAACATGAAATTCTCCGGGTCCGGGTAGTCCGCGTTCCAGCCGAGAAAGAACATCTGCGTGTTGCCCGACCGGATCTTCTCCTGGAAGCGGTTCCAGTCGGTCGCGCGGATCTCGAGCTGGATGTCGAGCTTGGCGAACTGCCTGGCGTACCAGGAGAGCCGCGCCGCGTCGTCCGGCCCGCGCCCGACGGTGTCGAGATAGAGCACCAGCGGCTGCCCGCTCCTGGCGTCGCGTCCGTCCGGGTAGCCGGCCTCGGCGAGCAGCTTGCGGGCCGCCTCGATCGGTTTGCGCTTCGGCTTGCCGTCCACCCAGTCGTACACCACCGGGTTGGTGCCGGCGCCGTCCTCGCGGTAGCCGAAGATCCCCGGCGGCAGCGGCCCCATGCCGGCGATACCGCGGCCGTTGGCGAAGATCGAGATGAATTCCTCCCAGTCGATGGCGATCGACACCGCCTGGCGCAGCTTGCGCGCCCGCTCGCGCGCGCGCTCGTCGCCCTTGCCGCCGACCACGGCATCGTTGAAATTGAACGCGAGGTAGAAGGTGCTCGTCGCCACGGAGGTGCGCAGGCGTATCCCGCGCTTCTCCATGTCGGGCGTCAGCGTCGCCTCGCCTTCCAGATTGAGGCGGACCGCCTGATCGAAATTGTCCGAGGCGATCCCCGCGCTGTCGTAGTAACCCTGCAGAAACTTGTTCCAGTAAGGGATGCCCTCCTTCTCGCGGGTGAACACGATGCGCTCGACGAAGGGCACGCGCTTGCCGGCGTCGGAGAGGAGCCCGGCCTGCGCGTCGCCCGGCTCCCCTTGCGACGGGTAGGGTTCGCCGCGAAAGTTCGGATTGGCGTCGAGCATCATGCGCGCATTGGGATCGTTCTCCGAGAGCATGTAGGGGCCGGTACCCACCGGGTACCAGTCCAGCGTCAGGTTGCGCCCCTCGTTCATGCCGCGCTGCGAGTAGAAGCGGTCGGCCTCCCAGGGAATGGGCGCGAAGAACGGCATCGCGAGCCAGTACACGAACTGCGGATACTTGCCGCGGACGCGCACCCGGTAGGTGTAGCGGTCGAGCGCCTTCACTCCCGAAATCTCGTAGCGCCGCAGATCGATCCAGGGCGCCCCTTTGTCCGCGGCCCCGAAGCGCGTCCGGTGCTCGGCCATCATGGCGTCGTTATCGCGCCTGAGACGCTCGCCCAGTTCGCGCAGCCCCACGATGTACTCGGTCATGTGGCCGTAGATGGGCGACACCAGCCGCGGGTGAGCGAGCCGTTTGATCTCGTATACGTAGTCCTCGGCCGTGAGCTCGCGCGTTCCGGTCCTGGGGAAATCGGACAGCCGGTACTTCGCGGCGATGTCGCTTCCGGAAAGCGCGAGATAGAGCGGCTCTCCCCTGTCGTCCTTCGCAAAGGCCGGGTGCGGCTGATAGCGGATGCCCTCGCGGATGCGGATATCGTACTCGCTGTAGGCGACGCGCCCCGCATCGGCCTCGGCCGGGAGCAGGCGACCCTGCCCGTCGTAGTACTTCGGCCGCGGCACTTCCACGGCGGTCGCGGGGACGAGCTGGTACGGCCGTTTCAGGTAGTGATACTGGAACGGCGGCTCATAGATCTGCTGGATGATGTCGTACTCGTCGGAGGTGTACGACTGCGCCGGATCGAGATGCTTGGGCCGCTCGGTGAACGCCGAGTACAGAATGTTTCGGCCGCGATCATCGGCGGGATACGGGTCGTTCCAGATCCGACCGCACCCGGCCAGAGAGATCGCCAAGAGCGCCACGAGCGCGTATCGGCAGTGCATCGGCGCAAAGTGTAGCCGAATGCCCGTATAATCGCCTGCAAATTTCCAGGAAAATCGAATGGGTTTTCTATCGGGCAAGCGCATTCTCATCACCGGCCTGTTGTCGAACCGCTCGATCGCCTACGGCATCGCGAAGGCCGCGCGCCGCGAAGGCGCCGAGCTCGCCTTCACTTATCAGAACGACCGCTTCCGAGAGCGCGTCGCCGAAATGGCGGACGAGTTCGGCAGCAAGCTCGCTTTTCCATGCGACGTGGCGAACGATGCCGAGATCGCGGCGCTGTTCGCCGAGCTGGCGAAGAGCTGGGACGGCCTCGAGGGGCTGGTGCATGCCATCGCGTTCGCCCCGCGCGAGGCGATCGCCGGCGACTTTCTCGAGGGCATTTCGCGCGAGGCGTTCCGCGTCGCACACGACGTCAGCGCCTACAGCTTCGCGGCGCTCGCCAAGGCGGCGCTGCCCCTCATGCAGGGACGCAAATCGGCGCTACTGACCTTGAGCTACCTCGGCGCCGAGCGCGTGGTTCCGAACTACAACACCATGGGGCTGGCCAAGGCGAGCCTCGAAGCCGGCGTGCGCTATCTCGCGACCAGCCTGGGACCCAGAGGAATCCGCGTCAACGCCATCTCGGCCGGCCCGATCAAGACCCTCGCGGCCAGCGGCATCTCGGGCTTCGGCAAGATCCTGAAGTACGTCGAGGAGAACGCGCCGCTGCGGCGCAACGTCACCACCGAGGAAGTCGGCAACGTCGCGGCCTTCCTGATGTCGGATCTTGCGTCATCCGTGACCGGAGAGATCGTTCACGCCGATTCCGGGTTCAACACCGTGGTGGGAGGCATTGCCGGAGACGCGGGACCGCCGGCCGCCTGAGAGCGCCGCGCTTGCCGCCGCCTCGCTACTGGACTTTCTTCTCCAGCGCTTCCCGGTTGATTTCCACTTTCGCGTCGGCGCGCAGCGCGTCCAGGAAGGACCTGAACTCGAGGGCGCCGCTCGTCCGGCCCAGCTCGCTCTGGACGCTGCGCTGGCGCGCCTCGTCGGGCCGAACCTCGACGACCCGGGCGATGCGGTAGATCGTGTAGCCGTCGCCTGACTCCACGCCGGCGTAAGCCGGCAGCTTGCTCGCGTCGGCGCCGAACACCTGCGAGATCGCCGCCGGCGCAAGGCCCTTGGGATCGTCGCGGCTGACGAGCTTGCCCGTATCGAAGCGGGCCTGGGAAGCATCGCCCTTACGCAGGCTTTCGAGCAGCGCAGTGCCCCGCTTCCTTGCGAGGCCAAGGGCTTCCTGGCGCGCGAGCTCCCTGGAGATGCCGTCCTTCACTTCCTCGAAGGGGCGGAGGCTCGCGGGCTTGTGATCCACCACCCGCGCGGACACCAGAGTGCCGGGGCTGGTCTCCACGGCCTCGGTGTTGCGACGGTTCTTGATCGAGTCCTCCGAGAACAGGGCGGCGAGAAGACGGGCGTTATTCAGGACAGGGACATTGGCCGCCTGCCGTGTCACGCCCTGCGTCTTCTGGATGGCGAGCTTGAACTTGTCGGCCGCGGGCTTGAGCGAATCCGCCTGCTCGTAGACCAGATTGCTGAACGCTTCCGCGGCCTCGGCGAAATGTCTTCCTGCCTGCTGCTTCTTGAGCTGCAGCTCGATCTCGGGGCGCACCTGCTCGAAGGTCTTCATCTTGCCGGGCTTGACGCCGGTGATCTTGATAATGTGGAAACCGAAGTCGGACTCGACCAGGTCGCTGATCTCCCCGGGCTTGAGGCGGAAGGCGGCCTCCTCGAACGGACGAACCATCATGCCCCTGGAGAAGAACCCGAGATCACCCCCTTGCGAGGCCGAGCCCGGATCGCCGGATTCCTTCTTCGCGACCTCCGCGAAGGTCGCCGGCGAAGCGCGCAGCCGCGATAGGATCGCCTGGGCGCGCTCGCGCGCCTTGCGCTTGTCCTCGTCGGTCGCGCCGCTCTTCACCGAAATCAGGATATGGCTGGCGCGGCGCTGCTCGGGCTCGCCGTACTTCGAGAGATTCGACTCGTAGTACCTGCGGGATTCGGCGGCATCCAGCTGCTCCGAGGCGAGCAGCGAGTCCGTGCTCAGCACGATGTATTCGGCCTGCACTTCCTCGGGAACCTGGAAGCGCCCCGGATTGCCGTCGTAGAAGGCGCGGATCGCGTCCGCGGCAACCTGCACTCCGCGCGGGTCCGCCTGAATCCGCTGTTCGGCGACCTCGCGCTGCTGTGCCCGCAGCAGCGCGAGCTGGTCGGCCGCCGATTTCGATGCGAAACCGGAATCGGCCAGCGCGCCGCTGAGCTGCTGGACCGTGAGGTCGCGGCGAAGGGCGGCATCGAAGGTCTCCGGGCTCATCCTCTCGTTCTGGAGCGCGGCGTCGTAGCGCTCCCTGGAGAACTTGCCGTCCACCTGAAACGCCGGAATCGACATCGTGGTTTCGATCAGCGTGGCGTCGGGGACCATCAGATAGTTGCGCGAGGCGTACTGCATCAGCAGCCGCTGGGAGATCATCCCGTCGAGCAGCTCCCGGCGCATCCCCGGCGAATCCAACATGGCGGGATCGAAGTTCTTCCCCAGCATGCCGCGCAGCCGGTCCTGCTGCTGCCGCAGCGCTTCGCTGAATTCCTGTTCGTCGATCTTCTGCCCGTTGACCTCGGCCACTTCCCCGGCGCGGCTCATCACGCGCTGGTAGGAATCTATGCCCCAGAAGGCAAACGGCAGCGCGACCAGCGCGAGCACGATCTGCATCAGGCGCTTGTTGTTGTGGACTAGATCGAACATGGAGGGATTCTCGCGCGAACCTGGAGAGTCCGCATGGGCTCTCCTCAAGTCATCGAATCTTGGCGGAGCGGACGGGACTCGAACCCGCGACCCCCGGCGTGACAGGCCGGTATTCTAACCAACTGAACTACCGCTCCATTCTTGCAATATACACTCCCGCGCATTGAACAGCGCGCCGCGTCTGTTCCAGTGCGCGGAGGCAAACCGGCGCGACAGCGTCCGGCTCTACCAATTGGTGGGTGCTGACGGGATCGAACCGCCGACATTCGCCTTGTAAGGGCGACGCTCTACCAGCTGAGCTAAGCACCCCTTTCGGAAATCGTGCCCGCTGCCTGCGGGCGCGACCGCTTCCGGAAGGGCCGCTAGTTTACTGCATCCTTGAGGGCTTTTCCAGGTCGGAACTTCGGGACTCTCGCCGCCTTGATGTTGATTTCCATGCCGGTCTGGGGATTGCGCCCGGTGCGCGCCGCGCGGCGTCCGACGTAGAAGGTGCCAAACCCGACCAGGGTTACCATGCTTCCCTTTTTCATCGCTGTCTTGATCGCGGTCACGGCCGCGTCGAGCGAGCGTCCGGCTGCGGCTTTGGAGATGTCGGCGGACTTCGCGATGTGGTCGATGATTTCCAACTTGTTCATGGGGTCCCCTTGGCGTTCGGTTGTTGGCGATCTTGGATATCGAGGTGCACGGCTCCTCCCTGCTGCATCCCGGCCGTGGACTCAGCAAAGACCGGTCCCCGGTGCCGTATCCCGACGCGAGGCGGCACGTGCGATAAACCGGGCTTTGCTTGTTCCGCGGGTCTTCGAGCGCGCTGAGAACAGCGCTCGCTCGATGCGCAATATATAGCAACTGCAAAAGCGTCGTGTCAAGCGTTCACGTGCGGTGAAGCGGATTTTTTTTTGACGGCAAGACGCGCGCCAGTTTTTTCAACCGGCGTGCGTGCGCTCGGGGATTGCCGCGACGCGGCGCGGCGCGCCGTGCTAGTGAGTTACCACCGTTGAGGATGTCTTGTCGTCGGCGACCGGCGGGATTGGAACGTCCGACGAGGGCTTGCGCGGTTCCGGCTGGCGTTCGAGTGCGAGCTCGAGCACCTGGTCCATCCATTTCACCGGAACAATCTCCAGTCGATTCTTGATGTTGTCGGGGATTTCTGCCAAGTCCTTGACGTTTTCGTCAGGAATGAGGACGGTCTTTATTCCGCCGCGGTGCGCCGCGAGGAGCTTCTCCTTCAGCCCGCCGATCACCAGGACTTCTCCGCGCAAGGTGATCTCGCCGGTCATCGCCAGGTCCGCCCGGACCGGAATACCGGTGAGCACGGACACCATTGCGGTGCATATGCCGATCCCGGCGCTCGGCCCGTCCTTGGGCGTCGCCCCTTCGGGAAGGTGCACGTGGATGTCGTTCTTCTGATAGAAGTCCTCCGCCACTCCCAGCTTGGACGAGCGGTTGCGCACGACCGACAGCGCGGCCTGGATGGACTCCTGCATCACTTCGCCCAGCTTCCCGGTGGTGATGGTCTTGCCCTTCCCCGGCATGGTCACCGCCTCGATCGTCAGAAGCTCGCCTCCGACCTCGGTCCACGCCAGGCCGGTCACCTGCCCGACCTGGTTCTTCTTCTCGGCGATGCCGTAGGTGAAACGGCGCACGCCGAGGTACTTGTCCAGATTCTTGGGCGTGACCAGGACCTTCTTCTCCTTGTCCTTGCTCACCAGCTGCTTCACGACCTTGCGGCAGATCTTGGAGATCTCCCGCTCCAGGCTGCGCACGCCCGCTTCCCGCGTGTAATAGCGGATGATGTCGCGGATCGCGGACTCCGATACCGACACCTCCTCCTTCTTCAGCCCGTTGTTCTTGAGCTGCTTCGGGAGCAGGTAGCGAGAGGCGATATTGACCTTCTCGTCCTCGGTGTATCCGGAGATGCGGATCACTTCCATGCGGTCGAGCAGCGCCGGCGGGATGTTCAGCGTGTTCGCCGTCGCGACGAACATCACTTCCGACAGGTCGTACTCCACCTCGACATAGTGATCGGTGAAGGTGTGGTTCTGCTCCGGGTCGAGCACCTCGAGTAGGGCGGACGACGGGTCGCCGCGGAAGTCCATGCCCATCTTATCCACCTCGTCGAGGAGGAACAGCGGATTCCTCACGCCCACCTTGCTCATGTTCTGCAGGATCTTGCCGGGCATGGACCCGATGTAGGTGCGCCTGTGCCCACGGATCTCCGCCTCGTCGCGCACGCCGCCGAGCGACATCCGCACGAACTTGCGGTTGGTCGCGCGCGCGATCGACTGGCCGAGCGAGGTCTTGCCGACCCCGGGCGCGCCCACCAGGCACAGGATCGGCGCCTTGACCTTGTCGACGCGGCTCTGGACCGCGAGGTACTCGACGATGCGCTCCTTCACCTTCTCCAGCCCGTAGTGGTCGGTGTCCAGGATCTTCTCTGCCGCGGCGATGTCGCGCGAGATCTTGCTGCGCTTCTTCCAGGGCAGGTTGACCAGCGTTTCGATGTAGTTGCGCACGACCGTCGCCTCGGCAGACATCGGCGACATGAGGCGCAGCTTCTTCAGCTCGGCGTCGGCCTTCTTGCGCGCCTCCTTGGGCATGCGTGCGGCCTTGACGCGCTTCTCCATCTCCTCGAAATCGGCGCCGTCCTCGCCTTCGCCGAGCTCTTTCTGGATCGCCTTCACCTGCTCGTTGAGGTAGTACTCGCGCTGGCTCTTCTCCATCTGCCGCTTCACGCGGCCGCGGATGCGCTTTTCGACCTGCAGGATGTCGATCTCCGTCTCCAGCTGCGAAAGCAGGTGCTCCAAGCGGGCCTTGACCTCGAACATCTCCAGAACCTGCTGCTTCTGCTCGAGCTTCAGCGGCAGGTGCGCCGCGATGGTGTCGGCGAGTCGTCCGGCTTCCTCGATCCCGGCGAGCGAGGTGAGGATTTCCGGCGGGATCTTCTTGTTGAGCTTGACGTACTGGTCGAACTGCGCGATGAGCGCCCGCCGCATCGCCTCGATCTCGGTGACCTCTCCCGCGTCCGCGGGTACCGCGACGGCTTCCGCGACGTAGTGTGTCCGCATGTCTTCCACGCCCTGGATGCGCGCCCTCTGGCTGCCCTCCACCAGCACCTTCACGGTGCCGTCGGGAAGCTTCAGCATCTGGAGGATGTTCGAGATGCAGCCGATCTTGTACAGGTCTTCGGCGGCGGGCTCGTCCTTGGCGGCCGACTTCTGCGCGACCAGGAGGATGCTCTTGCCCGCCTCCATGGCGATCTCCATCGCCTTGATCGACTTGGGACGGCCGACGAAGAGGGGAATCACCATGTGCGGGAACACCACCACATCCCGCAACGGCAGCAGGGGATACTCGTTTGGTGCGGACACGATCTCGTCGGCCATGGGCTTTCTCTGCAGAAGGGTCAAACGCTAAATTGGGGCGGGACGCCCCGCTTCAAGCCGCGCCCCGATCGAGGACGGCGGCCGTCGCTCAAGCGGTGCCCGCCACCTTAGGCGGTTCGGCGTAGATGAGGAGAGGCTTGCCCTCGCCTACGATGGTGTTCTCGTCCACCACTACCTTGCTGACGTTCTCCAACGCCGGAAGATCGAACATGATATCCAGCAGCACCTGCTCGAGGATGGAGCGCAGGCCGCGCGCGCCGGTCTTCCGCGCGAGCGCCTTCTTCGCGATGGCGTGCAGGGCTTGCGGCCGCACCTCCAGGTCCACTCCTTCCATGCCGAAGAGCTTCTGATACTGCTTGATGAGGGCGTTCTTCGGCTCCGTCAGGATTTGGATCAAGGCCTGCTCGTCGAGTTCCTCCAGAGTCGCCACCACCGGCAGCCGCCCGACGAACTCGGGAATAAGCCCATACTTTATGAGGTCTTCCGGCTCGACGGTCTTGAGCACCTCGCTGATGTCCTTGGCGCTCTTCAGGCTCCGCACGTCCGCCGCGAAGCCGATGCCGCTCTTCTCGGAGCGACTGCGGATGATCTTCTCCAAGCCGTCGAACGCCCCGCCGCAGATGAAGAGGATATTCGTGGTGTCGACCTGCACGAAGTCCTGGTTGGGGTGCTTGCGCCCGCCCTGCGGCGGCACCGAAGCGATGGTGCCTTCGATCAGCTTCAGCAAGGCCTGCTGCACGCCTTCGCCCGAAACGTCCCGGGTGATCGAAGGGTTGTCCGACTTGCGCGAAATCTTGTCGATCTCGTCGATATAGACGATGCCGCGCTTGGCCTTGTCCACATCGTAGTCGCAGTTCTGCAGCAGCTTCTGGATGATGTTTTCCACGTCTTCGCCGACATAGCCCGCCTCGGTGAGCGTAGTCGCGTCCGCGATCACGAACGGAACGTTCAGCAGCCGCGCCATGGTCTGCGCCAGCAGCGTCTTTCCCGATCCGGTCGGGCCGACGAGCAGGATGTTCGACTTGGCGAGCTCCACCTCGTCGTTCTTCGAGAGGTGCTTCAGCCGCTTGTAATGGTTGTACACCGCCACCGACAGGATCTTCTTCGCAAGCTCCTGCCCGATCACGTACTCGTCCAGGATCCCGCAGATCTCGCGCGGCGTCGGCAGGTCGGACTTGGCCGGCTTGCCGCCTTTGTCCGCGGCGCTCTCCTCGCGAATGATGTCGTTGCACAGCTCGATGCATTCGTCGCAGATGAAGACCGACGGACCGGCGATCAGCTTTCTCACCTCGTGCTGGCTCTTGCCGCAGAAAGAGCAGTAGAGAAGCTTCTCGCCGCCGGTCTTTTCGGTCATCGCTTTCCTCCGCCCTCAGGCCGTCGCCGCCGCCGTCTCGGCCCGCGAGGCGAGGACCTTGTCTACCAGACCATACTTCACCGCCTCGTCCGCCGACAGGAAATTGTCGCGGTCGGTATCGCGCGAGATGCGCTCGACGCTCTGGCCCGTATGCTCCGCCATGATCTCGTTCAGGCGCTGGCGCAGGTACAGGATCTCCTTGGCGTGGATCTCGACATCCGACGCCTGACCCTGGAAGCCGCCCATCGGCTGGTGGATCATCACGCGCGAGTTCGGCAGGCAGAAACGCTTGTCCTTGTCGCCCGCAGCCAGCAGCAACGCACCCATGCTGGCGGCTTGTCCGATGCACAGCGTCGACACGTCGGGCTTGATGAACTGCATGGTGTCGTAGATCGCCAGACCCGCCGACACCGAGCCCCCGGGAGAGTTGATGTAGAAGAAGATATCCTTGTCGGGGTTCTCGGACTCGAGAAACAGCAGTTGCGCGACGATCAGATTGGCGGAAATCTCGTTGACCGGCCCGACCAGGAATACCACCCGCTCCTTGAGCAGACGCGAGTAGATGTCGTAGGCGCGTTCGCCGCGCCCGCTCTGCTCGATGACCATGGGAATCAGCCCCAGGTCCTGCGGCTCCTGACGGGACGCATGAACCCGTGGCTCGCCCGCCTGCCACAGCAGGCCGCTCATGTCGCGGCTCCCATCAGTGCTTCAAAGCCAATCGGCTGGTCCTCCACCTTGGCGCGCTCGAGAACCCACTTGACCACGTTCGCCTCGATCGCCAAGCCTTCGAATTCACCCAAACGCTGCGGGTCCGAATAAACCCATTTTACCACTTCGAATGGCTGCTCATAGGTCTGCGCGTGCTCGGTGACCAGCGCCCTGACTTGCTCCGGCTTGGCGGCGAGCGACTGTTCCCTCACCAGCTCCCCGACGATGAGGCCCAGCGCCACGCGCCTCTTGGCGCGCTCCTCCAGCGCACCCGGGTCGACGGGCAGCTTTTCCAGCTTCACGCCCCTGGCCTCAAGCTCGGCTCGAGTCTGCTGCACCATGCGCTGCACTTCCATCTCGACCAGGGACTTGGGCAGCTCGAGCGTCGTGGAGTCGACGAGCGCCTGCATCACCTTCTGCTTGAGCTCGCTCTCCACCCGCTTCCTGACCTCGAGCTCGACGTTGCTCCTCACTTCGTCTCGCATCTTCGCGACGTCGCCGTCGGCCACGCCCAGCGCCTTGGCGAAGGCGGGGCCGAGCTCGGGGACTTTGGGTTCTTCGACCTTGCTCACGATCACCTCGAAGGTCGCGGTCTTGCCGGCGACTTCCTTTCCCGCGTAGTCGGCGGGGAAGTTGACGGGAAAAGTCTTCTGCTCGGCGGCGCGGACGCCGGCGAGAGCGGACTCGAACTCGGGCAGCATCCGGCCTTCGCCCAGGACGACGGCCATCCCCGAGCCCTTGCTCCCGGGAAACTCGTTGCCATCGATGCGTCCGATGAAGTCCACGATAACGCGATCGCCCTTTTGCGAGGGCCTCGCAACCGTTTCCCAAGTGACGCGCTGCTTGCGCAGGATCTCGATGGTGCGATCGATGTCGGCATCGTCCACGGGATGAACCGGGCGCTCTATCTTTACGGCAGCCAGGTCGCCTAGCTTGATCTCGGGATAGACCTCGAAGGTCGCGCTGAAAGCGAGCTGCTTCGCGTCGCCGCCTTCCTTGCGCTCGATGCGCGGGTAGCCTGCGACTCTGAGATTCTTTTCCCGGACCACGTCGGTGAAAGCCTTCTGCACCGCGTCGCCGATGACCTCCGAGCGGATCTGCGGCCCGTATTGCTGCGCCACGATCCTGAGCGGCACCTTGCCCGGACGAAAGCCGTCCATGCGCACGGTGCGCGAGAGCTTGCGCAGCCGCTGCTCGACTTCGCGGTCGATCTCTTCGGCCGGAACCGCCATGCTCAGCCTGCGCTCCAGCTTGCCCAACGTCTCGATGTTCGTCTGCATTCCGAATACCCTGATGCGTGGTGCGAAGGAAGGGACTCGAACCCCCATGCCTTGCGGCGCTGGAACCTAAATCCAGTGCGTCTACCAATTCCGCCACCTTCGCGAGGCGGCACCCGCGGACTTCCGGATCGATCTTCCAACCCCGGCCCCCGCAACCTGCGTGCCATTCTACCGCAAGCCCCCTATACTGTCAGCCTAAGAGCCTGAAACTCTTTGAAAAATAGGGCAATGTCGGTCGGTCACTACGAAAACTTTCCAGTCGCCTCACTGCTCCTTCCGGAGCGCTTGCGCGGGCCGGTGTCGGTTATCTACCGCTTCGCCCGCTCGGCCGACGACTTCGCCGACGAGGGCGACCTGTCGGCATCCAGGCGGCTGGCCCTGCTCGAAGGCTATCGTGCGGAACTCGACCGCCTCGAGGCCGGCCTTCCGCCCGCGACGCCCCTGTTCCGGGAGCTCGGCCCGGTGATCGCCGCGCACCGCTTGCCCTTCGCGCCGTTCTACGACCTGCTCGATGCGTTCACGCAGGACGTGACCAAGCAGCGCTACGCCAGCTTCGCCGAGGTCATGGCCTACTGCCGCCGCTCGGCGGATCCCGTCGGCCGGCTGATGCTGTGCCTGTACGGAAGGTCCGACGCGGAAAACGTCGCCGCGTCCGACTCGGTGTGTTCCGCGCTCCAGCTCATCAACTTCTGGCAGGATATCGAGCTGGACTTCCTCAAGAATCGCGTCTACCTGCCGCAGGACGAGATGGAACGGTTCGGAGTCAGCGAAGCGCAGATCGCCGCTCGCGATGTGTCGGGCGGGTGGTGGAATCTCATGCGCTTCCAGATCGAGCGCGCGAGGGCGCTCCTTCTTTCGGGCGCACCGCTCGCTGCCCGCCTGCCCGGGCGCATCGGCCTCGAGATCGGCACCGTGGTCCAGGGCGGCCTGCGAATCTTAGAAAAGCTGGAGCGCGCGCGGGGGGACATGTTCCGGCATCGCCCGGCGCTGAAAACGCTCGACTGGCTGCTTGTCTTCTGTCGCGCAGTGATGGCGCGATGACTCCCGACGAATACTGCCAGAGCAAGGCCGCGAGCAGGTTTCACGAGCGCGACCTTCTTCCCGTACCTTATCCTCGTCCCGCCGGCGGACGAGGTTCCCATGACACCTGACGAATACTGTCAACAGAAGGCCGCGCAGAGCGGCTCGAGCTTCTACTATTCGTTCCTGTTCCTCCCGCAGGAGCGCCGTCGTGCGATTACCGCGCTGTACGCGTTCTGCCGCGAGGTGGATGACGCGGTCGACGAGCCGAGCGACCCGTCGGCGGCACGGGCTGCGCTGCAATGGTGGCGTGGCGAAGTCTCGCGCCTGTTCGCAGGCGACCCGCAGCACCCGGTGACGCGCGCGCTGGCGCCGTGGACCCGCGACTTCGGCATCGACGCGGCGCGACTGGGCGAGATCATGGACGGGCTGGAGATGGACTTGAACCAGACCCGCTACCTCGATTTCACCGGCCTGCGGCTCTACTGCCACCGCGTGGCGGGCGTTGTCGGCACGCTCGCCGCGGGCATTTTCGGCTACCGCAACGCCGCGACCCTCGAATACGCCGAAAGGCTGGGACTCGCGTTCCAGCTCACGAACATCATCCGCGACGTGGGTGAGGATGCGCGCAAGAGCCGCATCTATCTTCCCATGGACGAGCTGAAGGAGTTCGGCGTCTCGGCGGCGGATATTCTCGGCGCCCGGCATACGGAAAACTTCGCGCGCCTGATGCGCTTTCAGGCGGAGCGCGCGCGGCGCTGCTACGACGAGGCGTTCGCGATCCTGCCGCCCGAGGACCGCCAGGCACAGCGCCCGGGTCTGATGATGGCGGCGATCTACCGTACCCTGCTCGACGAGATCGCCGACGACGGCTACCAGGTCCTCAAGCAGCGCATCGCGCTCACGCCGGTCCGCAAGCTGTGGATCGCGTGGCGCACCTGGGCCACGGTTTGAGCCGCGTCGCTGTCGTCGGCGCCGGCTGGGCGGGACTTGCCGCGGCTGTCACACTGGCCGAGCGCGGCGTTCCGGTCACGGTGTTCGAGGCCTCGCGCAGCGTCGGCGGCCGCGCGCGTCGCGTCTCCATCGACGGCGTCGACCTCGACAACGGCCAGCACGTCCTGATCGGCGCCTACCGCGAGTGCCTGCGGCTGATGCGGCTCGTCGGCGCGGACCCGGACAAGCTGCTCCTGCGCGTTCCGCTCGAGCTGCGCTACGCCGACGGCTTCCACCTGCGCGCGCCCCGCCTCCCCTATCCGCTCAATCTCTCCGCCGCGCTGCTTCTCGCCCGAGGTCTCTCCTTTGCAGATAGCGTCAACGCCATGCGCTTCATGGGGTCGCTCATGCGGTGCGGATTCCGGATCGAGCCCGACCGCAGCGTCGCGCGCTTGCTCGACGAGCACGGCCAAGCCGGCGCGCTGCGCACGCACCTGTGGGAACCGCTGTGCGTCTCCGCGCTCAACACGCCTGCGGCTGCTGCCTCGGCGCAGGTGTTCGTCAACATCCTGCGCGACGGACTGACCGGCTCGCGCGCGGCGAGCGATTTCCTCATCGCCTGCTGCGACCTCGGCAAGGTCTTCCCCGAGCCCGCCGCCGAGTTCGTCAAGGCGCGCGGCGGAGCCATCGAGCCCGGCGTTCTGGTCCGCCGCATCGCGCGCGCCCCGGGCGGATTCCGCATCAACGAAGCGCACGAGTTTTCCGGCGTGGTGATCGCTTGCGGCCCGCAGCACGCGGGTCAACTGCTGGTGCAGCTGCCCGAGCTGGCCGACGCGCTATCCCGTATCAACGCGTTCAGCTACGAGCCGATCGTCACCTGCTATCTCCAATACCCGGAATCGGTGGCCCTGCCCTCTCCGTTGCTGGGTTTCAGCGGCGGCATCCTCCAGTGGGTGTTCGACCGCGGCAAGCTCGGCGGCCCGAAGGGCCTGCTCGCGGCGGTGATCAGCGCGTCGGGTCCGCACGAAGAGCTCTCGAAGGAAGCGCTCGTTTCGAAGATACATGTCGAACTGCACGCGGCGCTCGCTGCCCTTCCGGATATGCTCGGGTCCCAAGTCATTACCGAAAAGCGCGCGACCTTCTCCTGCAGTCCGGGACTTAAGCGACCCGATGGAGCAACGGCCGTCTCCGGGCTGCTGCTCGCGGGTGACTACATCGCGAGCGAGTACCCGGGAACGCTGGAGGCGGCGGTCAGGAGCGGGGTTGCAGCGGGAATCAGGGCGAGCGCGGGAGCGCCGCCCTGACTGGAAGCGATCCATGACGCCCGGATCGGTAACGTCCAGCCCGCCACCTTACGGCTTCACGTCGAAGCCCCGTGATTTGAGCAGCGCGAGGGTTTCGGGCGAGGCGAGGAACTCGACGAGCGCCTTGGCCGCCGCGGGGTTCGGGCTACTCGAAAGCACGGCGGTCGCGAATCCGGTCACGCTCTGCAGGGCGGCTGGAAGCGGACCCACGATGTCCACGCCCGGAGTGGTCATGAGCTCCGGAATCTGCTGAATGGCGATGTCGGATTCGCCTTTGACGACGAATTCGGCGTTGGGAATGCCGCGGCCGAGTTTCGCCTTGGCATTGACCGCCTCGGCTATGCCGAGATCCTTGAGTATCTTCGCGAATATGGCGCCGCTCGCGCCCCCACCGGCCGGATCGGAGTAGGCGACGGATTTCGCCGCGAGCAGCGTCTTCCTGAATGCTTCGGGCGTGGAGATGTCGGGCTTGGGCGCGCCTTTCAGCACCGCGACTCCCATGCCGGAGCTCGCCAGCACGCGCGTTGTCCCCGAAACGATCTTGCCGCTCTTTTCCAGCGCCTCCACGCCGGCGGTGGTGCTCACGATCACATCGCCGGCTTCGCCCCCTCCGATGCGCTTGCCAAGCGCCCCCGAGGGCTGCAGCACCAGTTCGAGCTTGTGTCCGCGCGCCTCGAACTTGGGCTTCAGCTCCTGCCAGATCTCGGTGAGCGCGGTAGTGCTGAACACCTTCAGATCGGCTGCCCCGGCGGCACCTGCAGCGGTAACGAATGCGAGGGCAACCAATGAGCATGCGATGCGAGGTAGGCGGGTTTTCACGGCTCTCTCCATGGTGTTGTGAGTAGTGCAATGCAAATAGTCTAAGACAGTTGGCCACTATATCCCGATCGCCCGCAGATCGATCCTTCCCTTCCTCACCGGCGGGCACCAGTAGTACGCGCCGGTCACCGGGCGCGTAAACGTAAACAGCGCGTCGGCGATCCCGTCCTCGGCGCCGGCCATGCGCTTGAGCTGCGCCTCGAAGGCGTCGAGGGACCTGCCGAAGGCGACGAACACCAGCCCCGCGCGGGTCGCGTCCGCCCAGGGCATCGAGCGGCGAACGAGAAAGGCCTCCGGTGTAAAACTCTCCTGCGCGGTGCGCTTGACGTGCGCGGAGGCTGGCGCGCCGTCGAGCTCCTTGTTGTCCTTCTTGCGCCGCCCGACGGTGTTGTCCTGCTGCTTCTGCGGCATGGATGCGAAGCGGTCCAGGTCGTGCACCCACTGCTGCACGGCGACGAAGCTCGCACCGCCGATTCCCGCCTGCCCGTCGTTCACGATCGCAGCCTCGACCGCTTTCTTCCCTTTCGGATTCTCGGTGCCGTCCTCGTAGCCGGTGAGATCGAGGCCCCGGCCGTACTTGAAGGCGTCGATCGAGCCGGCCACCTCGAACGCCGGCGCCAGCATCTTTTCGATCGCCCGGGCCCGGAGCAGGATCTCGCCGCGGTCCTCTCCGCGCAGCCAGCACCACAGCGCGGCCGGCGTGGACGGGACCTCGACGCCTTCGCCTTTGTAGTGCGGAAACGGGCGCAGGCCTTCGATCTCCTTTTGCAGCGCAAAGGCGAGGAGCGCGCCGATGCCGACGACACAGGCCTTCCCGTCAGCGCTTGCGGCAAGCGAGCGCAGCTCGGTGTGCGGCCGCGCCCCCGGCTTCAACCCGAAGCTGAGGTAGCGCGCGTGCGGCGGAATCGGAGCGAGGATCCCGGGTTGCGCTGCGCTCATCGTGTCCCTTTCACTTCCGCAAGGTGCGAACCGCCTCGGCGACGCTCGCCACCACGACGATCTCGATGCCGTCCATCCTCTGCTTGGGCTGGTTCGCCCTGGGAATGATCGCACGGGTGAAGCCGAGCTTCGCGGCCTCCCTGAGTCGCTCCTGGCCGCGCGGCGCAGGGCGCACCTCGCCCGCGAGTCCGACCTCGCCGAACACCGCGACCTTCTCGGGGATCGGCTTGTCGGTGAGGGACGAGACGATCGCCAGCAGAACCGCGAGATCGGCGGCGGGCTCGGAAATGCGCACGCCGCCCACCGCGTTGACGAACACGTCCTGGTCGTAGCACGCGATCCCGGCGTGGCGGTGCAACACCGCGAGCAGCATCGCCAGCCGGTTCTGCTCCAGTCCCACGGTCAGGCGCCGTGGGTTGGGCGCATGCGCCGCGTCGACCAGCGCCTGGATCTCGACCAGCAGCGGCCGGGTCCCCTCCTGCGTCACCAGCACGCAGGAACCGGCCACCTCGCCCGCGTGCTGCGACAGGAAAATCGCCGAGGGATTGGAGACGCCGCGCAGTCCCTTCTCGGTCATGGCGAACACACCCAGCTCGTTCACCGCGCCGAAGCGGTTCTTGAAGGCGCGCACCAGGCGAAAGCTCTGGTGGGTGTCGCCTTCGAAATAGAGCACCGAGTCGACGATGTGCTCGACCACGCGCGGGCCGGCGATCGCGCCCTCCTTGGTGACGTGGCCCACCAGCACCACCACCGCGCCGCTCGACTTGGCGTAGCGCGCGAGCTGCGCCACGCATTCCCGCACCTGGGAGACCGAGCCGGGGGCGGAGGTCAGCTGCTCCGAGTACAGCGTCTGGATGGAATCCACGACCGCGATCTCGGGCTTGGCCTTCGCGAGCGTCGCGAGAATGCGCTCCAGCTGGATCTCGGCCAGCAGCTCGAGCCTGCCGGGGTCGAGCGCCAGGCGCCGCGCGCGCAGCGCGATCTGCTCCACCGACTCCTCGCCGCTTATGTATACAGCCTTGCGCGAGGCGCTCATCGCGGCGAGCACCTGCAGCATCAACGTCGACTTGCCCACGCCGGGGTCGCCGCCCAGCAGGACGACCTCGCCCGCCACGAAGCCGCCGCCGAGCACCCGGTCGAGCTCCTCGACCCCACTCCCCATGCGCGGAGATTCGCGCGCGCTCACCTCCGACAGGCGCCTGAGCTCCGAGCTCTTCGCCACGCCGGCAAAGCGGTGCTTGGACCCGCTCTCTGCGACGCCCTCGACCAGCGTATTCCAGGCGCCGCAGTGCGGGCACTGCCCCTGCCACTTCGGCGACTCGCCGCCGCACTCGGTGCAGGCGTAGACGCTCTTCACCTTGGCCATCACGCCGTCTCCGAGACCGGAACCCGCGGCGACAGCGCACACAGCAGCTCGTAGCTCACCGTCCCCGCGCTCGCCGCGACTTCGTCCGCCGAGAGCCCTTCGCCCCAGAGCGTGACCGGCGAGCCGACCGCGGCCTCCGGGATCCCGGTCAGGTCGGCGAACAGCATGTCCATCGCCACGCGTCCCACGGTTCGGGTGCGCTTGCCGCAGACCAGGATCGGCGTGCCGATGGGCGCATGCCGCGGATAGCCGTCGGCGTATCCGCAGGCGACGACGCCGATGCGCGTCGGCTGCGTCGCGGTGAAGGTGCAGCCGTAGCCGACGCTGTCGCCCGCGTGAAGCTCGCGCACCGCGATCAGCTCGCTCGACAGGGTCATCACCGGCTTCAGTCCGAGCTGCTCCGCGCTTTCGTCGGGAAACGGCGAGCAGCCGTAGAGCATGATGCCAGGCCTGACCCAGTCGGCGTGCGTTTCCGGGTAACGGAGGATCGCCGCGGAGTTGGCGAGGCTGCGGAGAAGGCTCAACCCGGCAGTCATCTCCTGGAAGCGCTCGACCTGCCATTTCACGCCGCGCTTGCCGTCGGCGTCGGCGAAGTGGCTCATGAGGGTGATGTCGCCCGCGCAGCGCTGCAGACGCGCGACCGCGTCGCGAAGCTCGCTTTCGGCGAAGCCCAGCCGGTTCATGCCGGTATTCAGCTTGAGATAGACGGAGATCTTCGCCGGCAGGCGGGCTTTCTCGAGCATCGCCAGCTGCTCCGCCTCGTGCACCACGGTGGTGAGCCCGTGCGTTGCGATCGGCTCGAGCTCCGTGGGCGAGTAGAAGCCCTGCATCAGCAGAATCGGGCGCTTCTCCCCCGCCCGGCGCAGCTCGAGCGCCGCGTCGATCTCGATCAGCCCCAGGCCGTCCGCCGCGAGGGCTTTCGCCGTGCGCGCGAGACCGTGTCCGTAGGCATTCGCCTTCACCACCGCCCAGATGCGCGAGCGCGGCGCCAAGCGTCTCGCCACGCCCAGGTTGTGGCGCAGCGCGGAGGAGTCGATGCGAGCTCGAATCGGACGCATGGCGCGGCTATTCAACCATAAACTTCCCGCGGGCGTGGTATAAAACGGCAGCCAACCCGACACACGCAGGAAAATCATGAATCGGGCTTTCTACACCATCATGGCGGCGCAGTTCTTCAGCTCGCTCGCCGATAACGCCTTGCTGATCGCCGCGATCGCGCAGCTGCTCGAGCTCGACGGCCCGGCGTGGATGGTGCCGCTGCTGAAGTTCTTCTTCACCGTGTCCTACGTGGTGCTCGCCGCCTTTGTCGGGGCATTCGCCGACGCCATCCCCAAGGGCACGGTGATGTTCATCACCAACACCATCAAGATCGCCGGCTGCGTGATGATGTTCTTCACCGACTACGTGGAATTCGCGGGGATCCCCGGATACGTCCTGGTGCTCGCGGCCTACGCGGTCGTCGGATTCGGCGCGGCGGCGTATTCCCCGGCCAAGTACGGAATCCTGACGGAGCTGCTGCCGGCGGAAAGGCTGGTCGCCGCCAACGGCTGGATCGAGGGGCTGACGGTCGCTTCGATCATCCTCGGAACGGTGCTCGGCGGGGCGCTGATCAGCCCGCGGATCGCGACGATGCTGCTCGCGATCGACGTGCCGCACATCGACACCGGCATCGAGACGCCGGCGGAGGCCGCGATCATGGTCATCTCGGTCCTCTACGTCATCGCCGCCGTATTCAACCTCTTCATTCCGGACACCGGCGCGCGCTACGGCAAGCAGCAGACCAACCCGGTGCTGCTGATGCGGGACTTCTACCTCTGCCTCACCATGCTGTGGAAGGACAAGCTGGGCCAGATCTCGCTCGCGGTGACGACCCTGTTCTGGGGCGCCGGCGCGACGCTGCAGTTCCTGGTGCTGCAATGGGGCGCGGTGCACCTGGGGCTGCCGCTCGACAAGAGCGCGATCCTCCAGGGAATCACCGCGGTCGGCGTGGCGCTGGGCGCTGTCGTCGCCGGGCGCTTCATCTCGCTGCGGCGCTCGCTCGACGTGCTGCCCGCGGGCGTGATCATGGGCGCGGTCGTGATGCTCATGATCTTCGTGTCGAGCATGCCGCTCGTCTATGCCCTGCTGATTTTCATCGGCGCGATGGCGGGCTTCTTCGTCGTGCCCATGAACGCCCTGCTGCAGCACCGCGGCTACGTGCTGCTTTCCGCGGGCCACTCGATCGCGGTGCAGAATTTCAACGAGAACATCTCCATCCTGGTGATGCTCGCCATCTACTCGGCGATGATCAAGGCCTCGCTGCACATCAACGCCATCATCCTCAGCTTCGGGGCGTTCGTCGTCCTCACCATGTTCGGCGTGATACTGCGGCATCGCTACAACCAGGCGAAAGGCGACTCGCTGCACCTCATCGGAATGAAGACCAGCGCCCGGCGCGGCTATCCTTGATTTCCGCGGTCGCGCCCCCAAGTTCCGTCGACCATGGGCGCGAATCCCCGGTTTGTTCTCGACGACGGCTCACCGCGTGCCGCCTCCTCCCCGGCGGCCGCCGCAAGCGACGACGTCCTCCTCGACGCCTACTCGGCGGCGGTGGTGGCGGCATCCGAGCGCGTCGGCCCGGCGGTGGTGCACGTCGAAGTCGCGCAAGCCTCGCAGGCGGGAAGCGCCGAGCCGCGCCGCGGTACCGGCTCGGGATTCGTATTCACTCCCGACGGATTCATCCTGACCAACAGCCACGTCGTCCACGGAGCGCGCTCGATCCGCGTGAGCTTCGCTGAAGGGACCAGCCGGGACGCGGATCTCGTCGGCGACGATCCCGACACCGACGTCGCCGTGATCCGCGTCGCGGGGCACCAGCTGCCCACGGCCGGACTGGGCGGCTCGCGCGGCCTGCGCGTGGGCCAGCTCGCGATCGCCATCGGCAACCCCTACGGCTTCCAGCACACGGTCACCGCCGGCGTGGTAAGCGCCCTCGGCCGCAGCCTGCGCTCGGTGACCGGCAGGCTGATCGATGACGTCATCCAGACCGACGCCGCGCTCAATCCGGGAAACTCGGGCGGGCCGCTGGTGGATTCCAGGGGCGAAGTGATCGGCGTGAACACCGCGATCATCCCCTTCGCGCAGGGGATCTGCTTCGCCACCGCCATCGACACGGCCAAGTGGGTCGTCGAGCAATTGCTGCGCTTCGGCCGCGTTCGCCGCGCCTACATCGGCGTCGCCGGCGCGACCATCCCGCTGTCGCGCCGCGCGGTGCGATTCCACGGACTGGGAGCCGGGGCGGGCGTTCGCGTCGAGTCGCTCGAGGCCGGGGGCGCGGCCGAGCGCGCCGGGGTCGAGCCCGGCGACATCATCATCGGCTACGACGGCGAGGAAATCGCCGGGGTCGACGAGCTGCATCGCCTGCTCGACGGCGAACGCATCGGCAAGGCGACGCGGGTGACGCTCCTGCGGCGCACCCGGAAGCTCGACCTGCCGATCCAGGCCGCGGAGATGCCGGCGAGAGCCTGAGGTCCTAGAGCACGACCGGCGTGTCCGGCAGCTCGTTGCGGTCCTCGCTCGACGGCGGGTAATGCTCGGCCAGCAGATCGCTGATCGCGCGAATGCCGATCACCGCGCCGCGCTCGAACTGCCCGCGGGCGAACTCCTGCTGCATCTCGCCGCAAATCGCCTCCCAGGCCGTGGTTCCCACCTTGGAATGGATTCCGCGGTCGGCAACCAGCTCGACGCGCCGGTCGGCGAGCAGCAGATAGATCAGCACCCCGGCGTTGTGCTTCGTGTCCCACACCCCGAGGCGCCCGAACCATCCGATCGCGCGCTCGCGCGACGCAACGCCGTGCACGATGTCCGCGAGCGGAAGCGCGCCTTCCACGGCGAAGCGCAGCTGTCCGGCGTGGCGGCGCTCCTCCTCGCCGATCACCTTCTCGATCGCGCGCAGCGACTCGGGCGGAAAGGCGCGCGCCACCGAACGATGATCGCTGAGAAGATGCCTGAGCAGGCGCTTCCATTCCATGGGCTTCACCACCTGCCCGAGGCGCCGCCGCCGCCAAAATCTCCACCGCCGCCGCTGAAGCCGCCGCCGCCCGACCAGCCGCCACCGCCGCCCCATCCACCGCCCCCTCCCCAACCGCCGCTCGTCCATCCGCCGCGGCCGCGACCGAAGCCGCTGACCAGCGTGATGAAGAATCCGACCAGTCCGCCGAGCACGGCGAAGAGCAGCAGGCCGGCGGCGAACCAGACGATCGCGCCGACGATCGCGCCGGAGACAGCGGCCCCCGCCACCCGCCCGAAAAGCCGCTTGAAGATCGCATCGCCGAGGACGAGTGCGACGAACAGCCAGATGATGGTCTGAAAGTCGATCGCCGGGCCGGCGCCCGGGCGCGGCTGCGGAGGCGGCAGGCTTTCTCCTTCGATCAATTTCATCAGCGCGTCGGTCCCGGCGGCGATCCCGCCGAAGAAATCACCCGACTTGAAATGCGGCGCGATGACCTCGCTCACGATGCGCTTCGCCAGCGCATCCGGCACCGCACCCTCCAGGCCCCGCCCGACTTCGATTCGCAGTCTCCGGTCGTCCTTGGCGACCACCAGGATCACGCCGTCGTCGACGCGCGCGCGGCCGATCTTCCAGGCTTCGGCGACGCGGATGGAATACTCCTCGATCGTCTCCGGCTGCGTCGAGGGCAGCATCAGCACCGCGACCTGGCTGCCCTTGGCGCGCTCGAAGTCGCGCAGTCTCGAGTCGAGACTCTGGATCTGCGAGGGCGAAAGCGTACCGGTGACATCGGTGACGCGCGCGTGCAGCGGCGGCACCGCGACCTCGGCCGCCGCGGGCAGCGCGAGCAGCAGCGCGGCGCCGGCCGCGATCGAAGCGAGCCAGCGTCTCGGCATCGGAGCTATTTCTTGCCGAAGTCGACCGTCGGCGGCTTGGCGATCGCCTTCTCGTCCTCGACCGCGAAGTTGGGCTTGACCTGGTAGCTGAACATCATCGCGGTCAGGTTGACCGGGAACTGGCGGATGAGGACGTTGTATTCCTGCACGGCTTTGATGTAGCGGTTGCGCGCCACCGTGATGCGGTTCTCCGTGCCTTCGAGCTGCGCCTGGAGATCGCGGAAGTTCGCATCCGATTTGAGCTGGGGATAGTTCTCGGCCACCACGAGCAGGCGCGACAGCGCGCTGCTCATCGCCCCTTGAGCCTCCTGGAAGCGGCGGAACGCGGCCGGATCGTTGAGCAGCTCGGGCGTGGCCTGGATGCTGCCGACCCGCGAGCGCGCCTCGGTCACCTGGGTCAGAACTTGCTGTTCCTGGGCCGCGAATCCCTTCACCGTGTTGACCAGGTTCGGGATCAGGTCGGCGCGGCGCTGGTACTGGTTGAGCACTTCCGACCAGGCCGACTTGACCTGCTCGTCTGAGCGCTGGATGTCGTTGTAGCCGCACCCGGTCAGCGTGGTTGCGACCAGAATCAGGAAAGCCGTCCAGAGTTTGCGCATTGATTTCCTCCAGAAAAGCGACCGCGCCTAGATTGAGGCGGCCGGCCGGATTACAAGCCTGCGATGGCCCGCCGCGCGAAGCACAGGTCTTCCCAGGCCTTGGCCTTGTCGGGCAGGTTGCGCAGCAGGTAGGCCGGATGGTAGGTCACGATGAGCGGCACGCCCTGGTAGCGGTGCAGCCGCCCGCGCAGGCTGGCGATGCTCGACTCGGTTCCGAGCAGCGTCTGCACCGCGAAGCGCCCCATGGCGAGGATCAGCTTCGGCTTGATCAACTCGAGCTGCCGCAGCAGGTGCGGCGAGCATTGCGCGACCTCGTAGGGCTCGGGGTTGCGGTTGCCCGGAGGCCTGCATTTGAGCACGTTGCAGATGTAGACGTTGTCGCCGCGCGAAAGGCCGATCGCCGCCAGCATGTTGTCGAGCAGGCGGCCCGCCTGCCCTACGAAGGGCTCGCCGCGCGCGTCTTCCTCGGCGCCCGGCGCCTCGCCGACGAGCAGCCAGTCGGCCTGCTCGTCGCCCACGCCGAACACCGTTTGAGTGCAGGTTTTCCTCAGGCCGCAGGCTTCGCAGGCGGCCACCGCGGCTTTCAGCTCCGGCCAGTCCATGCGCAGGATGCGCCCGGCGCGCTCGTCGGCGAGGTCGAGCTTGACGCTCCCCGTCAGACCGGGAACCGGATCGAAGCGCGGCGGCGCGGAGCGGCGCGGCGCGGCGGCGCTCGCCGGCCCCTCCGGCAGAGGCGGCGGAGGCGCTTCCGCTGCGCGCGTGCGGCCGCGCAGTTGCCACACGGGGCCGAGCCCCATCTCCTCCAGGTAGCGCTCGCGCTTCGCGTCCAAGAATCGGCTCACAGGTCGAGTGCGAGTACCAGCGCGTCCTCGCGCCCCTTGCGCGCGGGGTAGTAGCCGCGCCGCACCCCGATCTGCCTGAAACCGTATCCGGCATACAGGCGCTGCCCCACCACATTGGTGGGACGGACTTCGAGAAACAGCACCTTGGCCTTGTGCTCGCGCGCGAACTGCACCAGTCCGTGCAGCAGGCTGCGCCCATGCCCGCGGCGCTGCGCGTGCGCGGCGATGCTGAGGTTGAGGAGATGCGCCTCTCCCGCAGCGAGCATGAGCACCGCGTAGCCGATCACGCGCCTGCTCTCGCGGATGACCCAGCAGCCGTATCCCGCGCGCAGCGAATCGCGGAAATTGCCGAGCGTCCAGGGAAATTCGTAGATGCCCTCCTCGATCTCGAGCACCGCGCGCAGATCGCTCTCGCGCATCGGCTCGAATCCGGGTGCCGGCCGCAGCACCGCGCTCACTCGCGCTCCCCCGTCTTGCGCGCGACCTTGTCGCGCAGATAGACCGGCACCGCGGTGGCGGCGTCCTTCGCTTCTCCCGCGGCGAAGCGCGGTATCGCGAGCTTCAGCACGGCGCGCGCGCTGGGCGTGGCGTCGGACCGGATCTCGGAGACGCTGTCCCCGAGCCGGCTCGCCAGGCGCTCGCGGTGCGCGGCGAAGCCGTCGCCGCATCCCAGCCAGTCGCCCCCGGCCACCAGCGGCACCGCTTCGGGCCTGTACAGCCCGGGTCGCGAGACTTCGGTCCACCCCGAACCCGCCCTGCGGTAGGCGGCGTGATACACCTCGCCCATGTGCGCGTCGATGCAGGCGATGACTTTCTCGCCGGCGGAGTCCTCCGCCAGGCTGAGCAGCGAGCCCACTCCCACGACGCTGAGGCCGCGGGCGAAGGCGAGCCCCTGGGTGACGCCCGCGGCGATGCGCAGTCCGGTGAAGGATCCCGGGCCTTCGCCGTAGGCGATGCCTTCGATCTGCCCCAGCTCGAGCTGCGCCTCGGCGAGCAGGTCTTCCACCAGGCCGAGGACCGTCTCGGCCTGGCGCTGGAGCGCGGGCTCGCTGCGCGAGAACAACGCCGCGCCGCGGCTCGCAGCGACCGAGCAGGTGTCGGTGGAGGTGTCGATCGCGAGCAGATTCATGCGCCGAATTCTAGCGGATCGCGCACCCGCCGGCGCCCTTGACGTGCCTCGCGTCTGCAACCATCATTCCGCTACTCGTTCAAACAGGACTTCCCGGAGGAGACATGTGGCGCTTGCTTATTCCCATTGCGATGAGCCTGTCCGCATCCGCAGCGCTCGCACAGGACGCCTATCCGACCCACCCCATCACCATGGTCGTGGCGTTCCCGCCGGGAGGCGTCGCCGATATCACTGCGCGGCCGACTGCTTTCGCGATGGAAAAAGTGCTGAAGCAGCGCGTCATCATCGAGAACAAGCCCGGCGCGGCGGGTGCCACCGGAAACGCGTACGTCGCGAACGCGAAGCCGGACGGGTACACGCTGCTGATGGCACTGTCGTCGATCTCGGTCATCCCGGAGGCCGAGCGCCTCCAGGGGCACAAGCCGCCTTACGAATTGAACCAACTCGCGCCGATCGCGCTGATCTCCGCCGACCCTGTCGTCCTCGTGGTGCGCAAGGAAGCGCCCTGGACCACCGTGAAGGATTTCATCGAGGACGCAAAGAAGCGCCCCGGCAAGATCACCTACAGTTCCTCCGGGATATTCGGCGCGCTGCACATGCCTTACACCCTGCTCGAGCACGCCACCGGCATCACGCTGTGGCACGTCCCCTACAACGGCGGCGGACCGGCGGTGCAGGCCCTGCTCGGCTCGCAGGTGGACTCCACCGTGGGCGGCCCCGCGGCCATGATCGGCCAGATCAAGGGCGGGCGCTTGCGGCCGCTCGCAAGCTTCGGCAGCAGCCGGCTCGCCTCGCTTCCCGACGTTCCGACGCTGAAGGAGCTGGGCATCGACGCGGAGTACTTCATCTGGGCGGGATTGATGGCGCCGGCCGCGACTCCGCCCGCGATCCAGCAGAAGCTGCGCGACGCGGTGCGCCAGGCGGTGCAGGATCCTGAATTCCGCAACGCCATGGCAAAGGTCGAGACGCCCGTAAACTATCTCGACGCGCCCGAGTTCCAGAAATTCTGGGACGCCGACGCGAAGAAGCTCTCCGAAGCGGTGAAGCGCGTCAAGATCGTCGAGCAGAGGAAATAGCACGGAGATGGCCGCGGCACAAGGCAAGGTCATCATCACCTGCGCCGTCACCGGCGCGATCCACACGCCCTCGATGTCGCCGCATCTCCCGGTCACGCCGGAGGAGATCGCCGAGGGCGCGATCGGCGCGGCGCAGGCCGGCGCCGCGATCGTGCACCTGCACGCGCGCGAGCCCGCCGACGGACGCCCGACCCAGGATCCGGCGATGTTCATGCGCTTCCTGCCGAAGATCAAGGCGGCGTCGAACGTGGTGATCAATCTCACCACCGGCGGCGCGCCGACGATGTCGGTCGAGGAGCGCCTGCAGCCCGCGCTGAAGCTCAAGCCCGAAGTAGCCTCGCTCAACATGGGGTCGATGAATTTCGGGCTGTACGAGATGCTCGGGCGCTACAAGGACTGGAAATACGACTGGGAGAAGCCCTATCTCGCCGGCTCCGACGAGCGCATCTTCAAGAACACCTTCCGCGACATCGCCCACATCCTCGAATCCTGCAGCGGCAACGACACGCGCTTCGAGATCGAGTGCTACGACATCGGCCACCTCTACACGGCCTCGCACTTCCTCGACAGGAAGCTCATCAAGCCGCCGCTTTTCATCCAGTCGGTGTTCGGCATCCGCGGCGGCATCGGCCCGCATCCCGAGGACGTGATGCACATGAAGCGCACCGCCGACCGGCTGTTCGGCGACGCCTACCTGTGGTCGGTGCTGGGCGCGGGCCGCAACCAGATGTTCGTTGCGGCGATGTCGGCGGTGATGGGCGGCAACGTGCGCGTCGGCCTGGAGGACAGCCTGTGGCTGGGGCGCGGCACGCTCGCCAAGAGCAACGCCGAGCAGGTAAGCAAGATACGCCGCATCCTCGAAGAGCTCGGGCTTCAGGTCGCCACGCCCGACGAGGCGCGAGAGATGCTGAAGCTCAAGGGCGGCCGCAACGTCGCATTCTGAGAGGTCGCAACTTGGCAAACCGCTACAAGATCGCGGTCATCCCCGGCGACGGCATCGGCAAGGAGGTCATGCCCGAGGGCGTTCGTGCCGTCGAAGCCGCGGGCCGCAAGTTCGGCATCGAGTTCGACTGGGAGGAATTTCCCTGGAGCTGCGAGTACCGCGCCAAGCACGGCCGCATGATGCCCGAGGACGGATTGGCGACCATCCGCAATCGCGACGCCGTGTTCTTCGGCGCCTGCGGATTCCCGGGCGTTCCCGACCACGTCTCCCTGTGGGAGCTGCTCGTGCCGATGCGCCGCGGCTTCGACCTCTACGTGAACCTGCGGCCGGTGCGCCTGATGCCGGGCATCCAGTCGCCGCTCGCCGGCCGCAAGCAGGGCGACATCGACTTCTGGGTGGTGCGCGAGAACACCGAGGGCGAGTATTCCGCGATCGGCGGACGCATCTTCGAGGGCACCGAGCGCGAGACCGTGGTGCAGCAGAGCACCTTCACGCGCCACGGCACCGACCGGATACTCAAATACGCGTTCGAGCTCGCCCGCAGCCGCCCGAAGAAGCATCTCACCTCGGCGACCAAGTCGAACGGCATCTCGATCACCATGCCCTACTGGGACGAGCGCGTGCGCGCCATGGCTGCGCAGTACCCCGACGTCAAGACCGACCAGTACCACATCGACATCCTCACCGCGCACTTCGTGCAGCACCCGGACTGGTTCGACGTGGTGGTCGGATCGAATCTGTTCGGGGACATCCTCTCCGACCTCGGGCCGGCGTGCACCGGCACCATCGGCATCGCGCCCTCGGGCAACATCAACCCGGAGCGCAAGTTCCCTTCGGTGTTCGAGCCGGTTCACGGCTCGGCGCCCGACATCTACGGCAAGAACATCGCCAATCCCATCGGCCAGATCTGGTCGGGCGCGATGATGCTCGATCACCTGGGGCACAAGGACGCGGGCGCCGCGATCGTGCGCGCCATCGAGCGCGTGCTCGCCGAAGGCCCTCGCACGCGCGACATCGGCGGCAAGGCCTCGACCACGGAAGTCGGCAAGGCGATCGCCGCAGCGGTGTAGCTTACGGCTTGTGCGGGTTCGGCCGGCCGTAGATGTCGCGGCCGTGATCGGCGACGTCGCGCCGCAGCTGGCGGCGCTGCTCGGGCGTCATGCGCGCGTCGCGGTTGGCATCGCGCTGCTGCTGCCTCATGTCGCGCGCGGGCATTTGCTGCGGAGACGAGGGGCGTCCGGGACCGGCGTGACGGCCACCGCCCTGGGCGTGCTGGGCCGGCGTCGGCGAAACCAGCGTCACGAGCAACAGCAAAGCGACAAGAACTCTCACGATCCCCTCTCGAGGCACGAGCCGACGCTATATTAGGTCGCGTTTGTAAGGCATTTACGACGC
>DATIWX010000074.1:0-2030 GCA_035519135.1 Burkholderiales bacterium | reverse complement strand
GCTCTTCGGGGGGAAGATCACGACGTATCGCCGAGTCGCGGAGACGGTTCTCGCCGAGCTCAAACCTTTTTTCCCGCAGATGAAGCGGGAATGGACGGCCGGCGCGCCTCTGCCGGGCGGCGACATGCCCGCGGGCGGCCTCGCGGCCTGCGAGCGCGATCTCGCGGCACGCTACCCGGGCTTGCCCGGCGAGCTGAGGAGGGCACTGCTCCATCGCCACGGGACCCGCGCCTCACGCGTGCTGGGCGAAGCAAAATCTGCGGCGGAGCTCGGCACGCATTTCGGGCACACGCTGTATGCGGCTGAGGTCGATTATCTGGTCGCGGTCGAATGGGCGCGCAGCGCCGAGGACGTGCTTTGGCGCAGGACCAAGTGCGGGTTGCACCTGTCCGCGGAACAGCGCGACAGCGTCGCGGCGTATCTGCGCGAGCAGTACGGACAGGAAGATTCGTGAGCGAGCTCGGCATGCAGCCGCTGCAGGTGCTGCCGGAGGCGCTGCGCCGCTCGATACGCGGCGTCTTCTCGGACATCGACGACACGATCTCGACCGAGGGACGGATCACCAGCGAGGCCTATGCGGCGATGGCCCGGCTGCGAGCCTCCGGCCTGCTCGTCGTCCCTGTGACCGGCCGTCCGGCCGGGTGGTGCGATCACATCGCCCGCATGTGGCCGGTCGATGCCGTGGTCGGAGAGAACGGCGCCCTTTACATGCGCCACGACGATAGGAGCCGGAAGCTCAAGAAGCGCTATGCGATTGCGGCCGGCGAGCGCGAGGCCGCTCGGGAGCGACTGGCGCTGATTGCGGAGCGCATCCTGCGCGACGTGCCCGGCTGTGCGCTAGCCTCCGATCAGCCGTATCGCGAGTGCGATCTCGCGATCGACTACTGCGAAGACGTGCCGGCGCTGCCGCCGAGGGCCGTCGAGCGCATCGTTGCGCTGATGCGTGAAGGCGGCCTCACGGCGAGGGTTTCCTCGATCCACGTCAACGGCTGGTTTGGCGGCTATGACAAGCTCACGATGACGCGGCTCTTGCTGCGCGAGGAGTTCGGCGTCGATTTGGACATGGCTCGCGAGCGCTACATCTTCGTGGGCGACTCGCCTAACGACGCGTCGATGTTCGAGTTCTTTCCCTGCTCGGTCGGCGTAGCGAACCTGCGCCGCTTCGAGGGGCGCATCGCGACACCGCCCAGGTACATGGTTGCGCACGCGGCGGGGGCCGGGTTCGCGGAGGTCGCGGACTTTCTGCTGGCCGGGCGCTGAGGCCCCGGCGGCACGTGCAGGACGAGGGGTTCTAGTCCGCCCTGTGGCCAACAAATGACGCGGGACGGCAGTCGCGCCGGCAACGAGCACGGCGCGCAGCATGAGCCTGCCAGTGGACAGTAGACGAGAGCAAATACTTACTATCAGACGAGGCTAAGTTGGCAGCAGATCTTAGCGATGAAGTTAGAATGCGATTAGGGTTAGCGCGCTGACCCCGCCCGGACAAAACTCTAACTGCTTAACTCGGTACGCTATTTGCATAACTGTCAGGCCGTCATCACGGGCGCCGCCGGGACTTAGGGCGCGACGACCGTGGACCACAAACAGGGGTGACGACAAGAACGGGAGGCTTACCCCGATGACTCGATTCGGTTTCAACATCAGAACCCGCACCGGCCAGCGTGTGGACAACATCTGCATCATGGCGGCGAACCAGGCCGACGCCGAACGGCGCCTGCGCCAGATGTACCACCAGTGCGTGATCGTTCAGTGCCAGAGCGAGACGGTCAACCTTCGCAACGAAGCCCTCGACGTCGAAGGCGTGATCGGCATGATCAGCAACGGACCGGCGACGCTGCCCGGTATCGCGCGCTCGATGCTACGCAACAAGACCGGCACTCACTAGCTCCTCGATCAGGGCCCGGTAGTCGCGCGCGCCACGGCTCTGTGGGGCATGGCGGAAGATATCCAGGTGCTGCGCCGGACTCTCCGCAAGACTCACGTTCTCGGCGATGCGCGTCGCGCAAATCTCCTCCGGCCGGAACGCGATT
>DATIWX010000073.1:0-9614 GCA_035519135.1 Burkholderiales bacterium | reverse complement strand
CGAGCGCCTCAGTGGGACGCATGCGTCATGCCGCGAAGACCGATTGCACCACGGCGAGACGGAGAAGTAGAAGAGGAACGGGAAGTACAGCGCGAGAGTGAAGTGCTTCACGCGGGAACCCCGGTGAGCTCAAAATCGCTGTCCCGCGCCGCCGGGATTCCGCGCTCCCTGCCGGCGCCAGGCCGCAGGGGGCATCCCGAACTCGCGCTTGAACGCCCGGTTGAACGCGGATTCCGAATCGTAGCCGGACTCCTCCGCGACCTGGGCGATGGCCCGGTCGCCCGAGCGCAGCGCCGACGCGGCGAGCACCAGCCGCCAGCGTGTCAGGTACTGCATCGGTGGCACTCCGAGCAGGTTCGCGAAGCGCTGCGCCAGCGCCGAGCGCGAGAGGCCGACCTGCTCGGCGAGATCGTCTACGGTCCAGTCATGCGCCGGCCGTCCGTGCATCAGGCTGAGCGCGCGCCCGACATGCCGGTCGCGCAGCCCCGCGAGCCAGCCGGTCTCCTGCTCGGGAAGCGCCTCGATATAACGGCGCATCGCTTCCACGAACAGCAGCTCGGCGAGCTTGGCGAGCAGCGTGCCCGAGCCCGGCCCCGGCGCGCTGTTCTCCAGCGCGCCGCGGCGCAGCAGGCTCATCAGCCACGCGGCGCCCGGGCCGTCGCCGAGCGGCACGCGCGCCAGGCGCGGAAGCGCATCGAGAAGCGGCCGGCTGAGCTGCCTGTCGCAGGAAAGGAAGCCGCACATCAGCCGCGTCTCGTTCCCGCCGCCCTCGTAGGCCATGGTGAGCATGCCGCCGGGCGGTGCCCGCCGAACCAGCGAGTGGGCATCCACGGGCGCGAGCTGCAAATCGCTGCCGAGCACGTGCGTGTCGTCCTGCGGCATGAGGATGAGGTCGCCAGCGGCGGCTTCGAGCGCCTCGCCGCCCGCGGCGAGCCGCACCTTGCAGCGACCCTCCGTGATGATATGGAAAAAGACGATGTGGTCGAACTCGCCGAACAGCCCGTGGGATTCGGCGCCGGAATGCGATTCGATGCACCACGGCGCGGTGAAGCGGCCTTCGAGGAACAAGGCCCCGTTGAGCTTTACCGCCTGCAGCAGGTCGGACAGGGCATCCATGGTGTTTCGGGCAATAACCGCGGGGTCTCGGGCAAGACCCGGTGCGGGGCGGTGGAGATACTAGCACCGCAACCCATACCACGAGGAGCCACAACCATGTCCGCAGTCGTCTCCCCTTCCGTTCCCGCCGTCGATCTCGCCGCGGTCAAGACCCGCCAGCAAGCCGCCTGGTCGACGGGCAACTATGCCGTAGTGGGCACCACGATTCAGATCGTCGGCGAGAACCTTTGTGAAGCGCTCGACCTGCGCTCCGGATCGAAGGTGCTCGACGTTGCCGCCGGCAACGGCAATGCCACGCTTGCGGCGGCGCGCCGCTGGTGCGACGTGACCTCGACCGACTATGTGCCCTCGCTGCTCGAGTCGGCGCGCTCGCGCGCCCAGGCCGAAGGACACGTGATCCGGTTCCAGGAAGCCGACGCCGAAGACCTGCCCTTCCCCGATGGGTCGTTCGACGTGGTGATGTCCACCTTCGGTGTGATGTTCACCCCGGACCAGGACGAGGCGGCGAGCGAGCTCGCCCGCGTGTGCAAGCCCGGCGGCAGGATCGGTCTGGCGAACTGGACGCCCGAGAGCTTCATCGGGCAGTTGTTCAAGACGATCGGCAAGTACATTCCGCCCGCAAACGGAGTGAAGTCGCCGGCGCTGTGGGGCACGCAGGCGCGGCTCGAGGAGCTCTTCGGCAGGACCGCGAAGGAAATCCGCGCGGCCAGCCGCCAGTTCACCTTCCGTTATCGTTCGCCGGAGCATTGGATCGAAGTGTTCCGTACCTACTACGGCCCGATGAACAAGACCTACGGTGCGCTCGATGCCGGAAAGCAGGCGGCCTTCACCCGGGACATTACGGCGCTGATGGAGCGCAATAACCGCTCGGGTGACGCCACGCTGGTGCTGCCGAGCGAGTACCTCGAGGTCGTGATCGAGCGGAAGTGATCGCTCTCGCGAGCGCGTTCGCACGAGTATGAGCACTGCGGCGGAACACTACGAACGCCACCTCGCCCCGATCTACGTCTGGATGGCGGGAGGGGCGGAGGCGGCGCTGCAGCTCGGCAGCGCCGAAATCGACGAGCTGAACCTGCCGCTCACGCCCGGAGCGGTGGTGCTCGATCTCGGCGCGGGCTTCGGCATGCATGCGATTCCGCTCGCGCGCAGGGGCGCGCGCGTGACGGCGATCGATTCCTCGGCCGAGTTGCTGCGTGCGCTCAGCGAACTCCGCGGCGATCTGCCGGTTCGGGCGGTCCACGACGACCTGCTCGGTTTTCAGAGCCATATTGCAGACGTGCCCTCCGCCATCCTTTGCATGGGAGACACGATCACGCACCTGCCGGATACCGGCGCCGTGGACCAGCTCGTCGAGCGGGCCTCCGTCGAGCTGTCCCCCGGAGGCGTGCTCGTGGTCTCATTCCGGGACTACTCCGTGCCTCTCAGGGGAGAGCAACGCTTCATCCCGGTGCGGAGGGACGCGACCCGCATCCTCACCTGCTTCCTGGAGTACGAGCCGGAGGCCGTCCTCGTCCACGACATACTCCACGAGCGGACAGCGGATGGCTGGCAGACTCGGATCAGTCACTATCGCAAGCTGCGGCTGTCGCCCGAAAGCCTGGTCGCCCGTCTTGAGGAAAACGGTTTCAAGGTCCGCCGCGAGGCCGGCATGCGAGGCATGGTCCGTCTGGTCGCACAGCGCGTTCAGGATCACTTCAACTTCAAGCCCGTGCCAGCGTGAAACAAACGTAACAAGAATGGCGTCCGCTTGAAACTGTCCTGACGCACCCGCCGGCTAGACTTTGCGCTGCGAATTCCGCTTTACGGAAGGTCGGTCTCGATGCAGTCGTCAAGCGCAGTTGTGGTTCTCCGGGCCCGCGAGATGATCCGGCTGGAACAAGCGGCGGGCACCCAGCTGCGGGTCCGGCACGGCTCGGTCTGGATCACGCAGTGCGGGGACCACAAGGACTACTATCTCCCCGAGAACGGAGCGATCACGCTCGACCGCCGCGGGCTTGCTCTGATCCACGCCCTCAAGCCCGCGGAGCTGATCGTGTCGCAACCCGCGCCGCGGCCTTCACTCGGCGCACGGGTCGCACGTACCCTTGCCGGGTGGGCCGCGCGTCGTTTCGGGCCCGAGGGCATCGAGAACCAGCGCTTGAACGCCTGGCACCGCGTCTTGTAATCTTCCGTGCGCACAGGGTGGCGACAGCTCGCAATTCTTGTCTTCACGATCTGGCTGGCCGCATGTTCAACCGCAAGCCAGGTCTCGGCGTCCCTCGGCGACGGCGTCACTGGCGAATGCAACGATCCTCCGGATCCAAGTCGGCCCCAATACGTTGTCGGCTATGGCAGCCTGATGCAGGACGAGTCCCGAAAGAGAACTTCGCCGAGTGCGGACCCATCGCATCCGGTCGAGGTCAGCGGTTACAGGCGCGGTTGGTTCGCGAGGGCGCAGGGGGCCGGCTTTGGCGCGACCTATCTGGGAGTCCTGCCGGACCGGGAAAGCCATATCAACGCGGTCATCTACCGGGTCGATACGACGGAGCTCGCTGCTACCGATAGGCGCGAGAGGCTGTATTGCCGCACGGGTGTCGCAATACCGGACATCAAGCCGTTCGAAAGAGGGTTTTCTCCTGAACCCGGCGGACAGGCCTGGATTTATGTCAGCAGGCCGCAGAGCGCGGCGGCCCCGGATTCGCGTTATCCCATCGTGCAATCGTACGTGGATATTTTCGTATCGGGCTGCATGGAGCAGGAGCAGCGCTTCGGCCTCACCGGGTTTTCGCAGCAGTGCCTCGCCACGACGGCCGACTGGTCCGAGCACTGGGTCAACGATCGCATTTATCCCCGGCGCCCTTTCGTCTTTCAGCCGAGAGCAAGGCAGATCGACGATCTGCTGTTCCAGCAGCTGCCGCGCTATTTTTCTCGCATCAGGATCGAGGCGGGAGGCTGATAGAATTCGGCGGGAACGGAGGGATTCGCGCCCTTTTTCCGGGTACGGTTCGCGATTCGCCTTTTCCCTTGCCATCCCTACCTAAGCTCGCGTAAAATCACGCCCTTTTCGTCTTCCGGGCTTTCCGATATGGTGGTGATTCGACTGGCGCGCGGCGGGGCCAAAAAGCGGCCGTTCTTCAATGTCGTAGTCGCCGATTCGCACAAGGCCGCGAACAAGCGCTTCATCGAGCGCGTGGGCTTCTACGACCCGAAGGCGCCCAAGGGCCGCGAGTCGCTGCGTTTTGCGACCGACCGGCTCGCGTTCTGGCGCGGCAAGGGCGCGAAGCTGTCCCCGACGGTGGCGCGCCTGTTCAAGGGCTACAAGGCGCCGGCCGAGGCTGCGGGCAAGTAAACGGCGGGCTGGTTGGCGGCGCCAACCAAACTGGTGGTAATGGGGCGGGTGCTCGCGCCCTGGGGCGTGAAGGGCGCCGTGAAGATCCAGCGCTTCGGCGCCAACCTCTGGAAGTTTTCCGAGTGGTGGGTCGGCGCGCCGGGGAAGCACAGCAAGGTCGCGGTGGCGGAGTGCCGCGAGCAGGGCGGTTACCTGGTGGCGCGGTTCGAGGGTTGCACCAGCCCGGAAGCGGCTGCGGCGTATCGCGGAGCCGAGGTGGCGCTCGAGCGAAGCGATCTGCCTCCGACCGCCGAGCACGAGTTCTACCAGGCCGACGTGATCGGCTTCGAGGTGGTGAACACGCGAGGCGAGCGCCTCGGCCGGGTGAAGGAATTCTTCAGCGCCGGCACGCACGATGTGATGCGCGTCGAGCACGAGGGCGGTGAGCGGCTCCTGCCGGTGGCAGGGGACGTGGTCCGTAAGATCGATTTGAGGGCCGGCAGGGTCGAAGTGGAGTGGGGAGCGGACTGGTGATCCGCTTCGATTGTGTGACGCTCTTCCCGGAGGCGTTCGCCGCGGTTGCCGACTACGGCATCACGCGGCGGGCGAGGGAAGACGGGTTGTGGAGCCTGTCGCTGTGGAATCCGCGGGATTTCACGGCCGACAACTACCGCACGGTCGACGACCGGCCGTACGGCGGCGGTCCCGGCATGGTGATGCTGGCCGAGCCGCTCGCGAAGGCGATCGCCGCGGCGAAAGCGGCGGCGCAGGGCGAAGCGAAGGTGATCCATCTCTCGCCCCAGGGGGCGGTGATGGACCATGGCAAGGTGATGGAGCTTTGCGCGGCGCAGCGGCTGGTGCTGCTGTGCGGGCGCTACGAGGGCGTGGACGAGCGCCTGCTGAGCGGCGCGGTCGACGAGGAGCTGTCGATCGGCGACTACGTGCTCTCGGGCGGCGAGCTCGCCGCGATGGTGCTGATCGACGCCGTGGTGCGGCAGTTGCCCGGCGCGCTCGGAGACGGGATGTCGGCGCAGCAGGAGTCGTTCGTGGACGGCCTGCTGGAGGCCCCGCAGTACACGCGGCCGGAGGTGTACGAGGGCAAGGCGGTGCCCCCGGTGCTGATGTCGGGGCACCACGCGCAGATCGAGCGCTGGCGGCTGAAGCAGTCGCTGGGGCGGACGTGGATGAGACGGCCCGAGCTGCTCGAGCGGCGCGGGATGAGCGAGGCCGAGCGCAAGCTGCTCGAGGAATTCAAGCAGGACATGAGGAAGGAACAGCGATGAACGTGATCCAGCAGATCGAAGCCGAAGAGATCAAACGCATGGGGAAGAAGCTCCCCGAGTTTTCCCCGGGCGACACCGTGATCGTCAACGTGAGCGTCGTCGAAGGCGAGCGCAAGCGCGTCCAGGCCTACGAGGGCGTGGTCATCGCCAAGAAAAACCGCGGCATCAACTCCTCGTTCACCGTGCGCAAGGTCTCCTCGGGCGAGGGCGTCGAGCGCACCTTCCAGACACACTCGCCCTCGATCGCATCCGTCGAGCTGAAGCGCAAAGGCGACGTGCGCCGCGCCAAGCTCTACTACATGCGCAAGCTCTCGGGCAAGGGCGCGCGCATCCGCGAGAAGATCGAGGGCGAAGAACCGGGCGGCGACGCGCAGTAGACGCGGCCCGGCTCTCCGCGCCTGCGCGGACGCCGAAAGGCGTAAAATTCTCGCCCGCAAACCGGGCGAACCCATGAGCCTCAATTCGATCCAGGAAATCGTCGCCGAGCTGAAGGCCGGAAACATGGCCGTCCTCGTGGACGACGAGGATCGCGAGAACGAGGGCGATCTGATCTTTGCGGCCGAGTTCGTCACGCCCGAGAAGATCAATTTCATGGCGCGGTTCGGCCGCGGCCTGATCTGCATGCCGGTCACCGAGGCGCACGCCGAACGTCTCAACCTGCTGCCGATGGTGGCGCGCAACCGCTCGGTGCACGGCACCAATTTCACCGTGTCCATCGAAGCGGCGTCGGGCGTGACCACGGGGATCTCGGCCGCGGACCGCGCGCACACCATCAAGATCGCGGCGTCCCCGAAGGCCACACCGCGCGACATCGTCCAGCCGGGCCACGTGTTCCCGCTGATCGCGCAGGCAGGAGGCGTGCTCGCGCGCGCGGGGCATACCGAGGCCTGCTGCGACCTCGCGCAGCTCGCGGGACTCTATCCGGCGGCGGTGCTGTGCGAGATCATGAAGGACGACGGCAGCATGGCGCGGCTGCCCGACCTCCTCGAATTCAGCAGGCGGCACGGCCTGAAGATCGGCTCGATCGCCGATCTCATCCGCCATCGCAGCCAGAACGAGTCGCTCATCAAGCGCGTGACCGAACGCACGATCGAGACGCGCTTCGGCCCGTTCCGGCTGGTCGCCTACCTCGAGAAGCTCACCGGAGGGACGCAGCTCGCGCTGGTGCGCGGAGAAATCGCGCCCGAGAAGGAAACGCTGGTGCGCGTGCACGCGCCGCTCTCCGCGCTCGACCTGCTCGAATCCGGTCCCGGCACGCATTCCTGGCCGGTCGACGACGCGCTCGGGCGCATCGCCGCCGAGGGCAGGGGCGTGATGGTACTGCTCAACTGCGCGGAAACCGCGGCCCAGCTGATCGAGCGCGTCGCCTCGGCCGAGCGCCCGGACGCGCCATCGAGAATGGATTTCCTGACCTACGGCATCGGCGCGCAGATCCTGCGCGATCTGAAGGTCGGCAAGATGCGCCTGCTCGCTTCGCCCCGCAAAATGCCCAGCATGGCCGGATGGGAGCTCGAGGTCACGGGCTACGTCGAGAATCCGGCCAGGGCGCGGGACGGCTGATGACGGAGATCAAGCCCGACTTGAGCGGGGAAGGCTTGCGGATCGGGATCGTGCGCTCCCGCTTCAACGAGAGCATCGGCGCCGCGATGCTCGATGCCTGCCGCAGGCGTCTCGCCGAGCTGCGCGTCGCCGCGCCCATGGTGCTGAGCGTGCCCGGCGCGCTCGAGGCGCCGCTCGCGCTGCAACAGCTCGCCAACACGGAGAAATACGATGCGCTCATCGCGCTCGGTGCCGTGATCCGCGGCGAGACCTATCACTTCGAGGTCGTCGCGAACGAGTCTGCGGCGGGCCTGATGCAGGTGCAGCTCGACAGCGGCATCCCGGTCGCAAACGGCATCCTCACCGCCGACACCGAGGAGCAGGCGCAGGAGCGCGCCGCGGGGAAGGGACGCGACTGCGCCGAGGTCGCGGTGGAAATGGCGAATCTCGCCAGGAACGTCGCGAAGAGCCACCGATGAAGTCGGCGCGACGGCGCTCGCGCGAGTTCGCGCTGCAGGGGCTCTACGCCTGGCAGCTATCGGGTGAAAGCGCCGCGGGGCTGCAGACCCAGCTCGCGCAGTCGAAGGAGTTCGGAAAGGCCGATTCCAAATATTTCTCGCGCCTGCTCGAAGGGACCATCGGGGACGCCGGCGCGCTCGAGGGCCTGATCGCCCCGGTGCTCGACCGCAAGCCGAAGGAGCTCTCTCCGGTCGAGCGCGGCATCCTGCTTCTCGCGGCCTTCGAGCTGAAGAACGCCCCCGACATTCCCTATCGTGTGGTGATCAACGAGGCGGTCGAGCTCGCCAAGGAGTTCGGCGGCACCGACGGCCACAAGTACGTCAACGGCGTGCTCGACAAGCTCGTAGCCACCCTGCGCCCGGACGAGCGCTCGCGCCCGAGATCCCGGTGATCTCCGAGTTCGAGATCATCCGCAGGTACTTCGCCCGGCCTTCGCGGACCGCGGTGCTCGGCATCGGAGACGACTGCGCGCTCGTCGCGGCCCGCAAGGGCATGACGCTGGCGCTGTCCACCGACATGCTTCTCTCCGGGCGGCACTTCCTTCCGAACACCGACCCGTTGAAGCTCGGCCACAAGTCGCTCGCCGTCAACCTTTCGGACCTCGCTGCGATGGGTGCCGATCCGCGCTGGGCGCTGCTCGCGATCGCCCTTCCCAATGCGAACGAAAAATGGATCGCAGCGTTCTCCAGGGGATTTTTCCGGCTCGCCCGCCGCTTCAAGACCGAGCTGATCGGCGGCGATACGACCAGAGGGCCGCTGACGATCGCGATCACCGTGATCGGCGAAGTGGCACCAAAGCTCGCGCTGCGGCGCGACGGGGCGCGAGCGGGCGACGACGTCTGGCTGTCGGGCGCGACGGGTGAGGCGGCCCTGGGAGTCGCGCATCTCCAGGGGCGCGTGAAGCTCAAGGGCAGGGCGCGCGAAGCCTGCCTCGAGCGCCTGCACGCGCCCGAGCCGCGGGTGACGCTCGGGCAGCGACTGCGCGGCCTCGCACGCAGCGCGATCGACGTCTCCGACGGTCTGCTCGCCGATCTCGGACATGTGGTGAAGGCCTCGGGCGTGACCGCCGAGCTGCGCTGGGAGGACCTGCCGCGCGCCCGGGCGATCGCCGAATGCGCAGACAAGGCGCTCGCGAAGGACTGCCTCCTCGCGGGAGGCGACGACTACGAGCTGGTATTCACGGCGCCGCGGTCGAGACGCTCTGCCATCGAGGCGGCGGCAAGGAAAACCGGCGTCCCCGTCACCGCCATCGGCGCGATCGTCGCGGGCAAGCCCGGTGTTCGCGTGCGCGACCGCAAGGGCGGGACCGTTTCCGTCCCTCGAGCGGGCTTCGACCACTTCGCGTGATAAAGCACCCCACCGCCCGGTTCACCTTCGCCCATCCGGCGCGCCTGATCGCGCTCGGCTTCGGAACGGGTCTCGCGCCCGTCGCGCCGGGCACGGTCGGCACCGTGCTCGCGTTCCCGATCTTCATGCTGCTCGACCGGTGGCTCGATGCGCCCGCGCTTTTCGCCGTGATCGTCGCGTTCTTCGCGATCGGCGTCTGGGCCTGCGGCCGCACCGGGCGCGATCTCGGCGTCGCCGACCACAGCGCGATGAACTGGGACGAGGTGGTCGCGATGATGCTGATCCTGCTGGTCGTCCCCGGCGGATGGGAGTGGTGGGCGTTCGCCTTCTTCGCGTTCCGCTTCTTCGACGTGGTCAAGCCACCGCCGATCCGCCACATCGACCGCACCATGAAAGGCGGCCTGGGGGTCATGTTCGACGACATCGTCGCGGCGTTCTACACGCTCCTCCTGGCCGCGGCCGTGAAGCGGCTGCTGTTCTGATGGCGCGCGACCGGCTCGAGC
>DATIWX010000072.1:0-3605 GCA_035519135.1 Burkholderiales bacterium | reverse complement strand
TCAGCCCCGCCCCGCGAGCCGCAGGTTCGCCTGGGTCAGGCGATCCACCAGCACCCGCATGAACGCCTTGTTGAACCCCACCTGGCAACCGTCGGTCGCGGCGCGCAAGGCGTCGGCCTTGATCTCGATCACCGTCACTTCGCCGAGCGCGGTGATGGTGGTGGTGCGGCGGCCCATGCGGCCGGTGAAGTAGAGGATTTCGCCGAAGCAGCCGCCCGGCTTGATCACGTTGAGCTGCTTGCCGAGCAGCGTCACGCCGACCTCGCCGTCGATGAGGATGTAGAAGCTGTCGCCCTGATCGGCCTCCCTGATGAGGACGGTTCCGCCGTTCATCGACTGCCACTTGCCGATGCGCACGACTTCCCAAAGCGCGACGTCGTCGAAGTCCTCGAAAAACGGCATGTCGCGGAGCTGGTTGAATTTCTCGGAGTCGGAAGCCGATGCCCCGGAGAGGCGCAGCGTCGAAAACGCCTGGCTCAGGTCCTTGCCGAACTCGAGCCAGGTCTGGTAGCGCGCGGCGCGATCCTTCTCGATCGCCTTCATCACGATCTGGTCGAGCAGCGGAGACAGGTCCGGGCGGAGCGTCACCGGCCGCGCCGGGACGCTGTTGAGGATCGCGTAGGTCAGCGCCGCCTGGGTATTGGCCTCGTAGGGCAGGCGCCCGGTGAGCAGCCGGTACATCACCACCCCGAGCGAATAGATGTCGGTCTGGTGGGTGAGATCCTCCATGCGGATCTGCTCAGGGGACATGTACGCCGGGGACCCGACGCCCGTGATCTGCGTGGTCTCCTGGCCGTGCCGCTGCTGGAACGAGGCGCCGAAATCGCTCACCTTGGTGTCCCCGCTCTCGGACAGCAGGATGTTGCCTGGCTTGATGTCGCGATGGATCACGCCGTGCTGGAACGCATACTCGAGGGCGCGCACGCACTTGAAGATGATCTCGACGACCTTGTTGAGAGGCAGGAGGTTGCTGACTTCCGAGTAGGTCTCGAGGGTCGTGCCGGGGACGTATTCCATGACGAGGTAGCTGTGCTCGGGCTCCACCACCGCGTCGATGATCTCGACGATGTGAGGGTGGCTGAGCTTGCCTGCGAGCGCGGCCTCGGCGAGGAAGGCCTTGTGCATCATGCGCTCGATCTGGGGGCTCATCTTCTCCGCGAACAGGAACACCTTGATGGCGACCTCGCGGTCGGCGAAGGGGTCGCGGGCGAGGTATACGCGGCTGGTGGCGCCGCTGCCGATCTCGCGGATGATCGGGTACTTGCCCAGGTGCTCCTGGAGCTCGAACTTCATCGCCATGGCGGGTAGCCATTCGTTGGGACCGGCCAAGTCTAAGCCAAGACTCCTAGGGGGGAAAGTTGCAAAATGACGCTCCTCGGCCTTGAAAACGGGCACAAATCCCCCATTTCCTCCGCGACCGTCGATTTCCGAGATCGAACCCTATGCGCCTGGACAAGCTCACCACCAAGTTTCAGCAGGCCCTGGGCGACGCCCAAAGCGTCGCCGTGGGGAACGACCAGCAGTTCATCGAGCCGCTGCACGTCCTGTCCGCTTTGCTGGCGCAGGACGACGGGGCGAGCGCCTCGCTGCTGTCGCGCGCGGGGGTCAACGTTCCGCGCCTGCGCGACGCGGTCCGGCAGGCGATTTCGCGCCTGCCGAAGGTCGAAGGCCACGGCGGCGAGGTCCAGATCTCGCGCGACCTCAATGCGCTGCTCAATCTCACCGACAAGGAAGCGCAGAAGCGCGGCGACCAGTTCATCGCCTCGGAGTTGTTTCTGCTGGCACTCGCCGACGACAAAGGCGAGGCCGGGCGCCTGCTGAAGGAGAACGGCGGCAGCCGGAAAGCGCTCGACCAGGCGATCAAGGCGGTGCGCGGCGGCGAATCGGTCGGCAGCCAGGAAGCCGAAGGCAGCCGCGAGGCCCTGAAGAAGTACACCCTCGACCTCACCGAGCGTGCGCGCTCGGGCAAGCTCGACCCGGTGATCGGTCGTGACGACGAGATCCGGCGCGTCATCCAGATCCTGCAGCGCCGCACCAAGAACAATCCCGTTCTGATCGGCGAGCCCGGCGTAGGCAAGACGGCGATCGTCGAGGGCCTTGCCCAGCGCATCGTCAACGAGGAAGTGCCGGAGACGCTCAAGGGCAAGCGCGTGCTCTCGCTCGACATGGCGGCCCTCCTCGCCGGGGCCAAGTACCGCGGCGAGTTCGAGGAGCGGCTGAAGGCCGTGCTCAAGGAGCTCTCGCAGGACGAGGGTCGCACCATCGTTTTCATCGACGAGCTGCACACCATGGTCGGCGCGGGCAAGGCCGAGGGCGCGATCGACGCCGGCAACATGCTCAAGCCCGCGCTCGCGCGCGGCGAGCTCCACTGCGTGGGCGCGACCACCCTGGACGAATACCGCAAGTACATCGAGAAGGACGCGGCGCTCGAGCGCCGCTTCCAGAAAGTGCTGGTGGGCGAGCCCGCGGTGGAGGCGACCATCGCCATCCTGCGCGGCTTGCAGGAGAAATACGAAGTGCACCACGGCGTCGACATCACCGACCCGGCGATCGTCGCCGCGGCCGAGCTTTCGCACCGCTACATCACCGACCGCTTCCTCCCGGACAAGGCGATCGACCTCATCGACGAGGCGGCGGCGCGCATCAAGATGGAGATCGACTCCAAGCCCGAGGTCATGGACAAGCTCGACCGGCGCATCATCCAGCTCAAGATCGAGCGCGAGGCGATGAAGAAGGAGAAGGACGAGGCTTCCCGGAAGCGCCTTTCGCTGATCGAGGAAGAGATCAAGAAACTCGAGCGCGAATACGCGGATCTCGACGAGGTGTGGAAAGCGGAGAAGTCCCAGGTCGCCGGCTCTCACCACGTTAAGGAAGAGTTGGAGAAACTCAAGCTCGAGATGGAGGCCGCGAAGCGGAAGGGCGACTGGGAGAAGATGTCGGAGTTGCAATACGGACGCCTGCCCGAGCTCGAAGCGCAATTGAAGAAGGAGGAGAAAGGGTCTTCGAAGCAGGACAAGCCCAGGCTGCTGCGCACCCAGGTCGGCGCCGAGGAAATCGCCGAGGTCGTGTCGCGCGCCACCGGCATCCCGGTCTCCAAGATGATGCAGGGCGAGCGCGACAAGCTGCTCACCATGGAGGACAAGCTGCACCAGCGCGTCGTCGGCCAGGACGAGGCGGTGCATCTGGTCGCCGACGCGATCCGGCGCTCGCGCGCCGGGCTGTCCGACCCCAACAAGCCCTACGGCTCCTTCCTCTTCCTCGGCCCGACTGGCGTCGGGAAGACCGAGCTGTGCAAGGCGCTCGCGGCCTTCCTCTTCGACTCGGAGGACCACCTCATCCGCGTCGACATGTCCGAGTTCATGGAAAAGCACTCGGTCGCGCGGCTGATCGGCGCCCCGCCCGGCTACGTCGGCTACGAGGAGGGCGGGCACCTGACCGAGATGGTGCGCCGGAAGCCCTATTGCGTGATCCTGCTCGACGAGATCGAGAAGGCGCACCCCGACGTGTTCAACGTGCTGCTGCAGGTGCTCGACGACGGCCGCATGACCGACGGCCAGGGCCGCACCGTCGACTTCAAGAACACCGTGGTGGTAATGACCTCCAAC
>DATIWX010000071.1:0-9543 GCA_035519135.1 Burkholderiales bacterium | reverse complement strand
AGCGCTTCGGCGCGAGCAGCCCGAACATCGCGCCCTGCGGATCGAACGCCTGGGCGATCCATTGCCCGGTGGGAACCTGCTGCGGCTCCAGGGCGATCCTGCCGCCCGCGCCCTTCACTCGTCCGACCGCGGCATCGATGGCTTCGACGTTGAAGTAGTAGAGCCAGAACGGGAACGGCGCCTCGGGCATCTTGGTCATCATGCCGCCGACCGCCTCGCCGCCGCCCGTCTTGAAGGTCTGATACACGCCCATCTTCCCCATGTCGATGGCCTGGGCTTTGGTCCAGCCGAAGAGGCCCGAATAGAAATCGAAGTCCTTCTTGCCGTCGCCCGCGCTCAGCTCGCGCCAGCCGACATGGCCGGGCGTCCCCGGCGCCGCCTCCGGCGGTCCTTCCGCGCTGTCTCCCTTCATGATGATGAACACTGCGCCGTGCGGATCGGCGACGACGGCGAAGCGGCCGACGCCGGGAATGTTCTCCGGGCCGCGGTGGACCGTGCCGCCCGCCTTCTTCACGCGCCCCGCGTAGTCGTCGACGTCGTCGACCGCGACGTAGCCCGTCCAGCAAGGCGGCACGCCCTTCTTCTTCGCCTCGTCGGTGATCGGCATCAGCCCGCCGACGTTGACCGGACCCGCCGACAGCAGCGTGTACGAACGGTCGCCCATCCCCGAATCCTTCGCGCTCCATCCCAGGGCGCGCTTGTAGAAGGACTCGGCGGCCTTGCAGTCGGTGGTCATCACGTCGTACCAGATGAATTTTCCGTGATACTTGGACATCGCCCTACTCCTTGGATTGAACGAAGATAAGCTCGAAGCAAGCGCCGCAGATCCTAGCCGGGAAGAGTACGCATCCAGCCGAGCAGCGCGGCGACCACCGCCTGCGGCTGCTCGGGGACGAGGGCGTGGCCCGCCTCCGGGATCGTGACCACGGTGACGCGATCGCCGAGTTCCTCGCGCAGCTCGTCCGCCGTCTCGCGCGGCCTGAAGGCGTCGTGCTCGGCCTGCAGGTCGAGCAGCGGCGCGCCGCCCGCGCCCCACCACGCCTCCTGGGGAGTCGCGAGCCCCGCGGCGCGCTGGCTCGCGTTCACTTCCGGATAGAAGCCTTGGAGCCACCCGCTCGCGTCGTGGCCCGGGGCGAAGAAGGCGAGCTGCAGGTATTTCAATCGCTCCGCGTCGGGGAGAGAGCTGTCGGCGCACTTGGTCACCGCCTCGGCGAGCGCCGCGGGATATTTCTTCGCGGCCGCGGCGAGAATCGCCACGCCGCGGACGAGCTTGGGATGATCGGCCGCGGTCATCCTCGCCACCCAGTTGCCGAAGGCGTGCCCGGCGATCACCGCCGGTCCGACCGCTTGGTGCGCGATCACCGCGGCGACGTCGCGCGCCAGGTCGTGCAGCGTGAGCCCCTTCATCGGCCCGATGCTCTTGCCGATGCCGCGCGGCTGCGGGCGCAGCACCCGGTATCCGGCCTTGGCGACCCCTCGCGCGACCTCGTCGTAGTCTCCGGCGCCGCGCCCGCGCGAAGGGAGGATGACGACGAGCGGACCCTTGCCTTCGGCGATGGTTTCGATGTGTGCGTCGCGCGTGACAACGAGGGCGTTCATCGCCGCATCATAGCGCGCGAGCTCGGCGGAAAAAAAGGGCGCCGGGGAGCCCTCCCGCTCGACCCGGCGCCTGCGCCCCGCGATGATTCTCTACTCCGCCTTCAGCGTCCCGCCCGGGAATCCGATGCCCCCGGACCGGATGACACACTGCAGGGAGAGCATCCCGCCCCAGGCGAGGAATGCGACGATCACGACTTGAATCAGGGTGTCGATCAGCATGATTGCGGTCCTCCGATGCGTTGAGCGGCTCAGTAGTACATTTCCGGCATCGGCTCGATCTTCGTCGCCTGGTTGGCGATCTGGGCCGGGAGATAGTCGCTGGCGGCGCTGAAGGTCGCGGCGGACACCTCGGTGCCCGCTTGGGCCGGCATCAGCAGCACTGCGACGGCGCAGATCGCGATCGCAAGCAGGGCCAGCGCGGTGAGGCTGAAGGATCCGGACTCGCGGTTTTCGCGGTTGCTCATTTTGGGTCTCCTCTGTTCTGGAGCCGGCGGAAATCGCCTGCTCGATGGAGACCACTTTAGGATTGCCGTCCTCCGCGCTCGCCGTCGCATGGCACTGCGGTTCTGTGTCGCATGGACATTCCGGGGAGAAAGCCGCCGAAGGTCACGGCGGCATTGTGCCAAACGCACATTCCGGGGCCCGCCCCCGGGAAGAGACCTACCAGTGAGCCGGCAGGCGCTTGTGGACCTTGATCTGCTTGGCGTCGACCGAGATGTAGCCGCCGGCGGTCAGGTCCTTCACGATGCGGTTCACCATCTCGCGCGAGCCGCCGATGCGCTCGGCGATGTCCTGCTGCGTCAGGCGCTCGGGCACCACGCGGGCGCCGTCCTGCTCGACCGCGCTTTCGTCGACGAACTTGGCGAAGCGCCCGTAGACGTCCTTCAGCGCCAGGTCGCGAACCTGCTTCACGAGGCTGCGCGTCTTGGCGATCAGCTGGTGGATCAGGTGGATCGCGAAGGTCGAGTTGCCCCTGAGCAATCCCTCGAGGTCGCTCATCGGAATCATGAAGCAGCGGGACGGCTCCATGGTCATCACCGAGGCGGACCGCGGGTTTCCGTCGAGCACCATCTCCCCGAAATAGTTGCCCGCGCGTGCCGTGCTGAGCACGATCTCCTTGCCGTCCTCGTCGCTGATGAACACCTTGATGCGCCCGGAGAGCAGGACGTAGAGCGAGTCGGTCTCGTCGCCTTCGTTGATGATCAGCGCGTTCTTGGGAAAGGAGCGCGCGACGCCGTGCGGCGCGAGCTCCTTCAGCGCGTTCTCGTCGAGATTGGCGAGCGGACCGATCCCCTGGGACAAGGCGTGCGAATCAGTCATGGCGTCCCCCCGTAGGACATGCGCGAGCGGGAATTCTGGCACGGCCGGGCCCGTTTGTGCAGGCCTTGGCGGTCGCGGCGCACGCCGCCGGCCCTTCTCAGCGGGCGGGATTCCGCGCGGTCACGAACCAGGTGGAGGAACCCGCCCAGACGCCGTCAGGGCGCTGGTGGCGGGAGAGCGTCTCCCGGAGGGCCGCGACGACCTGCGCCTTGCGCTTCTGGCCCTCCTCGCCGGCGAGCCGGATGATCTCGCCCGCCGGGCCGAGCGCCATGGCGAACTCGACCGCATCCTCCAGCGTCCTGCCGATGCAGATGTCGGCGTCGTAGCGCTCGAAGGCGACGCGCTCGTAGCCCGCCCCTTTGAGCATGTCGCTCACCATGTCCGGGCCCGCCATCGAGAACGGCCCGGGGCCGCAGTGCACCTGGTCGGTCTCCTCGTGCGAGACGACCGGCACGATCTCCCTCACTCGCAGCTCCGCCTCGTGCAGCCAGGGATTGTCCTCGCGCTTGCGCCACACGATCATGGAAAGCTCGCCGCCCGGCACCAGCGCGCGCCGGATGTTGCGCAGCGCCTGCCCGGGCATGTTGAAGAACATGGTGCCGAAGCGGGAAAAGGCGTGGTCGTAGGGCCCGCGCAGGTTGTCCGTCTGCACGTCGGCCGTGAAGAAGGAGGCGTTCTTCACCGCGGCCTTCGCGGCCTCCTTGGCCGCGCCCTCGACGAAGTTCGGCGCGCAGTCCACGCCCACCGCCGCGCCTCCGGGCCTCAGCTGCTTCGCGATCGCCTGGGTGGTATCGCCGAAGCCGCAGCCCACATCGAGCACGCGCGCGCCGGGCGCGTAAGGCCGGCGCCGGAGGAGCTCCTCGCTGTGGCCGGACAGGCCATCGGTCAGCACGTAGCGGAAGCGGCAGAACTTGTCGTAGAGGATGGTGTTCCAGGCCTCGATGGGAATGCCGTTGTCCTGGTTCCCGACCGAGTCGACGACTGCGCTCACTACCGCCTCCTTTCTTCAACGCTTCGGCAGAAACGGCACGAGCATGGGCACGCGCCGGCGGTATTCCTGATAGGCCATGCCGAACAGCTTCATCAGGTCGCGTTCCTCGAACTGTAGCGCAACCAGGATGTAACCGGTAGTCATCACCGAGAACAGGAGGTGCCCCGCGCTCATGTCGGGCGTGCTCCAGAAGGCGAGCAGGAAGCCGAACATGAGCGGATGGCGCACCAGCTTGTAGAGCAGCGGCGTCCTGAACTCGGGATCGGGCAGGTCGCGCTTGCGCAGCGCCGCGAACACCTGCTGCAGGCCGAACAGGTTGAAATGGTTGATGAGAAAGGTCGAGAGAAAGACGAAGCCCCAGCCCAGCCAGGACACCCCCATCAGCACCCAGCGCCCGGCCTCGCCCTCGACGTGCCAGATCGGCGCGGGGATCGGCTGCCATTTCCAGTAGAGCGCGAGGAGCAGCAGGCTGGACACCAGCACGAAGGTGCTGCGCTCGGACTCGTGCGGGATGATGCGCGTCCACCAGCGCTTGAACGCCGCCCGCGCCATCACGCTGTGCTGGATCGCGAAGATGCCGAGAAGCAGGGCGTCGACGATCAGCGCCTCGGTGGGAGACCCGGCGCCGCCGGTGTCGATCGATTTCGGCACCCACAGGTTGCCGACGAAGCCGATGGCGTACAGGATCGCCACCAGAAATGCCGCGTAGCTGACGATGCCGTACAGGAAGATGAAAGTGCGTGCGAACATGAGTGGTCCTCCTTGGTTGCTTCAGTTGCGTTGCTCGCCCGGGACCGCATAGATCCTCGCGAGGCGATCGCCAAGCCATGCCGCGAGAGCGGCGAGCGGATCCCGCTCCTCCGCGCGATGCAGGCGCTCGATCCTCTCGATCACCTCCGCAGGCAGCGGCGCGACGGGAGCGATGGAGCCGAGCCCGGCGCGCCGCAGCAGGCTCCAGCGGCCGTTGAGCGCGAACCAGGTGCTCGCCGAGAACAGCTCGCCGCGATCGCCCCTGAAATCCGCGACCCAGGCGGCGCCGCCGCGCTGGTAGATCGCGATCGCGCGCGTTTCGCCGAGCCGCAGCAGGCTGCCGTGATCCACTGCAAGCTCGTTCCGTCCGGACCTTCCGTTCATGATGCGTCGCCCTCTTGTGTGCGCGGGTCGAGCGCGCCCGCCGAAGCGGGTATCGTAGAGAGCAGCTGCATCAGAGAAATTTCCCCGGGAAGCCATTCTTGTTTCGTTTGTTTCAGCGATCCGGAACGTGGCACACGCCACGGTGCCCATTGTGGAGAGACGGAAACGGCGCGTCATGAGACCTGCGCCCCGGATGCGGGGGAAAACCGCGCCTGTGTGGCCGGACCGCCTGGGACAGGAGTCCCAGCGGGTGGTTCTAGGGAGCCCTCTTCCCGAAGCCGGCCTCGCGCGCGAGCACGATGGCCCGCGCGCGGTTGTCGACCTCGAGCTTGGCGAAGATGCTGGTGATGTGATTGCGCACCGTCTTGTCGGAGAGCTCGAGGCGCGCGGCGATCTGGGCGTTGTCCAGCCCTTGGGCGATCAGCTCGACCAGCTCCGCCTCGCGCGGCGTAAGACCCGAGAACGGCCCGCTCCCCGGAACAGCCGGGAGGAAGTCGCGCACCGCCGCCAGCCACTGCGCCCAGCCGGGCTCGTGATCGAGCAGCACGTGGTTGCGGCTTTCGACCGGCTCGAAGCGCGCCCCGGGGATGAGGCCCGCCAGCCTGCGGCCTTCCTCGAACGGCACGCGCATCTCCGACTTCGAGTGCGTTACCAGCGTCGGACAGCGCACCTGGCGCGCGAGCTCGGTGACATCGACTTCGCTCGCCGCCCGCATGAACCGCGCGGCGTTCGCAGGCGAAATCGTGGCGCGCTGCAGCTCGTTCCACCAGCGCTGCTGCTCGAGCGTCGAGTCGGGGATGAACTGCGTGGTAAAGAACTGGCGGTACGCCGGGTCGTCCTTGCCCCAGCCGATCTCGGCGAGCTTGATCTGGGCCTCGATGTCCTCGCGCTCCTGTGGCGAGGGATCGCGGCGCAGGCGGCCGCGGTAGAACACCCCGTGCAGGGCCAGGTGGCTCACCCGCTCGGGATGGCGCGCGGCATAGGCGATCGCGATGGCGCCGCCCTGCGAGAACGCGAGCAGCGGGAAGCGCTCGATCCCCGCCGCGTCCACCACCGCCTCCAGATCGCGTACCCACGCCTCGAGCGAGATATCCGCGACCTCGCGGTCCGAGAGCCCGCAACCGCGCGCGTCGTAGCGGAAGAAAGTGTGGTCGCGCGAAAGCTCGCGCAGCAAGGGGCGCCACACCGAGCTCTCCCAGTCGAGCTCCACGTGCGTCATCCAGGTGCCGACCTTCACCAGCGGCGGCCCGCTGCCCGAAGTCGCGTACGCGATCCGCACCCCGTCGGCGCTGGTGCAGAAGCGGATCTGCTGGGAGGGGGCTGGCATGGCGGGAACCATGCGAAGTCTAGACGAAATGGCGGGAAGCGCGAATCACTTCGCCGGCGACTACTCTACCCCGCGAAACTTTCGCATCACCTCCGCATGCTTCGTCGCGAATTCCCGCGTCACGCCAGCGGTTCGCTCCCGCCACGCCGCTACCTGATCCGCGGGCACGACTGAATACGCGGCCCCGCGCGAAACCAGGTCGGCGACCAGACGTGCGTCGTCGGCCTGCATTTCGCTCCACTTCTCGGTGACCGCGACGCGCGCCGAGTCGGCGAGAGCTTTCTGCTCGGCTGAAGGCAACGCGTCGAACCACGTCTTGTCGACGATCAGGAAATACGTATAGAACAGCAAGCCCGGTACGAGGCTCGCGCTCGGGGCATCCCTGACGTTCTTTCCCCACCCTCCGGGCGAGGTGATGATGCCGTCCATCGCTCCGCGCGCGAGCGCCGCGCCCATTTCGATCGCCGGGAAGACGACCGGCGTGGCGCCGAAACTTTTCACGATGTCCTGGTACACGCCCGGCCCCGCGACGCGGATCTTCAGTCCCTTCATGTCGTCCGGCATCTTCACCGTGCGGTTCTTGAAGATCATGATGGTGTCCGCGCCGCGCATGACGGCGAACACCTTCAAACCGCGCGGCTCGACGTAATCGCGCACCAGCCCGAGCACGCCTTCCGCCACGCCGGGCTTGGCCATCAGCTCATCGGTGATGGTGAACGGCAGGTTGAGAAAGCCGAGATCCGGATCGATCGACTGCAGGAAGGCGCTGTTGACGAAGGTGAGCGGCACGGTCTTGTTGCGCACCGCGTCCAGCGACGCCTGTCCCGGATAGAGCACCTTGCCGCCGGGGTTGATGGCGAGGGTGAGCGTCCCCTGCGTGCGCTTCGCTACTTCCGCCGCCATCTGCGTGAGCTGCGCATAGCGCGGATGCGGCGGCGCGATGTCGTGCACCAGCACCGCTTCGGCGGCCATGGCTCCTCCCGCCGACGCGAGCAGCGCGGCGGCGAACAGTCTACGCATTCATTTCTGCTCGGCCGGTATCGTGCTCACCGGCCCCACCCCGTGGAGCGCGATGATGGCGTCGCCGTCCTTGGCGCCGTCGTAGTGGATGCCGTTGGCGTAGTGCACCACGTAGCTGCCCGCGGGCATGGGCTTGGTGCTTTCGGGTTCGAACTTCGGACCCGTCCCGACCCACCAGGTGCCCGACACGACCACGAAGAAGCGGTCGCGCTCGTGGTAGTGCGGCCGGCTCATGTTGCCGGCTTTCCACTTGATCAGCACGGCGTAGGGCCCGGCCTTGGTCGGATCGCCGTAAAGGATGGCGGTCTGGTTGGTGCGCGCGGCGTTGTCCTTCCAGGCGATGTTCTCGGGGAGCGTGTAGCCGAGGATCTTGGGATCGGGCTCCGCGGCGAACGCGCTCAACGACGTCGCCAGCGCACAGGCCGAAAGCAGACGGGCGATGCGGTGGTTCATGGACTCCTCCTACGGGCAGTATCGCATCAGGAATCCGTGGCGTCGAGAATCGACTGCCCACAGGGCAGCCGCGGCCCGCGACCGGATACCGCGACTGGATCTTACGAAGCGTGCTTGCCGAGCAGCTTCTCGCGCGCGCGCCGGCTGGCGAACAGCGCGAGGTAGTCCTTGACCTTCGCGCGGGACTTGAGCCGCGCGAGCTCGACTTCGTAGACGATTTTCACGTTCGCCACGGGCTGGTGGATTTCCTGGGCGAGCGCGTTGACCACGGACTGGTGGAGCACTTCTTCGTCGCGGTCGTCGTAAGGGGTCTGCATTGCCTTCTCCAAGTTGTCACCGCCCCGCCATTGCGTTCTGGACGGGGCCGCTCATGTGTTCGTACGGGGTCTTGTTGCAGAGATATGAAGGTCCGGCTGCGACGAAGTCTACCGCGGCCGGCGAACGCTTGTCGCCTGTCCAGTCTTCATCATTCGACGAGGGAAGATGAGGACATCGCGGCAAGAGCTTGAGCGCGCGAAGGTTCGTCGCGACGCGGGATCGGATTTGTGAAGAAATTATTTCAGCGCGCTTCCATCGTGCGGATGAAATCCGCGAGCCGCTTGCCCGCTTCGTCGGGGTAGCGGCGATCGAGCGTCTGCAGGCCCGCGATCCGGTCGACGCGGAAATTGCGGAAGTCCTCGCGCCGCTCGCACCAGGCGCCGATGGTCCAGGTGCGGCCCCAGTAGTAGAGCGCGAGCGGCCATACGTCGCGCTCGCTCGGCTTTCCGCCGGAATCGCGGTAATCGAGCCGCAGCACGCGGCGCGCGCCGATCGCCTCGCGCACCGACTCCAGCTGGCGCATGGCCTGCCCGTCGACGTGGAAGGCCGGCGCGTACAGCCGCGTCCTCTCCACCGCGATGCGGCGGTCCGCGGGCAGCGCCGCGACGATTTTCTCGATCGCGGTGCGCGCCGAGTCCGCGAGCACCGGCCCGCCCCAGGCCTCGACCATGCGCGCTCCTACCGCCAGCGCCTCGATCTCGTTCAGCGTGAACATCAGGGGAGGAACGTCGAAGCCCGCGCGCAGCCGGTAGCCGACGCCGGCCTCGCCCTCGACCGGCACGCCCGAGAGCGACAGGTCGCGCACGTCGCGATAGACCGTGCGCAGCGACACGCCGAGCCGGCCGGCCAGAAACGCGGCCGTCGTGAGACGGCGGCCGCGCAGGTGCTGGACGATGCGGAAGAGGCGATCGGCGCGCCGCATGGCCTCGCTAGCTCATCGCATGCAGCCCGATGCGGTTGCCCTCCGAATCGGACACGTGAGCGATGAAACCCTGGTTGCCGGGCAGCGCGGTCTTCGGCAACAGGACTCTCGCGCCGGCCGACCACGCGCGCTCGAGCGCCGCGTCGATTCCCGGCTCGGCCATGAGGTAGGTCACCGTGCCTTTCGCCGAGGGCTCGTAGCCCTCGCCCTTCATCAGGCAGCCGCCGACGCCGTCGTCGGCATGCGGGAACAGCGCGATCTGGTAGGGCCCGAAAGTCTCGGGCTTGAGCTTGCCGCCGAGCAGCTTCTCGTAGAAGGCCGTCGCGCGCCTGAGATCGGATACCGCGATTTCGCTCCAGACCACTGCATTCTTCATTTCAAGTCTCCTTCAAGTTGAGTGCGGGATTCGCACCACCGAAAGGATGAGGCGGCCCTGCTGACAGCGTGGTGTCAGCAGGC
>DATIWX010000070.1:0-52307 GCA_035519135.1 Burkholderiales bacterium | reverse complement strand
TCGGAGCGGCAACAGAAGCACCGGCAAAACCGGCTCTTGCCACCTCTGAATCAAGCCCCAAACATCGACTTACCTTGTCTAGAGCAAGAGCAATGCCAGGAGAAGCGGACTTATTTCTCGTCCGCCGATCCCGCTACTTCGTCAGCTCCCTCAGGTCGCCCAAATTAGAACGGCGGCCGTAGCCGCCGTTCGCCTTGCGTTCGCCCGCTCTCAGTAGCCCAGCCACTTGGTGAGAGAAGCGAGCTGCTGCGGGTCACCGCTCTCGTAGCCCTTGTAGCCGAGCTTCGCGAGAACCCTCTGGCCGGACTCGGACTTGTCGAGCCCGAGCATCACCGCACGCACCTTCTCGACGTCCGCATCGCTCATCTTGGTCGAGGCGATCATGTGCTTGATCGGCACCGGCTTCGATTCGAGCAGCAGTGCGCCGCCTTTTTCCTGCCATTCCTTGACCACCGCGCCCGAGCCGGTGATGCCGACGTCGCTGAAGTTGTTCTCGACGAAGAACGGCACTGCGTCCTGGTAGCGGGTGGTGCGGATCTCGGCCTTGGCCGCATCGATCCCCAGGTCGCGCAGTGTGGCGCGCGTGATCACCGCGGTGATCGAGTCGGGGTCGGGCATGCCGAAGCGCTTGCCCTTCATGTCCCCCGGCTGCTTGAACTGCGCGTCCTTCTTCGCGAAGAACTTGGCCTTGTATTCGGTAAAGCCCTTGGTGAGCACCACCAGGCGGTACTTGCCGTCGCGCATCGAGAGCAGCGAATGGTGCGCGGGGTGGACGAAGGCGAGATCGTACTGCTGTTCGTCCAGGCCCTTTCTCAGCACCGGATACTGATCGACGGGAACGACCTTCACGGTGGTCCTGAGCTGCTTGCCGAGCAGGTCGGCGAGGTCCTTGTACTTCTCGCGGATCTCGGTCGGCGTGACGTAGTAGGTCACGCCCTCGTTGATCGCCAGAACGATTTCAGCCTGCGCCGGGCCCGCGGTCAGCAGGGCGGCGGCCAGGGACGCGAATACAGTAGTGAGGCGTTTCATGTCCTTCTCCGAATTGTTTGTGAATACGAGGCTCCTTTCGCAAGTTGTGTGCCGGACTGCATATCCCGTAGGGATACTGTCAGGTTCGCACCGGACGGAATAGTTTCAACATATAAAACAATAGCGTAGATCTGGGCCCCGCTCAGACGAAGGCAGTCGGGGCAGTCCCGTTCCACTCGGATCGGGTCGGCGGTTCGTCAGAGGACGTACCTCAGGCGCTCCGATACTTCTCCCGCGCGCCTTTGGCGAGCGCCATGCCGTGCCCGGGGCGCGCGGGGATCGCGAAGTGCCCGTCCCGGCACGCGGGCATCTCCTCGAACAGGTCGGGCGGCGTCCAGTCGATGAATTCCACGAGGAATCCGTTGGAGAGCGCGCCCACGATCTGTAGCGACAGCTCGTGCACCACGTGCGGCGCGACCGCCACCTGGTGGGCGGCCGCCAGATGGCCGATGCGCAGCGTCTCCGAGAACCCCAGCGCGCGGCACACGTCGGGCATGAGATAGCTCGCCGCGCGGCGCTCGATCAGCTCGCGGAATTCGAAGCGGGTGTAGTTGTTCTCGCCGGTGGCGACCGGGATCGCGATCGCGCGCGCGACCTCGGCGCAGCCGGCGATGTCGTCGGCGAGCACCGGCTCCTCGTACCACACCAGCCCGAGGCCCTCGAGCGCCTGGGCCTGGCGGATGCTGGCGAGCGGGTCGAGCCGCTGGTTCACATCCACCATCATGCGCACACCGCCCCCGAGCGCGCGCTGCACCGCCTCGACGCGCCTGCGGTTCTCGAGCGGATCGGGATGGTGGATCTTCATCTTGTAGTATTTGCAGCCTTGCGCGGCGTATCTTTCCGCTTCGGCGATGAGTTCCTTCTCGCTGTATTTCGACCAGCCGCCGCTTCCGTAGGCCGGGATGCGGTCGGAGACCGCGCCCCACAGCTTGTAAAGCGGCAACCCCGCGCATTTTCCGGCGATGTCCCACAGGCCGATGTCGAGCGCCGACAGCGCGTACGCCGCGATGCCCTGCTTCTTGATGCCCATGTCGGTACGGAACATCTTTTCCCACAGCCGCTCGACCATGAGCGGATCCTCGCCGACCAGCGTGGGCGCGAGCCGCGTCTGCAGGTAAGCGTGCACCGCTTCGGCGCCACCGCCGCCGAACACCAGGCTGTAGCCCAGCCCCGTTACGCCCCCGTCGGTCACGATATCCGCGACCACGAGCTTCTGGTGCGCGTAGTTCCGCGCCATCGGCTGCGGCGTGGGGATGGTGAGAACGCAACTCTCGACTGCGGTGATCTTCATGATTTCCCCAGGAAACCTGCGGACCAATCGACGACGAACGCCACTCCGTAGGCCACGGCCAGAGCGAGCACGAACACGACCATGCCGCGCACCATGGTTTTCGGGATGCCGATCCCGTCGAGGTAGCGCTTGATGAAGTAGCTCGCCACGAAAAACGCGATCGTGGAGAGCACGATGCCGAGCATGCGCGCATTGTAAGGGAGACGCTTGCTGGCGCGGCTGGATTGGTGCATCCTTCCGCCCGGGGGCAGGGAAAGTCTTGCGCAGCATCCAATTGGGGGAGTCCATGAAGACCAAAGATGTCCATTACTACTCGAGCGCGGGCGCGGCTGCGCTCGCGATCGCTGCTCTGGTCGCCGCTTGCGCGGGCACCGGGCAGGAAAGCGGAGCCGCCGGCCACATATCGGGCACGGTCACGAGCGGCCACGGCCCCGAAGCCGGCGTGTGGGTGATCGCCGAAACGACCGACCTCCCCACCAAGTACGCCAAGGTCGTCGTCACCGACGACCAGGGCCGCTACCTCATTCCGGACCTGCCGAAGGCGAACTACTCCGTCTGGACGCGCGGCTACGGCCTGGTCGATTCCCCCAAGGTACAGGGCGCGCCCGGCGCGTCCCTCGACCTGAAGGCGGTGATCGCGCCCAACGCCGCCGCCGCGGCCGAGTACTACCCCGGTATGTACTGGTACTCCATGATCAACATACCGGCCAAGAGCGAATTCCCCGGCACCGGCGAGAAGGGCAACGGCATCTCCTCCAACATCAAGACGCAGGAAGGCTGGGTCGACACGGTGAAGAACGCCTGCCAGTCCTGCCACGCCCTCGGCTCGCACGGCATCCGCGTCGTGCCGAAGGAATTCGGCGGAGGCTTCGCCGGTTGGGCGCGCCGCACGCAATCCGGGCAGGCCATGTCGAACATGGCCCTCGGCCTGGGCTACATGGGCGCCGAGGCAGCGCTAAAGAACTATGCCGACTGGACCGATCGCATCGCCGGCGGCGAGCTGCCCTTCGCCAAGCCCGAGCGTCCGAAGGGCGTCGAGCGCAACATGGTGGTCACCATGTGGGACTTCTCGACGCCGAAGTACTACCTGCACGACGGCATCTCGACCGACCGGAACAACCCGCGCCTGAACGCCAACGGCCCGATTTACGGCGCGCCCGAGGAGAGCACCGATGGCATTCCCGTGCTCGATCCGGTCAAGCACCAGACCTCGTTCATCAAGCATCCCTATCGCGACCCGAAGACGCCGTCGTCGACGGAGTTACCGATGCAACCCTCCGCTTACTGGGGCAAGGAGCCGATCTGGGACGGGCACTCGAGCATTCACAACGTGATGATGGATAGCGAGGGCCGCGTCTGGGCCACCGCGCGGATCCGGCCGATCCCGGCGAACCCGGCCTACTGCAAGAAGGGCTCGGACCATCCTTCGGCCAAGGTCGCGCCGCAGGAGAGCTCGTTCCGCCAGATCTCGGTATACGATCCGAAGACCGGGGAGTGGAAGCACGTCGACACCTGCTTCTCAGCGCACCACCTGTACTTCGGCCACGACGCCAACCGGACCCTGTGGACGAGCGCCGGCCCGCCCAACAGCGGCGTGGTCGGCTGGATCAACACCAAGATGTTCCTCGAGACCGGCGACGAGGCGAAATCGCAGGGCTGGACGCCGATCATCGTCGACACCAACGGCAACGGCAAGCGCGACGAATACGTCGGTCCGAACGACCCGGTGGACCCGAAGAAGGACAAGCGGCTCATGGCGGCCTTCTACGGCGTCATGCCGAGCCCGGTGGACGATTCGATCTGGGGCCAGTCCACGGGCGTCGGTTTCTCCCGAGTGGACCAGCCCGGCTACGTCGTCCGCATCATCCCCGGAGCCAACCCCTCGGAGACTGCGCTCGCCGAGGTCTTCGTTCCGCCCGAGGGCGCCTGGAGCCCGCGCGGCATCGATGTGGCGAGCGACGGCGTGGTGTGGACGCCGCTCGCGAGCGGCCACATCGCGAGCTTCGACCGCCGCAAGTGCACGCGGCCGCAGAACGGGCCCGAGGCGGCGAGCGGCAAGCTCTGTCCGGAAGGCTGGACGCTCTACCGCATGCCCGGGCCGCAGTTCAAGGGGCTCGATCCTTCGGGCAGCGCGAACCACGCCTATTATCTATGGGTGGACCGCTACAACACGCTCGGCCTCGGCCGCGACGTTCCGATCGCGATGGCGAACGGCAGTGAATCGCTGATGGCCGTTGTGGACGGCAAGATCGTCGACATCCGCATCCCCTACCCGCTGGGCTTCTTCACCAAGCTGGCCGACGGCCGCATCGACGACCCGAACGCGGGCTGGAAAGGCAAGGGCCTGTGGACCATGTCGGGAACGCGCACCGTGTTCCACAACGAGGGCGGCACGAAGAACTCGCCCAAGGTCTACAAGGTGCAGATCCGCCCGGATCCACTCGCGCATTAGCCCCTGCCAGCCCCAAACAAGACGCCCCGGGATTCCTTCCGGGGCGTTTTCTTTCCCCACGCCGGAAGCCTCCATGACCCGCGCCATTCGCATCCACGAGAACGGCGGGCCGGAGGTGATGCGCTGGGAGACGATCGAGCTTCCCCCGCCCGGCGCGGGCGAGGTGCGCGTGCGCCACACCGCCATCGCGGTGAATTTCTCCGACGTGAACGTGCGCCGCGGCGGCTTCTACATCGCCAGTGCGCAGCGGTTTCCGCTGATCCCGGGCAACGAGGCGGCCGGCGTGGTCGCCGGCGTCGGACCGGGCGTGACCGCCGTGCGCGAAGGCGAGCGCGTCGCTTACGTCGGCACCGGTGGACCGTTCTACGAGTCGACCGGTTCGTACGCCGAGGAGCGCAACGTCCCCGCGGACTGCCTGGTCAGGCTACCCGAGGGCATCTCCGAGCAGACCGCCGCGGCCTTCCTGCTGAAAGGCCTGACCGCCGCGATGATCGTGAAGCGGGCCTTCCGTCCGGGTCCGGGCGACACCGTCCTCGTCCATGCCGCGGCCAGCGGAGTGGGTATCCTGCTGTGCCAGTGGGCGAAACACCTGGGCGCCGCGGTGATCGGCACGGTGGGTTCGGCCGAGAAGGCACGCGTCGCGCGCGCGCACGGCTGCGACCACGCCGTCCTGTATCCTGACTTCCCCGAGGAAGTCAGGAAGCTCGCCCCCCGGGGAGTGTCCGCCGTGTTCGACGGCGTCGGCAAGGACACGTTCGAGCGGTCGATCGCCTGCGTGCGGCGCTTCGGCATGCTGGTGAACTACGGCAACGCCTCCGGGCACGTGCCGCCGCTCGACCTGCTGCTGCTCGCCAAGCACGGATCGCTCTCGGTGTCGCGCCCGGGCTTCAGCCACTACGTCGCCGAGATGGGTGGCCTTGCGGCGGCGTGCGTGGAGCCGTTCGACCTGGTCGCGCGCGGCATCCTCAGGGTCGAGATCGGCCGCAGTTACGCGTTGTGCGAGGCGGCGGCTGCGCACCGCGACCTCGAGGCGCGTCTTTTTTCCGGGTCGGCGGTGCTCATCCCCTAGCCTCCTGTAAGATTCACTGCGAAGGAGACACCATGAATCCATTCTCGGGACTGACCAGGGGGATCGCCATGGCGGCAACGATCGCCGGAGGTTCGCCGGCTCTGGCAGCAACTTTCGTTTATGTGTCGAACGCGGAGGACGGCGACATCGGCATCTACGCGGCGAAACCCGACGGGACGCTGTCGCCCGGAGCGCGCGTCCCGGCGGCGAAAGTCGTGATGCCCATGACGGTGAGCCCGGACAAGCGCTTTCTCTACGCGGCATCGCGCTCCAAGCCCTATGCGGTGCACGTATACGCCATCGACCAGGGCACGGGCGCGCTGAAGTTCGTCGCGAGCTCGCCGCTCGCCGAGAGCTTTCCCTACATCTCGCTTGACCGGACCGGCCGCTTCCTCTTCGGCGCGTCCTACGGCGGCAACTTGGTCAGCGTCAACGCGATCGCCAGCAACCGCGGCGCCCTGCCCGAGCCCGTGCAGGTGATCCCGACCGCGCGCAACGCCCACGCGATCCGCGTCGACAACAGCAATCGCTTCGTCTACGTTCCGCACCTGGGGACCGACCAGGTATTCGAGTTCGTCTTCGACGAGAAGACCGGGCGCCTCGCGTCGAACACCCCTCCGCTCCTGCAGATGAAGACCGGCACCGGCCCGCGCCACCTGGTGCTCTCCTCCGACAACCGCTTCGTCTATCTCCTGTCCGAGCTGGTCGCCACGGTGACGACGCTCGCGCTCGACCCCAAGACGGGGCTGCTCAGCGAGGTGAGCGTCGCCTCGATGCTGCCGCCGGATTCCAAGCTGCAACCCGGCGCGCCGCGCCCTTCCTCGCGCAACACCGACAACGATATCTGGGCCGCCGACCTGCACCTCACTCCCGACGGGAAGTTCCTCTACGCCTCGGAGCGCACCTCGAGCACCCTCGCCACGTTCGGCGTCGATGCGGCGAGCGGCAAGCTGAGCTATCTCGGAAGCACGCCCACCGAGCGCCAGCCGCGCGGGTTCGCGATCGACCCGAAGGGGAAATTCCTGGTCGCCTCCGGAGAGAAGTCGGACACGATCTCGGTGTACGCGATCGACTCCTCGAGCGGCGCGCTCAAGCCCGTCGGGAAATATCCCGCGGGCAAGGGCGCCAACTGGGTCGAGATCGTCGCCTTTGACTGAGGCATCCATGCCCGAAGCCAGCGAAACAGCCCTCTCCGATCCGGAGGCCGCGCAGCGGCACACCGGCATCAACCGGCAAGTCGACAAGAGCCTGCCGCGCCGACTGCGGATGATCCTCGCACTCGACGATTTCGAGGTGCCCGCACGCCGCTACCTGCCGCGCCCGATGTACGGCTACGTCTCGGGCGGCGCCGAGACGAACGCGTCGCTGCGCGCCAACCGCGAGGCGTTCGACGACTTCGCCCTGCTTCCGCGCGTGCTGGTCGACGTCTCGGCGCGCTCGACCAAGACCACACTCTTCGGTCGCGCCTACGACGCGCCCTTCGGCATCGCCCCCATGGGCGGCAGCTCCATGGCCGCGTACCAGGGAGATATCGTGCTGGCGCGCGCCGCAGCCGCGGCCAACGTACCGATGATCATGAGCGGCGCCTCGCTCACGCGCCTCGAGGACGTGCGCGCCGCGGGCCGCACCTCCTGGTTCCAGGCCTACCTGCCCGGCGATGACGCGGCCATCAGGACGCTGGTCGAGCGCGTCGCGCGCGCCGGCTTCGACACGCTGGTGCTCACCGTCGACGTGCCGGTCGGGGCCAACCGCGAGAACAACGTGAGGAGCGGCTTCAACCGCCCCTTGAGACCGACGCTGCGCCTCGCCTGGGACAGCGCGTTGCGCCCGCGCTGGCTGGTCGGCATGTTCCTGCGCACCCTCGTCATGCACGGCATGCCGCACTTCGAGAACACCGGCACGCGCGCGCCGCTCATCACCAGCACCGCCGAGCGCTACAGCGGGCCGCGCGACAAGCTCTCCTGGCCTCACGTCGAGCTGATGCGCCGGATCTGGAAGGGGCGCCTGGTGCTGAAGGGCGTGCTCGACCCGCACGACGCGCGCATCGCGCGCGAGAGCGGCGTCGACGGCGTCATCGTCTCCAACCACGGCGGGCGCCAGCTCGACGGATCGATGGCGCCGCTGCGTGCGCTGCCCGCGGTCGCCGCCGAGGCGGGCGGCATGACGGTGATGATGGACAGCGGCATCCGCCGCGGCACCGACCTGCTCAAGGCGCTCGCGCTCGGCGCGCAGTTCGTGTTCGTTGGCCGGCCGTTCCTCTATGCCGCCGCCATCGCCGGTGAGGAAGGCGTGCGCCACGCCATCAAGCTCCTGCGCGAGGAGGTCGACCGCGACATGGCGCTGCTCGGCATCGCCGCGCTCGCCGAGATGAAGCGCGAGCGGCTCTCGAAGGTCACGTCTCGGTCCTAGCCTTCAGTCGCGGTCGTGGCCGTCGCGATCGTCGTGGCCGTGGTGATCACGATCACCGTGCGCCAGGCGGCGGGCGCGCTCCAGAAGATCTTCTCCGCGATCGATCAGCTTTTCGGCGTGGCGGTGGTCGATCGGCTGGCCGCCGAAGGCCGCCGCGTCGAGCGCCACTTTCATCTCCGAGGCGAGCGCATCGCGCTGGCCCGTCAGGTCCTGGATGCGGCCCCGGATCGCCGCATAGGCGCTATCGTCCGACGCCGACCCGCTCTTCAGGGATTCGGTCGAGGCCGAGAGCAGATCCATGGCGAAGCGGCCAAAGGGCGCGTTCACCTGCTTGTATACGGCGCCCAGGCGCTCGAGCTTCTCCTGGTTCTGCCGCAGCGACCGGGGCAGCGCCCAGTCGTGCAGAGGCTCGGTGATCGCGCGGCCGTCGTGCCCGTAGGAATCCTTCAGGCCAAGGAGCGCCAGCATCGTCGGGCGCACGTCCGCGTGGTCGGTCCAGACGCGCTTCGTCACGCCCTCGCGACGCACGCCCGGCCCGACTAGGCCCACCCAGGTGATCGCGATTTCCTTCTGGATGTCGCCGTGGTTCCAGGCGAACAGCGGATTGATGCAGGTTTCGCAGGTTGATGCCGGGAAGTCGGTGATGAAATAGTCCGGGTCGGCGAACAGCACGAAGACCGGATTTCTCGCCGGATCGGCGTCGACCATCATGTGCAGGGTTCTCATGCCGGTCTGGTCGGCCATGCGCACCATCAGGCTGTCGGTCGCTCCCGTGTAGGGGTTGACCGCCGTCAGGCTGGCGATGCTGCGCTCGAACTCGCGGGTGAGCGGATCGGTCTGGGCGAGTGCCCCGCCGCCCGCGCCCTTCTTCGCGAGATAGAAGGTCGGGGCGTCGTCGCCGTGCACGGTGAAGGCGTTCGGCGCCGCGCTTCCCAGGAACTGCGCCGCGAGCACGGGAAACTGGTGCGCCACGAGCGTGTCGATATTGGCGTTGATCTCGCCCACCTCGTTCGTCCCGTAGACGCAGGGCGTGATCACCCCGTCGCAGTCGTTCTTCTGCACGCCGACGAAATGGTCGCCCTCGTCGACGGTGAACACGAAGAGCGTGTTGTCCTTGGTGATCCCGCTCGCGGCGAGCCGCCTGAAGAAGGCGTCGAAGGCCTGGTCGTATGCCTTCAATTGATCGACGTAGCCCTGCGAGCCGGGCCCGAAGGCGACGTGCTGGTTGCCCGCGACGCCGTGGAAGTCGTGCGCATCGGAGATGTAGCCGAACGTCACCGGGATGCCGCGTTCCTGCATCGCCGCCACGTAGGCGAGGGTGACCGCCGCAGACATGCCGTCGAATCCGGGGAAGCCGGGGTTGCCGAACGGATCGGTGATCGGCTGGCCGAGCAGGTCATTCAGCACCGGTCCTCCGGCGAGGACGGGATTGATCGATTGTGCGCCGAAGAGACCCTTGAATCCGTTATAGCCTCCCGGTTCGGCCGGAAGAAGGTCCACCTGGCCCGCAGCGCAGATCGAGGATCCCTGAGCGCAGTGCACGGCGAGGCCGACGAAGTCGGTCTGCGGCCGGGCCTTCGCCGCCGCGTTGGCCGGCGTGTTCGGAAGGGCCCTCGCCGCGTCGGCCTCCGCCTGCTGCGGCGAGGGATTGCCGAAGACTTTCGTGATGTCGCCGGTCGGCGTGGTGTTGGTGTTCTCCAGGACGATGTTCGCCGCGGCGACCGCGCCGACGTCGCAGCCGGCGCGGGAGTAGGCCACCCACGGCGCGGGAGCGTTCTGGCCCTCCGGCGTGATCATGTTGGGGACGGTGGGCGTGTTCGTCGCCGACACCGGGTCGGTCCAGTAGCCGAAGGAGCTGGGGAAGGTGAAAGAGCCCGTGGTGGAGGTGCGCACGTAGCTGTTCGACACCGTCTGGCCGTGGCGGTCGGGATAGACGCCCGTCAGCGTCGACAGGATGCCGCCCGCGGTGTGCGAGATCAGCACGGTATGGTCGTTCGCGAGCAGCGCGCCGTTGCCCTTGATGAAATCGAGCAGGTGCGGCATCTGCTCGAGATCGGACGGCACGTTGGGGTTGTCGCGCCGGAAATGCGTGTTGTCGAACTGGATGTGGATGACGTGCTTGATGTCGCCGCGCGCGGAGTCGATCCGGCAGTCGTGGACGTCGGCAATAGCGAGCGCCGGCGCGAATGCGGCAAGCGCCGCTAGAAGAAATGACTTGTTCATGATCCCTCGCTGTTTTCCTGGGTTTCGGACGATGACGATGCCCGCGCAAAGGTAGCGAGGCTGTGTGACGCGCAGGTGAAGGCAGTATGAAAATTTCGTCAAGGGAACGTTACAGCGGTCACGGCGGCGGCGCCGCGTTTCAACTTCGTTGCCGATCCGTAACGCCGCTGAAACCGGTGTGGCCCACGATGTCCTCCGAAACTTTCAACGACTCGACCGGAGGACTTCATGATGACCGACCGCCGCACCTTTCTTCGTTTTCTCACCAGCGCAGCGGCGTCCGCGGCGCTTCCGGCCAGCATCAACAAGGCGCTGGCGATCCCGGCGCATAGTCGCACCGGCACAATCGAGGACGTCGAGCACATCGTCTTCCTGATGCAGGAGAACCGCGCGTTCGACCACTACTTCGGCACGCTGCGCGGCGTGCGCGGCTACGGCGATCCGCGGCCGGCGCTCCTGCCGAACGGAAAGCCGGTCTGGTTCCAGCCGGACGGCAGCGGCTTTCTCCTCCCGTTCCGTCCCGATGCGGTCGATCTCGGGCTGCAGTTCCTGGAAGACACGCCTCACGGCTGGTCGGACACGCATGCGGCGTGGAACGGCGGCAAGTACGATCGCTGGATCCCGAGCAAGGGGCGCACGGTGATGGCGCACCTCACGCGGCGCGACATCCCGTTCCACTACGCGCTCGCCGACGCATTCACGGTGTGCGATGCCTATCACTGCTCGTTTCTCGGCGCGACCGACCCCAACCGCTACCACATGTGGACCGGCTGGGTCGGCAACGACGGCCGCGGCGGCGGCCCGGTGATCAACAACGCCGAGGCGGGCTACGACTGGTCGACCTATCCGGAGCGCCTGGAGCGCGCCGGCATCTCGTGGAAGATCTACCAGGACATCGGCGTCGGGCTGGACGCCGCCGGGTTCTGGGGCTGGACCGACGATCCCTACATCGGCAACTACGGGGACAACTCGCTTCTCTACTTCCACCAGTACCAGAACACGGCCCCGGGCGACCCTTTGTACGAGAAGGCGCGCAGGGGCACCAACATCGCCGTGCCCGGCACCCCGTTCGAGGCGCTGTTCGCCGACCTGCGCGGCGACGTTCGCCACAAGCGGCTGCCCCGGGTGTCGTGGATCGTCGCGCCGGAAGCCTTCTCCGAGCACGGCAACTGGCCGGCCAATTATGGCGCCTGGTACATCTCGCAGGTGCTGGACGCGCTGACCTCCGACCCCGAGGTATGGAGCAAGACCGCGCTCTTCGTCACCTACGACGAGAACGACGGCTTCTTCGATCACCTCGTGCCGCCGACGCCGCCGCGCTCGCCATCGGAAGGGCGCTCGACCGTCGAGGCTGGCGACGAGATATTCGCGGGCGGCCCCGGCAACGCGAGCGGTCCCTACGGCCTGGGAATCCGCGTGCCGATGATCGTGGTCTCGCCCTGGAGCAAGGGCGGCTGGGTGTGCTCGGAGCTGTTCGATCACACCTCCCTCATCCGCTTCATCGAGCGGCGCTTCGCTCCGCGCCACTCGGGATTGATCGAGACCAACATCACCGCGTGGCGCAGGGCGATCTGCGGCGATCTCACCTCCGCCTTCGACTTCGAGAAACCCAACGCAGCGCCGGTCGCCTTGCCGGACACCGCCGCATACGAGCCGCTCGACCATGAAAGGCACGCGGACTATGTGCCGACGCCGCCCGTACACCAGTCCCTGCCGCAGCAGGAGCCCGGCCTGCGGCGCGCGCGCGCTCTGCCCTACCAGCTCGACGCCAGGGGAACGGTTGCGCACGGCGAGCTCCGCCTCGACTTCGAGAATACGGGCAAGGCCGGGGCCTGCTTCCAGGTGCGCTCGGGCAATACCTCGCTCGGGCCCTGGACCTACACGGTCGAGGCCGGCAAGTCGCTTTCCGACACCTGGAACGTCGCGCGCACCGACCAGGGCCGGTACGATCTTTCTGTCTTCGGTCCGAACGGCTTCCTGCGGACTTTCCGCGGCAGCCTGTCCCCGCAGGCAAGCGCCAAGCTCGACGTCGACATGCGCTGCGACCCGGACGAGCTGGAGATCGCGCTGCGCATCACCAACCGCGCACCGCTTGCCTGCCGCGTGAGCCTCGCGAATGCCTACGAGAGCGACAGGGACCGCGACGACGATCGCCGCGGGCGCAGCCTGCGTCCCGGCCAGAGCCTCGAGGCGAGGTTCTCGTTGCGCGCGAGCTTCGGCTGGTACGACATCGCGATCGCGGTCGACACGGATGCGAATTTCCTGCGGCGCCTGGCCGGCCACCTGGAGAACGGGAAGGACAGCGCGAGCGATCCCGCCTTCGGGCGCTGAAACAATTCGGCAACGCCGCCTTCATCCCCGCGTAACCGTCGCAAGGTAGCCTGCGCGCGTCACAGTACCCGAGCGGAGCGCGATTGAGGGCGACAAGCACGAGCAGCAAGCTGCCGCAGCTTTTCGAAGACGGCTTCAAGCGCCTGCTCTCGGGCATCGCACCGAGACTGCCCTTCGCCCAGAGCCTGCCGACGCCTCCGGCGGCGGCCGTCGTCCCGGCGATCCGGCAATCGCTTCTCAAGGCCGAAGTCGAGGCGCTCCCGCCGGAGCAGCTGCTCGCGGGGAGCGGGCAGTTCGCGGTCTACAGCGCGCGCGCCGGACAGATTCCCTGGTGCCTGCAGGAAATCGGGCGCCTGCGCGAGCTGACCTTCCGCGCCGCCGGCGAGGGCACGGGCCGGGCCTCGGACGTCGATCTCTTCGATGCCTACTACCAGCACCTCTTCGTATGGGACGCGAAGGCCGAAAGCATCGTCGGCGCCTACCGCATGGGGCTCGCAGACGAGATCCTCGCACGCTACGGGAAGCGCGGCCTGTATACACAGTCGCTGTTCAGGTGCGGCTCGCGCGTCCTGCGGACCCTGAACCCGGCGATCGAGCTCGGCCGGTCCTTCGTGCGCGAGGAGTACCAGCGCAACTTCGCTCCGCTGCTGCTGCTGTGGCGCGGCATCGGCCGCTTCGTCGCGGGCTCGCCCCGGTACGCCGTGCTGTTCGGGCCGGTCAGCATCAGCAACAGCTACGAGCCGCTCTCGCGCCGGCTGATCGTCGATTACCTCAAGGCGAACAGCATCGAGACGGCACTGGCGCGCCACGTGAAGCCGCGGCGGCCTTTCCGCGCCGGCAGGCCGGCGAACCGGGACGGCGCCGAGGTCTCCGGCCTCGTGGGCATCGAGGAATTGTCGCGCGCGATCGAGCGGATCGAGCCCGATCACAAGGGCGTGCCGATACTGCTCAAGCACTACCTGAAGCTCGGCGGCCGTCTGCTGGGATTCAACACCGACGATCAGTTCGGCGACGCACTCGACGGGCTCATCATGGTCGACCTGCGCAACTCCGACCCCCGCATGCTCGCGCGCTACATGGGCGAGGAAGGCGCGGCAGGGTTTCTCGCCTACCACGGCGCCCGCGCCCTGCGGCGCGCCTCCTAGCGCTCGCTCGCGTGGCAAGAGGCCTGCGCCGCGTCCTGCGGCTGGCCCGCGTGGCTTTGCATCTCGCGCTCGGCCTGCTGCTGGTCGAGCTGCTCTACCCGTTCCTTCGCCGCGATGCGAGAGTCGCCATCCGGGCATCCTGGTGTCATCGGATGCTGAGCCTGCTGGGCGTCCGTTTGCGCGTATCCGGGCCGGTACCGCTCGGTCGCCACCTGATCGCGTCGAACCACGTTTCGTGGCTCGACGTGTTCGCGATCGGCGCGCTGTTCCCGTGCTGGTTCGTCTCGAAGGCCGAGACGCGCGCCTGGCCGGTCATCGGCTGGCTTGCGGCCGCGAACGAGACGCTGTTCCTGCGGCGAAGAAGCGCGCGCGCGGCGTACCGGATGAACATCGAGATCCGCGCCCGGCTCGGCGCCGGACACTCCGTCGCCATCTTCCCCGAAGGAACAACCACCGACGGATCGCGGGTGCTGCCCTTCTACCCTGCGCTGTTCCAGCCCGCCGTGGACGGCGGGCATCGGGTGTTGCCGATGGCCGTGTGCTATCGCGACCCTGCGGGGAACCGCGTCGCCGCGGCGGCGTACATCGACGACGAACCGCTGTGGAAGTCGCTGCGGGCCGTGCTCGATTCGCCGGGGATCGAGGCGCATCTGCTGCTCCACGACGCGCTCACGGCTCCCGGCTCGCGCAGGGAGCTGGCGGCCCGCGCATGCAACGCAGTTGCGTACCTGCACCGGCGGCAGGTACCCGAGGCGTTCGGCGCAGAGAGCGTCGAGCGCGCCTCACCCGTGCTCAACTCCGCCTGAGCCAGCGCTTCACCTCGGCGGCGACCCAGGGTCCGTCGTCCAGAGGGAGATCGTGCCCCGCCGCGGGGTGCACGACGATAGGTACATTCCATCGCCGCGCGAGACTTTCCGAGCAGCCCGGGTCGACCAGGCGGTCGCCCGCCGAGGCGAGCACGAGCAGCGGCACCGCAGGCGGTGCCGCGGGAGCGCGATAGCGCGCTGCGGCGACGAGCTGACGCAGAGCGTTGCCGCGCGACACGGGCCGTTCCGTCGCGTAGCGGGTCCAGGCCGAGACGATGTCGGCCCTCGGCTCGCCCGAGCCGGTGAGCCGGAAGATCGCGGTCTCTCGCGTGTGCGCGTCGCGCTCGAGCAGCACCCGCAGGAGCGTGGCGTAGTTGCGCGGCCGGATACGCTCATAGAAGGCGCTGAAGGGCCGCAGGCTGGTGTTCAGCACCACGCAGGCCGCGACCTCGCCGGGATGCCGCGACGTCCAGTCGAGGCACACCACGCCGCCGAGCGAGAGCCCGAGGAGGTGATAGGGCGGCGCGTTCCGGGTCCTGAGCCACTCCCGCGCGTGCTCGACCATGGACTCGACCGTCGAGGCGCTGCGCTGCGCGTGGAACCGCCCGCCGCCGGGCAGATCGAGCGCGACGATCTCCGCATCGGGCATCGCGGCGCGGAACTGCGCCGGGAAATCGCCCCAGTGGCGCGCCTCCCGCGCCCATCCACGCAGGAATACCCAGGTGCTCACGCGCCCCCGCCGAACCAGTCGGCCAGCCCGCCGCGCTCGTGGCGCGCGCGTTCCTCTCCGGTGGGCAGCCACTCGCGGTAGGTGCGGGCGGCGCGGCACAGGAAATTGAGCCACACGAGGTGGTTGCGCTGCACGCGCTTGAGACGGTCCGGCGGCAGCGGATTGAACATGCCGAGGCGATACAGCAGCTGCCGCGGACTCTTCTTCACCCAGCGCCACGATCCCATCTCCAGCGTCAGCGGAAGGAACAGGCTTCCGGCGCCCTCGGCCTCGGCCCACAGGAAATCCCAGAGGTCGCCGTGCGTGAGGTAGCGGCGGCTCTGGGGCTCGAACAGGTAGGGGTGCTCCGGCCAGAGCATGTTGAATCGCTCTACCAGGGCGTGCACCTCGGCGAGTCGCGCAAAGGGGCGGCGGGTATGCGCGTGGGGAAACCAGATGCGATCGACCAGCCCGAAGCCGGAATGGCAGTCGAGCGCCATGCTGAATGGGCGGCGCACGAGCTCCGAGCGCACCACCTCGCACAGAGCCAGCGCTTCCGCCTCCATCGGGCCTGCGCTCGCGCCGCGGTACCAGGGCAGCCACGAGCCCAGGCGCTGGCCGCCGACCAGAAAAGCGACGCGCTCGCGCGAATCGACCGGTGCGTTGCGCATCAGGTCGACGCCGTTCGCGTTCGAGCGGGTGTTCCGGCTCATGCCCGCCGGATTCACGAGCGGCATGAATACCAGGCGCACGGCGGCGAGCTGACGCTGGAGCTCCCGGTCCCAGCGGAGCTGCTCGAGGAACGAGGCGAGGAAAGAGAGGAGGATCTGCGTGCCGATGCGCTCCAGGCCGTGCACCCCGCCGAAGAACCCGATCGCCGGCGCCTCGGGCGAGGCGCTGCCCAGGCACAGCGAGCGCAGCGGGAAGCGCTGCCCGCCGTCGACGACCTCGCACAGGGTGCGCACCTCGAGGTACGCTGCGTTCTCCTCGATGATGCGATCGAGCTCCCGGAGGATCGGTTCGACGGCCGAAGCCATCCTCCAAGGATAGTCGAAAAAAAAGCCGCGCCGTGACGGCGCGGCCCAAGAGGGAGGGCGGGAAGCGGGAATCAACGATCCCCGTGCTGGTCCTCGTCCCTGTCCCTGTCGCCAAAGTGGAACATGTCGAACAGGTCCCCGATCGCCGGCATGTTCGCCGGGACGTAGGGATTGTGCTCGTGGTGGACCGGGTTCGGCAGGTTGTCCCGGCTGCGCGCGGTGAGCGGCTTCAGGTGCCAGTTGCGCTCGATGAACTTCAGGATCGAGACGTGATCGGTGTAGCTGTGGCTCACCTTGCCGCCGCGCGAGTACGACGAGATCGCGATGAAGGGGATGCGCGGGCCGTCGCCAAAGAAGTCCAGGGGCTGCAGGAACCCCGAGTCCCAGTAGCCGCCGCCCTCGTCGAACACAACGAACACCGCGGTCTTCGCTTTGAGCCTCGGGTTGGCGTCGAGGCGGTCGAGGATGTTCTTCAGGTAGGCCTCGAACAGGCCGAGCTTCGAGCTCTGCGGATGGCCGTCCAGCAGGCCGTCGGGCTTGGCGAACGACACCGCGGGGAGCTTGTCCTGATCGATGTCCGCGAGCAGGTCCGCCGTGTCCTTGATGTGCGCAGCGCGCTGCGCCGGGTCGCCCATGATCGACTTGGCATACTGGAACGGGTTGCAGATCTGGCAGTAAGCGACACCGATCGCATCGGCCGGATTGGTCGAGCCGTTGGCGAGATTCACCGCCGCGTTGTACCCGCCGCCGAAGTACGCCCAGGAGAGGTTCTTGTCGTTGAGTGCGTCGCCGATGGTCCGGCGCGTGGAGGGCGGGACAAAGTTACCGGTGGTGCGCGGCTGGCCGTTCGGCAGGAAGCCGGGATTGAGGTTGTTGATCATGTAGAAGTGCCCGGCCTCGCAGTTCGGCGCCGGCCGCCAGGGCAACGACGCGAGGTAGCCGGTGATCGGCGCGATCCCGGGCTGCGCCTCATCCGCGCAGTTGGCCCAGTTGCCGTCCACCGTGTAGCGGTTGTTGGTCCCGGCGCGCGGATTCGGGTTGGCGACGAGGTTCGCCGCCGGCGCGAGCGCATTGCCGTTGCCGTCGCTGAAGAACACCGCGTCGCCCATGCCGAGCATGACGTGGTTCGCCGCGGTCCCGCCCTGTACCGACTGGTGGAAGTTGTCGCTCGAGGCGAACTCGTCGGCGAGCCGCTTGAGCAGCGGTGCGTCGCCCTGGTTCATGTTGAGGAAGGCCATCGAGTTGCCCACGCCGTTGTCGGAGGTGTTGAAGGTCGTGTTCACGAACGGGTAGAGATCGTTGAGGCAGCCGCTGGGGTTGCTGCGCGTGGCGTTGGCGATGCTGCAATCGGACTGCTGCCACATCTGGAAGAGGCGATGAATCGTGTCGCCGGTGTAGGCGTCGTAGGGCATCGCGGGCCCGGTGAGCTGGAACGGGCCGTTCGGCAGATTCGCCGCGTTGGCGACGCGCGTGTCGACGCTGCGCGCAGGCAGGCCGCTCGCGCCGGTGGTGAGCAGCACCAGGTCGGCGGGCTCGAGGTCGCGCTCGACCGCGGCGATCGCCACGCTGGTGAAGGGCGGCGCGGTGTCGCGCGGCGCGGTCGGCGTGCCCGACGTATCGGGCGCGGGCAGCACCGCGTACGGCGACTTGGCGGGTGCTCCTATGTAGAAAGCGGGCTGCGCCGGAACGGTGAACTGGGCGCCGGCGAAGAAATTGCGTCCCGGGGTGCCGTCGGCCCTGACTATGCCCTTCGACAGGATGTTCGATGCGAACTGCCCGTGCCGCGGAACGTAGGTGCCGAAGGTGTGGTCGTAGCTGCGGTTCTCGGGGATGACGACGATCAGGTGCTCGATCGGCGTGGCGGTGCGGCGCGAATGCGATTCGTGGTCCCGTTCGTCGGCGTAAGCCCGCGGAAGGGCCTGAAGCTGGCCGGCCAGCATCGCCGCGAGCGCGATGGCGGCTGCGAGTCGTTTCTGTTGCGGCTTGTACACGGAAACCTCCTGAAAGTGGATGGGTATTGCGTGGACTGCGCCGCAAGTTTGTCGAGAATGCGTTTCATCGGGGTGACGCGGGGATTAAATTGCCGTGAAGTTTTTTATCGAATGTATCGCGCGTGTAGGGTTTTCGCTACACGACGGTCGGGGGACTACTTCAGCAGGCCGTTCGACTTCCCGGTGTCGCGCAGGCGCGCGCATTGCGCCGCGGACAGGGACGCATTCCGCGCCGAGGTTTCGTCGCGCATGAGATTCCCCGCCTCCTCGCTGTGCTCGCCGCTGTCCATGAGCAAATGCGCCAGCTCGTGCGCCAGCGCGATGCCCGGATCGCGCGTCGCCGCGGTCATCCACACCGTGTCGGCGATCTCGGGCCGCGTGCGGCTGTTGCCGCGGCCGATCGCCTCGGCGTCGAACGCGGGGCGGCTGCGCGTCTCGCGCACCAGGTACAGCGCCGGCCGTGCCACCGGGCGGGCGCGCGCCAGCTCGCGCGCCGCGGGTGTGGAGAAATCCATGAGCTCCGGCGGCACCCGAAGGACGACGGGCCCGGTGCGCTCGAGCGTGACACCGCACTGGACGAGGATCGCACCGGCCTCTCGCAAGGCGCCGTCCGCCCGCTCGAGCGTCCAGCCGCTGCCCTCGAGCATCACGACGGTGAGGCGCAGGGTGAGATCCGGCTGCGGGAGAGCGGCCGCGAGGAACAGGAGGAGGCGGATATCCACGGGAGTAAAGTATAGAAGGCCGCCATAATGCAGGACATGCGCTTCATCGCCCACGTCGACATGGACGCGTTCTACGCGTCGGTCGAGCTGCTGCGCTACCCCGAATTGCGCGGAAAGCCGCTGGTGATCGGCGGCCGGCGCCGCGCCGCGCAGGAACCCGGGACCTTCCCCACCCTGCGCGAGTACAAGGGACGCGGCGTGATCACCACCGCGACCTACGAGGCGCGCGCCCTCGGCGTGAGCTCGGGGATGGCGCTGATGCGCGCGGCGAGGAAGGCGCCGGACGCGCTTCTCCTTCCCGCCGACTTCGACGAGTACCGCAGGTACTCCCGGCTGTTCAAGGAGGCGGTGCGCGCGATCGCGCCGGAGATCGAGGACCGCGGCATCGACGAGATCTACGTCGATCTGAGCGGGCTCGCTTCCGATTGGGCGCAGGCGAAGGAGCTCGCCCGGTCGATCCAGCGCGCGGTGCGCGAAGCGACGGGGCTGTCGTGCTCGATCGGCGTCGCGCCCAACAAGCTGCTCGCCAAGATGGCTTCCGAGATGGACAAGCCCGGCGGCCTCACCCTGCTCCCGGAGTCCGACATTCCGGAGCGCGTCTGGCCCCTGCCCGCGCGCAAGATCAACGGCGTCGGCCCCAAGGCCGCGGCGCGCCTGGAAGCGCTCGGCATTCGCACGATCGGCGAGCTGGCACGCGCCGACCCCACGCTTCTCGCAGAGCGTTTCGGCGAAAAGCACGGGGCATGGATGCACGAAGCCGCGAACGGGCGCGACGAGCGGCCGGTGGTGACGCACAGCGAGCCCAAGTCGATCAGCCGAGAGACGACCTTCGAGGACGACCTGCATCCGGTCGACGATCGCGAAACGCTGTCGCGTGTCTTCACCGAGCTGTGCACGAGGCTCGCCGGCGACCTCGAGCGCAAGGGCTACGCGGGAAGGACCATCGGCCTGAAGCTGCGCTACGACAACTTCAAGACGCTCACCCGCGACTGCACCCTCGATGCGCCGACGCGCGACCCCGCCGCCATCCGCCGCGCCGCCGGCGAGTGCCTGAAGCGCGTGCCGCTGGAGCGCCGCATCCGGCTGCTGGGCGTGCGCGTCGGCTCCCTGTCCCGATCGGCTCCCGACCTTCCCTAGTCGACGCCCTGCTCCCTGACCACGGTGGTGATGCGCCAGCGCGCGAACTCGCGCTCGAACTCGGGCAGGGAGAGAAAGCCGGTGCAGGCGAAGGCGCCGCGCTGTGCGATGCCGCCCGCCGCGAGCTTGCGCGCGAGCAGGATCGCGGGCATGCAGGGGATCTCCGGTCCGTGCAGGGCGTCCGCCGTCAGGTGCCATTCCGCCCGCGCGCGCGCGCCGTCGGCGCGCTGCCCGAGAACGCTCACCAGCATCCCGCCGAGCTGGCCGCCGAAGGCGTTCATGCGCGCGGCGATCCAGCCGAGCGCGCCCGACCAGCGCTCCAGCGGCAGCTGCACGCCGTGGCGGCGCAGGCTGGCCGCGAGCCACAGCGCGCCCTGCTGCACGCCCAGCTCGAGCGCGGCGCGGAATTCGACGGTGCGCACGCCCGGGTAGAGGCGCGGAAGCAGCTCGAGGTCGGGCACGTCGCAGGCGGCCGCCCAGCGCGGCCCCAGCCCGTAGAAGCGCAGGCGCTTCAGCTCCTGCCAGCCCCAGGCGTCGCACCATGCGCCGCCGCTCACCCACTTGAACGGCCGCCCGGCGTAGCTGAGCACCGCCGCGAGCGTCGCCCGGCCGCGCGGCGCGCGCTGCCCGGGGGCGATCGCGATCTGGATTTCATCGATCTTCGCCAGGCGCGAGCGGAGGCTCGCGATCACCGCCGAGGACAGGGCCGGGACGCTGCTCGCGCCCGAGACGGCGAGGCGGTCGGCCGCGCGCGCGGCCGACTGCAGGCTCTGGGCGAAGCGCGCGACGAACTGCCGGCCGTCGGCCAGATCGAAATAGTGCGAGCCGGCCGCGAGCGCCGCGCGCGCCACGCCGTAGCTCTGCACCTGGAACGGGCCGGCGCTGTGGATCACGAGGTCGGGCGAGAGGCGCTTCAGGGCCGGGCCGAAATCCGGCGCCGCATGGTCCAGGCGCACGTGCTTCACCGGGAGGTCGCCGAAGGCGCGCTCACCCTCGTCGGGGTTGCGGCCGGCCGCGATGACTTCCATGCCGGAAGCGGCCAGGCCGCGGCACACGCGCGCCCCGAAGTTGCCATAGCCTCCGATCACGACGACGCGCATTGTCCTCCCCGCACGCTGTTACTATAGCCGAGCCTCAGAGGAGAACCCACATGAAACGAATTGCCGCAGGAATGCTGCTGGCCGCCGTATCCGCCCTGGCTCTCGCCCAGAATCCCCCGCCGCCCGCGCGCGTGCGCGGCACCGTGGAGAAGATCGACGGCACGCTCCTGACCGTGAAGGCCCGGGACGGCGGCGCGGTCACCATCAGGCTCGCCGACAACTACACGGTGATCGGGGTCTCGCGCGCCAGGCTCGAGGACATCGGCGCGGGCAAGTTCATCGGTGTCGCCACCCTGGGAGAGCGCAACGGCGGCCTGGTCGCGCTCGAAGTGCACATCTTTCCCGAGGCGATGCGCGGGGTCGGCGAAGGGCACTACGCGTGGGACCTCAAGCCCGAGAGCAAGATGACCAACGGCAACGTGGCAGACGTGAAGAGCGTCGGGAAGGACCGCTTGCTCACGGTCCAGTACAAGGGCGGCGAGCAGAAAGTCCTGGTCCCGGCGAAAGCGCGCGTCGTGGTCTTCGGACCGGCGGAGCGCGGCGAGCTGAAGAAAGGCGCGCACATCTTCTGCGTGGCGCAGCGGGCGGCGGACGGCTCGCTCTCGGCGGCGCGCGTCAACGTCGGGCTGAAGGGCATCACCCCGCCGATGTAGGCTCCTCACCTTCGTTCAGGCGCTCGATCAGCTCCGGGCCGTCGGACTTGGCGTTGTTTACGAGCAGCCGCACCTTCCACTGGGTGAGCTCCGCAGGCGGCACGCGCCGCTCGGCGACCGCCTTCACCTTCTCCGGATCGACCAGCCCGCGGTCGAGCCACGCCTCGTAGGCCTCGCGCGGCAGCACCACGGGCGCGCGATCGTGGATTTCCGCCAGCGGTCCTTGCGCGCCCGCGGTGAGGATCGCGCAGGAGCGCAGCGCCTCGCCGGTCTTCGGGTCCTTCCACCAGGCCGACAGCCCGGCAAAGCAGAGAATCTCGCCGTCCTTGCGGCGGATGAAATACGGCTGCTTCCCCGGCCGGATCTCGCCCGTGGACGGATCGACGCGCTCGACCGCCTGCCATTCGTACCAGCCCTCGGCGGGAACGAGGCAGCGGGCGCGCGACCAGGCGTCGCGCCACATCGGCTTGCCGGCCGCCTCCTCCAGACGCGCGTTGAAGCTCGTCTTCGGCGGCTTCGCCTCCTTCCACCAGTGCGGCACCATGCCCCAGCGGCCGCTCGCGAGCTCCAGCCGGTCCGAGTTCGAGGGCACGCGCAGGAACGGAATCGTATCGGTGGGAAAGACGTTGAAGCGGCGCGCGAAGGGGTTGGGATTGTCGCGCCGTCCGAGCTCGAACGCCCGCTCGAGCGCGCGTTCCTCGGGGCTGACGAAGCGGCCGCACATGGCGGCATAATATTCGCAAAACCGGACTGGAAAGGAGGCTCACATGGCAGGTCACAAAGTCGTATCGAGCGAAAAGTGGATGGCGGCCCGCAAGAAGCTCCTGGTGAAGGAGAAGCAGCTCACGCGCCTCGCCGACAAGCTCGCCAAGGAGCGGCGCGCCCTGCCCTGGGAGGCAGTGACGAAGGATTACGTTTTCGAGGGACCGGACGGGAAGGAGACGCTCGCGCAGCTCTTCGACGGCCGCAGCCAGCTCGTGGTCTACCACTTCATGTTCGGCCCGGACTGGGACGCGGGCTGCCCCCACTGCTCGCGCTGGGCCGACAACTTCAACGGCATCATCGTGCACCTGAACCAGCGCGACGTGAGCATGGTCGCGGTGTCGCGCGCGCCCTACGCCAAGCTCGCCGCCTACCGGCAGCGCATGGGCTGGAACTTCAAGTGGGTCTCGTCCTTCGGTAGCGACTTCAACTTCGACTTCCATGTCTCGTTCACGCCCGAGGAGATGCAGAAGAAGAAGGCCTTCTACAACTTCAAGCTGCAGAATCCGGACGCCCCCGAGCGCGAAGGCGTGAGCGTATTCACCAAGAACGCGAAGGGCGGAATATTCCGCACCTACTCGACCTTCGCCCGCGGGATCGAGGCGCTGAACCTGGATTACAAGTACCTGGACGTCGTCCCCAAGGGGCGCGACGAGGGCGGCCGCGGGCCGTTCTGGGTGCGGCGGCACGACGAGTACTCACGCTAGCTCCGTGAGGGCGGCGATCGCGCTCGCCTGCGTCGTCGCGCTGGCGTGGGCCTGGGTCCTCGCCGGCGCCGGCGTCGGCATGGAAGAGATGGACATGGGCGGGGGCAGCATGATGCTGATGCGGCCCGAGTGGACCGTGGGCTACGCCGCGCTCGTCTTCCTCATGTGGGTTGTGATGATGACCGCGATGATGCTGCCGGGCGCGGCGCGCGCGATCCTCGGGGCGGCGAGCCCGCTTGCCTTCGCCGCGGGCTACCTCGCGGTGTGGAGCGGCTTCAGCGCCGCGGCGACGCTCGCGCAGTTCGTCCTCGACCGCTCGGGCCTGCTGTCCGACGCGATGGCCCTGAACAGCGGCCTCGCCGCCGGGCTGCTTGTCCTCGCCGTCGGAGCCTACCAGCTCGCGCCGTGGAAGCATTCCTGCCTGCGCCGCTGCAAGGCGGCGCCCGGCGGCTTGCGCTATGGCGCGTCCTGCCTCGGCTGCTGCTGGGCCCTGATGGCGCTCCTGTTCGTCGCCGGCGTGATGAACGTCCTCTGCGTCGCCGCCATCACGCTTTGGGTGAGCGCCGAGAAGCTCCTGCCCCGGGGCGCACGCATCGCCCGGCTCGCCGGGGCCGGGCTGATCGCCTGGGGAAGCGTCGATCTCGCGCTCGCCGTGCTCTAGCGCCGGCTCAACGGAACTTCGCCAGCTCCGGGTCGTCGATCTTCTGCTCGGGGAGCCCGGTGATCGCCGGCAGCTTCGACAGCGGCGGAAGGCCGAGGTGGGTCTGCACCTTGCCGGCGGAGTCCTTCCACACCAGCGCCGGCGTCCCCGACATGCCGAAGCGCCCCATCAGCGTCATGTTCTCCTCGAGCTCGATGGCGAGGTCGGCGGGCACCTTCGCCGCGGCCTTGATCCCGCCGTCGTAGCTCTTGGCGCGGTAGCGCGTCTCGTTTTCGCGCAGCGCCGCGACGCGGTCCCTTGCGCCCATCACCGCGGCGGCGAGCGCCGCCGAATTGTCCTTCTGGTACGCGACCGGCACCCAGCGGACCTGCAGCCCGGCCTTCTCGTAGTATTGCAGCGCCTTCCAGGTGAGGTTGCAGTACCAGCAGTTGGCGTCCCAGAAGACATAGAGCACGCGCTTCGGCTGCTTCGCGCCCTCGACCACCGCGTCGGCCTTCTCCAGGGTCGCGTAGAGCGCAGGAAGATCGCGGCTAGCGTTCTGCGCGAGCGCAACCGCGCACACGGGCAGGACCGCGAAGGCGGCGGCGAAGCGGAGGGGGATCGATGTCATCGGACCGGGAACCGTCCAGCGCCCGTCATTGTATAGAAGACGGGGGCGCCGGGCGGCCCCGGCCAGAGCTTATCTCCCGGGCTCGAGATTGAAGCGATAGATCAGGTTGAGCTCCAGTACGTCGACGTTTTGTCCCATGAGGCGGTTGCTTCCAGCTGTCGCGCCTTCGCCGACGTTCTGATACTGCTCCCACTCGAGGCTCAGCGCGAACCGGTCGGGAAGCCACTTGGCGCGATAGTCGAACCCGAGCCCTACGATCTGTCCGAGGCCGGTCTTCTTCGCGCTGCTGCCCGCGACGTCCCATTTTGCGTTCCATCCGCCCACGCCCCACCTGCCGAAGAGATCCCACTGCGGGTGAACCTGCACTCTGCCCACGAGCGTGAGCGAAACGTCCGTCGCCGAAACCTGGGCGTTCTGGGACGGGAAGTCGACGAATTTCCCGAGGTTCGCAACACCGATCTCGAGCGCGAAGTGCGGACCAAACTCGAGCCCGCCGAACGCCTTGGCGAAGGTGCTGGTGTCCTTGTCGCCCGAGGCCCCCACCGGCGTCCATTCGTTGTTGGTCTTGCCGACCGCTACGCCGACATAGTCCGCGAGCGCGGCGCAGGGCGCCAGCGCGAGCAGCAATGCAAAAAACGTCCGCTTCGCCTTCATTGTCCCCTCCTTTTCTGGTTTGAACGCCTCTGACTGCCGCGAAAATTTATGCGCGCGGACCAGGGCAGTGTCAAGCTGGGGAATTCCCTACACTAACAGTCAGGCAAACCCGCTGGAGAATGGCTAGGCGCGCCTCGCTTCGGAGCGGAACCCGCGCCAGCGCGCCCAACCGGAGCTGCGCAGCTTGCACGCCGGGCAATACCCGCACCCCGGCCCCCAGTCGTGACGCTCGCGGTCGCCGAGGTAGCAGGTGTGGGTGTGCTCGGCGACGATCTCGAGCAGCGGCTTGCCGCCCAGCTCCTCGGCGAGCGCGAAGGTCTGCGCCTTGTCGATCCACATCAGCGGCGTCTCGATGGTGAAGCGCGTATCCATGCCCAGGCCGAGCGCCACCTGCAGCGCCTTGAGGGTGTCGTCGCGGCAGTCGGGGTAGCCGGAGAAATCGGTCTCGCACATGCCGCCCACGAGCGTGCGGATGCCGCGGCGGTAGGCGAGCGCCGCCGCCGCGGTGAAGAACAGCAGGTTGCGCCCCGGCACGAAGGTATTCGGCAGCCCCGACTCGGTGATCCTGATCGAGAGGTCCGCGGTCATCGCGGTCGCGCCGAGCTGCCCGATGACGTCGAGGTCGAGCACGCGGTCCTCCCCCAGGCGCTGCCCCCAGACGGGGAAGCGGCGCTTCAGTTCCGCGACGATCACCGGCCGGCATGCCAGCTCCACTGCGTGGCGCTGGCCGTAGCGGAAGCCGATGGTCTCGACGCGGGCGAAGTTCGCGAGCGCCCAGGCGAGGCAGGTGGTCGAGTCCTGCCCGCCGGAGAACAACACCAGAGCCTGGTCGCGCATGCCGCGGGCTCGCCTACTCCACTTTCGCGCCCGAGGCTTTCACCACCTGCGCCCACTTGGTCGCCTCCGACTTGATGTAGGCGGCGAACTCCTCGGGGGTGTTGGCAACGATGTCGATCGTCGCGGCCTGGAGCGCTTTCGTCACCTCGGGCGTCCGCACCGCGCGCACGATGTCGTCGTGCAGCTTCTTCACCGCCTCGGTCGGGGTGCCGCGCGGCGCGAGCACGCCGTACATGTTGTCGACCTGGAACCCGGGATAGCCCGACTCGGCGACGGTGGGCACGTCGGGCAGCACCGCGAGGCGCTGCGGGCTCGTGACCGCGATCGCGACGAGCTTGCCCGCCTTGATCTGCGGCACGGTCGAGGGCACCGCCATGAAGCCGAGCTTCACCTGCCCCGAGAGCACCGCGGCCATCGCCGGCGCGGCGCCGGCGAAGGGGATCGGCTGCATGTCGACCTTGGTGATCGTCTTGAACAGCTCGCCCGCGAGGTGCCCGGCGAGCCCGATGCCGGGCGTGGCGAAGTCCACCTTCGAGGTACGCGCGAGCTGCTCGACGTCGCGCATGGTGTTCACGCCGCCGAGGCCGGGGTGGCGCACCAGGATGGTCGCCGAGTTCCCGACCACCGTCACCGGCGCGAAGTCGCGCACCGGGTCGAAGCCGGGGTCCTTGTACAGGCTCGGGTTGGACATCAGGCCCGAGGTCGTGAGCAGAATCGTGTAGCCGTCCGGCGCGGCGCGCGCCACCGCCGCCGTGCCGATGTTGCCGCCCGCGCCGCCGCGGTTCTCGACCACCAGCGGCTGCCCCCAGGTGTCCGGGAGCTTCGAGGACAGCAGCCGCGCCACCAGGTCAGCCGGGCCGCCCGCCGGGAAAGGCACGATCATGCGTACCGGCTTCGCCGGATAGGTCTGCGCGAAGGCGGGGAAAGCGGAGATCAGGACCGCCGCGGCAGCGGCGCGCAATACTGGGCTCATGCCCGGATTGTACGCGACAGTCGTACACTTGCTCCGGAGGAGCGTCATGCGCGGACCCTGCTTCCGTCTCGCCGCGGCGTGCGCCGTCGCGTGGCTGCACGCGCCGGCGGCGTTCGCCCACGCTTACCTGGACCGCGCCGTGCCCGAGGCGAGCAGCACCGTGCACGGATCGCCGGCGGAGGTAAAGCTGTGGTTCTCGCACGCGCTCGAGCCGGCTTTCAGCACGGTGCGGGTCGTGGACAAGACCGGCAAGCAGATGGACCGCAAGGACAAGCGGGTCGACGCCGGGGAGGCGACGCTCCTCAAGGTGTCCCTGCCTCCGTTGCCGCCGGGAAGCTACCGCGTGATCTGGCGCGTGCTCTCCGCGGACGGCCACGTGACCCGCGGCGAGTTCGGCTTCGAGGTGGCGCCGTGACGCGATGACCGACCTGACCGCGGCGCTGCGCTTCGTTCACTTCGCGGCCGCGATCGCGCTCGCCGGAGAGTTCGCCTTCCTGCTGTGGGTCGCGCGGCCGCTGCGGGAGGAGGCGCACGCGGCGTGTCGCGAGCTGCGCGAGCGCTGCCTGCGCGTGGCGGCGCGCTGGCTCGCAGTCCTGGTCGTCTCCGGCCTTGCCTGGTTCCTGGTCCAGGCGGCGGTGATGAGCGGCGCGCCGCTGTTCGACGCCGGAGTGCTCGTCGCGGCGCTGGGCGGGACGCTTTTCGGGCAGATCGCGATCGCGCGGCTGCTGCTGGCCGCCGCGCTCACCGCGACCCTCGCTCTGCTGCGGCGCAACTCCGCCCGCCGCGAGCCGGTTCTGCTCGGGGCAGGCGCCGCGCTGGCGGCGGGCCTGCTCGCCAGCCTCGCCGCGACCGGCCACGGCGCGGCCGAGCAGGGTGCAGACCGCGTCGTTCACCTGTGCACGGACGCCGTGCACCTGCTCGCCGCCGGAGCGTGGCTGGGTGCACTGCCGGCGCTCGCCTTTGTGCTGCGCCAGGGCGCGGGGATCTGGTTCGAGGCGCAGATCACGCGGCGCTTCTCCACGCTCGGTATCGCCGGCGTGGCCGCGCTCGTCCTCACCGGAACGGTAAACGCCTGGTACACGGTCGGCGACCTGCCCGCGCTCTTCGGAACGGACTACGGCCTGCTCCTGTGCGCGAAGCTCGCGCTGTTCGCCGTCATGCTGGCGCTCGCCGCGGCGAACCGCCTGAGGTGGACGCCGCGGCTCGCGCTCGCCGGCGAATCGGCGCTCGCGCTCTCGCGCCTGCGGCGCAACGCCCTCGCCGAGATCGCGATCGGCCTCGGCGTGCTCGGACTCGTCGCCGCGCTCGGCGTCACCGTTCCCGCGCTGCACGCGAAGATCCTGTGGCCGTTTTCCCGGACGCTCGAGTGGAGCGCGCTCGACCGCCCGCGCGAGGTGGTCCCCGCGGCGATCCTGTTTGCGCTCGCCGGCGCCGCGATCGCGCTGTTTGGCGCCTCCAGGCGAAGACTCCGTACCGCCGCGGCCGGCGCCGCCCTCTCGCTCGCCGTCGCGCTCGGCCTGGCAGCCTTCCTCGTCGTGCCCGCGCACCCGACCACCTATCTGGAATCGCCGGTCCCCTACGGGGTGCACTCGTTGCTGCGCGGCGCGCCGCTCTACGCCGAGCACTGCGCCGGCTGCCACGGCGCGTACGGCAACGGCGACGGGCCGCTCGCCGATGCGCTTCCCCGGCGCCCGCCGAACCTGCCGGCGCGGCTGGCGGTCCGCCGCGAAGGCGACCTGCTGTGGTCGCTCCAGCACGGCGTGCCGGGGACCGCGATGCCGGCTTTTCGCGAGCGCGTCGGAGAAGAGCAGCTCTGGGATCTCCTCAACTTCCTGCGCGCCCAGGCGAACGTGGACGCGGGCAGGCGCATGGACGCTTCGGTCGAGCGCTGGCGCCCGGTCACCGCCCCGGACTTCACCTTCCAGGTCGGGCGCGGCGCGCAGGAGTCGCTGGTGCAGCAGCGCGGGCGCAGCATCGTGCTGCTCGTCTTCTACTCGCTGCCGCAATCCCTTCCCCGCCTGCGCGAGCTCGCCGCGGCGAAGCTCAGCCGGCTCGACCGCATGGGGGTGCGGGTCGTCGCCGTGCCGCTCGCCGGCGCGCCGGCGCGCGGCGCGCAGGGCGTCGATCCGACGATGCTCGCCGTGCCGGATGCCGCGCTCGTCGCAGCCTACGCGATGTTCACGCGCACCATCGTCGGCCCGCCCGCGGCGCCGCCGCGGCACGTCGAGTTCCTCATCGACCGGCAGGGCTACGTGCGCGCGCGCTCGATCGAGCCCGGGAGGGACCGCTGGGCCACGGTGCCCGAGCTGGTGCGGCAGGCGGTGCTGCTGAACAAGGAAAGGTCGCGCGCGGCCGCGCCGCGGCGCCACGCGCACTGAGCCGCGGCTACCTCGCGTCCTTCAGCAGCTCCGACTGCATCTGCAGGTACGTCCCGTAGGCGTTGATGCGGTTTGCCGCCTCGAAGGCGGGCTGGCTGCGGAACGGGGACCAGTCGATCTCGGCGTAGGCCTCGTCGAAGGACTTCAGGTCCCGGATCGCGGCGCCGAGCTTCTCGCGCAGGAAAGTGAGATACCCGCGCGTGAGCCCGATGTCCTCGGCCACGCGGGTCGACACCGCGCCGTGCCCGGGAATGACGGTGCGCGGCTCGAGCCGCACGATCCGGTCGAGCGCGAGCAGCCACGCCTTGCTGTCGGCGTTGCCGACATAGGGGATCCGGCCGGTGAAATACAGATCGCCCGAGAAGAGCAGGCGCTCGTCTTCCATCCACAGCATGATGTCCTCGGGCGAATGGGCGCCGCCGACCTCGATCAGGCGGAATTTCGTCTTGCCGAAAGCGAAACCGATCTCCGGCGACGCGTCGAACCGAAGCCAGCGATCCGCCGCGACCACGCGGGTCCGGTCGTCGACCCAGGGCGCCAGCTCGGCGCGGCGCTGCGCGAGGCGCTCCGCCGACGCGGGCGATTGCAGGTACGCGCGTCCCTTTTCGTTCGCCCAGATCGGGATTCCGCGGGCGGCGAACGCCTGCAGCCCGTACACGTGATCGGCGTGGTAGTGGCTGACGATGACGAGCTTGACCGGCTCCTTCGTCACCGACGCGATCGCGGCGATCATCGCCTCGCCGAGCGCGGGCGTGCCGAGGGCGTCGAACACCACCACGCCTTCCCCGGTGATCACGAATCCGGCGTTGGAGGTGAAACCCTTGTTGGCCGCCGACGGGACCGCGCCCTCGCCCCGGAAATACCAGACACGGTCCGACACGCGGATCGGCGACAGGACGACGCCGCTGCCCTGCGCGCTCGCGAACCGCATCGTGCCCGCAACCGACGCCAGGCACGCCGCGCCGATGCACAGTCCACGGAACATCCTTGCATTCCCGATCATGGTCTGATCCTCGTTTCAGGCGACTCCGGGGTCGCCTTCGACTCCGGACAGCCGCGGCAGATTGAGCTTGGGCGGCGCCAGGCTCTTCTTCGCTCTCAGGTACTGCGACACCACCTCCCAGATCGGCGCGCCGCCGGTGCCGCGCGCTTCCTCCGCGACCGGCGCCCAGCCCGCGACCTTGTATTTCCTGCCGGCCTCGACGGGCTTGCCGTTCAGGCGCATGTCGCTGATGCGCGCTCCCATTCGCGCGCCGACGTCGCACGCATAGCTCATCCCCCCCACGCGGACCATGTCGCCGCCCTGCTGGTAGTAGGGATCGGGATTGAACAGGTTGTCGCAGACGTCCTCGAGAACGCCCTTGATCGCCTCGCCGCTCAGCTCGGCGAGCGTCGCGTAGGGATAGGTGATCGCCGTCTGATCCATGACGTGCTCGAAGGTGATCGCCTGGCCGGGAAGAATGCTCGTGCCCCAGCGAAAACCGGGCGAGAAGGCGATCTCCGCGCCCTTCACCTCCATCAGAGCGTCCAGGATCATCTGGTCGAGCGTTCCGTTGAAGTTGCCGCGCCGGTACAGCAGGCCTTCGCTCACGGCGAGCTTCTCGCCGAGCTTCGCCTCGTAGGGGGACCGGACCCGCTTGATCAGGGCCTCCATCGCGGGATCGGCCGGGAGCAGGTTCGAGAACACCGGCAGCAGGCGATAGCGGTAGTCCGCGACGCGCCGGTCCTTCACCTGCAGATCCAGTACCGCGAGAAACTTGCCGTTCGATCCGGCGTTGGTCACCAGCGTCCGGCCGCCGGCGTTCGCCACGATCACCGGAGCGGGAACCCCGTCGTGGGTATGGCCGCCGAGTATGGCGTCGATCCCGCGCACCCGGCTCGCGAGCTTGAGATCGACGTCCATGCCGTTGTGCGAGAGCAGCACCACGGCCTGCGCGCCTTTCCCTCGCGCCTCCTCGACCGACTTCTGCAGGCTCTCTTCCTGGATGCCGAAGGTCCATTCCGGAACGAAGTAGCGGGGATTGGCGATCGGCGTATACGGAAAGGCCTGCCCGAGGACGGCGACCGGCACGCCGTTCATTTCCCTGATCACGTAGGGAGGGAACACCGGGTCCCCGAAATCGGCCGTCCTCAGGTTCTGCGCCACGAAATCGATCGAGCCCTTGAAGTCCTTGCGCACGATCTCCGAGACGCGTTCCGCGCCCAGCGTGAACTCCCAGTGCCCGGTCATGACGTTCACCCCGAGCAGCTTGCAGGCTTCGACCATGTCCTGCCCGCGAGTCCACAGCGCGGTCGCCGAGCCCTGCCAGGTGTCTCCGCCGTCGAGCAGCAGCGCGCCGGGGCGGTTCGCGCGCAACTGCTTGATCAGCGTCGCGAGGTGCGCGAAGCCTCCGACCTTGCCGTAGGTCCGCGCGGCCCTCACGAAATCGAGGTAGGTGAACGCGTGCGCCTCGGCCGTTCCCGCGCGCAGCCCGAAATGCGCGAGCAGGCGCTCGCCGACCAGGTGCGGGGGCTTGCCGCGTCCCTCGCCCACGCCGATGTTGACGTCCGGCTCGCGGAAATAGACCGGCAGCAGCTGCGCGTGGCAGTCGGTGAAATGCAGCAGGCTGACGTTGCCGAAGCGCGGGACGTCGTAGGGCCGCTGCGCCTGGGCCCGCGCCGATCGCGCATCGAGCGCAAAGCCGCCGGCGGCGGCGATCGCGAGCAGGTGCAGGAACTCGCGGCGGTTCATGGCCGCATACCCGGTCAGCGGTTGACCGGCGATTGCGGATCGAGGAGCAGCGCCGTCAGGTGCCTGATCTGGTCCTCGGTCAGGATGCCGTTGCGCCCGAAGCGCGGCATGCTCGAGCAGGCCGTGAAGGCCTCGGGGTTGTAGATCTTCGCGTAGACGTACCTCTGCATCGCCTCGCCGCCGCCGCGGGTCTTCGCGAAGCTCCTGAGCGACGGCCCGATCGTTCCGAAGGAAAGCTCCTCCGGAGACAGCTGGTGGCAGGCGTAGCAATTCCCTCCGGAGGGCGCCTTGGGGTTGTCGCTGAACTGCTTGCCGACGCCGCTTTGCGCGATCTTCTCGCCTTCGCGCCAGTCGCCGAGCAGCCTGCCGGCGGCGGGGTAGCGCACGCCGTCGAGGTTGAGCTTCTCGATGCGAGCGGCGGCGTCCCGGTCGAGCGCGCCGTCGGCGGGCCTGCGGCTGCACAGCGCCTGGGTTTCGTCCTGGTCGAGGCGGCCGAGCCCGGCCTGGCCGCGCTCGCTGAAGTCGCCCTTCATCATCTGCGCGGCCCTGTCGCGGTAGTCGCCCGCGCTCATCGCCGCGCAACCCGCGAGCAGCACCGCCAGCGCCAGGAAGGATTTCCGACTGAACATGATCCGCTCCTTCAGCGCTTGACGGTCGGCGCGCTGAACACGCCGCCGTTGGCGTTGTGCGCGAGAAACACCGTCAGCGCGATGGAGGTGTCCGACGCGAACTTCAGCTGCGGGAAGCGCTGCTGGCGAAAGCAGTCGTTCAGCCGCCATTGCATGGTGCGCAGCTCGCCCTGCGAGACGCGATACGCCGGCCAGGCGGTGTAGGCGCGCTGGGCGTCCTTCGCGTCGGTCAGGTTGGGCAGGTCCTGCAGCCGGATGCGCTTGTTCGATTCGCCGTGGCAGGTGGCGCAGGCAAAATCGTGGGGCCCGCCCCGGTAGAAGAACATCTGCTCGCCGAGCAGGTAGGCGGCGCGCTCCTTGGGGTGCTCGAGCGACACGTTCATCTTCGCGCCCTTCGATTGCGCGGCCACGAAGGCCGAAAGCGCTTCGAAATCGGAGCGGCTGCCGCCGTTGCCGAAAGTACGCCGGGTCGCCTCCGCGGCGGAGAAGCCCTGCAGCGCGACCATGCAATGCAGCAGGCGGGTCTCCAGATCCATCACCCGGTCGGCGTCGGCGAAGTAGCGCGGCAGCTCCGCGTACGCCCCTTTCACCACGCCCGGTCCCTTGCCGAGATCGCACTGCGCGAGCGATGAGCTCTTCGGTCCGCGCCTGGCGGCCCACAGCTCCGCGCCGCGTGCCTCCCAGAGATCGGCCGGGTTGTCGTCGGCCAGGGCCTCGCGGTATTTTTCTATGCCCTTGAGCGTATCGGCATCCGATTGCGCGCGCGCGTGGCCCGAGCCCGCCCCCAGGGCAAGCACGACCAGCGCAGCGACCAGCCCTTTCCTCATCTGACTTCCTCCTGGAGCAGGCCCGGACTAGCTGACCGTGGCCTCGTCCGTGCGCGTGTCGCCCTTGTTGTCGGTCCAGATAATCTGAATCTTATCGCCCAGCTTGCCGCCGGCGAACTGGAATTGCAGGAACGGGTTCTTGGACACGGCCGGCCCCCACTCCGCAGACAGGACCGTCTTGCCGTTGTGGACCGCGCTCACGCTCTGGATGAAGTGCGCGGGCACGACGCTGCCGGACTCGTCCTTGCGCTGGCCGGTCTCCATCTCGTGGCTCATCAGCACGCGCACCAGCACCTTGTCGCCCTGCATGCTTGCGCGGATTCTCATCGGGTCTGCCATGGTCGTCTCTCCGTTTGTGCGGGGATCGCGGCCTCAGCCGCCGCACCCCCCCAGCGTGACCTTCACCTCGCGGGTCGCGACGTAGAACTTTCCGTCTTTGGTCTTGATCAGGGCGTGGACGTTCGAGGACTGGCCGATCTTCACCCGGGTCGAGACCGTCGGATCGGTGCCCTCGGGGAACTGGAATCTCGCCGCCAGGGCGTTGGGGTTCTTCTCGATCAGGATCGCGATCGATTCCGTGTTCGCTATCCTGCTGGTCACGCTGACCGGCACGACCGCGCCGTTCTCGGCGATCTCCGGAGTCGACCCCCACGATATCTCGCTCGTCGGCTCCGCGCGCGCGCCGCCGTACGCCTTCACCACCTCGTCGAGGGTCTTCGAGGCGAAGGCGTTCTTGTTCCACGCGCCTTGTGCGACCGCGGCGCCGGGCCGCATGAAGCCTGCGGCGGCGAGAGCGGCCGCGCCGAGCGCGGCTTTCAGAAGGTCTCTGCGTTCACGATCGAATTCCACGATGGTCTCCATGTGTTTTCTCACTTCGGGCCTGCGAGCAGCCACTTCGCCAGTCTCCGCAGGTCCTGGTCGCTCACTCCGGGTTGCGGGGGCATCGCCGCCTCGCCCCATGCCCCGGACCCGCCGGACCGGATCTTCTCGATAAGTCTTCCTTCAGCGCCGGCGACGCTCTTGTACTTGCCGGCGATCTCCTGGAACCCGGGGCCGACGATCTTGCGCTCCAGCCCGTGGCAGGCGGTGCAGGCGTATTGATTGGCGAGCGTCAGGCCGTCCGCGACGCCTTCCGCGGGCTGTTCGAGCGTGGCCCGCGCGGAGGCGCGCACTTGGACGGCGGCCTCGCCGGCTTTCGCCTCGAGGGGAGGCCGCACGGTGTCGGCTCCGCGCACCGGGCCGACGACGCGGTTCTGCGCCGCGAGGTTGCCGTGCGAGTTACGCGCGTAGTCCGGAATGGACGACGCAGTCTTTCCCTCCACGGGGCAGTCCTTCATGCAGGCGGCGTTGCGCACGTCGGGCTTGCCCCGGATGTCCCACAGCCCATGAGCCAGCGTGCGGCCGTTCCGGTTGGGGAGGAGCTGCTGGACTTCGGCGATGTTGCGGTCCGAAAGGGTGAAATTCGCCGGGACGATCTCGCCCAGATTGAGGATGTAGGCCGTGACCGCATAGACTTCCTCGACGCTGAGCGTCTTGGGATCGGTCCACGGCATGGCGCGGTTGATGTAGTCCCACAGCGTCGAGATCGACCACAGCTTCATCAGCGTGGTGCGCTGGCTCTCGCGGCCCTTCAAGCCGCTCGCGCGGCCGCTCTGGATGTCCTCCTTGCGCGTGCCGCCGACGATGGGCGTGAACACCTCGACCGATTCGCCGAAAACGCCGTGGCAGGAGGCGCACTTCGCCTCCCAGACCTGCTGTCCCTTGGCGACGCTTCCCGAGCCTTGTGGAAGGCCCTGGAAGTCCGGCCGCACGTCGATGTCCCAGGCGCGGATCTCGGCGGGCGTCGCCGCCCGGCCGATGCCCTCGAGCTTCGGTGCCGCCCACGCCTGCGCCGCCGCAATCGCGCCGGCGAGGGCGAGCGCGCCGACGCTAATACGCCTGGACATTGGACACCTCGCCGGAAGCGGCGACGCTCCAGGACTGGATCGCGTTGTTGTGGTATGTCGAGCGCGTGCCGCGCACGGCGCGCAGCTGATTGATCTTCGGCTGGACGTAGCCGGTGCTGTCGACGGCGCGCGACTGCAGGATCGCCGGGCCGCCGTCCCACACCCAGTCGATGTTGAAGCGCGTCAGCGCCTTTGGCAGGACCGGTTTCTCGAGCCGGGCCGTGCGCCAGTTCCTGCCGCCGTCGAAGGAGACGTCGACCCTGCGGACCGTGCCGCGGCCCGACCAGGCGATTCCGGTCACGTTGCAGAAGCCCTTGCCGAGCAGCACCTGCCCGCCGGAAGGCGTGGTGATCACGGACTTGCATTCCTGGATCGAGGTGTACTGGCGATGCAGCCCGTCGGGCATGAGATCGACATAGTGAAGCGTTTCGTCCTTGGCATCCCAGGGCTTGTCGCCGACCTCGATGCGGCGCAGCCACTTCACCCACGAGACGCCCTGGATGCCCGGCGCCACCAGCCGCAGCGGATAGCCGTTCTCGGGCCTGAGCATCTCGCCGTTCATTCCCCAGGCGACCATCACGTCGTCGAGCGCGCGCTCCATGGCGATGGTGCGCGTCATCCCCGAGCCGTCGGCGCCTTCCGCGAGAACGTATCGGCCCGCCTTCAGGTCCGCTCCGCAATCGTCGAGCAGGGTCGAAAGGGGCACGCCCGTGTACTCGCAGCAGGACAGCATGCCGTGGGTGTACTGCACCGTCGGGACCGCGGAATTGCTCCACTCCATGCCGGTATTCGCGCCGCACTCGATGAAGTGGATGCGCGAGACCGAGGGCATGCGCATCAAGTCGTCCATGGTATAGACCTTGGGCAGCCTGACCAGGCCGTTCACCATCAGGCGGTGCTGCTCGGGATCGATGTCGTGCCATCCCTGGTGATGCCGCTCGAAATGCAGGCCGTTCGGAGTGATGATGCCGAACAGGCCCTGCAGCGGCGCGAACGACACCGACGCCGCCGAGACGCGCGTCAGGCCCGGGCTCTCGCGGCGCGCGAGGTTCGCCTCGAAGCGGGAAGGCAGGCCGTAGCCCCGCGCCGCGACCGGCTGCCCGAGGGTGACGCTGTGCCGCGGAAGCTTGAGGATGGCGGGGTCGCCTTCGGCGCTCGTTTGAGCGCCCGCCGTCCGCGAGCCGGCGATTCCCGCTCCGGCGGCGAGGCCGCCCACCGCAGCGAGAAAACTCTTGCGCAGGAAATCGCGCCGGCCCGCCCCGACCGCGGCGATCTGATCGGCGCTCAGAAAGGATTCGGGTGAGCGCCGGATGCCCGTGCGCAGCGAGCCCATGCTATCTCCGCGCGCGCCGCGCGGGCGCGCCGCCCGAAAAGACGGCCGTGGCCGCTTCCCGATCCAGACGCCACCCGAGGTCGGTTGCGACGTGCAGGCACACCGAGCGGCATATCTGGATCAGCGTGGGATCGGCGATGCAGTAGTAGACCGTGTTGCCGTTCCGGCGGCGATCGACAACCCGGGCGTGGTACATCCTCGAGAGGTGCCGCGAGACGTTCGTCTGAGTGGCGCCGGTCTCCTCGACGATGTCGCCCACCGATCTTTCCTCGTCGCAGATCGCGTGCAGGATCTTGAGACGCGTCGGCTCCGACAGCAACGAAAGATAGGACGCCGCCGACTCGAACACGCGCGACATCTCCTTCGTCTCGTCGGCCCGCGCACTCGCCGGTGCCATCGCCTTCGCTCTTTTCGCCACCGGTCCGCTCCTCAGCCGAGCGTATCGGCCCAGATGTTGCGGGCCCAGCTCAGGGCGTATTGGCCCTCGACCTCGGTGGGTCCCGCCGACACACCCCCCGAGCCGGGAACGGTGAGGAAGGTCTTCTTGTCCGCGTCGTAGCGATGCACGCTCGCGACGTGGATGACGTTCTTGTCGTCGACGAAGGAGTAGCAGGTGTTGGTGAGCATCGGCACCGGATTCACTTCGATGTTCAACAGGCGCGCCACGACCGCCGCGGCGGCGACCTTGGCCTGCGCGTTCGCCATGTGCCCGGACTTGGGCATGAGCGGAGCGATCTGGATCGAGTCGCCGATGACGTGAACGTCCTTCATCGCGGTCGATTCGAAGGTCTGGTAGTCGAGGTTGCACCAGCGGCCGTTGACGTTGGCGAGGCCGGTCTGCACCGCGATGCTCCCGGCGCGCATCGGGGGCAGCACGTTGAGCACGTCGGCCCTGACGTCCTGCTGCACCTCGAACTTCACGGTCTTGCTGCGGGCGTCGACCTGGCTCGCATTGTGCTGCGGACGGTATTCGACCATGCCCTTGTACTGCTCCGCCCAGACGCGCTTGAACAGCGGTCCCTTCGACGTCACGTCCTGGTTGGCGTCGAGGATCAGGACCTTGGAACGGGGCTTGGCGCGCTTGAAATAGCTCGCCACCTGGCAGGCGCGCTCGTACGGACCGGGCGGGCAGCGGTACGGCGCCTCCGGGATGGTGATGGCGTACACGCCGCCGTCGGGCATCGCCTCGAGCTGCGCGCGCAGCGCCACGGTTTCCGGGCCCGCCTTCCACGCCTGCAGGATCTGGCCGCCGGCGTTGGCCGCCTGCAGACCTTCGATCCGGTCGTACATCAGGTCGATGCCCGGAGAAACGATGAGCTTGTCGTAGGCGAGCGCTTCCCCGGAAGCGAGCTTCACCGTCTTGCCCGCGGCGTCGATGCCCGTGGCCGAGTCGCGCACGCGCCGCACGCCGTGCCTGCTGCTGAGGGCGTCGTAGCTCGTGGTCAGGTCGGCGAGCGTCTTGGTGCCGCCGATGACGAGGTTGGAGATCGGACACGAGACAAAGGCGGCGCCCGGCTCGACCAGGGTCACGTCGATCGCGCCGCCGGAGAACAGCCGGACATACTTGGCGGCCGTGGCTCCGCCGTAGCCGCCGCCGATCACGACCACGCGCCCCTTCGAGGGCGCCGCGCCCATCGAGGCGCATCCCAGGGATCCCGATATGCCGGCGGCTGCCGCGCCTTGCAGAAAGCGTCTGCGGTCCATGTCGTCTCCTCTCTAGTTCTTCACCGCCGCGAAATACGCGGCGAGCGTGTCGACCTGCTGGTCCGTCAAGCCCTTGGATATCTGGTGCATGACTGTCGCCGGCCGCTTGCCTTCGCGGAACTCGCGCAGCAGCGAGGCGATCTGCTCGCGGTTGCGGCCCGCAAGGCCCGGGACGGTATCCCCTTGGGTGCGGCCGTTTGTGCCGTGGCACTGGGCGCAGATGGCGGCGAGGCCGCTCGCGCGTAGCGCAGAGGCATCCTGCGCGAGCGCCGCTGAAATCGAGACAGGCAAAGCGGCAAGAACTGCCGCCCAATGGCGCGTACGCATGATTTCTCCTCCTGGGGTAAATATGCGCATATGAGCATGCGCGCATATTCCAGCCTTGTCAAGGCGCGACCGGGCCGGCCGCGCCCGCGGGACTTCTAGGGATTGAGCAGCGGAATGCTCTTCGCGTCCGGCGCCTTGGGCAGCGACTGCAGGTAGGCGTGGATGTCGGCGAGGTCCGCGTCGGAGAGGATCGCGTTCTGGTAGGGCGGCATCGCGCCGCGGGTGTTGCGCACGAAGGCCGAGAGCGCCTCGAGCGGCAGCGGATTGGGCGCGAGCTTCGGGCCGGTGATGCCGCCCTGCCCCATGAAGCCGTGGCACTGCCAGCAGCCGTGCTGCACGTAGGCGGCCTTGCCCTTCTCGGCGGAGCCGGCGGCGAGCGCAGCCGGAGCGAGAAGAAGACCGGCGAGGAGCAGGAGGTCCCTCGCTCCGCTCGGGATGACATTCTTCATCGCGGCTGCGTCCACACGTTGAGCAGCGCCGGCTGCCCGGCCTGCACTACCTTCACCGCTTCCTTCAGCGCCGGCCCGAGCTGCGCCGGGTCCTTGATCGGCCCCTTCGCCCACCAGCCCATCGACTCGGCGAGCTTGTGGTACTCGATGTCGGGATTCATGATGCTCGTGCCCACCGGCCCCATGTCGCCGCCGAGATTGGCGACGCGGTCGCGGAAGTTCGACAGGCGCTGCACGTGCATCACCTCCTGGTGGTAGCCGCGGTTGTTGTGCATCACGGCGAGCAGCGGGATCTTGTGCTTGGCCGCGGTCCATAGCACACCGGGCGCGTACATCAGGTCGCCGTCGGACTGGATGCTCACCGAGAAGCGGCCGAGGTCGCGGTTGGCGAGCGCCGCGCCGACCGACGCCGGCGCGCCGTAGCCCACGCCGTAGCCGCCCGAGCGCCCGAGCCAGTGGTGGTATTTCTCCATCGGCCACAGACGGTTCGGCCAGTTGCTGACGTTGCCTTCGGAAGCGACCAGCGACCAGTCGAGATCCTTGACCGCTGCGTACACCTCCATGCACAGGCGCGCGGTACTGACGGGGCTCGCGCCCCAGGCGAGCGCCGCGGCCTGCCGCGTGCGCTCCTTGCCCTCGGCATAGGCCTTCTTCGCCGCCTCGGCGCGCTTCTCGAGGGCCGCCTTGCTCGGTCCGGCACGTTTCAATTCCTCGATCAGCGCGGGCAGGGTCGCCTCGGCGTCGCCGGCCATGGGCACGTCGATGACCTGGAAGCGCTGGAAGTCCTGGTAGTTCGCCTTGGTGTTCAGCTCGACCGACGAGATGCTGATGAGCCTGGTGCCGTTCTTGATGCGCGTCCCGTTGGTGCCGATGCCGCCGTTCGCGCCGTTGTCTGTATACGAGTTCACCGTCGCCCAGAAGTCCGAGAGCTCGAGGCCGAGGATCACGTCGGCGCCGCCGACGGCGGTCGGCGGCGCGGACAGGTAGTGCGTCCTGGGGAAGTTCATGCGGCCGCCCTGGTCGATCACCCGCGCCTGGAGGAGCTCGGCGAGCTGCACCAAGAGCTTCACGCCGTTGGGCGTGCGCGCGGCGCGGTCGGCGACTATCAGCGGATTCTGCGCGCCCGCGAGCAGGCGCGCCGCCTCCTTCACCGCGCCCGAGTCGCCCTGCGGCGGCGCGGTCGGCACGTAGCGCGGGATGGCGGGCTTCTCGCCGTGGTCCTTCACCGGCTCCTGCTGCAGGCCGGCGTCGAGCGAGATCATCACCGGCCCGTAGGGCGGGGTCATCGCGATCTTGTAGGCGCGCACGAAGGACTGCGCGAAATGCTGCAGCGACACCGGCGTGTCGTCCCATTTGGTGAAATCGCGCACCAGCGCGTTGATGTCCTGCGCCGAGTGGAAGGTCGGCACGCCCGGCGGCCGGTGCGCCGCGTCGAGGTCGTTGCCGCCGACGACGATCACCGGCACGCGGTCGCACCAGGCGTTGTACACGCCCATGGTCGCGTGCTGCAGGCCGACGGTGCCGTGGCACAGCGTCATCAGCGGCTTGCCGGCGATCTTGAAGTAGCCGTGCGCCATGGCGACCGCGGATTCCTCGTGCATGCAGGTGAGGAACTCCGGCATCTTGTTGCCGCCGTAGTTGATCAGCGACTCGTGGATGGCGCGGTAGGAGGAGGCGCAGTTCGCCGGCAGGTACTTGATGTCGAGCGTCTTGATGACGTCGACCATGAAGTCCGAGCCCGGCACGCCGCCGATGCGCGATGCGCTCACCGCGGGCGTGCCGGTCTCGGCCGCGGCGATCTGCATCGTCGGCCGCAGCGCGGAAGGGACGCGCGGCGCCGGTTCCGCGGCTCGTGCCGCGGGCGGGGTCATCGCGGAAGCGGCGCTCGCCGCGCCTGCGGCGACCACGCCGGTGAGGAACTTGCGGCGGTCGGCCCGCGCGCCTTGGTCTTTGCGTGTCATGACGGTCTGCTCCTTCTCGCTGAGCCCCGGGGAATTCTAGTCCCGGCGGCAGAGCCGCACCACGGCCGAGCGCCGTTCCTCCAGACGGAAAGGGACGCCCGGCTGGCGGCACGTGAATTGCTTCGCATTCCGTCATCGTCGCGCACTGCGGGGACCGGCCGTCGGAGAACGGTCGGTTTCCGGTCACACAAGACGAATAACTGACGCGCCGGGAGGCAATCGTGGTCGGGTCCTACAGTTCTCCCCTGGTCATCCTGTCCTGGGTGGTCGCAAGCTTCGCGTCGTTCACCGCGCTCAGCCTCGCCTCGCGCATCTCCGCCTCGACGGGCCTGTCCGCCCGGGTGTGGCTGCTCGGCGGCGCCTGCGCCATGGGTACCGGCATCTGGTCGATGCACTTCACCGGCATGCTCGCCTTCAGCCTGCCGATCCCGATGGGCTACGACGTGCCGACGACCCTGCTCTCGATGCTGATCGCGATCATCGTCTCGGGGTTCGCGCTGCTCATCGTGACGGGGAACACGCTCAGCCGGCGCAACCTGCTGATCGGCGCCGTGCTGGTCGGCCTGGGCATCTCCTCCATGCACTACACGGGCATGGCCGCGATGGAGGTGTCTCCGCCGATCCGCTACGACCCGCTGCTCGTCGCCGCGTCGATCGCGATCGCCATCGCCGCCGCGCTCGCGGCACTGTGGATCGCCTTCACGCTGCGGTCGAACGCGGGGCGGGGTGTCTACGCCAAGCTCGGCAGCGCCGTGGTCATGGGTCTCGCGATCGTCGGCATGCACTACACCGCCATGGCGGCCGCCGGCTTCGCGGCCGATTCGATCTGCACCACGGGAGCGGTGGTCGACAACTCCTGGATGGCGGCGACGATCGTCTTCATCACCTTCCTGATCCTGTGCGAGACGCTGGTGCTGTCGGTACTCGATTCGCGCATGGCGTCGAAGACGGCCCGCATGGCCGCCTCGCTGCAGGAGGCGAACGCCGAGCTGCAGCACCTGGTGCTCCACGACGCGCTCACCAAGCTTCCCAACCGGCTGCTGCTCGAAGACCGCATCCAGCAGGCCGCCCAGGAGGGCCAGCGCAGCTCGACCCTGTGCGCGGTGCTGTTCGTCGATCTGGACAGCTTCAAGGCGGTGAACGATTCTCTCGGCCATTTCGCCGGCGACGAGCTGCTCCGCGTCGTGGCCGAGCGCCTGCGCTCGGTCGTGCGCCAGGAGGACACGGTGTCCCGGCTCGGCGGCGACGAGTTCGTGATCCTGCTTCGCCACGTCGCGATCCCCGACGACGCGGCGCTGGTGGCGCGCAAGATCGTCGAAGCCCTGAGCCAGCCGGTGCGCTTCCACGGCCACGAGCTGCGCGTCACCTGCAGCATCGGCATCAGCCTCTACCCGCAGGACGGCGACGGCGCGGCGACGCTGATCACGCGCGCGGACGCCGCCATGTATCACGTCAAGAAGTCCGGGCGCAACGCCTACCGCTTCTTCGAGCCCGAGATGAGCACCTTCTTCCCGCAGCGGCTCACGCTCAGGAACGACCTGCACACGGCGCTGGAGGGCCGGCAATTCTTGCTGCATTACCAGCCCAAGATCGACGTGAGGAACGGCAGGCTCACGGGCATGGAAGCGCTGGTGCGGTGGCGCCATCCGGAAAGGGGCCTGGTGTCGCCGACCGAGTTCATCCCGCTTGCCGAGGAGACCGGGCTCATCGTTCCGCTGGGGCAATGGGTGCTGCGCGAGGCCTGCCTGCAGAACAAGGCGTGGCAGGACCGCGGGCTCCCCGAGGCGCGCGTTGCGGTGAACATCTCGGGCGTACAGTTCCAGAACAAGGACCTGGTCGCCTCGATCGGCAACGTGCTGGCCGAAACCGGCCTGGATCCGCGCTTCCTCGAGCTCGAGATCACCGAGAGCGTGATCATGCAGAACGCCTCGGACGCGGTCGTCATGCTGGAGAAGCTCGGCCAGATGGGCGTGGAGATCTCGATCGACGACTTCGGCACCGGCTATTCGAGCCTGAGCTACCTCAAGCGCTTCAGCATCAACAAGCTGAAGATCGACCAGTCCTTCATCGGCAACATCTCGGTCGACAAGGACGACGCGGCGATCGTGCAGGCGATCATCGCGCTCGCCCACAGCCTGCGCCTGCGGGTGGTCGCCGAGGGGGTCGAGCAGGAGGAGCAGCTCGAGTTCCTGCGCCTCGTCGGGAACGACGAGTATCAGGGATACCTCCACAGCAGGCCGCTTTCCTCCGCGGAGTTCGAGCGCTATCTGGAGGACTCGGATGCCGCTCTGCGCCCCGCCGCCCTGGTTTCCTCCGGCGCCTGAGGCCTGCCTACAGCTTGATCCCCTCGTCGGCGAGCACGCGCTGCACCGCCGGGCGCTTCACCATCCGCTCCTTGAGCGCGCTGTAGTTCGCCAGCTCCGCCACCGGCAGCTCGCGCCGCACGCCCCAGACGTAGAAGATGAAGGCGTAGGGGTCGAGCACCGAGTAGCTGCCGGTGAGCCACTCGCGCCCCGCGTACAGGCCGTCGATCTGCTTGAGGTAGCCGTGGAAGGTCTTCCTGGCCATCGCCTGGATGCCGGGGAAGGCCGACTTGTCCTCGGTGTAGCGCTCGGGCCGGCCGATGTGGGCGTGGGCGGGATGGACGCTGGAGGCAAAGAAGCCCACCAGCGACAGCGCCTGCGCCTCCTTGATGGAATCGCCCGGCCAGAGGCCGTAGCGCTTGCCGAGGTAGGGCAGGATCGCGGTGTTCTCGGCGAGCGGCGAGCCGTCGTCCAGGCGCAGGGCCGGGACGCGGCCGAGCGGGTGGATCTTCATGTACTCGGGGGTGCGCTGCTCACCCTTGGAAAGGTCCATGCGCTTCGCCTCGTATTTCTCGCCCGATTCCTCGAGGACGATGTGGGGAGCCATGGAGCACGCGCCGGGGGCGTAGTAGAGGGTCAGCATCGGGGAAGCTCCTTTTTAGTTATCGTTGGATCTTGTTTCATGGGCTGGAACCGCGGGGATTCTAATCCAGGCTCGATTGCCGTGCGCCCACCCGATGCAGGGGAAAGGAAAAATTTCCGGGAGAAATCGCCCGGTTTGGCGTAACATACGCCTCCGCATTTTTTTCGCATTTTTTGGAGCATCCGCCTTGCAGGAAATACTGAAATACCTCAAGAACCGCGGCGAGCAGCTCGACTCGGAGATTGCGACGGCAACCGGGATCCCGCTGGAGAGCGTGCGGCGCCACGTGTCCGCCCTGTCGGCCAGGGGCGAGATCATGACCTGCCAGTCGACGCGATTCAGCGACGGCAAGAAGATCGAAGGCCTGCTGTGCCGCATCGCGGGCTACATCCCGCCGGCGGCTCCCGGCCGCAAACCGAAGGCGAAGGCGCAGGTACCGGCGTAGGGCCCTCGCCGCCGGGGGATAGGGATGGCGCGCAACCTCCTCCTGGTCTGGCTGATCAACGCGCTCGCGCTGCTCGCCCTGCCCTACGTCGTGCCCTCGGTGCAGGTGGAGAGCTTCGCTACCGCGCTGGTCGCGGCCCTGCTGCTGGGCCTCGCGAACACCCTGATCCGCCCGCTGCTGGTGCTGCTGACGCTGCCGGTCACCCTGGCGACGCTCGGCCTGTTCGTGTTCGTGATCAACGCGCTGCTGTTCTGGTTCGTCGCGTCCTTCGTCAAGGGCTTCTCGGTCGCCGGCTTCTGGTCGGCGTTCTTCGGCGCGATCGTCTACGCCCTCATTTCCTGGGCGGTGAGCAGCCTGGTGTTCGGCCCGCCGCGCGTCGTCGTCGTGCGGCACGACGACCGGCCCTGAGTTGGCCAAGCGCGCCGAAACGCGTCAAACTACCGGCCATTCAACCGAGCCGACGGAGACCCTTCTGACCCACGTAACGCACTCCAAGATGCTGACGACCCGCCGCAAGCGGGAAAGAGCGAAGAAGCTTCTCGCGGGGACGGCCAAGCGGGCGAAGAAGCTCGCGCGCAAGAACGCCAACAAGGCCGCCGCCCCGAAGTCCCCGTAGCGCGGCGAGGAGCACTTGGCCCAGACCAAGCCGCGCAAACCCGGGAAGCCTTCCCTCTACGACCCGGCGGTCGCGCTGGATTTCTTCCGGTCCACCGGCAAGCCGCAACCGATCGCCAAGGGTGCGACGATTTTCGCGGAGAACTCGAAGGGCATGCCGCTGCTGCTCATGCCCAGCCGCATCTACCTGCTCCTGGAGGGCGAGGTCGGCCTGTTCGCCGGCGAGGAGCACATCGCCGCCATCCGGCCCGGTGAGGTCTTCGGCGAAATGGCCTCGATGGGCGGGGTAGCGCGCAGCGCCACCGCCGTGGCGATGAGCGATTCCAGGGTGATCGGCCTGGACGACGCGCAGTTCCGCGCCGCGCTCGCGAAGAACCCCGGATTCGCGCTGATGCTGATGAGCGTCATGGCCGCGCGCCTGCGCGACACGCTCGCGCGCCTCGGCGGCTCCGCCCTGCCCCCGGACGCGGGCTGGAGGGAAGCCGCCGCGCTCGACTCCCAGCTGCTCGACGACCTCGCGCAGGTGCTCGGTCCGCCGGCGCGCTTCCGCTATCCGGCCGGCAAGCTGATCGTGAGGGAAGGCCAGCGCGGCGTGGCCCTGTACGCGGTGCTCGAGGGCCGCGTGGCGATCCGCATCGGCGACGCCGTGGTCGAGAAAGTCGGGCCGGGCGGCGTGTTCGGCGAGATGTCGCTGGTCGACCGCGAGCCGCGCCTGGCGAGCGCCGTGGCCGAGACCGACTGCGCGCTGCTCGCCATGAGCCGCCACATGTTCCTGCACCTGGTGAAGCGCAGCCCGAAATTCGGCGCGGCGCTGCTGAAGGCGGTCGGCGAGCGCGCCGCGTACACCGCCTCGCGCCTCGCGGCGCAGGGCGACGCGCCGGCTGAACGGCGCTCCGCCTAGGGCCGCCGCGCGTAGGCGGCGTCGAACGCGGCCTCGAGCCGCGCGTGCGTGCCGCGCAGGCCCTCCACCACGCGCTTCGCCCAGTCGAAGTATTCGCGCCGGCGCTCGAGCGGCCACTCCGCGGGCGGATGGTCGGCGACGTCGCGCAGGTTGGCGATCTTGTCGGCGAGCTTCACCAGCTTCGCCGCGCGCGACAGGTCCGGCGCGTGCACGATCTGCAGCTGCTTGCGCTCGGCCTTGGGCAGCGACTTGTCGTCGGTGACTTCGAGGACCACCTCGGCGATCTCGCGCCCGAATTGTGCGGCGAGCTCCTCATGGGTCGTCTCGGTGTCCTCGATGGTGTCGTGCAGCACCGCCGCGCACAGGACCGAGCCGTCCTCCACGCCCGCTTCGATCGCGAGGATCTTGGCGAGCGTGATGGGATGATTGATGTAAGGCGAGGCCTCGGCGTCCTTGCGCCGCTGGTTGCGGTGCTTGTCCGCGGCGAAGGCCAGGGCGCCGATCAGCATCGCCGGCATCGAATCGGCGCGGGGCGGGCTCGGCGTTCGGCGTCGCGTGAGGTCCGGCCTGAAATCCGCGAGCAGGCGCGAGAGCTGCACGTGCGCGACCAGGGCATCGGGCACGGCCTCGATGATCTCCCGGTAGGGCCCGGTGAAGCCGCGGTTGCCCTCGAAGCGCACCAGCACGCGCAGCCTGTCGATTACGCTCAGCATCTCCGCGCCCGCGTCCCCGCTCTTGTCGTCCACCTTGTCCACGGCCGCGAGCTCGTCCAGCTGCGCGATCAGCGCCGAGAGCACGCGCAGCCACTCGAAGGACTCGTCGCGCAGGACGAGGTCCAGGAGCTCGCCGCGGGACTCGACGCGGCCGTGCTCGCGCTCGTAGCGGATGCGCTGGGCGTCGAGCAGCTTCCTGTGGAGCTCGAGCAGCGCGTGCCGGAGCGGGTCGAGCTTGGGGGTCATGGCGTCCGTATCCATCGGCAGCAAATGGGGGCGAACGCCGGGATTTCCAGCCGCTTCAGGCGACGTCGGTATGCATCGCCACCGGCTCCTTCGCGGCGTCGCCCGCTTCGATGCGCTCGTACTCCGCGATCACCTGCGCGCCCAGCAGCAGCAGCGTCGCCGCCGCTTCCAGGCTGAGCAGCACGATGATGGCCGTGGCGAGCGAGCCGTACATCACGTTCACCTGGGACAGCGTGCCGAAATACCAGCCGAGCGCGAGACGGATGAGCTCCCACAGCAGGCCCGCGGTCGCCCCGCCGATGAGCGCGTGCTTGGGCGATTGCCGGCCCGCCGGCATGAAGTAGTAGATCGCGGAGATGAGCAGGATCTCCCCGGCGACGCCGGCGGCGTAGATCAGGAAGCGCGAGGGGCCGACGAGCGAGAGGCGGTATCCCAGGATGTCGAGGCTTTCCCCGCCGATGGCGGCCAGGTCGGCGATCACATAGGTGCCCGCGAACAGCGCCACGCCGATGAACACGATGTAGGCGAAGGGCAGCAGCAGGGAGACCACCAGGTGGCGCCTGCGCTTCGCGATGCGGTGCAGGTAGATCACCGAGATCGCGTTCTCCAGCACCCGGAAGCCGAGCGAGCTGAAGAACAGCAGCGTGACCAGCAGCACCCAGCCGATCGCCTGACGGTGATCGAGAAAGGCCCGCAGCTCCGCCACGACCTCCTGGTCCCGGCCCGGCACCACGTACTCGAGCGCGCGGCCCAGCGTCGCGAGCAGCGTCGCCTCGTCCATGACCTGCGACAGCGCGATCACCATGAGGATCAGCAAAGGCACGATCGAGAGCAGCGCGTAGTAGGCGACCGCGCCCGCGAGCAGCAGGCCCTGGTTCGCCTGGAAGGCTTTCAGCACCCCGAGCGCGAAGGCGGCGGGGTGTCTCAGGACGTAGTCTCTCCTGGGCTTGGCGGACTTCACGGCTGCCCTACAGCACGCCCGACGCCCCGCCGTCGAGGTTGATGCTGCTGCCGGTGACGAAGCTCGCCGCCCCCGAGGCGAGGAAGGCGATCACGCTGGCCACTTCCTCGGCGCGCCCGACGCGCCCGAGCGGGATGTCCTTGCCCATGCTCGCGTAGAGCTGTTCCACCGGGATGCCGGCCTTCTCCGCCTTGCGTTCGTGCTGCCCGGCGCGGATCAGCCCGATCGACACGGTGTTCACCAGGATGTTGTGGGGCGCGTACTCCTTGGACAGGGCCTTGGTGAGCGCCAGCCCCGCGGCGCGCGTCACCGTGGTCGGCATGGACTTGGCGCGCGGCTGCTTGGCGCCGATGGTGGTGATGTTGACGATGCGCCCCCCGCCCTGCTGCTTCATGTGCGGGATCGCCAGGCGCGAAAGCCGGATCGCGGCGAAGAGCTTGAGGTCGAGGTCCGCCTGCCACAGCGCGTCGGTGACCGATTCGAACTCGCCCGTGGACGAGGTGCCGGCGTTGTTGACGAGGATGTCGATGCGGCCGAAGGCTTTGAGCGTCTCGGCCACCAGGCGCGCGCAATCCTCGGGCTTGCCCACGTCCGCCTGCACCGCGGCGACCGCGCCGCCCGATGCACGGATCTCGCTTGCCACGGCGTCGAGACGCTCGCGCCCGCGCGCCGCGATCACCACCCGCGCGCCCTCCTGCGCGAGGCGCAGCGCCGTCGCCCGGCCGATGCCCTGCGTGCCGCCGGTGACGATCGCCACCTTGTCCTTCAGCTCGAGATCCATCAGGCCCGGTCCTTTCGCGCGACCGCGTACTCGGCGCGCGCCTGTTCCACACGCAGCAGTTCCTTGCTCATCCCCAGCCGCGCTTCTTCCAGATCGTAGTCCGCCTGCAGCCCCAGCCAGAAACCCTCCGAGGTGCCGAAGAAAGCCGCGAGCCGCAGCGCGGTGTCGGCGGTGAGCGCGCGCTTGCCGAGCACGATCTCGTTGATACGGCGCGGGGGCACGCCCGTCGCGCGGGCGAGCGCGTTCTGGCTGATGCCCATGGGACCGAGGAATTCCTCGAGCAGGACCTCGCCGGGGTGGATGTTGCGCAGCCGCTTTGCCATACGCTCCTCCAGTCAGTGATAGTCGACGATGTCCACCTCGGCCGCACCGGCCTCGGTCCAGCGGAAGCAGATGCGCCACTGGTCGTTGATCCGGATGCTGTGTTGCCCCTCGCGGTCGCCCTTCAGGGCTTCGAGCCGGTTGGCGGGCGGCACCCGTAGGTCGTCGAGGCGCCGCGAGCTGTTCAGCATCCGCAGCTTCCGGCGCGCCACCTCCTGGATCGGCCCGGGAAGGCGGCTCGAGCGCTCGCCGCGCCAGATCTTCTCCGCTTCCTTCGAGCGGAAGCTCAGGATCATGCGCGACTATAACGCGGCGCGTTATAGCGCGTCAAGCGCGGGGGCCCGGGCCTTGCAATTCCGCGGTTCGTCCCCACTCTTGAGGTCCTCCGCACGAACTCCAAGGAAACGACTCCAATGCTATTCGAACCCTTCTCGGCGCGCTCGCTGGCGCTCCGCAATCGTCTGGTGATGTCGCCGATGACCCGCAGCCGCGCGGTCGATTTCAATACGCCCAACGCGCTCATGGCCGAGTACTACGGCCAGCGCGCCACCGCCGGCCTGATCATCACCGAAGGCATCTCCCCTTCCCCCAACGGCCTCGGCTACGCCCGCATTCCGGGACTGTTCAACGACGCGCAGGTGAACGGCTGGAAGGCGGTGACCCGCGCGGTCCACGCCGGGGGCGGAAAGATCTTCGCGCAGCTCATGCACACCGGCCGCGTGGCCCACGTCGCCAACCTCCCGGCGGGCGCCGAAGTCGTCGGGCCGATGGCCGAAGCCTGCCCCGGCGAGATGTATACGGACGCGAAGGGGATGCAGCCGCACAGCGCCCCGCGCGCCATGACCGAGCGCGACATCGCCCACGCCGCGGGCGAGTACGCGCAGGCCGCGCGCCTCGCGATCCAGGCGGGATTCGACGGCATCGAGCTGCACGCCGCGAACGGCTACCTGATCGAGCAGTTCCTGAACGCCAACGTCAACCGGCGCACGGACGGCTACGGCGGCAGCATCGCCAAGCGCAACCGCTTCGCGCTGGAAGTCGCGCGCGCGGTGGCCGTCACGATCGGCGGCGAGCGCGTCGGCATCCGGCTCTCGCCGTTCGGCGCGTTCAACGCGACCGGCACCTATCCCGAGCAGGCGGAGCAGTATCTCGCGCTCGCGCGCGAGCTGTCCTCGCTCGGCCTGTTGTACCTGCACGTCCTCGACCATTCCGCGATGGGCGCGCCGGCCGTGCCCGCCGAATACAAGGCGAAGCTGCGCGCCGCGTTCAAGGGCGTGTTCATCCTCGCCGGCGGGTTCGACCGCGCCGGCGCCGAAAAAGCGCTCGCCGGGAACGGCGCCGACCTGATCGCCTTCGGCAAGCCCTTCCTCGCGAACCCGGATCTGGTCGAGCGCCTGCGCTCGGGCGCCCCGCTCAACGCCCCGGACTTCTCGACCTTCTACACGCCGGGCGCCAAGGGGTACACGGACTACCCGACGCTCGAGGCTGAAGAAGCAACGCTGTAGCTCGATACGGCCGGGGCGCAATGCTCCGGCCTTTTTTTTTCGGCGTGCGCCCATGACGCGCGACCCGCTCATCGTCCAGCTCCCGCTGCGGCGAAACAAACGAAACAAAAAAGACCTCCCGCTGAAATTCCCCTGATGCATCGGTCCGATAGGCTCGGTCGGGATTCCAGCTTCACGCAGTCCCGGTTCCACCGGCACGTCGGGCATTTCGCCCGGCATCGATCATTTCAGGGGAGAGAACCATGAAGCTCGCGATTGCAGGAGCCATGCTCGCCGCAGGGGTCGCGACGGCGGGCGGCGCGAAAGCGGACGAGGCGCTGCAGCGCCAGGCCGCGGCCCTGTTCGGCCGCATCCAGCCCGGGACGGTCTCGGCGGAGAGCCCGCAAGCCAGGCTCGGCCGGGCGCTGTTCTGGGACACCCGCGTCTCGCTCGACGGCAAGACCGCGTGCGCCAGCTGCCACGCCGCGGGCGACTGGGGCGCCGACCGGCGCGCCCTCTCCATCGACGCGCGAGCCGAGGCCACGTCGCGCCATTCGCCGACCGTGTTCAACTCGATGAGCCAGCCGGCGCTGCGCTGGCTGGGCGACCGCAAGACCGGCGCCGACCAGGCCGAGGGCTCGCTCACCGGCTCGATGGGCTTCGCCTCCAAGCAGGAGGGCGTCGCGCGGCTCGCCAAGCTCGATTACGGGGTCGCGTTCCGTGCGGCCTATCCGCAGGACCCGGAGCCGCTGTCCGCGCGCAACTACGGGCGCGCCATCGAGGCCTACGAGGCCACGCTCGTCACTCCGGCGCCGTTCGACCGCTTCCTCGCCGGCGACGACGGCGCGCTCAGCGGGCGGCAGAAGGCCGGCCTGCGCGCGTTCATCGCCACCGGCTGCGCCGGCTGCCACAACGGACCGCTCCTCGGCGGCACGACCTTCCAGCGCTTCGGCGTCGCCAAGGACTACTGGACGGAAACCGGCTCGAAGAAGATCGACGTCGGCCGCTTCGCCGCGACCAAGAAGGAGGAAGACCGCTACGTCTTCCGCGTGCCGATGCTGCGCAACGTGGCGAAGACCGCGCCCTATTTCCACGACGGCTCGGTGGACCGGCTCGACCGCGCGGTGCGCATCATGGGCGCGGTGCAGCTGGGACGCGCGCTGGACGCCGCCACCGTGAAGTCGATCGTCGCCTTCCTCGAATCGCTCACCGGCGACGTGCCGGCGCACTACGCCCCGCCCGGTCAGGCCGGCAGCGGCTTGGCCACCATCAGCCAGTAGATCGCGATCACCGCGGCGAAG
>DATIWX010000069.1:0-2535 GCA_035519135.1 Burkholderiales bacterium | reverse complement strand
GAAACGCTCCACAGCCTCATCGAACTCGGCTGGGGCAGGGACGATCCCTCGTTCCGCCAGGTGTTCACGACGCGGTTCATGCCCGATGCCGGGCTGGACGCGATCCACGCCTTCAACGACATGATGCCCCTCACGGCTTCGGGGCAGATGGCAGCACGGATTCACGAGGCCAACGTATCGATCGACGTGCGCTCGGAAGCGGCGCGCGTCAAGTGTCCGACCCTCGTGCTTCACGCGCGCGGGGATCTGAGCATTCCGTTCGAGGAAGGCCGGCTGATCGCGAGCCTGATCCCCGGCGCCCGCTTCGTGTCGCTGGAGAGCCGCAATCACCTGATGCCGGAAAGCGATCCCGCGTGGCGCGATTTCCTCGCGGCGCTGAATGATTTCTACCCATCCGCGGGCGCGGCCACACACGAGCGCGCCTTCGCCGGGCTCACCGCGCGCGAGAGCGAGGTCCTCGAGCTCATCGCCCAGGGCCTGGACAACGCCCAGATCGCCGCGCGGCTCGATCTCTCCGAGAAGACCGTGCGCAACAACATCACGCACATCTTCGACAAGATCCAGGTCGAGAACCGATCGCAGGCGATCGTCCGCGCCCGCGAGGCGGGGCTCGGCGCTAAGCCCTCGAAGTAGCGCCGGGACGGCTGTCCCGGAAATCCCGAGCTGTTTTCCGATTGTCCCGGGACCGCCGCCTCAGGCGCGGCGGACCCGCGGCTGCCACCATGCCGACCCATGAGCATGGCGCAAAAAGTATCTCGCAACGAGTCCAGGAGCGTCGCCGGGCGGCGCGGCATGACCGTTCGCGTCGCAAAGGGGCGAGTCTGGCTCACCCGCCACGGGGACATCAAGGACTACATCCTGAATGCGGGCGACTCGCTGGAGCTCGTTGCGGGCGGCCTGCTCGTTCTTTTCGGTCTCACCGAAGCGATTTTTCAGGTCGACCCGCCGGTCCGCGCGCCCGGCGTGTTGTCCGGAATCCTTGCGCGCCTCACACGAACGGGAGAATACGCATGAATCCGACGACAGCTGCAGGCGACCGCTACGCGCGCGTCATCGAGGCGTCCAAGCGCATCCGCTGGGACATCGACCGCGATGTGATACGCGGCCGCAATTTCGATTTCACCAGGAAGTTTCTGCCCGACGGCATCTCGAAGATCGACCGCCTCGGCTTCCTCGGCGCCGACGACCGGCGCCTGCTCGGCCAGATCCAGGGCCGGACCTACGCCAACATGTTCGGCCTGGTCGAGCGATTCATCGGCGCGAAGATGCTCGATATCAGTCGCGACCACTGGCTCGGCGACCAGACGGCCGTGGAGGCGCTGGTGCGTTTCACCGACGAGGAGCTGAAGCACCAGGAGCTCTTCCGCCGCATCGAGCGCATGGTCGCCGAGGGCATGCCCGCGGGCTACCGCTTCCTGCCGCAGCCGAACGAGGTGGCGGGGCTGGTGCTGGGCAAGTCCACCTGGGCCGTGCTCGCCCTGACCTGCCACATCGAGCTGTTCGTGCTCTCACACTACCGCAGCAGCATCGACCCGGACGGCGAGCTCTCCGAGCTCTACAAGGACGTGTTCCTGTACCACTGGAAGGAGGAGTCGCAGCACGCGATCCTCGACGAGCTGGAGTGGCGGCGCGAGGACGCGAAGCTGATGCCGGAGCAGCGCGATCAGGCCGTGACCGACCTGATCGAGCTGGTGGCGGCGGTGGACGGGATGCTGCAGGCGCAGGCCGCCGCCGATGCCGGCTATTTCCTGGGCGTCTGCCGCGGCCCCTACTCGCCGGAGCAGTCCCAGCGGGTGCGCGAGGGCGTGCTGCACGCCTACCGCTGGCAGTACATCGTCTCGGGCGTCGAGGAGCCGCGTTTCCAGGGGATTCTCGGCAGCCTGATCAGCAAGACGCAGGGCAGGCGCATCGGCGAGGCGCTCGCGCCCATCATGGCGGGCGCGTACCACTGACGCGCAGGAAATCCGCCCCGATGTCTCGCATCGGGGCGGATTCCGGCTGTGCGGTATGGGACCTCTAGAACCTATCCTCTGACATCACCCAAGGTCGAAGCGATCAAGGTTCATGACCTTGGTCCACGCCGCCACGAAGTCCTTCACGAACTTCTCCTTCGCGTCCGCGCTCGCATAAACCTCGGCGAGGGCGCGCAGCTGGGAGTTCGAGCCGAACACGAGGTCGACGCGGGTTCCGGTCCACTTGACCTTTCCGGTCTTGCGGTCGCGCCCTTCGAACACGTCCGCGGCGGCCGGGGTCGGCTTCCACTCGGTGCCCATGTCGAGCAGGTTGACGAAGAAGTCGTTGGTCAGCGCCTCCGGCCTCGAGGTGAAGACACCGTGCTTCGAGCCGCCGGCGTTGGCACCCAGCACGCGCAGGCCGCCCACGAGCGCCGTCATCTCGGGCGCCGTCAGCGTCAGCAGCTGCGCCTTGTCCACCAGCAGCGCCTCGGCCGGTACCTCGAACGCTCCCTTCAGGTAGTTGCGGAAGCCGTCGGCAAACGGCTCGAGCACCGCGAAGGACACGACGTCCGTCTGCGCC
>DATIWX010000068.1:0-2935 GCA_035519135.1 Burkholderiales bacterium | reverse complement strand
ATGGGGGCGCGCATCCCCATCGTCTTCATCAGCGGCCACGGCGACATCGCGATGGCGGTCAACGCGATCAAGGACGGCGCGGTGGACTTCGTGCAGAAGCCCTACCACGAGCAGCAGCTGCTCGACGCGATCGACGAGGCGCTGCGCCGGGACGCGGCGCAGCGCGCCCCGGCCGCCAACGCCGGCGGGCTCGCGGACCGCGTGGCCACGCTCACCGCGCGCGAGCGCGAAGTGATGGCGCTCGCGCTCAAGGGGCTGCCGAGCAAGGTCATCGCGAAGGAGCTCTCGATCAGCCACCGGACGGTCGAGCAGCACCGGAGCCGGCTGCTCGAGAAGCTCGGCGTCAGCTCGGTGACTGAGCTGCTGCGCCTCACCCTCGATCGCCCCGCCGAGTAACCACCGCGCCTCGCGCCGCCCGCGGGCGTACCGCCGCGCGGGCCAGCACTTGTATCCCGCTTCACGTACGCGGCATCCGTAGCCGCCGGGATAGGCCTGTCGCACCGCCGAGTCCATCATCGCTTCGGTACGGAAGAGATCGTTGCGAGCGAAGGGCACTGACGGAGGGTGGTGCCCGCGGACTCGCCGTGCGCTCCTTGGGGCTCATGCCAATTGCCGTGTATGTCATCGATCCCGATCCGGACGAGCGGACGTGGATCCAGTCGGCGCTCGCGCCGATCGCCGGTACGGTCGTCGTCCTTGACGATGGCGCGGCGCTGCTCGCACGCCTGCCCGCCGGCGAAGGCGCCTGTCTCATCGCGACGGCTGAACCGGATGGTGCCGCGACGCTCAGGCTCATCCGCGAGCTGCGAGCCCGGGGCGCGACGCTCCCCGTGATCGTGCTGGGTCCGCACAGCGCTTTCCGGACCGCGGTCGACATCGCGCGCCTCGAGGCGACCGACTTCCTGGAGCGCCCGGTCAGCGCCCGGCAGCTTCGCGCCGCGGTGCACCGGGCCTGCCCGGCCGTCAAGTGAGGGACCGGCCGATGCCGGCGCTCCTCGATATCTGTCGGACCGCGCGCGGGCATCGGAGCCGGCGCGAATACGTGGCGCCACGTATGCAGTGCGTGCGCGCACGGACGCGGGATCCGTGGCCACGACGATGTTGGATGTCACGATCGGCTGCTAGCGTTCAGCCGCCGTGCGTGATTCGCAATCCGGCCCCTCGGCGCGCGTGCTGAGCCAGTCGAGGTTCATCTCAGCGAAAGGACCCAAGTCATGAGATTGCACGGCCTGTTCACGATCGCGACGATGATCCTGTCGCTTGCCGCCGGCAACGCGCTCGCGCAGAGCGACAAGGCGAAGAAGCAGGCGGAGATCCAGAAGGTCACGCAGAACTCGCTCGAGAAGTTCTACAAGGCCGACCCGAAGCTCAAGGAGGCGGTCGCCAAGGCGCCCGGCTACGCGGTGTTCACCACCTACGGGCTGTCGTTCCTCGTCGGCGGCGCCGGCGGCAAGGGGCTGGTCCGCGACGTGAAGACGAAGAAGACCACCTACATGGACATGGCCCAGGCGAGCGCGGGGCTGCAGGCCGGCATCGCCGAGAACGAGACGCTGATCATCTTCAAGTCCGAGCAGGCGCTGAACCAGTTCGTCAACAACGGCTGGGAGTTCGGCGGCGGCGGCACCGCGCAGGCGGGCGTGGCGGGCAGCCAGGTCGGCGCCGGCGGCGGCGAGAACGTGATCGCCGACGCGTCGTACTACACGCTGACCAGGAACGGGCTGCAGGCGGGCGGCGCGCTCGCCGGAACGAAGTTCTGGAAGGACAAGGAGCTCAACTGAGCGTTTCGCAGCTCACTACCGGAAAAGGGTGCCACATGGACGCTGCAAGACACATCGCCAAATGGCTCGCGGTAGTCGGGGTAACGCTGTTCGCAGCCCTGTTACCGGCATGGGCACAGGCCCAAGCCAAGCGACCCAACGTCGTCGTGCTGATGGGCGACGACCTCGGCTGGAGCGACTTCGGTGCCTACACCGGCGGCGGAAGGGCCCTCGGCCACCCGACCCCCAACATCGATCGCCTTGCCAAGGAAGGCGCGCTGTTCACGAGCTGGTACGGGCAGTCAAGTTGCACCGCGGGCCGGTCTTCGTTTCAGACCGGACGTATCCCGATCCGCACGGCGCTGTCGGTGGTCGTCGCTCCGGGCGACGAGAACGGCCTGAAGAAGGAAACGCCCACGATCGCGGAGTTCTTCAAGAAGAACGGATACAAGACGTACTTTTCCGGCAAGTGGCACCTGGGCGACAAGCCTTCGATGTACCCCATCGAGCACGGCTACGACGAGATGAAGCAGTTCGCCGCCTACTACCCCGGCGTCTATTCCTACGACGACACATCTCCGAACTTTCACCCGTGGTTTCCGAAGTACAACGCGCAGTACTGGAAGGAGTACCAGGAGATCGTCAACCTGTTCGAGTGGGAAGGCGTGGCCGGCAAGCCCGCCACGAGGGTCGCGCGCATCACGTACGACTACCTGGCCGATTTCGACGTGCGGCAGGCCGATTCGGCGATCGCGTACATCAAGCAGCACGCAAAGGGCAGCGCCCCGTTCTTCATGAGCGTCAACTTCATGAAGCTGCACAACCCGACCAACCCCGCGAAGCCGTTCAGGGGCAAGACGAGGCTGGGCAACTACTCCGACTCGGTGCTGGAGCTCGATTCCAACATCGGCCGCATCATGGACGTGATCCGCGCCGAGGCGCCCGACACCATCGTCGTCTTCACCGCCGACAACGGCGCCTGGCAGGATGCCTGGCCCGATGCCGGCGTCACGCCATTCCGCGGCGAGAAGGGCTCGGTGTTCGAAGGCGCCTTCCGCGTGCCGGGCATCATGTGGGCGCCGGGCAGGATTCCGGCAGGGCAGGTCCTGGACCAGATGATGTCGCACATGGACGTGTGGCCGACGACGGCGGCGATGGCGGGCATCAAGCCGCCGCCG
>DATIWX010000067.1:0-3881 GCA_035519135.1 Burkholderiales bacterium | reverse complement strand
GCCCTTGAGCGAGATGATCGCCCGCCGGCTGGGAGCGAGACAGGCGATCAGGGCCTTGCGGTCCTTGTTGTCGGGGCAGAACGCCGCGGGGACGGTCTTGCCCATGCCGATGGTCTCGATCTTGTTGCGGTCGGTGCCCTTGCTGACCAGGTAGGACTTGACGCTCTCGGCGCGGCGCTCGGAGAGCTTCTGGTTGTATTGCTGGCTGCCGATGCGGTCGGCGTGTCCCTCGATCACCACCGCCTCGATGCTCGCGCAGGTCGCGAGCTTGCCGATCACGTCGCGGTCCAGGCGCGCCCGCGCCGCGGGAGTGAGGACGTAGCGATCGAAGGCGAAGGTCTCGTCTTTCTGGAAGGTCACGCCGGCGTCGCAGCGCTTGGGCGGCGTGGGCGCGGCCGCGGCGGGAGCCGCGGCCGGCTTGGCAGCGGGCGGTGTCGCCGGGAGGCTCTGCGGCGCCGGAGCGGGAGCAGGCGCGGGCGCCGGCTCGGGCGAGGACGCGCAGGCCGCGAGCAGTACGGCGGCGGCTCCAAGTACAAGAGAAGGGAAGTGCTTCATCGCCGGTGTCCTCCGCCCGATTTTCTCGCGAAATCATACACCAAAGCTGATAAAATTTGCCTCTTTTCAGGCTGTCCTCGCAGTCGGAATCCCCCGCCCTCATGGATCAGTTCGCCAAGGAAACGCTCCCCGTCAGTCTCGAAGAGGAGATGCGCCGCTCCTACCTCGATTACGCCATGAGCGTGATCGTCGGCCGCGCGCTTCCGGACGTGCGCGACGGCCTGAAGCCGGTGCACCGCCGCGTGCTGTTCGCGATGTTCGAGGCGAACAACGTGTGGAACCGGCCCTACGTGAAGTGCGCGCGCGTGGTCGGCGAGGTGCTCGGCAAGTACCACCCGCACGGCGACACCGCCACCTACGAGGCGCTGGTGCGCATGGCGCAGGATTTCTCGATGCGCTACACGCTCATCGACGGCCAGGGCAATTTCGGCTCGATCGACGGGGACGCGGCCGCGGCCTACCGCTACACCGAGTGCCGCCTCGACCGCATCGCCTCGGAGCTGCTCGCCGACATCGAGAAGGAGACCGTCGATTTCACGCCGAACTACGACGGCAAGGAGCAGGAGCCGACGGCGCTGCCGACCAGGGTTCCGAACCTGCTGATCAACGGCTCCTCGGGCATCGCCGTGGGCATGGCGACCAACATCCCGCCGCACAACCTGGGCGAGGTGGTCGACGCCTGCCAGGCGCTGCTGAAGAAGCCCGACACCACCATCGACGAGCTGATCAAGCACATGCCGGCGCCGGACTTCCCCACCGCGGGGATCATCTACGGCGTGTCGGGCGTGCGCGAGGGCTACCGCACCGGCCGCGGCCGCATCATCATGCGCGCGCGCACGCACTTCGAGGACCTGGAGAAGGGCAACCGCCAGGCGATCATCGTCGACGAGCTGCCCTACCAGGTCAACAAGAAGAACCTGCTCGAGCGCATCGCCGAGCTGGTGAACGACAAGAAGATCGAGGGCATCGCCCACATCCAGGACGAGTCGGACAAGTCGGGGATGCGCGTGGTGCTGGAGCTCAAGCGCGGCGAGATCCCCGAGGTCATCCTCAACAACCTGTTCAAGCAGACGCAGCTGCAGGACACCTTCGGCGTCAACATGGTGGCGCTGATCGACGGCCAGCCGCGCCTGATGAACCTGAAGGACATGCTCGCGGCCTTCCTCGCGCACCGGCGCGAGGTGGTGACGCGGCGCACGGTGTTCGACCTGCGCGAGGCGCGCAAGAAGGCGCACATCCAGGAAGGGCTCGCGGTGGCGCTGTCGAACGTCGACGCGATCATCGAGCTGATCAAGAAGTCGCAGACCCCGGCCGAGGCCAAGGTCGCGCTGATGGCCAGGGCGTGGAAGTCGCCGGTGGTCGAGGAGATGCTCAAGCGCGCCGCGGCCGACGCCTCCCGGCCCGAGGGCGTGGCCGCGGAGTTCGGCCTGCAGCAGGCCGGCTACAAGCTGTCGGACGCCCAGGCGCAGGCGATCCTGGAGATGCGCCTGGCGCGCCTCACCGGCCTGGAGCAGGACAAGATCGTCGCCGAGTACAAGGAGCTGATCGGGCTGATCGCCGACCTGCTCGACATCCTCGCCAAGCCCGCGCGCATCACCGCGATCATCTCCGAGGAGCTGAAGGCGCTGAAGACGCAGTACGGCGACAAGAGGAAGAGCGAGATCGTCGAGCAGGCCGAGGACCTGCAGATGGAGGACCTGATCGCCTCCGAGGACGTGGTGGTGACCTTCTCGCACGCCGGCTACATCAAGAGCCAGCCGCTCGCCGACTACCGCGCGCAGCGCCGCGGCGGCCGCGGCAAGCAGGCGGCGACCACCAAGGAAGACGATTTCATCGAGCGCCTGTTCATCGCCAACACCCACGACACCATGCTGTGCTTCTCCTCGCGCGGCCGGGTGTACTGGCTGAAGGTCTACAACGTTCCGCAGGGCACGCGCACCAGCCGCGGCAAGCCGATCGTCAATCTGTTCCCGCTCGGGGAAGGCGAGAAGATCAACGCGGTGCTGCCGGTGAAGGAGTACGACGACAAGCATTTCGTGTTCCTCGCCACGGCGCTCGGCACGGTGAAGAAGACGCCGCTCGAGCAGTTCTCCAACCCGCGCGAGAAGGGCATCATCGCGGTCGAGCTGGACGACGGCGATCACCTCATCGGCGCGGCGATCACCGACGGCAAGCACGACGTGATGCTCTTTTCGGACGCCGGCAAGGCGGTGCGCTTCGAGGAGGACGACGTGCGGCCGATGGGCCGGCAGGCGCACGGGGTGCGCGGCATGAAGCTCGGCGCGGAGCACAAGGTGATCTCGATGCTCGCCGCCGACACCGAGACGCAGACGGTGCTGACCGCGACCGAGAACGGCTTCGGCAAGCGCACGCCGATCGCGGAGTACACCCGCCACGGCCGCGGCACGCAGGGGATGATCGCGATCCAGACGACCGAGAGGAACGGCAAGGTCATCGGCGCGGTGCTGGTGGGCGACGAGGACGAGATCATGCTGATCTCCACCGGCGGGGTGCTGATCCGCACCAAGGTCAAGCAGATCCGCGAGATGGGCCGCTCCACCCAGGGCGTGCGCCTCATCGACCTCGACGAGGGCACCAAGCTCGCCGGGGTGGAGCGCGTCGCGGAGAAGGAAGAGGACGAGGAGAACGGGCAGGCATAGTGGCCCGCGCCTGAAAGGGTTGATGCTTGCGCTTCGAGTGGGACCCGGAGAAGGCGTCGGACAATCTGTCCAAGCACGGGGTTTCGTTCGAAGAGGCAGCCACCGTTTTCCGTGACCCGCTTTCGGCCACAGGTCTCGACCCCGATCACTCGGTCGGGGAAGAACGCTTCGTCACCTTCGGCGTTTCAACGAATGGTCGTCTGGTCGTCGTCGGTCATACGGAGCACGAGGATATAATTCGAATCATCACGGCACGTCCCGCGACATCGGGCGAAAGGGAACTCTATGAAGAAGGCTAGTCGAAAGTCCGCTGACGAGCTTCGTCCCGAATACAAGCGTTCCGACTTCACTTCCCTGGTCCGCGGCAAGTACGCTGTTCGGGTCGCTCAAGCGACCAACGTCGTAGTCCTGGAACCAGCTGTCGCGCACGCTTTTCCGAACGATCGCTCGGTCAACGAGGCTTTGCGAGGGGTGCTGCGCTCTAAGAAAGAATCTGCCCGCCCGGCTCCCCGTCCAACCCGGACGCGGCGCGAACGGCGCACCGGTTAGGCCCGTGACGCGGGTATTCAACTTCAGCGCCGGACCCGCGGTCCTTCCGGAGGAAGTCCTCGAGCAGGCCGCTAGCGAGATGCTCGACTGGCACGGCTCGGGCATGTCGGTGATGGA
>DATIWX010000066.1:0-18311 GCA_035519135.1 Burkholderiales bacterium | reverse complement strand
ATGGAGCTCGAGCGGGCGTTCGTCCGCAATCTCTCGCCGCAGTCGAAGTTCAAGCGCTTCATGGGCGAGATGAAGGAGCTCAGTCCCGACCAGCTCTACGATTTCACCCATCCGGATCACGAACACGAGGCGGCATATGTCGTGATCCGTTCGACCGTCGCGGGCGAGGAGGAGATCGGGGTGGGGCGGTTTGCGGCCGGGACGGACAGCGACACCTGCGAGTTCGCGATCACCATCGCCGACGCCTGGCAGGGGAAGGGCCTCGGGAAGCGCATCATCAACGCCCTCATGCGCGACGCGAAGGCGCACGGCCTCAAGCGGATCGAAGGCTACGTGCTCGCCGCGAACCCCCGGATGCTCGATTTCTGCCGCGGGCTCGGCTTCGCGATCGAAGCCAGCCGCGACGACCCCACGGTGCGCATCGTCCATCGCGATCTGTAGTGGGCGGGGTGGGCTGGTGGGCGGCGCTCATTTGCAATCGAGGCGGGTAGGCGGTGCTTGACCTGCGCATGTGTGCGGCAGGCCAAGCGCCGGGCCGGTCGCCTTACATCGCGCCAGCCGTATTTTTCAAACCGAGCACCTCGATCGGTTCGATCGATGGCGGGCTGGCGAACAGTTCCGGGGCCTTTGCCATCAAGGCTTGCGCGATCGGGCCGGAGAGATGCGCCTGGCGGCCGGCCTCGTCATGGAACGCGTCGAATACGCCGAAGGTCGTGGCCGACAGGCGCAAGGCGAACCAGATCGGCGCGGTGGCTTCCTTGCGCGCCAGCGCGAGGCCGGTTTCGAGGAAATCGGCGACGGCGGCTTCCTTGCCGGGCTTGGCTTCTAGGCGGGCGAACAATGCGAGCTTAATCATCGTGTTTCTCCTGGTTGAGTTCGCCTCCGGAGGCGGAATTGCGCGGCAGGCGAGGGGCGAACTATAGGTTTCGCGGCGCCGTCCGGCTATTGGCAAAAACGACATCTTTGATATTATTCGTGCCATGAAGATCAACGTGCTCGCGCTCGACGGGGTATTCGATACCGGCCTGGCCGCGGTGCTCGATGCGTTTGCCATTGCCAATGAGTTGGCCGCGATGAGCGGATTGGAATCGCCGCGCTTCGACGTGACGGTAACCGGCATGCGGCGCCGGAGCCGCAGCGCGCAAGGCCTGGGTGTGCCGGCAGCGGCGGCGGAACGCAAGAAAACGCCGGATTGGGTCGTGGTGCCGGCCATCGGCTGCAACATGCCCGCGCCGCTGGCGCATGCGCTGACGCGCGCCGATGTGCGCGATGCATTGGCGATGCTGCGCGCCTGGGCGGGTAACGGCACATCGATGGCCGCCGCCTGCGTCGGCACTTTCGTGCTGGCTGAAGCAGGCTTGCTCGAGGGCGAGGAAGCGACCACGACCTGGTGGCTCGCGCCGATGTTCCGCCAGCGCTATCCGGAAGTGAAGCTCGACGAATCGCGCATGGTGGTCCGTTCTGACACAGTCGTCACGGCCGGCGCCGCGCTCAGCCCTATCGACATGGCGCTGTCGCTGATACGACAGGCCAGTCCGGAACTGGCGGGCGGGTCGCGAAGTGCCTGGTGGTCGACGCGCGTCCGTCGCAATCGGCCTATGCGATCTCCGACGATCTGATCCATGCCGATCGCCTGGTCGACCGCTTTGAGCGCTGGGCGTGCGGACGGCTCGATCGCGGATTTCCTAAGAGGCTTCGCAGTTTTTTCATGCGAAGGCCGATGCCGATTCCACCCTTCCGAGCGCGACGGCACCTTCACCCGGGGCGCTACACGACAAGGAGAGGAGGAAAGGCTGGACCGTTATCGGCGCAGGCTTGACGTATGTCACTTTGAACAATAAAGTGACGTACATGGAAAAGACCCAGGTCTACCTTCGCAAGGAAGAGCTCGACGCGCTGCGCAAGGCTGCCGCCCGGTCCGGGCGCAGCGTCGCGGAGCTCGTCCGGGACGCCATCCGCAAGGTCGTGCTCAAGCCGCAAGCCGCAGGCCCGGTCGCGATCTGGGACGGTGAGCCCAGGCGCGCGTCCGTCGACCACGACAGCGTCCACGACGAGCCCTGATGCGGCAGGGGGAGGTGGTCTTCGTCGACAGCGGGGCATGGATCGCCCTGGCGCTGTCGCGCGATCCGTTGCATGTGCAGGCCCGGGAGCAGTGGGAGCTGTTACACGGAGCCGGTGCGAAGCTTCATACCTCCGTCCCCGTCGTGATCGAGACATTCACGTTTCTCGACCGCAATGCCAACCGCGACGTGGCGCTCACGTGGAAAGAAGCTATCTACAGGCCGGGCACCGCGAGGATCCTCCCCTGCGAGCTGCGTGATCTCGAGCAGTCGTGGGATTACTTCCGGCGCACCGACTTGCACAAGCTCTCGGCAGTCGACGCGACCAGCTTCGCGATCATGAAACGCGCACGCATCCGGCGTGCGTTTGCGTTCGACCATCACTTCGCTGCGGTCGGATTCAGATTGGTTGCGTAGCTGCAGGCAGTGCCCCGCGAGGACCTTTCGGGATACTCCAAGCTCGCGCAGCAAGTGCCCGTACCAGAGCAGCACGAGCCTCCGGACCCGTGTCCTGGCTGATCTGCGCGTCGCTGCATGCACCGAGCAACGCTCGGGGGCGTGCTCCGGGCTCCAACCAGCGCCCGCCAAAGGTACAGGATGGATTCCCCAGGAACCTGGGAGATCCTGTGTTCGACCAACCTGAGCGAGCCGATGGCACCGGGCTGGAGCGGGGCCGGGTCCAGGCGGTTGTCTGTGCCGCCTGGGAGCGAACGAGCAGACAGAGGTTGGAGCGTGGGAGCGAACAAATAAGCGACCACGTAATCGGCACAGGAAGTCTTAGCGCCCTCATAGTGCTGACGACGCCGGGGAACGCTGCTCGAGGCGGACCCGGTCGACGGAAGGGGGCGCCCTGTTACGCGCATGTCTCACGACATGCGCTTCGTCACGCAGCATGATGAGCACCTTCGCAAGCCATCTATCCTGTGTGGCGTGGACAAGCACGGCGTGAAACTGGGCTCGAACGTCTAGCATCCACGCAAGGTCCCGTGCGCGGAAAGCACGCGCGAATTCGCGATTGATACGACGGCGCTCAGCCACTTCGTCGTCCGTTATGTACTTCGCCGTCAGATTCGCAGGTTCGGCCTCCAGGCACAGACGCAAGTCATACAGATCGCGCGGATCCTTTTCGGTGATCTCCTTGATGATCGCCACGCGTCTCGGGCCGGCCTGAAGGAAGCCGCGCTCGAAAAAGGCGCTTGATTGCCTCGCGCGCTGGTGTCCGGCTCACCCCGAAGCGCAGAACCACATCCCGTTCCGAGATCGTGTCGCGCGGTCGGATGACTCCCGCGTGGATGTCCGAGACGATCGGTGAGAAGACCCGATCGGCGGACGTCATGGCTGCACGCCCGCCGGCGGCTCTAGGTGCCCGAGCCTTTCACAGGACTGCAATGGCCTGAAACTCGATCAGCAGACCGGGATCGGCGAGGTGATTCACTTCGACGATGGTGCTGGTGGGAAGCTTGGTCGTGAAGAACTCCGTGCGCGCCTGGACGGTCTCTTTGAACGTACGCATGTCCGTGGTGTAAACCACGATCGAGACGGTGTCATCCAGCGTACCGCCTGCTGCCTCGAGCACGGTGCGCATGTTGGTTCCGGGGGCCGCCGTACGCGCCCCACGGGCAAACCGCCGCGCTCGGCCCCGGACGGGTTTCCACCGGTTGGGCTTAAATTGCGATCTCGATGTATCCATTCGCCGATATCGTTGCGGGCGCGTTGCTTCTGGTCCTCGGGCGGAAGCTATTCTGGCTGTTCGTCGCGATCGCCGGTTTCTACCTCGGCTTCGAGGTCGCGCGCACGCTCGCCACGGAGCAGCCGGCTTGGCTCGTCTGGACGATCGCGATCGGTGCTGGCCTGATCGGAGCGGTGCTAGCGATCCTGCTGCAGCGCGTCGGATTCGCGGTGGGCGGCTTCTATTCGGGCGGGTACATCGCGCTCCTCGTCGCCGAGCGGTTCGTCCCGGGTTCGATGGGCGTGGCGGCCTTCCTCGTCGGCGGTCTGATCGGCGCGGTTCTCGCGGCGTTGCTGATGGACTGGGCGATCGTCGTTCTCTCGTGCCTCGTCGGGGCCGCGCTGATTGTCCCAGTCCTGGCGTTTCAAGCGCTCGCGAGCGCGCTTGCCTACGCCGGGCTCGTCGCGATCGGGGTCGTCGTGCAGGCGCACCTCATGGGCGGGAAAAGCCGCAGCCTGTAGCGTCGCACGGGCTAGGCCCCGCTGACCCGCGCGAGGCGGCCGGCGCTGAGATTGTCGGCGCCGGGCGCGCAGCATCGAGCAGGAGCCCACGACCGACGTCCATCCGTTGTCCTTTCCGGACACGGAGCGCACGCAACACGGACGAGCTCCGCGCTCGAAAAGCGACTACAAATGCGCCGTCTCATCGGGCAGCACCTTTCCCACGTTGCGATCAGACTACCGGCGTACCTTCGGGGAACAATGGGACAATGGCACCATGAATGAACCGCAAGGGATGTCCCCGCGCCAGCGTCTGCAAGCCCTTCTATCGATACCCGATAAGGAGCGAACGGAAGCCCAGTGGGAAGAGCTCAATGAACTCGAAATTCGGTTGGCCTCGGGCAACCGTCAGGAAACTGCGGGACACACGGCCTCACGAGACAGCTCTGTGACCGGCGGTCCTCCCAAACCTGGCGCTGGCACGCCGATCAGAAAGCCGCTCAAGAAGTTCCACAAGAGGCCGCCCCGTAGGGGTGCGCCCTAACGTTCCGCGCGTCGCGAAGCTGATCCACAGCCGGCGATCAACAGGCCGTCCAGGGTGACGACGCGGCGATGGGTTGGAGGTGCCATCATCGCCACGCCCGGCAGGAGTGGAGCCCGCTCGAACAGGAGCCCCGGAAGCATCAGCTGCGTCGCACGCGCAGCGCGCCGGCGCCGTCCTGGGTTCGCGTACTCCTCGAGCAACAGGTCGTCAGTGCCCTAGGGGGACCGATTTTCGGCCGCCTGCTCGATAAGAGCCGGGCACCCGTCCTGCAGGCGCCGTCAATCCAGACTGCTCGGCCGCAGCTCCATCCAGCGCCGACCCGGCACCCTTTCCACGCGTACCCGATCGCGGGTCGGGTTCATGAGGTACGTAAGAAAGCAAAGATCCCTCACGTTCGAGAGCGCCTCAGGCTGCAGCACCGCGGCGTTGCGACCGGTGCAGCGCGCCGACTTCACGAGCAGCCCGTTCTGACGCTGCGCCTTCAGGTAGCGACCGAGCTGCTGCGTGAAGGCGTACTCGTACCGGTCGACGAGCCGTCGCTCGCGCCGCTCCCCGCTTCGGAGGTCGATCAGGATCGCGTCGCATCGCGCGTTGAAGACGCGCCGCTCCCCGACGATGTCCCGGTCCTCGTGCGGGTAGCTGTCAGTCACGAACCGGTGCCAGTGGTGGACGGTCTCGTAGACCGTCGTCCCGAGCTCGAGCGATCCGTACCAGACCCCGTATGCCAGGCCGTCGGAGAACCGTGTCGCGTGCCCGTTCTGGGCGAGGAAGGGGTAGGTGATGACGGTCCCGTAGTCGAACGGGCGGGTGATGAGCGGCGCGGGGCTCGGGAGCCGGGGTCTTCGATCACTGGGGGCTCTCGCCCGCCGACCAGGCGGTGCTCCTTGGCCTGTCCCCGCAGTCCCGCTCGACCGTCGCGCGCTACCGGCGTGGCGAGCCCCTCGCCGACAGCGCCGACCTCCTTGCCCGGGCCGGGCACCTTCTGGGCATCGACAAGGCGCTGCGGATCATTTTTCCACGCGACCGGGATCTCGCGTACCGCTGGGTGAGCACGCCGAGCCGGCGCTTCGGGGACATCGCGCCCCTCGAGGTCATGAAGCGTCACGGCTTCGAGGGCATCTGGCCGTCCGCCGCTACCTCGATTTCGGGCGCGGACGCTAGGCTCGCAGTCGGTCCTCGACGCCCTGATCCGCGACGTCGTCGATTTTCATGGCGACCTCGTCCGCAACATCAAGGCGATCCGGGAGCCGCCACGGCTGTTCGACGGGGTTTACACAGAGACACCTCGGCTGCAGCCAGGCGATCTAGCGGGACCTGTGGGAGGCCATGCAATGTTGCGCGTTCAGCTTGACTTTACAAGCGGTATGAGACTACCTATAATAAAGTTCATAAAGTCCTCGCAGAGAGAAGGTCTTCCCATGAAAAAGCCCCCGGTGACCAGGAAACGCGTCGCGGCCCCCGGTGCTGCGAGGCGGGCCGCCCGGCACCCGACGCCGCGGCAGGCCCGTCGCCCCGCAGGCGCGGTCATCCGTTTCGGCCTGCCCGGCCAGGCCGTGACCGTCGGCGTGGAGGGCCCTCTCAAGCTCCATCCGGCGGGCCGGGCTCTCCTCGAGCGGCTCACCGGCGCGGTCGTCAAGCGCATCGAGCGCGTGCCGGAAAAGACGGCCCTCGACCTCCTCAAGCACGGCACCGACGCCGAGATGATGGTGTCCTTCGCCACCACCGCCGAGGCTTTTCCCGAGCTGTCCACGGTGCGCATCGATCCGCTCGCCAAGGCGCGCGCGCGAGGAATGGGTCTGCGACGCGGGATCCTCGCGCGAGAGGACATGCTCACCCTTGCCGAGGCGGCGCAGGCGCTCGGCCTGACCCCGCCGGCGGTCAACGACCGCTTTCGGGCGGGGCGGCTCATCGCCCTGGAGGCGGGTGCGCGCGGGCGCCGCTACCCCGCATGGCAGTTCGAGGACGAGATCGCAGGCCAGCCGCTCGAGGCCGTGCTCGAGCCGCTCAAGGGCCTGAGCGCCTGGACGATCTACCGGTTCATTACCACGCCGGACAGCTCGCTCGAGGGCGAGACGCCGCTTGCGGCGATGAGGCGCGGGAACGTCGGGACGGCGGTCGAGGCGGCGAGGCTATTCGCGCGCGGCGAGCAGGGCGCGCATTGATGGCGAGCCGGAGCCCGCCGCCACCGCCCGACCACCTCGACCGCACCGACCTTCCGCTCGTCACCGTCGACCCGGCCGCCCTGCTGCGTCTTTTCCCCCTCGGCAGGGCGCCGATCTATTTCCGGGTCGCAAGCAGGGGGCAGAAGGCTTACCGTTTCGATGCGCCAGACGCGGAGTTCGGCGTCCTCTACTGCGCCTTCTCCCTGGAGGTTTGCTTCGCCGAGACGCTGCTTCGCACGCGCGCGTACGGGGCCCCCGCAGATCAGCCGACGCTCATCGACGAGAGCGAGCTTCGCTCGAAAGGCATTGCCCGGCTCGGCGGCGCCGCCGGCGCGCAGCTGATCCTGGCGGACCTGACGGGGAGCGCTCTCGTGCGCCTGCACGTCGACGGAAGCATCTCCACGGTGGCTCGCTACACGGTGCCGCGCCAGTGGGCGCTCGCCCTGTGGAAGCATCCGAAGCGCGTGGACGGCATCCGGTATGTATCGCGATTCATGACCGCGCAGCCGGCCGTCGCCCTGTTCGATCGCTGCGGCGATCGGCTGCTCGTGCGCCACACCCAGCCGCTCATCGACCACCCGGACCTGCCTCGCATCCTGGATCTGTTCAACGTCGGAATCTGATTCCAGCTCGCGGCGACACCGGTCGCGCGCCCCCCGACACCCTCGCACTCCTCCGTCGCCACCCGCCACACCTCGTTCTCGGCCGGGTCACCGCGGGCATCACGAGCGCTTGGCCCGTTGAACGCTTTGTGGATCCGGCATCCTTCGACTCGCTCGAGATGGCTCGAAGCATGGCGTAGCGCAAGGTGACCGAAGGGCATCCTGTGGTGCGCAAATACCCGATCACGCGACCGCGGGCGCGAGTGAATATTCATGATGTAAGCCGCCCAACACCGATTTCGCGAGCACGACGAAGCCCTCGCGGCTGCTATTTGATCTCGCGCAAGCATTCCGCGTTTGCGGCGTGAGAACCTAGTCGGGTGCGATCCGATGCGGACCCAGGTTCCAACGGACATTCGTAAGGAGCGAACAGTATGAAAGCGCTCGTTCTGACATCGCCAGGAGCCTTTGAAGTCCGCGAAGTACCGACTCCGCGGCCCGGTCCGCACGAGATTCTGTGCAGGATTCGGGGGGTCGCGATCTGTGGCAGCGATCCGGAGATCGTGCGCGGCGGTCTGGCGGGAATCTGGCCGCCCTCGTACCCGTTCATTCCCGGCCACGAATGGTCCGGAGAGGTTGTTGAGGTGGGCGAGGGCGTTCTTGAGTATGCGCCCGGAGACCGCGTGTCGGGCGAGGCGCACAAGGGATGCGGATACTGTCGCAACTGTCTGGAGGGCCGCTACAACCTCTGCGAGAACTACGGACGTCCTGAGACCGGGCATCGCCATTACGGCTTCGTCTCCCAGGGCGCGTATGCACAATACAACGTCTACTCGATCCGTAGCATCAACCACCTGCCAGGCACGCTCTCGTTCTGCGAAGGCGCGCTCGTGGACACCGCAGGCGCCGCGGTGCACGGCATCGATCTCGCGGGGGTGTCCCCGGGTGGAACGGTCGTCGTCATAGGGCCGGGACCGATCGGCCTCATCGCGATGCGGTTCGCCAAGGCGCTCGGCGCGGCCCGTGTGCTCGTCGTCGGTCGCGGCGCACGCCTCGCCGCGGCGGCGAGGCTGGGCGCCGACGCGGTCGTGGACTTCGAGAAGACGGAACCGGTGCAGGCGGTGCGGGAACTGGCCGGGCCCGGCGGCGTGGACGAGGTGTTCGAGTGCTCGGGCGCGCAGGGGACGTTCGCCCAGGCGGTGCGGATGGTACGCAAGGGCGGGAAGGTCGCTCTCATCGGCGTGCCGCCGGACAAGGTGCTCGAGGAAGTTCCCTTCAAGCACGTCGTGCACAACGAGATTGCGATCTTCGGTTCACGCGCCAACCCGAACGTCTCGCGCAGGATCATTCAGATGTTAGCCACCGGGCGCCTGAAGGTGAAGGACCTCGTCACCCACACGTTCCCGCTGGAGCGGTTCGCGGAGGGCCTCGATACCTTCGTCGGCCGGCGCGACGGTGCCATCAAGGTAGTGATCGAGCCCAACGGCGCCGAAAGATGAAGCTTGGCTGACGAGAAGCCGCCGCGCGGGAACGAATGGGCGGGCCCAGGTCCGCAGACGCCGGCCGTCCGCCGCAGGCGCGATCGCGGAAGTCCGCGCCCGCTCTGCGGCCGGCGGGGCCTGCGCGATGTTGATGGTCGTCAAGGTGTGCGGCCGATGCGGCAGCAGACTGCTGTTTATGGCATCGATTGAGATTCGTGGCGTTGACAAGTCGTTCGGCGCCACGCAGGTCTTGCACGACGTCGACCTCAATGTCGGCGACGGGGAATTTGTGGTCCTCGTCGGTCCGTCCGGGTGCGGCAAATCTACGCTACTCCGGATGATCGCCGGTCTCGAGGAGGTCTCCGCGGGTGAGATCCGGATCGGCGGGCGTGTGGTGAACGACCTCGCGCCGAAGGATCGCGACATCGCGATGGTGTTCCAGAACTACGCGCTCTACCCGCACATGACTGTGCGCGGAAACATGGCATTTAGCCTGAAGATGCGCAAGCAGGAGCGCGGGGCCATCGAGCGCAAGGTTAGGGGGGCGGCTGACACACTCAACCTCGCGACGTTCCTCGACCGCTTCCCGCGCCAGCTTTCTGGCGGGCAACGACAGCGCGTGGCGATGGGACGGGCGATCGTTCGCCAGCCGCAGGTCTTCCTCTTCGATGAGCCGCTCTCCAACCTCGACGCCAAGCTGCGGGTGCAGATGCGCGTTGAGATCAAGTCGCTGCATGAGCGGTTGCACGCGACCTCCCTCTACGTCACCCATGACCAGATCGAGGCGATGACGATGGCGGACCGGATCGTCGTGCTCCAGGACGGGCGCGTCGAGCAGATCGGCAGCCCGCTGGAGCTCTACGACCATCCGGCAAACCTGTTCGTGGCCGGCTTCATCGGATCGCCGGCGATGAATTTCGTCCAGGGACACCTACGCCGCGACGGCAAGGAGGACTGGATCGAGGCTGGTGACGGTACCCGGCTGCCCGCCGTCCCCGCGCATGTCGGCGTGGACGGCCAGGAGGTGCTGTATGCCTTCCGCCCCGAACAGTTGACGCTCGGCCGCGCGGGCGCGGGGCTGCCCGCCCGGATCCTGGTGATCGAGCCCACCGGTGCGGCCACCCACGTCTATTGCGAGCTGTGCGGCGCGCAGATCTGCGCAGTGTTCGGCGAGCGGCTCGCGTTCAAGCACGGCGAGACCATCTGGTTGCAGCCGAAGGGAGAAGTGGTTCACGTGTTCGACTCCGCGACAGGCAAGGTCCTCCAGTGACCCGGCCCACCGAAGTCGCCTTTGACAACGAGGAGAAAGACCATGAAGAGGTGGAGCATGAAGCACGTCGCATCGTCGCTGGCTGCGGCCGCGATCCTGACGCTCAACGCGGGTGGGACGGTGTCCGCTGCCGAGCCGCCGGCGAATTTCCCCAAGCAGCCCGTCACCATTGAAATCTGGTGGCACGAGTACGGGCCGTTCACGGCGTACGTGAAGGAGTTGATCGAGGCTTACAAGAAGGTTCGCCCGAACGTGACCATCAACCCGGTCGTCACGTCCTCTGGCGACATCAACCAGAAGCTGACGGTGGCGCTCGCAACCGGCACCGGTCCCGACATCATGGACCAGGACGCGTCGTTCTACGAGCTCTACTACGCCAAGGGCGTGCTCGAGCCGCTCAACCTGGACGTTTTCGGCGCCAAGAGCTACGACGAAGTCGCCGCGCGCTACACGCCGGGTGGCCTCGCAGCGGCCACATTCGGCGGCAAGATCTACGCGCTGCCCTACCAAGGCAACTCGATGAGCCTTTTCATCAGCAATAAGGCCTTCGCGGAAGCCGGGCTGAACCCGGTGAAGGACGCCCCTAAGACATGGAACGACATGATCGCGCTGGGCCCGAAGCTCAAGAAGGTCCAGGGCACGCGCACCGTCCAGAAGGCGTTCGACTTCCCGTACCACAGTCCGCGCTGGGAAATCCAGATGTTCCAGCCGCTGGTCGAGCAGTTCGGAGGGAGGCTGCTCTCCGCCGACGGCAAGAGGGCGTATATCAACAGCCCAGAGGCGGTGAAGGCGCTGACGCTGTGGCGTGACGTGACGAAGGTCACTGGCGACCCGAAGACCACGATGAACACGCCGAGTAACCCGAACCAGGACTTCATCGACGGCCGCACCGCGATGTGGGTCACGGGCCCGTGGGCGACCTCACAAATTCAGCAGTCGCAGGTCAAGGACGCCTTCACTGTCGTGTCCTATCCGCAGGTCGACCCAGCGAAGCCGCACACCATCGTCTACGGCTGGATGTGGGGCGTGAACAAGGCCAAGCCCGAAGCGCAGAAAATCGTCGCTTGGGACTTCATCCGCTTCATGCTCGCCAAGCCCGACGACTGGCTCGCCAAGGTCGCGTTCGTGCAGCCGGTAAAGGGCGTCAACGAGACCGCCGTGGCGAAGAACTTCCCGTTCTTCGACGTGCACATGAAGGACGTCGCAACGGCGACCTGGTACATCCGGTCCGAGTACACCAACGAGATCGGCCAAGCGGTCGGCCGCGCCATCGAGCGCACGGTCTACGACGGCATGGAACCGAAGGCATCGCTCGACCAGGCGCAAGCCGAGGTCGACAAGGTCCTGAAGAAGGCCGCTCCGTAGGTCAGGAGCACCTGGCAGGGTGCAGGCCGGCCGCCGCGTCTGCACCCTGCCTTCATGGACTGCGGCGGATGACCGCCCCGGCTTCTTCGAAAGACCGCGCAGTGAGCGTCCCGGCCGTCCGAGGCGTCCGCTGGAGCCTCGCGTCCAAGCAGGCGGCCTTCGGGGTCGCAATCATTGTCCCCACGCTGGGGATCCTCGCGATCTTCCGCTTCCTGCCGATGGTTCAGGCGCTGTACCTGAGCCTGACCGAGTACGACCTCGTCCATCCCCCGAAATTCGCGGGCCTCGCCAACTTCGCAAGCCTGCTGCAAGATCCACTGTTTCTTAAGTCTGCACGCGTCTCGCTGATGTACGTGCTATTCAGCGTGGTCCCGGTGATTCCCCTTTCGCTCGGCCTCGCCGCCCTGTTCAACCGCCCGCTCTGGCTGAGAAACGTCCTGCGCTCGGCGGTGTTCATGCCAGTCGTGATGCCAGCGGTGGTAATGGCGGTTGTTTGGACGTTCATGTACCAGCAGGACGGGGTCGTGAACACGATCCTGTCCTGGTTCGGGGTGGACCCGGTGCCGTGGCTGCGCAGCAGCGCCACGTCGCTTTGGGCCGTCATCCTGATCGGCATCTGGCGGGCGACGCCGTACTACATGGTCATCTTCCTCGCCGGGTTGCAGGCAATCCCAGCCGATTACTATGACGCTGCGCAGATGGACGGGGCTGGCACCTGGGCGACGTTCTGGCACATCACGCTGCCTCTGCTGCGGCCGACGCTGCTCCTTGTCATCGTGATGAACGTGATCGTGGCGATGAAGGTCTTCGCGGTGCCGCTGATCATGACTGGCGGCGGACCGGCTGACTCGACGCGGGTGCTGCCGCTTTTCATCTACCAGACCGCATTCGAGTTCTTCGACATGGGCAGGGCGGCCGCGATGAGCGTGTTCCTCTTCGTCGCCGTGATGCTGTTCTCGTTCGTGCAGGTCCGGCTATTCACCCGGCAGGACGACAACCGATGACGAACGCCACCGGAACGGTCGGGCCGCGGGCGCCCGCCAAGCGACCGGCCGGCTCTTGGCGCACATTGCGTAAGCGCCAGGGAAGCATCGTGGCGTTCATCGTCCTAGCCGGCGTCGCGTGTGTCACGCTACTGCCGTTCTACTGGATGGCCTCGTCGTCGTTGCGGACGATGGAGACGATGTTCAGCCTCCCGATTCAGTGGATCCCGGACCCGCCAAACTGGAAGGCTTACGTGCTCGCCTGGAAGGCGCAGGATTTCAGCCGCTACCTCCTCAATAGCGGCTTCGTGGCGGTGGCGATCACCCTGAGCAACCTGCTGCTCTGCTCGCTCGCCGGCTACAGCCTCACCAAGTTCCGCTACCGGGGGCGCGGGGTGATGTTCCTCCTGATCCTCAGCACGATGATGCTGCCGCTGGAAGTGACGATGGTGCCGCTCTTCCTCATCATCAAGAAGCTCGAGTGGGCGAACACCTACCAAGGCCTGATCGTGCCGTTCCTGGTGGACGGCTTCGGCGTCTTCCTGATGCGCCAGTACATGTTGAGCATTCCCAACGACATCATCGACTCGGCGCGGATCGATGGTGCCTCCGAACTCCGCATCTTCTGGATGATCGTGCTGCCGCTGTGCAAGCCGGCGCTGGTCGCCCTCGCGGTGTTCACATTCCGCGAAGCCTGGGACATGTATATCTGGCCGCTCATCATTATCACCAAGGATTCGCTGCGCACGCTCCCGCTTGGCATCTCGCTCTTCATGAGTAGCTACGGCACGTCGTGGGACCAGCTGATGGCGATTGCCGTGATCGGGACGCTGCCGATGATCCTGCTGTTCTTCTTCCTGCAGCGCGCCTTCATTCAGGGCATCGCGGCAACCGGCCTCAAGGAGTAGCCGACCGTGCCCGACTCGATGCGCGCCCTGGTGATCGCCCGCTACGGTGACGCGCTGCGCGCGACCCGGCGTCCCGTCCCGCGGCCGGGACCCGCCGAGGTGCTCGTGCGCGTTCGCGCGAGCGGTCTGTGCAGCACTGACCTCCACTTGCTCTCCGGCCGCCAGCCGCTCGGCGAGCTGCCGCGCATCGTGGGGCACGAGCTGGCCGGGGACGTGGTGGAACTCGGCAGCGGCGTGACGGGCTGGCGTCCGGGCGATCGCGTCACGGCTGCCATCGACGTCACCTGCGGGCATTGCCTACATTGTCAGACCGGCCAAACGCAGCGCTGCCGGGCCATGAAGCGAATCGGATTCGAGCGCGACGGCGGGCACGCAGATTATGTCGCCGTGCCCTCTGCGAACCTCGTGGCGCTCGACACGACGATTGCATACGAGGCGGCGGCGATCCTCCCGGATGCAGTAGCCTGCATGTACCACAGCCTGATCCACCAGGGCGGCGTGGGCATCGGGCAGCGCGTGCTGATCCTCGGCGCCGGTGGCCTCGGGATCCACGGCGTGCAGATCGCGAAGAGCGCGGGCGCGCAGGTCCTAGCGACCAGTCGCCAAGCTCAACGGCTCGCGCTCGCCGAGCGGTATGGCGCGGTGGGCGTAGACACCGTACGTGCATCGCTCGAAGAGGCAGTCGCGACATTCACGGACGGCGAGGGCGTGGACGTGGTGGTCGACAACATCGGCACTCGCGCGAGCGTGCGTGAAGGCCTCGCGGTGCTGCGGCCGGGCGGACGATTCCTGGTGATCGCCTACCTTGACGATTCGTTCGAGGTCCCGTCGATGCGGCTCTTCAAGACCGAGCAACAGATCATCGGATGCCGCGGCAGCACGCGGCAGGACCTCGTCGACGTCGTCGCACTCGTGCGGACTGGCCAGGTGACACCCGTGCTCGGCGCGTGCTACGCCCTGGACCAGATCGACCAAGCGGTCGCCCGACTCGGATCGGGCGACGTGCAGGGACGGATCTGGTTGACGCGCGACTGACCGCGACATGGAGCCCGGAGCGGCCGTGCTGGTTTTCGTCGGCACCTATACCGAATCCATCCTTTTCGGCACCGGCAAGGTCCTGGAGGGCAAGGGGGAGGGCATCTACGCGTGGCGCCTCGACCGGTCCTCTGGCCGACTCGAGCTGGTGGGGAAGACGACCGGCGTGACCAACCCGTCCTACCTCGCCATCGACGCCAGTGGGCGTTTCCTGTACGCAGTCAACGAACTCAAGACATACGAAGGGCAGCCGACCGGGACGGTTAGCGCGTTCACGCTCGACCCGTTGACCGGGGCGCTGCGGCCGCTCAACACGCGGCGCACGCACGGCACCGATCCCTGCCACGTGATCGTGGATGACGCGCGCCGGCACGCCTTCGTCGCCAACTTCGCGAGCGGGAGCGTGTGTGTGCTCCCGATCCGGGACGACGGGAGCCTCGACGAAGCGTCGGACTTCGTCGCGCACGTCGGGTCCGGAGCCGATCCCGCACGCCAGAAAGGTCCCCACGCGCATTCAGTCACGCTCGACTCGTCGACGCGCTTCGCATTCGTACCGGACCTCGGTCTCGATAAGTTGATGGTGTACCGCTTCGATGCGAAGCGGGGCATGCTCGAGCCACACACGGTGCCGTGGTTCAAGGTCAGGCCTGGTGCCGGCCCCCGACAGCTTGCGCTTCATCCCGGCGGCCGGTTCGCCTACCTCGTCAACGAGCTGGATTCCACCGTGGTCGCGCTGCGTTACGACGAGATGGCCGGAACGTTCGAGTACCTCCAGTGCGTCCCTGCGCTTCCCGCCGGCTTCACCGGCGCGAGCACTTGTGCGGACATCCAGGTGCACCCGTCCGGGCGGTTCCTCTACGCGTCGAACCGGGGGCACGACAGCATCGTGATCCATCGAATCGATCCTGCGACGGGCGTGCTCGACCTCGTCGGGCACGCTTCGACCGAAGGAAGGACGCCGCGTAGCTTTGGCATCGACCCAACCGGGCTCTTCTTGCTCGCCGCGAATCAAGACAGCGACTCCATCGTCACTTTTCGTATCGGCCCCGATGACGGGCGTCTGGTGCCGACCGGCCATGTGACGTACGTACCAACGCCCGTCTGTGTAAAGTTTTCGGCGTCGAAAGGCGCACCGATGGCGTGATCGGAAGCTGTCGCGGCAATCGGCAGTAACGGTTGCGGAGGGTTCCCGCGTCGGCTCCAGGCCACTTTTGCCTCCTCCGCCACGTCGTTATATCGCGCCGCCCGCCTTGCCGTCGTGGCGATCGGCCAGCTTGTCCCCGCGTCCTCGGCAATCACGATCTTCTGCACGTTGGCCATCCCCTCGCCGGTGAAGAACATGCCGGCGTACGCGCGCAGCCATCGTATGCTACCATCTGTATGGATGGTACCTGGATGTCTGGGAGATGGCTAAACTTCGATTGATCGAGCCGCGGCGCAAAGAACCCGACTCGGAAAAGATCACGATCAATCTCGGGTACATCGATCTTGGACAAATCGATTTGCTCGTGCGGGAAGGGTTCTATTCCAACCGCACGGACTTCATTCGAACGGCAATCCGCGGTCAGCTTGGCACCCACGGCGACGTCCTGAAGCAGACCGTGGCGCGACGTTCACTCGTGCTCGGATTGCAGCGTTACACCCGCCAGGATCTCGAGCGCCTGCAGGCGGCCGGGGAGCAATTGCACATTCAGGTACTCGGACTCGCGACGATCGACGACGACGTGCCGGCGCAGCTCGCAGCGCAAACGATCGCCTCCATCGTGGTGCTGGGCGCCCTGCGCGCCAGTCCCAAAGTAAAGGCTGCCCTGGCCGACCGTATCCGCTAGCCGCCCATCTACGCCCGCGAAGGGACATCATGGTCACGAACAAGGGAATGCCTAGCGGCCTCATCGAGGCAACCCGGCTCACGCGTGCGGGACGTCTTCTTGAAGCCACGGCACTCATTCAACGCATCCTCCGGCACAACTCGGCAACCCCCGAAGGCGCCGATCGCCAGGCGTCGGACCGCGACGGCGGCGCGAGTAAGGACGTTATCGACGTCGAGTTTTCGGAGGTCGCGGAGCCGGCGAGCCGTGGTCCGACTCCACTTCAAGGGACGGCGGCGAGCGATGACCTATCTCAGCGCTTTCGCCTCAAGAGTTTTCTGCGCGGCTCGCGCGACCGCGACTCCGTCGCAGACTTGCCGCACCCCCAGTCGACGGTGGTTGACGGGCAACCGGGACAGTTCGTCACCGGATCCTATGCCAATCATGCGGGGGCACGCCGCTACAAGCTCTACATCCCGACTGCCTATGCGGGACAAACGCTCCCGCTTGTTGTGATGTTGCACGGTTGCACCCAAACCCCCGACGACTTTGCTAGCGGCACCCGTATGAATGAGCTCGCTGAGGAGCGGCAGTGCTTTGTTCTCTATCCCGAGCAGACCCATGCTGCCAACCGTTCGCGGTGCTGGAACTGGTTTAAGCGCGGCGACCAGCGCCGAGACCAAGGCGAGCCGGCAATCCTCGCCGGCATGACGCGCGAGGTCATGACTCGCTACCGGATCGACCCAGGTAAGGTCTATGTGGCTGGACTGTCGGCCGGCGGCGCGATGGCCGCCGTCATGGGCACGGCCTACCCCGAGCTCTTCGCGGCCGTCGGCATCCACTCGGGTCTCGCCTGCGGAAGCGCGCACGATCTTCCGTCCGCGCTCGCCGCCATGCGCGGAAGACCGGCGTCGATGGCTGGCCGCAATGCGGACTCAACGCTTCTCGCACCGGCGACACCGACCATCGTGTTTCACGGTGATCGCGACAGAACCGTGCATCCTCGAAACAGCGAACAGGTAGTCTCGCAATCGGTGGCGCAAAACGGCGCATCGAGCGCCGATGCCTCGACAGAACGCGGCCAGGTGCCGGGCGGTCACCGCTATACCCGCACCGTGCACCGCGATTCGGCGGGACGCGTCGTCCTCGAACACTGGCTGGTGCATGAAGGCGGTCACGCGTGGTTTGGCGGGAGCCCGCGCGGCTCGTACGTGGATCCGAAGGGCCCGGACGCTGCGCGCGAGATGATTCGCTTTTTCTATCAGAACACCTTGAGCGGCGATCGTGGGGCTGCTTTAGGGGCGACGTGAATGTCGCCAACATGATCGTGGTCGCTTTCATGAGCATGTTTGTCATCGGATTCGGGATGGTTCAGGCAGGCCCGTGGCACGTTTCGCCACGGGCGATCTCAGCCACTGCTGGAAGTGCGCACTGGCCACCGGAGCGGCGGCGAAGGCCGCTCGAGGCCTCGATGACTCGCGCGTGCCGCGAGGAGCTCAGACGGTTCGCGGGACGCTGAAAGGGAAACCTCTACGCCAATGCGCGTATCGAGCGCTGCGCCGGAGTCTCTCGACTCGGGTACCGGCCTAGCAGGCCGAGTCGGGCTCGGCTGCACTTCTGCAGCGGAGAAAAGCGTAACCCGGTTCGCGGAAACTTCGAGGTGCGGAGAGCCCCGCCGGAGATAGAGGTCTCTAGCCTTTTGCCCGCGATCATGGCCGCCGCATCGACATGTCCGAGCGACGTGTCGAAGAAAGCGGGGAAAACCGACACATGCTGTGGTAGGGCGAACTCGCCTCGAATGCACTCCGAAATGCCTGCAGCATAGCCAGCGCTTCATCGACGTCGGCAGGCCGCGCGTCCTGCACCAGCCTGAGTGGCTGATTCGGATCGGTCTCGCTGACGAGTAGTCTTCCGAGGTCGGCGA
>DATIWX010000065.1:0-22950 GCA_035519135.1 Burkholderiales bacterium | reverse complement strand
CATGGACGAGCTGCGCGCCTCGGGCGACTCCTGCGGCGCGCGCGTGAACGTGGTTGCGAGCGGCGTGCCGGTCGGCTGGGGCGAGCCCGTCTACGGCCGGCTCGACTCCGACATCGCAGCCGCGATGATGGGGATCAACGCGGTGAAGGGCGTGGAGATCGGTGCGGGATTCGCGTCGATCGAGCAGAAGGGCTCCGAGCACGGCGACGAGCTCACGCCGCAAGGGTTCCTGTCGAACAACGCCGGCGGAACGCTCGGCGGCATCTCGACCGGGCAGGACGTGCTGGTGAGCATCGCGCTCAAGCCCACCTCGAGCATCCGGCTGCCGCGCCGCTCGATCGACCGCCAGGGAAAGCCGACCACGGTCCAGACCACCGGCCGCCACGACCCCTGCGTCGGCATCCGCGCCACGCCCATCGCCGAGGCGATGCTCGCCTGCGTGCTCATGGACCACGCCTTGCGGCACCGGGCGCAGTGCGCCGACGTAAAGCCTCCGCTCGAGCCGATTCCCGGGAAGGCGCGCTAGCTCCTACTGCTCGATCGGAAAGGCGTGGGCCTGGAGCAGGCGCAGGCCGATGTCCCCGGCTCGATCCGCGTCCGCCGGATAGCGGTTCCACAGCGTCGCCGCCTCGGCGCGCTTGCCCTGAGCGAGATAGCCGGCCATGCCGGCCGCGATCAGGTACTGCCGGTGGCTCGGAGGAAGGTCGCTCGTCTGCGCCAGCAGCGCCTCGGCGATGCGCGCCATGTCCGGGGCCGAGCGCTCGCCCACCGCGCGGAACAGGCCGATCCACTGCCGCTCCTCCGCGGTGAGCTGCGCGGCGCACGGCGCCCGCCCGATCCGGTCCCAGACCGCGGCGGCGTCGGCGGCGGAGAGCATCGGGTTCAGGGTTCGCGCGAGATCGTAGAGCGAGTGGAACCAGATGTCGGAGCGCCCCACGTCGCGGCATTCGATCAGCCTCGCGCGCGCGAGCTCCAGGTCCTTCTGGAACGGGCGCGGAATGGCGACGGGCTCGGGCGGCTTGGACGCGAGCAGATAGTCCCTGGCGTAGCCGGCGCGGCGCGCGAGCTCGAGCGAGTCGAGATATTCCTGGCCACCGCCGTCGGGATCCGCGCGGGCGCTCTTTCTCCCTTCGAGAAGCGCCACCACCGGAACGGCGTAGGAGAGCAGGCCGGTCAGCTCGTCGGCGGACTGGTGCAGGAAGCGGTACTTGGCCGCGTGCAGATCGAGATAGGGAGCGTAGTCGGAATTCGCCGGCACGCCGTAGGAGAGGAACATCGGCGCGAGCGCGCTCTTGCCGCCGATGCGGCGCGCCTCGATGTCGCCGATGGAATTCACCTGGACGCGCCGCAGCTCGCGGGCGACGCCGGGCAGGGTCGCGAGGAGATCGGTGAGCGGCCGCGCCAGCGTGCGCGTCTCGCCCGCGACGATCAGCAGGTCGCTGCCGGTGGAGGCGTAGACGGCGTAGTCGGGGAAGTTCTCGCCGAGCGCGCGCAGCACCGAAGCGATCAGGCTGGCGTCGATCTCGTACATCTGGAACCACTGCACCAGGACCCCGTCCTCGTTCAGGTGGCGGCGGACCAGGCGGTAGAACTCGGAGGTGAACAGGCTCGACACGCCGCTGACCCAGGGATTCGAAGGCTCCGAGATCACGATGTCGTACTTGCGGTTGTAGGTGGAGAAGAAGCTCTTCGCGTCGTCGAAGACGATATGGCTGCGCGGATCGGCAAAGGCGCCGGCATTGCGCGGCGCGAACAGCCGCGACGCCTCCGCCATCGCCGGCTCGATCTCGATGGTCTCGACCGAGCGCAGCGCGCTCGAGCCGAGCAGCGTATGCGTCGTCAAGCCCGTCCCGATCCCGATGACGGCGGCGGCGGCGGCGTCGGGCCGGTAGGCGAGCGGGATGGCCGCGGTCAGCGTCATCGTCACCTCGTCGGAAACGCGCGGGCCGTTCGGGTCCATGTTGACCGCGCCGTCGGACTTGCCGTTGGTGCGCAGGCTGCGGTCGGTGCCGAAATCCATCAGGCTCACGGTCGTGGTCTTGCCGTCGCGGTGCATGAGCATGGTCGCTTCGCGCGTCGTATACAGGTCGCCGTGGCGGAAGACGCCCGAGGCCATCTTGTAAGGGTCGAGCTGCACCCCGGCGAGAACCGCGGCGAAGCAGGCGAGCGACAGCGCGGCGGCGCCCAGGCGCAGGCGCTGCGCGCCCCCGGCCCGCCACAGCAGCGCGAGGCCGAGCCCGGCGTCGAGCGCCGCCCCGCAGGCGATCAGGCCCTTCAGGCCGAGCAGGGGCATGCCGACATGCGCCGCGAAGAACACGCCCAGGATCGAGCCCAGGGTGTTGGCCGAGTAGACCGCGCCGATCGCCTTCTCGCCCTGGCCGCCGCGAAGCAGCGTGTAGGTGATGAGGGGCAGCGTCATCCCGGCGCAGAAGGTCGCCGGGAACATGACGGCGAGCGCAATGCCGTGGCTCGACAGCAGAAACAGCGCATAGCCGGCGTCGGTCCGCGCCAGCGCCTGGATCACGACCTGCATCAATCCGAACATCTGGCCGTAGAGCGGCAGCGTGGCGAGCGCGAGCAGGCCCATGACCGTCAGCACCGTGCCCAGGAAACGCCCCGGGTCGGCGATCGCGTCGATGCGCCGGCGCACCCAGTAGCCTCCGCAGGCGATGCCGAGGATGAACGCCGAGAGCATCAGCTCGAAGGAGTGCGTGGAGGAGCCGAGCACCAGCGACAGCATCCGGATCCAGCCGATCTCGAACGCGAACGAGGCGGCGCCGGTGAGAAGCGCGACCGCGAGCAGGAGGCGGGTGGACGGCTCGCCGCGCAGATCGCCCCGCGCAGCGGCGGGCGCCGCGGGGGCCGGCTCTTCGCCGCCGGCGAGCGCCCAGACCGCGGCGGCGAGCGCGAGGTTCATGGCTCCGGCGGCCTGGACGGTGCCCGGCAATCCCAGCGCCTCGATCAGCACGAAGCCGCTCGCGAGCACCCCGATCGCCGCGCCGAAGCTGTTGGTGAAATAGAGCATGGCGAGCGATTCGCCGGGTGCCGCCGGGTAGCGGCGGATCAGTCCCGCGCTCATCAGCGGGAAGGTCATGCCGAGCAGGACCGACTGCGGCAGGATCAGCAGCCCGGCGAGCGTCCATTTGAACAAGGCCGCCGATGTCTCGCCGCCGAGCGCCGGCAGGATGTTCGCATAGGCGGAATCGGTCGCCGCGACGAAGGTCTGATGGAACAACAGGGCGGCGACCCCGATCAGCGCTTCGGCGAGCGCGTAGCCGCGCAGGAGGTTCTTCCAGTTCAGGGACCCGCGGCTGCACAACCAGGAGCCGGCCGCCATTCCCCCCATGAACAGGGCGAGCACCAGCGTTTGCGCATAGGCCGCGTGTCCGAGGAAGAGCTTGAGATAGTGGCTCCAGATCGACTCGTAGATCAGGCCCGCGAACCCGGACACGGTGAAGAGCAGGAAAAACACGCTGCGCGGGACGCGGTTCATGGATGCCTTGTGGCGCCGGTTGGCGTGGCGACGCGGCATTATACGGGCGCGGGGCTTGATTCCCCGTTCGAGGAAAGGAAGAATTGAGCGATGACATCGAGGACATGGTTTGCCGCACTGACCCTTGCGGCCCTGAGCGCATGCGAGACGGTGCAGACGACGCAGGGCGGGGCGGTGGGCGTCGAGCGCAGGCAGAGCATGTCGTTCATGGTCTCTTCCGCGCAGATGGATCGCAGCGCCGCCGATGCCTACGCCCAGGTTCTCGCGGACGCGCGCAAGAAGAACCAGCTCAACCAGGACCCCGCGCTGGTCGCGCGCGTGCGCGCCATCGCCGACCGCCTGATTCCCGCCACGGGCGCGTTTCGCAGCGACGCGCCGGGCTGGAAGTGGGAAGTGAACGTCATCACCACGCAGGAAGTGAACGCCTGGTGCATGCCCGGCGGCAAGATCGCGGTCTACACGGGACTGATCGGCAGCCTGAAGATCACCGACGAGGAGCTCGCCGCCGTGATGGGGCATGAGATCGGGCACGCGCTGCGCGAGCACGGCCGCGAGCGCGCGAGCGAGCAGATGACCGAGCAGCTCGGGGTCCAGGTGCTGAGCGTGCTCACCGGGGTCAATCTCCAGAATCAGCTGACCGACGTCATTCTCAACGTCACCCTGTCCCTGCCGCATTCGCGCACCCAGGAAACCGAGGCCGATCGCATCGGCGTGGAGCTCGCCGCGCGCTCGGGCTACGATCCGCGCGCGGCGGTCTCGCTGTGGCAGAAGATGGGCAGGCTGGGCGGGGGCAAGCCGCCCGAGTGGCTGTCGACGCACCCTTCCGACCAGACCCGGACGCGCGACGTCCAGAGCTACGCCGAGCGCGTCATGCCCCTGTACGAGGCCGCGCGGGCCCGCTGAAGGTTCAAACGGATCTTCGAGCCTTCGCAGAGAGGGCGATCCGGTATAATTTTTCCCCTTTGCCGCTGTCGAAGTCGCAATGACTCCGCGCACGCTCTACGACAAGCTCTGGGATTCACACGCCGTCCACGCCGAGGCGGACGGCACGACGCTGCTCTACATCGACCGGCACCTGGTGCACGAGGTGACCAGCCCGCAGGCGTTCGAAGGCATGAAGCTCGCCGGGCGCCCGCTGTGGCGCGTGTCGGCGAACCTCGCGGTGGCCGACCACAACGTTCCGACGACCGGGCGCGCGGGCGGCATCGCCGACCCGGTGTCGCGCCTGCAGGTCGAGACGCTCGACAGGAATTGCGCCGAGCACGGCATCGTCGAATTCAAGATGAACGATCTGCGCCAGGGCATCGTTCACGTCATCGGTCCGGAGCAGGGCGCGACGCTGCCCGGAATGACCGTGGTGTGCGGGGATTCGCACACCAGCACCCACGGCGCGTTCGGCTGCCTCGCGTTCGGCATCGGCACCTCCGAGGTCGAGCACGTGCTCTCGACCCAGTGCCTGCTCGCCAAGAAGATGAAGAACATGCTGGTGCGCATCGAGGGGCAGCTGCCGCGCGGCGTATCGGCCAAGGACGTGGTGCTCGCCGTCATCGGCAGGATCGGCATCGCCGGCGGAACAGGCTGCACCATCGAATACGCCGGCAGCACGGTCCGTTCTCTCTCGATGGAAGGCCGGATGACCTTGTGCAACATGTCGATCGAGGCCGGAGCGCGCGCCGGATTGATCGCCGTCGATGAGACCACCATCGCCTATCTGAAAGGCAGGCCGTTCGCGCCGCGCGGCGAGCAGTGGGATCGCGCGGTCGCGCACTGGCAGACGCTGAAGAGCGACCCGGGCGCGAAGTTCGACAAGGAAGTGACGGTAGCCGCGGCCTCGATCAAGCCCCAGGTGACCTGGGGGACGTCGCCCGAGATGGTCGTCACGGTGGACGAGCGGGTACCCGACCCCGACCGGGAGAAGGATTCGATCCGGAGGGAAGGGATGGAGAGAGCGCTCACCTACATGGGCCTCGAACCCAACACGCCCATGACCGATATCCGCATCGACAAGGTGTTCATCGGGTCGTGCACCAATTCTCGCATCGAGGATCTGCGCGCCGCCGCGGCGATCGTGCGCGGACGGCGCGTCGCGTCGAACGTCAGGCTCGCGATGGTGGTGCCCGGATCGGGGCTGGTCAAGGCGCAGGCCGAGAAAGAGGGCCTGGACCGAGTGTTCAGGGACGCCGGCTTCGAGTGGCGCGAACCCGGGTGCTCCATGTGCCTGGCGATGAACGCCGACCGGCTGGAGCCGGGCGAGCGTTCCGCCTCGACCTCCAACCGCAACTTCGAAGGCAGGCAGGGCACCGGCGGGCGCACGCACCTGGTGAGCCCGGAGATGGCCGCGGCGGCCGCGATCGCCGGCCACTTCGTCGACGTGCGCCAGTGGAGATGAGAAAGAAGCGCTGATGGAAAAATTCACCGTATTGAACGGCTTGGTTGCGCCCCTCGATCGGGCCAACGTCGACACCGACCAGATCATCCCCAAGCAATTCCTGAAATCGATCCGGCGCACCGGGTTCGGTCCCAATCTCTTCGATGCGTGGCGCTATCTCGACGAGGGCTGGCCGGGCAAGCCCGACTCGGAGCGCCGGCTCAACCCCGATTTCGTGCTCAATCAGCCGCGCTACAGGGGCGCGAGCATCCTGCTCGCGCGCAAGAATTTCGGCTGCGGCAGCTCGCGCGAGCACGCGCCCTGGGCACTCGCCGAATACGGCTTTCGCGCAATCATCGCGCCTTCCTACGCGGATATCTTCTACAACAACTGCTCCAAGAACGGCCTGCTGCCGGTGGTTCTCGGCGAAGGGGAGGTGGACCGGCTGTTCCACGAGGTCGCCGCCTTTCCGGGATTCCGCTTGATCGTCGATCTGGAGAAGCAGATGGTCGCGACGGCGGACGCGGGCAAGGCGATGCGTTTCGAAATCGACCCTTTCTTCAAGTATTGTCTCCTCAACGGCCTGGACGACATCGGGCTCACCCTGCGCCACGCGGACAAGATCCGCGCCTTCGAGGAGCGGCGCCGGCTCGAGCAGCCCTGGCTGTTCGGGTAGCCGATTCATGAAGATCGCAGTGCTTCCCGGCGACGGCGTCGGTCCGGAGGTCGTCGCCGAGGCGATGAAGGTCCTGGGTGTCCTCGAGAGCGAGGGTCTCAGGCTCGACGTGGAACAGGCCCTGGTCGGCGGCGCCGCTTACGACGCGGCAGGAGACCCGATTCCCGAGGCGACGCTGCAGGCCGCGAGGAAGGCGGATGCGATCCTGTTCGGCGCGGTGGGCGGCCCGCGCTACGACGCTCTGCCGCGCGACAAGCGGCCCGAGCAGGCGATACTGAGGCTGAGGAAGGAGCTGGACCTGTTCGCCAATCTGCGGCCCGCCTCGGTCTTTGCGGAGCTCGCGGACGCATCGACGCTCAGGCCCGAGGTGGTGGCGGGGCTCGATATCCTGATAGTGCGCGAGCTGACGGGCGACATCTACTTCGGCCGGCCGCGCGGCATCCGCACTCTCGAGAACGGGGTCCGCGAAGGCTTCGATACCATGCGTTACTCGGAGCCGGAGATCCGCCGCATCGCGCACGCCGGCTTTCGCGCCGCGCTGAAGCGCCGCAAGAAGCTGTGCTCGGTCGACAAGGCCAACGTCCTCGAGACTTCGCAGTTGTGGCGGGAGGTCGTGAGCGCTGTCGGCAAGGAATACCCGGCCGTGGAGCTGTCGCACATGTACGTGGACAACGCCGCGATGCAGCTCCTCAAGAATCCCAAGCAGTTCGACGTTATCGTCACGGGAAACATGTTCGGCGACATCCTCTCGGACGAGGCGTCCATGCTGACCGGTTCGATCGGCATGCTGCCCTCGGCCTCCCTGGACGAGGCAGGCAAAGGGCTGTACGAGCCGATCCACGGGTCTGCGCCCGACATTGCGGGGCGGAATATCGCCAATCCCCTGGCGGCGATTCTCTCGGCCGCGATGATGCTGCGCTACAGCCTCAACCAGGATGCCGCCGCCGAGCGAGTCGAGGCGGCGGTGAGAAGAGTACTCTCCCGGGGATACCGCACCGCCGACATTTTCAGGACGGGAAGCCGCAAGGTGGGAACGAGGGAGATGGGCGACGCGGTCGTCGACGCTCTGACGCAGTAGGCTTTTCGCGGCTCGGTGCGTTAGCATAGGTGGACGGGCAACCCGGGAAATGACATGAAGCGAGTGGGATTCGTCGGTTGGCGCGGGATGGTCGGATCGGTGTTGATGCAGCGCATGCACGCCGAGCGCGACTTCGCGCTGATCGAGCCGGTATTTTTCTCGACGTCCCGGGTCGGCCAGATGGGACCTTTTGTCGGGAAGGAAAGCGCGCCGCTCAAGGACGCGAACAGCGTGAAGGAGCTCGCGGCGATGGACGTTATCGTCTCCTGCCAGGGCGGCGACTACACCAACGCGATCTTTCCGCAATTGCGCGCCTCGGGATGGAAAGGCTACTGGATCGACGCGGCATCCGCCCTGCGCATGCGGGAGGACGCCGTCATCGTCCTGGACCCGGTCAACCTGGATGTAATCAAGGACGCGCTCTCGCGGGGCGTGCGCAGCTACATCGGGGGCAATTGCACCGTGAGCCTGATGCTCATGGGCCTGCACGGCCTGTTCAAGGCGGACCTGGTCGAGTGGGTCACTGCAATGACCTACCAGGCGGCCTCGGGCGCCGGCGCCGAGCACATGCGCGAGCTGGTGCGGCAGATGGGATTCGCGCACCAGGAGGCGAAAGCGGCCCTGGAGGATCCCGCAGGAGCCATTCTCGATCTCGACAAGGCGGTGACTTCCGCGCTTCGGGACGGCTCGCTTCCATCGACACAATTCGGGTTCCCGCTCGCCGGCAGCCTGCTTCCCTGGATCGACAAGGATCTCGGCAACGGCCAGAGCCGGGAGGAATGGAAAGGACAGGCCGAGGGCAACAAGATCCTCGGGCGCGAGGATCGCCCGATCCCGATCGACGGTGTGTGCGTGCGCATCGGTGCAATGCGCTGCCACAGCCAGGCGCTGACCGTGAAGCTCAGGCGGGATGTGCCGATCGATGAGATCGAACAGAGGCTCGCAGAAGCGAACGGCTGGGTGCGCGTCGTCCCGAACCAGCGCGAAGCGAGCCTGCGCGAGCTGACCCCGGCAGCGGTGAGCGGCACACTGCAGGTCCCGATCGGACGCATCCGCAAACTTGCCTTGGACAAGAGCGCTTCATACCTTGCCGCGTTCACCGTGGGTGACCAACTGCTCTGGGGCGCTGCGGAGCCGCTCAGGAGAATGCTGCGCATTCTCCTCGACGCCGCCTCCTAGTCGAAATTCTTTCCTCGCGTTCCTGGCGCCTGCTCTGTTCCAGGGGGGAAACAGGCCAAATGCTTTGAAAAATAGAGGCTTGAGGCGCTTTCCGACGTGAAAGTTGAGCTTGCAAGGCTAAGGCCATGATGGTATTTTAGTTTGTTTCCACGTGGGTTTAGGGTGGCAGGTGGGGAGCTTCGCCTCTAAAACTTCTTTGGCGGCAATTGCGGGTCTGACTTTGCCTTCGCTCGCGCTCGCCGCCGGCTTGGGCAAACTGTCGGTGCTGTCCACGCTCGGGCAGCCGCTCAAGGCGGAAATCGAGATCGTTTCCTTGCAGAAGGGTGAGGGCGACACGCTGGGCGCGCGGCTCGCGCCGTCGGAGGTTTTCCGCCAAGCCAGCGTGGAACTGAATCCGGCGCTGCTGTCGGTGAAGTTTGCCGTCCAGCGGCGCCCCGGCGGGCAGTACGTCATGGCGCTCACCTCCACTCAGCCCATGAACGAGCCCTTCGTGGATATGCTGGTCGAGCTCAACTGGGCAAACGGACGTCTGGTCCGTGAGTACACCTTCCTGCTCGATCCGCCAGAGTACGCAGGTCCCAAGAAGCTGGAGCCTGTTCAGGCTGCGGCACCCCTGGCCGTCCCAACCGAGCAAGCCGCGCCGCAAGCGGAACCGTCTCCGCCAGCGCCAGCGCCGGCGGCAGCGGCGGCGGAACCGGCCCCGGTCGTTGCCATCGTTCCGCTCGGGCCGAATGTTCCTGCGTCTGCTCCGGTCGAGCCGGGTGCGGCCGTCGTCGCCGTTGCCCCGAGCGCCTCAAGCGCGGAACCGGCTCCACCTCCGGGGCAAGTCGAGGTCCTGCCGATTGAACCGGGGCGCTCCGAACCCGAAGGAGCGCAGGTGGACGCGGCGCCGCAAGCTGCGGCGCCGGGCGAGCTGGCCCAGGAACCCGGGGTGACGAGCACCTATGAAGTCGTGCGCGGCGATACGCTGTCGAAGATCGCGCTCCGCAATCAAGTCGAAGGCGTGACGCTGCAGCAGATGCTCGTGGCGTTGTTCCGGGCGAATCCGGATGCGTTCGTCGCCGACAACATGAATCGTCTGCGCGCCGGCAAGATCATCAGCATTCCGGACAGGGATGCGGCCGAGGGCGTAGCCCCCGCCGACGCGCGTCGCATCGTTTCCGCGCAGTACGCCGATTTCAACGACTATCGGCGCAGCCTGGGCCTTGCCGTTGCGTCGTCGTCGGCTCCCCAGGGGGCGCCGCGTCAAGTGTCAGGCCAGATCAGCCCGCCCAAGGAGGAGAAGCCGGCTGCGTCCCAGCAGCCGCCCAAGGACGAGTTGCGCCTATCGCGCGGAGACGAAGCGAAGCGCGGCGCGAAGGCCGCGGGTGCCGCGGCAGCGGACGATCTCGCGGCGAAGGACAATGCCTTGAAGGAGGCAAACGAGCGCATTGCGCTCCTCCAGAAGAATGTGCAGGACCTGCAGAATCTCCTGGAAGTGAAGAACAAGGCTGCGGCGCAGGCGCAGCAGCAGGCGGAAGCGGCAAAGGCTGCGCCCGCTCAGAAAGCGGCGGAACCGGCGAAAGCCGCGCCCGCTGCAAAGGTGGAGCCCACTGCCAAGGCCCCGGAACCCGCCAAGGCCGCTCCGAAAGCCCCCGAAGCTGCGAAGGCCCCTGAACCCGCCAAGGCGGCGCCCGCCGCCAAAGCACCCGAGGCTGCGAAAGCTCCGGAAGCTGCGAAGGCGCCGACGGCGGCCACCAAGGCTCCGGAGGCACCCGCCGTAGCCAAGGCCCCGGAAGCGGCAAAGGCTCCGGAAGCCGCGAAAGCTCCCGAAGCCGCCAAGGCCCCGGACGTGGCGAAGGCCCCCGAGCCGCCGAAGACTGAAGCCGCCAAGGCCGCACCCAAGAAACCTGCAACCGCGCCTCCCGCGGTCGAGGTGAGTTTCATCGACGACTTGCTCGGCGATCCCATGGTCCTGAGCGGGGCCGGCGGCGCCGTCGTTCTGCTCGTGGGCTATGCGGCTTACGCGTGGCGCAGGAAGCGCAACGCGCAGTTCGAAAACAGCATCATGAGCGTCGTGCCTTCGGACGCGGACTCGGTGCTGGGGAGCGTCGGCGGCCGCAACGTCGACACGAGCTCGAGCTCGATCCAGAGCGATTTCGGCCAGGGCGGAGGCAAGGCCAGTGCCGAAGAGATCGATCCGATCGCCGAAGCCGACGTCTATATGGCCTACGGACGCGATGCTCAGGCGGAGGAGATTCTCAAGGACGCGCTCTCCAAGGATTCCAGCCGCCAGGCGATCCGGGTCAAGTTGCTCGAGATCTACGCCAATCGGAAGGACACCAGGGCGTTCGAGGCAGCGGCAAACGACCTGCATTCCGCCACCGGAGGACGAGGTGCGGAATGGGAAAAGGTCGCGGCCCTCGGATTGTCGATCGACCCCGGCAACGCCCTCTACGGAGGCAAGGGCGGCAGCCCGTCTTCGGCAGCCCCGTCGCAACTCCCGCCGGGCTTCAATGAAACGGCTCAGATGCCGGCTTTCAACCCGCCAACGACCTCGGCACCGCCGCAAACCGAGGTTCCGCTCAACATCGATTTCGACATTGGCACTTCGACCACCGCATCCGCTCCGCTGCCCGACCTCGATCTGGGGGCGGCCTCGACCGGGTCGGCCGCACCCGGGGCAGGCCTGGATTTCGATCTTGGCCTCGGCGGTGACAAGAGTGCCGCTGCTGCGGCGCCGTTTGCGTCGGCAAGTTCCGCAGGGGCGGAACCCGCGCTGAGCATCGACTTCGACCTGCCGATGGGCGATAGCCCGGGCGGCGCCGTCGCGGCTCCTGCCGCTCCCGGCGCCGGTCCCGCGACCGAGCTGGGGACGATCGATTTCGACCTCGGGACGAAGTCCGGCGGCGAGCCGAAGACCGAAGCGCCCAAGGCGCCATCCCTGGATCTCGCCAGCATCAGCCTCGATCTGGGCACGCCCGCAGCCGGGAGCGGCAACGGATCGGGCGGCGCCCCGGATGCCCGATGGCAGGAAGTCGCGACCAAGCTCGACCTTGCGAAGGCATATGAGGAGATGGGAGACAAGGACGGCGCCCGCGAGTTGCTGAAGGAAGTCGTCAAGGAAGGCGACACCGCGCAGCAGCAGCAGGCCCAGACGATGCTCCAGGCGCTCGGCTGATCACCACCGGAATTCTCGGCAGACAATCGGCGCCTCGTGCGCCGATTGCTATTTTCGGGAACGAAAAAGATGAAATGGGCCATCGGAGTGAGCTACTGCGGCGCAGGGCTCGAAGGCTGGCAGTCGCAGCCCTCCGGCAATACCGTGCAGGACCACATCGAGCGCGCGCTGGCAGGGATCGGCGGAGAGCCAATCAAGCTGACGGCCGCCGGCCGCACCGATGCGGGCGTGCACGCGAGCGCCCAAGTTGCCCACTTCGAGACGAGCGCGGACCGCCCCGAGTCGGCTTGGGTTCGCGGTACGAACACGCAACTGCCCGCCGGGATCGCCGTGCAATGGGCGGCGCCGGTGCCCGAGGATTTTCACGCACGCTACTCGGCGGTATCGCGAACCTACCGTTACGTGCTCTACAACCATGCGGTGCGGCCGGCGCTGCTCGCGGGTCTGACCGGATGGTTTCACCTGCAGCTGGACCTTGAAAAAATGCGGGAAGCAGCAAGTTACCTTGTCGGAGAGCACGATTTTTCGAGCTTCCGCTCGGCGGAGTGTCAGGCGAAGAGCCCCGTGAGAGTGATCGAACGCGCGACAATCCGGGCGGCGGGCGTGTATTTCCTCTTCGATTTCACCGCGAATGCGTTTCTGCATCACATGATCCGCAACATCGTCGGCAGTCTGGTCTATGTAGGCAAAGGCAAGCATCCGCCTGCCTGGATCGCCGAGCTCGTCCTCGCGCGCGACCGCCGGCGCGCGGCGCCGACCTTTTCTGCGGAAGGCCTGTATCTCTCCAGGGTCCGGTATGACGCGCGCTGGAACCTGCCGGCCTTCGCCGACATGCTGCCGTTCGACCTGGGGCTCGCCCGATGAGAACGCGAGTCAAGATCTGCGGCATTACGCGAGCGGAGGACGCGCTTGCCGCCGCGGCGCAGGGCGCCGATGCGATCGGGCTGGTGTTCTACCGCCCGAGCCCGCGCTGCGTGACCCTCGAGCGAGCGCGGCAGATCGTCGCCGCCATGCCGGCTTTCGTCTCGACGGTGGCGGTGTTCGTGAATCCCTCGCGCGACGAAGTCGAAACCGTCATCCGCGAGTGCGGGGTGACGCTGCTGCAGTTCCATGGCGACGAGCCGCCGGATTTCTGCTCGGGGTTTTCGCGACCCTACATCAAGGCGGCACGGATTCGTCCGGACCTGGATTTGCTAAAATACCTGTCCCCTCATGCGGCTGCGCGGGCATGGATGCTCGATGCGTTTCACGAGGACCTGTGGGGCGGCACCGGAGGCGCGTTCGACTGGGGTCTGGTGCCGCGGGAGACGGCGAAGCCGGTGATCCTCTCAGGGGGCCTGACGGCGGACAACGTCGCGGAGGCCGTCGGGCGCGTCAGACCCTATGCCGTGGACGTGTCGACCGGTGTCGAGGTCTCCAAGGGAATCAAGGACGCCGCGAAGATCGCGGCATTCATCGGAGCAGTGAGGCGTGAAGATAGCTGATCTTCCGGACGATCGCGGGCATTTCGGCCCCTACGGCGGCGTATTCGTCGCCGAGACGCTGGTGCACGCACTCGACGAGCTCAAGCGCACCTACGAGCGCTGCCGCAAGGACCCGGAGTTCATCGCCGAATTCGAATACGAGCTGAAGCACTACGTCGGCCGGCCCAGCCCCGTCTACCATGCGAAACGCTGGTCGCAGATGCTCGGCGGCGCGCAGATATACATCAAGCGCGAGGACCTCAACCACACCGGCGCCCACAAGATCAACAACACCATCGGCCAGGCGCTGGTGGCACGCAGCATGGGCAAGCCGCGCGTGATCGCCGAGACCGGGGCGGGCATGCACGGCGTCGCGGCGGCGACGGTAGCGGCGCGTTACGGCCTGGAGTGCGTGGTGTACATGGGTACCGAAGACGTCAAGCGCCAGGCGCAGAACGTCTATCGCATGAAGTTGCTGGGCGCGACGGTGGTGCCTGTCGATTCTGGCTCGAAAACCCTGAAGGACGCGCTGAACGAGGCGATGCGCGACTGGGTCACCAACGTGAACAGCACGTTCTATATCATCGGCACAGTCGCGGGCCCGCATCCCTACCCGATGATGGTGCGCGATTTCCAGTCGGTCATCGGCCGCGAGTGTCTGGTCCAGATGCCCGAGATGTGCGGCCGCCAGCCGGACGCGGTGATCGCCTGCGTCGGCGGCGGCTCGAACGCGATGGGCATTTTTTATCCGTATATTCCGCACAAGGAGGTCAGGCTGATCGGCGTCGAGGCGGGCGGCTTCGGCATCGCGAGCGGCAAGCACGCGGCGTCGCTTGTCGCGGGCAAGCCGGGCATCCTGCACGGCAACCGCACCTACCTCCTCCAGGACGAGCACGGCCAGATCCTCGAGACGCACTCGATCTCGGCGGGACTCGATTATCCGGGCGTCGGTCCCGAGCACGCCTGGCTGAAGGACACCGGCCGCGCCGAGTACGTGACCATCGACGACAAGGAGGCGCTGGCCGCGTTCCATGACCTGTGCCGCTACGAGGGCATCATTCCCGCTCTCGAGTCCGCTCACGCCGTCGCCTACGCGGCGAAGCTCGCACCGAGCCTCCCGAAAGACAGGATTCTCCTCGTCAATCTCTCCGGGCGCGGCGACAAGGATATGCATACCGTCGCCGAAAAATCGGGAATCAAGCTTTGAGCGACGCTCGCGCGATCCTGCTGAACCTGGATTTCTTCCAGGGGATCGCCCGCGTGCAGGACGCGAGCATCGACCTCGTCATTGCCGATCCGCCCTACGGGCTGGGGAAAGACTACGGCAACGACTCGGACCGGCTCAGCGGCGACGCCTATCTCGAATTCAGCAAGCGCTGGATCGACGCGATTCTTCCCAAGCTCAAGCCGACCGGGAGCCTCTACGTTTTTCTCACCTGGCAGCACAGTCCCGAGGTCTTCAGCTATCTGAAAACTCATTTGCTCATGGTGAACGAGATCATCTGGGACCGGAAAGTGCCGAGCATGGGCGGAAGCACCCGGAAATTCTCCTCGGTGCACGACACCATCGGACTTTTCGCGAAATCGCGCGACTACTATTTCGACGTGGACAGCGTGCGCATTCCATACGATCCCGAAACCAAGCGCGCGCGGACGCGCTCGATTTTCGTCGGCAAGAAGTGGCTCGAAGTCGGCTACAACCCCAAAGACCTGTGGAGCGTGACGCGGCTGCACCGCCAGGATCCGGAGCGTGCGGATCATCCCACCCAAAAGCCGCTCGAGATCATCGAACGCATGGTGCTCGCCAGCGCGCCCCCTGACGGGAGGGTGCTCGACCCGTTCATGGGGAGCGGAACCACGGCCGTGGCCGCCGTGAAGCACGGACGCTGCTTTACGGGCTTCGAGATCAATCCGGCGTATTTCGCCACCGCGAGGCTGCGCCTCAAAGGCCTCGACGAAGAGCCGGCGCAAAGCGTCCGCGGCGCCAGGCTCGCGGTGGCTCGATAGAACATGTCTCGAATCCAGGCGACCTTCGAGCGGCTCGCGCGCGAGCGCAAGAAGGCCCTGATCCCGTACATCACGGCCGGCGATCCTCAGCCCCGTGTCACGGTGCCGCTCATGCACGCGCTCGCCGAAGCGGGCGCGGACGTGATCGAAGTGGGTGTGCCGTTTTCCGATCCCATGGCCGACGGGCCGGTGATTCAGCGCTCGGGCGAACGCGCATTGAAGCACCACGTCGGGCTGGACCAGGTCGTCGGCTTCGTCGCGGAGTTTCGCAAGACCGACTCGGCGACGCCGGTGGTCCTGATGGGCTATGCGAACCCGATCGAAGCCATGGGGCTCAAGCCGTTCGTCGAAGCGGCACAGCGGGCGGGGGTCGACGGGGTGCTGGTCGTCGATTATCCCCCCGAGGAAAGCAAGGACCTCGCCGGGATGCTGCGGGCGCATGGCATGGACATGATTTTTCTGCTTGCGCCGACCTCGACCGATGCGCGCGTCGAGCAGGTCGCCCGGCTCGCCAGCGGCTATGTCTACTATGTATCCTTGCGCGGGGTGACCGGGGCGAAGCACCTCGACCTGGACGACGTTTCGGCTAAGCTCCACCTGATCCGTGGGAAGACCAGGCTGCCGATCGGTGTAGGCTTCGGCATCCGGGACGGCGCAACGGCGCGCGCCGTGGCCCAGGTCGCCGACGCGGTCGTGATCGGCAGCCGGATCATTCAGGAAATGGAGCAGGCCACCCCGGAAACCTGCGTGGAAAAAGGCGCCGCCTTTCTCAGAGAGATTCGGGGAGCGATGGACGCATGAGCTGGCTCCAGAAACTGCTGCCGCCGAAGATCAACCGCACCGGAACGGGAGCGAAGAAAAACGTTCCGGAAGGCCTATGGAGCAAGTGTCCGTCGTGCGGGGCCGTGCTGTACGCGACCGATCTCGAGAAGAACGCCAATGTCTGCCCGAAATGCGCCTACCACAACCGCATTTCCGCGCGCGAGAGGCTCGACCTGCTTCTCGATCCCGAGGGCCGCTTCGAGATCGGCGTTGAAGTCACTCCGGTGGACAGCCTCAAGTTCAAGGACGACAAGCGCTATCCCGACCGCCTCGAAGAGGCCGAAAGGACGACCGGCGAAACGGACGCGCTGATCGTGATGCAAGGCGCCATCAAGAATGTCGCGGTCGTGGCCGCCGCCTTCGAGTTCGAGTTCATGGGCGGGTCGATGGGCTCGGCGGTGGGAGAGCGCTTCGTGCGCGGGGTCCACGCCTGCCTCGACCAGAATCTGCCGCTCGTCTGCGTGACAGCGACGGGAGGCGCACGCATGCAGGAGGGGCTGTTTTCCCTCATGCAGATGGCCAAGACCACGGCCGCGCTGACGCAGCTCGCCGCGCACAAGCTGCCGTTCGTGTCGGTGCTGACCGACCCGACCATGGGCGGTGTCTCGGCCAGTTTTGCGATGATCGGGGACGTGGTCATCGCGGAGCCGCGCGCCCTGATCGGCTTTGCAGGGCCGCGGGTCATCGAGCAGACCGTGCGGGAGAAGCTCCCGGAGGGCTTCCAGCGCGCCGAGTTCCTGCTCGAGAAGGGCGCGGTCGACATGATCGTCGACCGGCGCCAGATGCGCGACAAGCTCGCCAATCTCCTCACCCTTCTCCAGCGGCAGGCTCCTTCGCCCGTCTGATCCGGGTCGCCCGCATCAGGAAGCTCCGAATAACTCGGACCGCTAGCACTGTCCCGATACGTGAGTATCACAATTCCTTGATCTTGCTTTCCCTCGCTCGTCCAGCTTCGCTGCCTCGCGACACAACACGCACTTCTTCAGGCCTTCCCTAATGCCCGGCCGGAGTCTCGCCGATTGGCTCGAGTACATCGAGCGCATCCACCCGAAATCCATCGAGCTCGGGCTGGAGCGGGCGGCGAAGGTACGCGACGCTCTGGGAAAGTCGAGCTCGGCCGTCCTGTTCACCGTTGCCGGCACGAACGGCAAGGGTTCGACCTGCGCGATGCTCGAATCCATTCTGCTCGCCGCCGGGTACAAGGTCGGTCTGTACACCTCCCCGCATCTGCTCCGCTACAACGAGCGCGTTCGCCTCGACGGGGCGCCGGTTGGCGACGAGCGCCTGTGCGCTGCGTTCGAATCGGTCGAGCGCGCCCGGGGAGGCGTCACCTTGACCTACTTCGAGTTCGGCACCCTCGCGGCGTGGGAGATTTTCACCGCTCAGCCCCTGGACGCCGTGATACTCGAAGTGGGGCTCGGCGGACGCCTCGACGCCGTCAACATCTTCGACAGCGATTGCGCCCTGCTGACTTCAGTCGACTTCGATCACATGGACTACCTGGGTAATACGCGCGAGCGCATCGGCTGGGAGAAAGCCGGGATATTCCGCGCGGGCAAGCCCGCCGTCGTCGCGGACCCCGACCCGCCGCGTAGCGTTATCGAGCACGCGAAGTCGCTGGGCGCGCTACTGCGGCTGATCGGCCGCGATTTCGGCTTCCGGCAGCAGGGGCAGCAGTGGATGTACTGGGGGAAGAGCGGGCGCCGCGGCGGCCTTGCGGCTCCCGCGCTGAGGGGGGAGCGCCAGCTGCTCAACGCCGCCGCCGCCCTGGCTGCGCTGGACGAGATTCGCAGCCGCCTTCCGGTCAGCATGCAGGATGTGCGCGGCGGTCTTGCGCGCGTGGAACTCCCGGGACGGTTCCAGGTGCTTCCCGGGCGCCCGACCGTCGTCCTGGACGTGGCGCACAATCCACAGGCAGCGGGCGTGCTCGCCGAGAATCTCGGCAGCATGGGCTATTACCCGGACACCTATGCCGTGTTCGGCATGCTGAAGGACAAGGACATCGCGGCTGTGTGCAGAGCGCTCAAGGACAGGTTCTCCGCCTGGTTTGCCGCCGATCTCTCCGTACCGCGGGGCGCGAGCGCCGACAGGCTGGGCGACGCTCTGAGAGAGGCGGGAGCGAGCGGCGAAATCGCTCGCTTCGCGAGCCCGCGCGACGCCTACGCGGCGGCACGGAAACGGGCAGGCGAAAATGATAGAATCGTCGTCTTTGGGTCGTTCCACACGGTAGCCGAAGTCATGCAGGGATTCGAGGCAGCCCGAATCTGAGTTGGAGCACTTCGATGCGACCGGTCGTTAAACGCGATTCGCAGGCTGCTCGGGACGGTTTCGATTGGCAGACGACGCCAACCTGCTGAAGCGCCGCGCGCGCAGGCGGCTGGTCGGTGCGATCGCACTGGTGGTGCTCGTGGTCGTGGTCCTGCCCATCATTCTTGACCAGAAGCCCAGGCCGACTCCGCAGGAGTTGACCGTGCAGATTCCGAGCCAAGACGGCGGGCCGTTCAAGACCCGTGTTCTCCCGCCGCTGCAGCCCGCGCCGGCGGCGCCGCAGAAGAGCGAGGCCCCGCAGATTGTGGCGGAGACCCCGGTAGCTCCGGCGGAACCCGTGGCGCGTCCCGCACCCGCGAAGAAAGAGAGCGCGAAGGTTTCGGAGAAACCGCGCGCGAAGGCGAAGACGGCCGAGGCCTTCGTTTTTCAGCTGGGCGTGTTTTCGAATCCCGACAATGCGAAGCAAGTCCGTGACCGGGCGGCCTCCGCGGGGATCAAGAGCTACACTGAGCAGGTGAAGGGCCAGCAAGGCGAGCAGACCCGGGTTCGCGCCGGTCCGTTCTCGAGCCGGGGCGCCGCGGAAAAGGCCCGCGACAAGCTCAAGACACTGGGAATGGATGTGGGGCAGGTGGGGCAAAGATGACTTTGTTCGATTTCGGCGTCCTAGGCATCCTGGTCGTGTCGGTGGCGATCAGTCTCCTTCGCGGGCTTGCGCGCGAGGTCGTGTCGCTCGGGGTCTGGGTCGGAGGCTTCGTCCTTGCAACGTATCTGGGAAGCTATGTGGCGGGCTACCTGCCGCAGGGCCTCCAGCCTCTATGGAGCGCGCTGATAGGTTTCCTGATCGTTTTCGGCGTGGTGCTGGTGATCGGCTGGATCCTGGGCATGGTCCTGTCCTCCGCCGTGCGGGCTTCGGGTCTCGCGCCCGCGGACCGGGCTCTGGGATCGGTGTTCGGGCTGGTGAGAGGACTTCTCATCGTGCTGGTCATTGTGCTGCTGGGGGGGCTGACCCCGCTTCCACGCGAGCCCTTCTGGCGCGATGCCTTTCTTTCCGGACCTTTCGAAACCGCGGCTCTGGCGTTGCGGCCTCATCTTCCCGCACGTCTTGGGCAACACCTGAAATATCGTTGAGCCAGAAGGAACAGCGTACATGTGCGGCATTCTCGGGGTAGTGGCGAAGACGCCGGTCAACCAGCTGCTGTACGACGGCCTGCTGCTGCTGCAGCATCGGGGGCAGGACGCGGCCGGGATCGTCACCTCGGAGCACAAGACGTTTCACATGCACAAGGGGCCGGGAATGGTGCGCGACGTGTTCCGCACGCGGAACATGCGCTCGCTGCCCGGCGCAACCGGTATCGCGCACTGCCGCTATCCCACTGCCGGGTCCGCGTTCAACGCCGGCGAGGCTCAGCCTTTCTACGTCAATTCCCCGTTCGGAATCGTGCTCGGCCACAACGGGAACCTCACAAATTCCGAAGCGCTCAAGCAGGAAATGTTCCGGCAGGACCTGCGCCATATCAATACCAACTCCGACTCCGAAGTGCTTCTCAATATTCTCGCGCACGAGCTCGAGCTCGCGGCCAAGGGTCAAAAGCTCGACGCGGAGACGATATTCACGGCGGTCGCGAACGTCCACCGGCGCTGTCGCGGCGCGTACGCGGTGGTGGCCCTGATCGCGGGCTATGGGCTGCTCGCGTTCCGCGATCCGTTTGGAATACGGCCCCTGGTGATCGGCCGCAGCCAGACCGATGAAGGTACCGAGTACCTGATCGCTTCCGAGAGCGTCGCCCTCACCGCGTTCGGGTTCGAGCTGATGCGCGACGTCCTGCCCGGCGAGGCCATCTTCATCGACGAGGGCGGGAAGTTCAACAGCCGCCAGTGCGCCGCCAAGTCGGTGCTCGCTCCCTGCATTTTCGAGTACGTCTACCTTGCCAGGCCGGACTCTGTGATCGACGGGGTCTCCGTGTACGAGAGCAGGCTGCACATGGGGCGGTCTCTGGCCGACAAGATCAAGCGCACCATGCCCGGGCTCGATGTCGACGTCGTGATCCCCGTTCCGGACACGAGCCGGCCGAGCGCGCTCGAGCTCGCCCGCGGGCTCGATGTTTCGTATCGCGAAGGCTTCATCCGCAATCGCTATATCGGCCGAACTTTCATCATGCCCGGGCAGACGATCCGGAAGAAATCGGTGCGCAGGAAGCTGAGCGTCGTCGGCCTCGAATTCAAGGGGAAGAATGTCCTCATCGTGGACGACTCGATCGTGAGAGGAACGACCAGCCGGGAAATCGTGCAGATGGCGCGCGAGGCGGGCGCCAACAAGGTGTTTTTCGCGTCCGCGGCGCCACCGGTGCGGTACCCCAACGTCTATGGCATCGACATGCCGACGCGCACCGAGCTCATCGCGACCGGGCGCAACGACGAGCAAATTGCGCGCGAGATCGGAGCCGATGCCGTCGTCTACCAGGACCTGGATGCGCTCAAGGCCGCCGTACGCGCCGTCAATCCGAAGCTTGCCCAGTTCGAGACCTCCTGCTTCGACGGTGTCTATATCACAGGAGACGTGACCAGCGAGTATCTGGCGTCGGTGGAACGGCAACGCGATGCAGGGCGGCAGGACGGTGAAGAGGAAAGCGAGAGCAACCAGCTGGATCTCAATGCCGCCTGAGGGCCGCGCCCGATTTGACATCCACGATGTGGGATAGTAAGGTGCGGCTTGCGCCGATTTGATCGACAGCTTGCGGGCGCCGCCGGCGACAGCCGGGCGTAAAAACAAATACGGCTAAAGCGTGGCAAAGACCCGTCTTAGCGAAAGCTGGACGGGTTTTTTTATTTCAGGACGAACAATGCAGAACTACGACATCGAAACCTTGGCGGTGCGCTCGGGTATCCATCGCAGCCAGTTCAACGAGCACTCGGAGGCGCTGTACCTCACTTCGAGCTTCGTGTTCGAGAACGCAGCGGAAGCCGCGGACCGGTTCTGCAACAACGCGCCCGGGAACATCTATTCGCGCTTCACCAATCCCACCGTCACGGCGTTCCAGGAGAGGCTCGCGGCCCTCGAAGGTGCACAGGCCTGCGTCGCGACCGCCTCCGGGATGTCGGCCATTCTCGCGACCGCGATGGCGACGCTGAAAGCCGGCGACCATGTCGTGTGCTCCTCCGGGGTCTTCGGCGCGACCGTGCAATTGTTCAGCACCGTCCTTTCGAAGTTCGGAATCGAGACGAGCTACGCGGACGGCACTCTGCCCTCAACATGGCGCGCCGCGATGAAGCCGAACACGCGCCTGCTGTTCCTCGAGACGCCGTCGAATCCTCTGACCGAGGTGTTCGATATCGCGGCCCTGGCGCAGATCGCCCGCGAAGGAGGCGCGCTGCTCGCGGTCGATAACTGCTTCTGCACCCCCGCCCTGCAGAAGCCCTTCGAGCTGGGCGCAGACCTGGTGATCCACTCCGCCACCAAGTACCTGGACGGTCAGGGCAGGGTGCTGGGCGGGGCGGTGCTCGGCGCGAGCGGCCCGGTGATGGATTCGGTTTTCTCCTTCCTGCGGACCGCCGGGCCCACGCTTTCCGCCTTCAATGCCTGGGTGCTGCTAAAGGGACTGGAGACCCTCGGGATCCGGATGGAGGCGCAATCCCGAAGCGCGCTCGAGATCGCGCGGTGGCTCGAGTCCCATCCGGGCGTGGAGCGAGTGCACTACCCGGGACTCGCGTCCCACCCGCAGCACGCCCTCGCGATGCGCCAGCAGCGTTCCGGCGGCGCCATCGTCTCGTTCGTCGTGAAAGGTGGGCGCGAGGCGGCGTGGAGGGTCGTCGACTCGACGCGCATGATCTCGATCACGGCGAACCTGGGCGACACCAAGACCACCATCACGCATCCCGGCACCACCACCCACGGCAGGATCTCCCCGGAGGCACGCGCGCGCGCCGGCATTACCGAAGGTCTGCTCCGCGTCGCGGTGGGTCTGGAGTCGGCGGGCGACATCCGCGCCGACCTGGAGCGCGGTCTGGGTCGCTAGCGGCGTCAGCGGAGCTGCACGGGCTCGCAACCGCTCTCGTCGCAGCGAAGGTAGCTGCCGGCTCGGTACCAGTCGGCGAGGACCCAGCGCTCGCAGCTCCTGCCGTCCACGCGATGAAGGTGCCGGGCGGGCCGATGAGTGTGGCCGTGAATGAGGCGGGGATACGCATGCTCCCGCAGCGCGGCCTCCACTGCGCCCGGGTTGACGTCCATGATCTCCGGCGCCTTGCGCGTTTTTTCCGATTCGCTCGTCTGGCGCACGGCTTCGATCTGCTTCTTGCGCTGCTCGAGGGGGAGTGCGAGGAACCTTTTCTGCCAGCTCGGATCGCGTACCTGGACGCGAAATTTCTGATAGTCCAGATCGTCGGTGCAAAGCGTATCGCCGTGCATCAGCAGCGTGGAGGTTCCGAAGAGGTCGAGGCTG
>DATIWX010000064.1:0-9126 GCA_035519135.1 Burkholderiales bacterium | reverse complement strand
ACACGCCCCCGGACTCTCGCGGGAATGCCTGCGCCGCACCGTGAGGTTCATTCACGAGAACCTCGACACGAAGCTCAACTGGGAGCAGATCGCGGACGCGGTGGGCCTCGCGCCCTTCTTCTTCGGCCGCAGCTTCAAGCTAGCCACGGGGCTCACGCCGCACCAGTACATCATCCGCTGCCGCATGCGCAAGGCCATGTCGCTCCTCGCCAACACCGAACAGAGCATCTGCGACATCGCGCTCGACGTGGGGTGCTCCTGCCAGAGCCATCTCACGACGTTGTTCCGCAAGCACACCGGGACCACGCCGGGCGCTTTCCGCATGGCGTCAAGGAGGAAGAACCGCGGCACGTTCGTCGCGGCGCCGGCGCCAGCGCGGGCCATCCGGGAGAGGAGCTTCTCGTGAAGAACCTGATGAACGAGCTGAGGCTTCACCTCGAGAACATCCTCCACGCCGGCAGCGGCGGGCGAAGCCAGGAGAATGCCGGCCTCGGATTCAATGCGGCGTTCCTGGACTGCGACACCATGACCATCTATCGCTCGTGCTTCCGCGACGGGCGTCCGGCACCGATGCATTTGCTCGACGGCCTGCCCGCCGAAGTCGTCGTCCATCGTGCTCCCTCGGGGCGTGTCCTTGCGGCCAAGGCTTCGCTCGTCTCGGGCTTCGAGCGCAACGGCTTCTTCTTCACCCGCGCCGCGGCCGCACGCGCCGCCGCCGAATGGGGGCAGGCCGCGCTCTAGCTTCCGGCTGGAGCTTGCGAAGGCGGGAAGCGACATCCCGATGTCGGTGTACGCGATCAAGGCGGGAGCCATCGAGTTCCTCACCAGGTCCCTCAGTCTCGCAAATGGTGAGCAGGGGAGAAGCAATCGCTATGATGCCGGACATGAGCGAAAAGACCCATCCCCCGTGGCCGACCTGATCTCCCTGCACGGCGTCGTCGTGATCGCGGGGCTGATGATTTACGTGCTCGTCACGCACACGTTGCGCCAGCGGCGGCATCCCGCGGCGGCGATCGCCTGGGTCATCACGCTCGCGCTCGTGCCCTACATCGGCTTGCCGCTCTACCTCATCTTCGGCACGCGCAAGCTCGTGCGCGCGAGGGCGGGCGCTCCGCGGCCACTTGCCGCGCCCCTCTCCGGAGCCGAAGGGGCCTGGCCCCAGCGGCTTGCCGCCGCCATGAACCTCGCGCCCCCAGCGTCGTTCCGGGCGCTACGGATCCACGAGGACGGCAAGGAAGCGCTCGCCGCGCTTCGCGAGATTGTCGACTCCGCAACCCGAACGCTCGATATCTGCACGTACATCCTGGGGCGCGACGTGGTGGCCGATGCGTTGTGCGAGACGCTGGCGCGAAAGGCGCGCGAAGGCGTCAAGGTGCGGTTGATGGTCGATGGCGCGGGAAACCTCCTCGGGGGGCGCCATGATCTGCGCACTCTCAGGGCCTCCGGCGTCCAGGTCGTGGTCTTCGTGCCGCCGCTGCACTCGCCCCGCCGCGGAAGGTTCAACCTGCGCGATCACCGCAAGATGACGATCGCCGACGGCTCATGGCTGTGGTGCGGCGGACGCAACCTCACCGCGCAGTACTTCGAAGGCGCGCCGGGCGTGGCCCCGTGGAAGGACCTGTCGTTCGACCTGCGGGGCCCCCTCGCGGAACGTGCGCTCGAATGCTTCGAGAATGACTGGGCGTTCGCGATGGAGAAGCCCCGCAAGGGGCCCGCGCGGCCCGAAGAGCCTGCATCGGGGCCGCTCGGGCAACTCTTCCCGTCAGGCCCCGACCAGTCCGACGATACCGTGTACTCGCTGCTCGTCAGCGCGTTCTTCAAGGCGCGCGCGCGCATCGTGGCCGTGACGCCTTACTTCGTCCCCGACCCGGCCCTGCTCATGGCGCTCACGCTCGCCGCGCGCCGCAACGTGCAAGTGGACCTGGTCCTGCCGGCGAAGTCGAATCACCGGACAGCCGACCTGGTGCGCCCTCGCGCGCTGCGCGAGCTGGCCGGTGCGGGCGCCCGCGTATGGCTGGTGCCGCAGATGAACCACGCGAAGGCTATCGTGGTGGACGACGCGATCGCGCTCGTCGGCTCGGCCAACCTCGACGCGCGCAGCCTCTTCCTCAACTTCGAGCTGATGGTCGCGTTCTACGAGCCCGGCGACGCGCGGCGCTTCGCGGATTGGATCGACCGGCAGGCTAGCGGCGCGAGCCGCTACGTCGCGCATCCGCCGGGGCTGCTGCGCGATCTCGCGGAAGGGTTGGTGCTCTGGCTGGCGTTCCAGCTCTGATCGCGAGCCGGCTCCGCGTTCACGCCGCCCCCGGCGCGTAATGGGTCCAAGCGCGCAAGAACGCTCAAGCAAATTGCATTCTGCAAGACCAATCTTCGCCCACCGGGCATCTTGGCGGCATGTGGGCGCTCTACATCCTGCTGGCCGCTTTCCTTACCGCCGTCTCGGTCGTGGCGACGTTGTACGCCCTGCGCATTCGCCTTTCGAGACGCCTGGTCGCGCGGACGATACCCGCGCAATCCTTCCCGGCAGGCTGCCGCAAGACGATCGTCGTCGCCGGCGATAGCACGGCATTCGGCGTGGGCGCCTTACCCGCGGAATCCACGGCGGGCCGGATCGCCGCAGCCTATCCCCATGCCCGCGTCGTCAATGTCGCGAAGTCGGGCGCGCGCATGGGCCACGTCGTCGACCAGCTGAATGGCCTCGACATCCGGTCCGCGGATCTCATCCTCATTCACGCCTGCGCCAACGACGTGCTGGAATTTCGCTCCGTCAAGACGGTTGAGCGGGACTTGCGCTCGGCGATCGCGCGCGCGCGCATGCTCAGCGACAATGTCATCCTGATGCCTGGGCAGAATTTCAGCGTGGCTCCATTCTTCCTGCGACCCATCTCGCGGATAATCATGTGGCATGCCGTGCGCGTCCATGCGATGGTCCAGCGCGTGTCCGCCGAGCTGGGTGTGATCTTCGTCGACCTGTTCCTCGACCCGAACGACGATCCCTTCGTCCGGGAGCCGCGTCGCTACTACTGCCCCGACGGGCTGCACCCCTCGGGCGAGGGCTACGCAATCTGGTTCGCCACTCTCCTGGCCCAGGCGCCGCTGGAGCGCTTTCTGGCGGATCTCTAGGCCATCAGGCAGTACCCGACCCCGCTTCCGCAAGGAGGTGGCGCGGTTGCGGGTGGGCGCCCTCCCGGGCCGCTCAGCATTCTTGAAGGCCTTTTCAGACGGATTGAATACCGCTGCAAACCACAGAGGCATAGTCGGGGCACTGACCGACGCGAGGGAGCCATCGTCATGAGCCAGATCGCCCAAGTGAACGTCGAGCGCGCCACCAGCACGCTCGTTGATGCACGGCGTACATTTGCGATCGTTCAGGACATCACGCCTCTTCGGCGCGCCGAAGAGCAGCTGCTTGCGAGCGAGGCGCGCTTCCGGATGTACGTGGCTTGCGCCGAGGCCGAGCGCGCCAGGCTCGAGGAGCGCCTGCGGCAGGCGGAGAAGATGCAGGCGATCGGACGCTGCGCGAGCGGCATCGCGCACGACTTCAACAGCGTGCTCGGTGGCATCCTCGCCTATGCCGAGATGCTCTTCGACGAAGCGCCCGGGAACACGCCGCAGAAGCGCCATGCGCAGAACGTGCTCACCGCGGCGAAGCGCGGCCGCGACCTCGTCGGCCAGATTCTCGCGTACACGCGCTGTCAGCGCGGCAAGCGCGTGCCGACGGACGCATGCCGCACGGTAGCCGAGGCGCTCGAGCTGATTCGCAGCTCCCTGCCCCCGGGCATTGCGTTGGAGCCGGCCATTCCCGACGTGCCGCTCGTCGTCATGGGCGACGCCACCCAGATCCACCAGGTCGTCATGAACCTGTGCAGCAATTCGATTCACGCGATGAAGGCCGGCGGCCCGTTGCGCGTCGCCGTCATGCCCGTCGATGCGGGCACCGAGCTCAAGCTCTCGCATGGGGCCTTGAAACGGGGCCGCTACGTCGGGGTACGCGTCGAGGACCGTGGTTGCGGCATGGACGGCGAGACGGTCGCACGCATCTTCGAGCCGTTCTTCACCACCAAGGATTTCGGCCGCGGAACGGGGCTCGGGCTTGCGCTGGTGTACGCGATCGTCACTGAAATCGGCGGCGTGATCGACGTGGAGACCGCGCCCGGTGAGGGCAGCACCTTCACCGTCTACATCCCGATGGCCGATCACGCCTAGGAGGATTCTCCGGTGCCGGCGCAAAGCGCTACGTGGACCTACGCCATCGACGAGACGGCCTTGCCCGAGGGAGCGATGGCCCCGGCATACCCATCGGGCGTCAACCTCGTCATCGCCCGTGTGGAGGGACTCGTGTACGCGGTCTCGGGTTGCTGCGCGCACATGGGGTGCCCGCTTTTCACCGGCTCCCTTGCCGGCCACATCCTGACCTGTCCCTGCCACGACTGGAAGTTCGACGTTCGGACGGGCCGCTTCCTTGCCGCACCCGAGATCGGCCTCGCGGTCTATGCGACGAAGTCCGAGGACGGCAAGGTGTACGTGAACCTCGGCCAGGGAGGAAGCCCGCGGTGAAGAAGGTTTCCATGTACACGCTGTCCACCTGCCCCTGGTGCATGAGGACCAAGGAGTATTTCGCGCAGCGCGGCATTCCGTACGACTTCGTCGACTACGACCTTGCCGATTTCGCCACCCAGGCGAGGATCACGCGCGAGCTCGATGCGGCCGGGGCCAGCGGCTTCCCGTTCGTGCGGATCGGCGGCGAGGTCGTCCAGGGCTATCAGCCGGCTCGATTCGCCAAGCTGCTGGGAATCGCGAATCAAGCCCCATGAGCGTCGAATCCAGGAAGAGGGCCCTGCGCTACTTCTTCGCCAAGGTGGTCGAGCCGATGGGATTCAAGTTCACGCCCGACCACGAGCTCGCGGAGTTTCTCCTCGAGCAGGAGGTCGAGCTCGAGTCGAAGCATGGGGTCCCCTTCTGTCCATGCAAGCCGATCCGCGGAGACCGCGCTCGCGACATGCAGATCGTCTGCCCCTGCATCCCCTTCCACCGCGAGCACTACGACGCGATGAAGCGCTGCTGGTGCGGGCTCTTCGTGCACAGCGATGTGACGGACCCGGACAGCTTGCCGCAGCTCTCCGCGAAGGACCTGGGCATTGAGCGGTGAATTCGTCCAGGCGCTGCGAACCGCAGACCTTGCCCCGGGAGGCATGAAAGCGGTCGACGTGAACGGGCGGGAGGTCGTCATCTGCAATCGCGGTGGGACCTTCCACGCGATCGACCGGCGCTGCGGGCACATGAACGCTCCGCTGGAGATGGGAACCCTCGACGGCGATATCGTCACCTGTCCCATGCATTGCGCCCAGTTCGATATCATGACCGGAGAGGCGCTCTCGGGCCCGGTGCCCGGGGACTCGGGGGACGAGGTCCCCCCGCCGCGCATCGCGGCACTTCTCCGGAACGTCGCCCTCCTCATGCAGCACGTTCGCACCGAGCCGATCGCCACGTTCGAGGTGAAGACGGAATCCGGGTGGGTGTGGGTCGCGCTCCCCGCCGGCCCGGGCAGCCTGGAGTAGCGCTCATGCAGACCCAGTGGACGCTGGACGACATCGACTGGCGCGCGATCGCGGCAGACCGCACGCGCGCCGATCCATTCCTCTACTACCTCGTGACGGCAGCGTCGTTCGTCGAAAGTGGCGCCGACCTGTACACCAGCACGCTGGCGGACCACGTCCGCGACCCGGTTGCGCAGCGATGGCTGCAGCACTCATGGCAGCCAGAGGAGCTGCAGCACGGGCAAGCGCTGCGCAAGTATGCCGAGCTCGTGTGGCCGGAACTCGACTGGTCGCGCGGGTTCGCCGATTTCCTGGCCGAGTACTCGCTCCTGTGCACCCCGCAGGCCCTCAACCCGAGCCCGGTCCTGGAGATGGCCGCGCGCTGCGCCGTGGAGATCGGCACTTCGACCCTGTACACGGCGTTGCACCGCTACGCGCAGGATCCGGTGCTGCGCGACCTGGCGGCGCGGATCCGCCAGGACGAGGTGCGCCACTACGACCATTTTCGCCACTTCTTCGAGGCCGGCCGCGGCGCGCAGGCCATCGGACGCCTCGATGTCCTGCGCACGCTCCTCGCGCGCCTGGGCGAGGCCGAAGGCCAGGACGCGTTCATCGCATTCAAGCACGCCTGGATCCTGCGCCATCCCGTCGGTGCATTCCGCGACGAGGCGTTCGACTCGTTCATCGCTCGCCTGCGGCCGGTCATGCGCAGTTGCTATCCGTATCGGATGGCGGTGAAGATGCTGTTGCGGCCCCTGCGGCTGAACCCCCGCCTCAACGACCTTTCGGTGCCGCTGCTCCAGCGCTGGGCGCAGTGGCGGATGTTCTAACGGCGCCCCGAGCCCGAGAGCTGCCTGCGAATCGCCCGCAGCCCGTTTCTTTGTTCGCGAGTAAGCTTGGGATAGGCCATCCCGAGCCCTTGCAGGGTGTCGATCACCACGCGCGACACGATGAGGCGCGCGTTGTACTTGTTGTCGGCGGGGACCACGTGCCACGGCGCGATCTTGGTGCTCGTCGCGCCCAGGCACTCTTCGTAGGCCCGCATGTATCGATTCCAGAGGCCGCGTTCGACGAGGTCGGCCTGGTTGTATTTCCAGTTCTTTTCCGGATCGTCGATGCGTTCCAGCAGGCGCTTGCGCTGTTCCGCCTTCGACAGGTGAAGGAAGAACTTGATGACCCGGGTGCCGTTGCGGTGGAGGTGCTGCTCCAGCTTCACGATGGATTCGAAGCGTTCCTTCCAGACCTTCCGGTCGCCCGCGCGCCTGCCCGCGACGCCCTCGCTGCGCAGGATTTCGGGATGCACGCGGGCGACCAACACCTCCTCGTAATAGGAGCGGTTGAAGACACCGATCCTTCCGCGCCCCGGCAGAACGCACATCGCGCGCCACAGGAAGTCGTGTTCCAGCTCTTCCGGGCCGGGATGCTTGAAGCTGTGGACTTCGCAGCCCTGCGGGTTGACGCCGGTGAGGAGGTGGCTGATCGCGCCGTCCTTTCCGGCGCTATCCATGCCCTGGAAGACGAGCAGGAGCGAGTATTCGTTGGATGCGTAGAGGAGGCGCTGGAGCGCGCTCAGCCGCGCGACGTCCGCGTCGAGAAGCTCCTTGTAGTGCGCCTGCGCCTTGTAGAAGGGGCGGATGGCCGTCGGCCATCGATCGAGGCTCACTTCCCGCCCCTTGGGAACGCGGAAGCGCTTCGGATCGATCTTCAAGTTGGACGCCTCCGAGAAAAATGCCGCTGCCGCCTTCATCGACCTAGTATTCCATCTCCCGGACCACGCATCGATTCCCGCGATCGCCGGCCTCGTCACATGCGTGGCTCTTCGCAAGGACCGCGAGTGGCAAACGTGACGCTGGCCGGGCCAATCGAGACCGTCGGGACATCGCCGCGAGCCATCCTGAGCGCTCACGTGCAGTCCCAGGAGAGCTCCTACCGTCGTCCATCGAAAGTACCGCCCTGAGGCGGCCGTGCGAACCGGCTTTGCGCGCTCGCTGCTCGTCACCTGCGCGGTCCTGGCATCGGCAATCCGCCCGGCGACAGCGGCTGAGGCCGATCCGGGGCGGGGCATTCCCTCGCTCGCCGAGCTCGAAGCCGCCGGTGCCCGGATCGGGGAGATCCGCGTCGACACCGAGAACATCTTCGACCTCACGCACCCGTCGGAGAACAACTCCTTCTACCGTCTGGCGAACGACCTGCATTTCCAGACGCGTCCACGCGTCATCCTCCGGGCGTTGCCGTTCAAGAGTGGAGAGCCGTTCTCGGCGCGAGCCATCGACGAGGCGGAGCGCCTGTTGCGCGCCAACCATTTCCTGTACGACGCCGACATCCGGCCGGTCGCCTTCCACGACGGCCTCGTCGATCTCCAGGTCACCACGCGCGACACCTGGACCTTCTCCCCGAGCGTCAACTTCAGCCACTCGGGCGGCGCCAACAAGAGCGGTTTCGCGCTGAAGGAAGGCAACCTGCTGGGGCTCGGATACGCGATCGGCTTGTCCCACACGAACGACATCGATCGCAGCAGCAACACCTTCAGCATCCAGCAGGACCACGCCTTCGGCGGAGGGACCTCGGTCGGCTACTCGTATGCCGATCTCACGGACGGCAGGAGCCAGTCCTTCGCGCTGCTGCAGCCCTTCTACTCCCTCGAATCGCGAAGAGCCTACGGAATCTCCGGGTCGGCGGACGACCGCGTGAACACCCTTTACACGAACGCAACGGGCGTCGCCCAGGCGCGCCACGTCCGGGACGGCGCCGAAGTATCCGCGGGCTGGTCCGACGGCCTCATCGGGGGCTTCGCGCGCCGATATTCGGTCGGCATCACCTACCAGTTCGACACCTTCCGCGCGGAGCCGGGATTGCCCCCGCCCGCACCGTTGCCGGCGGACCAGAAGCTCACGGCGCCGTTCCTGCGTTACGAGGTGAGCGAGGACAATTTCCAGAAGCTCAGGAACCGCGACATGATCGAGCGCCCCGAGTACTTCGCGATGGGACTCCAGCTGGTCGCGCAGGTCGGCCGCGCCATGACCGCGCTCGGCGGCGACCGCAACCTGTGGCTCTACTCAGGCACGCTGAGCAAGGGCTTCACCGTGCTTTCCGACCGGCAGCTGGTGGCATCGGCGTCCGTGACGGGCGAATACGGAAGCGCCGGCGTCGAACGCGAGCTGCTTTCCGTCTCGACTCGATACTACGTGCCCCAGGCCCGTCATTCGCTCCTCTTCGTCTCCATCGCCGGCGACCGGACCGTCAAGCCCACCCCCGACCAGCAGCTGCTGCTGGGAGGCGACAACGGCTTGCGCGGCTACCCCATCCGCTACCAGAGCGGCGACCGGCGGGCGTTGTTCACCCTCGAGGAGCGCATCTACACCGATTGGTATCCGTTTCGCCTGTTCTACGTCGGCGGCGCCGCCTTCTGCGACGCCGGCCGCGCATGGGGCGGCCCGTACGCGAACACGGAGAACACGGGCTGGCTCGGCGATGTCGGCATCGGCCTTCGCCTGGCGAGCGCCCGCTCGGCGTCCAACCACGTCCTGCACGCCGATATCGCTTTCCCGACGCATCGCGATCCCGGCATCAGGTCGGTCCAGTTCCTGAT
>DATIWX010000063.1:0-4131 GCA_035519135.1 Burkholderiales bacterium | reverse complement strand
GGTGCGTCGCCGAGCACGGCCGAGATCCGAACGCGGGCAACCCGGCAACTCGCCGCGTTGCCTCCGCGACTGCGCCGTCTCGATCAGGCCGCCGAGCCGTACCGCGTCGATATTTCCAAGGCGCTGCGCGAGCTCGCGGCGCAGGTCGACGCGAGGACCGGAGCGGGCACCGTCACATGAGCTTCATCGCGATCATCATGATCCCGATCATGACGATGGCCATCGCGACCAGCATGATCGGGCTCTTCACCATGTGCCGCAGCATGCCGAAGCGTGTGCCCTCGGGGAGCAGGTCCATTCCGCATTGGGGACATTTGCCCGGCTGCCCCTGGCGAACGTTCCGGTGCATGGGGCAGATGTAGACCTGCGGGGCCGCTTCGCTCTGGGCCATTCTCGGTCTCCGAAGGTGGACGGGCTGCGCGACGTCTTCAGCGCGGGTTGCCCGAGAGAATCGCGGCCTTCTTGTCCTCGTATTCCTGCTTCTGTATCTCGCCCTTCGCAAAGCGCTCGTTGAGAATCTGCAGAGCCGAATGGGTCGGGTCGCCCCATGGCCCCGTCATGCGCCAGGGCATCCAGCCGTGAGAAGCATGGCCGCCGGCTCTGTGCATCAAGAAGAAGATGCCGATGCACACGGCAACCATGAAGAAGAACATGAGCAGCGGGAAGATCCACCAGAAGCCCCAGCCTCCGCCCCACATGTGCCAGGGCCCCGGCCAGTACTGCTCCTGCTGCGCGCTCGCCAGCGCGGGAGCGCAGAGGGCAACGACGAGAACGACCAGCTTACCCAGTTTGGTTTTCATTGCACCTCTCCTTTGCCTGCTCCACGCCCCCGAGAAGCGCGGCCCGCCAGCTTACTCTATGTTGTCGCCGTGTCGAGGTCTTGATACAAATGAAATAGAATGTCCTCACGGCCTCTCCTTTGCGACTGGCTTCGCCATCGGTCCCAAGAGCGAACGCTGCATACAAGTTGCCGAGGCCGAGCACAGGGAAGCGAACTCGGCGCTCGCCCTGATCGCCGGCGGCGCTTCGGCCCGGGACGCAGCCGCGTAGCCGGCCTTCTTCCAGAACTCCGCTGCGCCCTCCGTGAGCAAATACAAGCAGCGCACATCGTGCTTTGAGGCCAGCGTTTCGGCGCGCGACACGAGGGTTCGCGCGATTCCCCGGCCGCGAAACTCGGGCGCGACGGCGAGCGAGCGAATGATCCCGGCATCTCCGTGCGGCTCGACGCCGATGCAGCCGACCACCCGGTCCCGCGCTACCGCCGCGATCAGCAGGACGCCGCTCGCCGTCAGATCCGAAGAGGGCAAGCGCTCTGCATCGAGAAGAGCACGGATCGCTTCCCGGTCGCCGGCCGTAGCCAGCCGATAGCTGATCACTTCGTCGATCAACTGCGGTGGAATCGCTTCATGCGGCTCTCCTCTTGCGCTTCGATTCGGAAACCCGGCGGGCCGGGGCGCACTGTGCCGCGTCGCCGCCGCAGCAGTTCTCGGTCATGAAGCCGACAAGCGTGTCCATCGCGCCGAACTCCGCCGAGTAGATGAGCGAGGTGCTCTCGCGCCGGCAGGCGACCAGGCCCGCGCGTTTCAACTGCGCCAGGTGAAACGAAAGCGTCGGCCCGGGGAGCTTCATGCGCCCGGCGATCCGGCCCGCCGGGAGGCCTTCCGGCCCCGCCTCGACCAGCAGCCGGAAGATACCCAGGCGCGATTCCTGGGCCAGCGCTTCGAGGGCGATCACGGCTTCACTCGTTTTCATACTTCCAATATAATGGAAATATAAGAAGATAGTCAACGCCCCGATTCGATCAGGAGGTGATGGCGTGCCGTACAGCGTTCTCTTTCTCTGCACCGGGAACTCGGCGCGGTCGATCCTCGCCGAGGCTTACCTCAACTCGGCGGGCCGCGGGCGTTTTGTCGCCTACAGCGCCGGCAGCCGGCCTGCCGGCCGGGTGAATCCCTTCGCGCTCGAGCTGCTCCGGAAAAACCGGATGAGCACGGATGGCCTGCGCTCGAAAAGCTGGGATGAGTTCGCGCAGCCCGGCGCGCCGAGGATGAACTTCGTCTTCACCGTCTGCGACAACGCCGCGGGAGAAGTCTGCCCGGTCTGGCCCGGCCAGCCCGTGAGCGCGCATTGGGGCGTCGAGGACCCGGCCGCGGTCCAGGGAGCCGACGAGGACGTGCGCAGGGCTTTCCTCACGGCCTTCACGCAATTGAGCGCACGCATCAACCTTTTCCTGAACCTTCCGCTCGAGAAGCTGGACCGCATGGCATTGAAAACGCGGCTCGACGAGATCGGCAAGACCCGATCCAAGGCATGAGCACGCAATACGGGATCGCGGCGAAGCCGGCCGCGCGCAGCCCCATCGGCTTCTTCGAGCGCTATCTGACGGTGTGGGTGGCACTGTGCATCGTCGCGGGAATCGCCCTGGGGCAACTCTTTCCTGCGGCGTTCCACGCGATCGCCGCCGTGGAATTCGCGCGGGTGAACATTCCGGTCGGCCTGCTCATCTGGGTGATGATCGTTCCGATGCTCGTCAAGATAGATTTCGGGGCGCTGAGCCAGGTGAGGTCGCACTGGAGGGGCATCGGTATCACGCTTTTCGTCAACTGGGCGGTGAAGCCGTTCTCCATGGCCTTGCTCGGCTGGCTGTTCATCCGGCACGTCTTCGCCTCCTATCTCCCGGCGGAGCAACTCGACAGCTACATCGCCGGCCTCATTCTCCTCGCGGCGGCGCCGTGCACGGCCATGGTCTTCGTGTGGAGCAGGCTGACCGACGGCGACCCGTATTTCACGCTCTCACAGGTCGCACTCAACGACGCGGTTATGATCTTCGCCTTTGCGCCCATCGTAGGGCTCCTGCTCGGCATGGCCTCGATCACGGTGCCCTGGGACACGCTCTTCACTTCGGTGGCGCTCTATATCGTCATTCCGGTCATCGTCGCCCAACTCCTGCGCAAGGTCCTGCTCGGAAAGGGCCAAGCCGCGCTCGACAGGGCGATGACAAGGATGGGGCCATGGTCTGTCGGGGCGCTGCTCCTGACCCTGGTCCTTCTCTTCGCCTTCCAGGGCGAGGCCATTCTCGGGCAACCGCTCGTGATCGCCCTGCTCGCGGTGCCCATCCTGATCCAGGTGTTCTTGAACTCGGGGCTCGCCTACTGGCTCAACCGGCTGGCTGGGGAAAAGCACAGCGTCGCCTGTCCGTCCGCGCTCATCGGAGCGAGCAACTTCTTCGAGCTTGCGGTCGCCGCCGCCATCAGCCTGTTCGGCTTCGAGTCGGGCGCCGCGCTCGCCACGGTCGTCGGCGTGCTGGTCGAAGTGCCGGTCATGCTCTTCGTGGTGAAGATCGTCAACGCGACGCGGGCGTGGTACGAGCGCGACGCGCTCAAGTCCGGCGCCTGACGGTGTGATTCGGATTGTGCGAGAGCCGGCCGCTTCGGCGCGGCGTTGTTCCCGCAGCGATCAGGTTCGTGCTTCGACTTTGCGCGGCTCGCCGGCGCCCGCTGGCGGGGCCGCTTTCGCGCCGTCGCCCGAGAACATCGCGTCGCACAGGCGTTGCAGCATGGGCACGCCGCGGATCTCGTTCTCGAACAGCGGCACGATGGCGCGCACGGCGCCGTCGAACTCGCGCCAGATGGTCTGCATGTGCTCCTGTTGCATCGCCACGCGGTTCTTGACGAAGTCGGCGGCGTCGGGACCGACCGACGCGCGGTCGATGAGCATGTTGACGAAGACGCCGCCCACCGGAATGCCGAAATCCTTGAACCACTGGATGAAGCGCGTGACCACCGCGATCGGCAGCGCTTCCGCGAGCGTCACGAAGTAGAACGCGGTGAGCTTGGGGTCGGTGAGGAGCACGCGCGCGTGCTCCATCCGGTCGCGGAAGGAAACGAGGTACTCCATCAGCGGATCCGCTTCCTTCTTCTTGGTGAAGGACAGCAGCTCGCGCAGCGTCTTCGCTTCTTCGCGGCTCTTCATCATCTTGTTGACCCACAGCGCGTACACCTTCGACATGCCGAGCAGGCGCCGCGCGTTGGCGGTTGGCGCGGTGTCGAAGACGTAGACGTCGTACTCGTTCTTGAACATGAGGTCGATCATGTTCTCGAACATCGCCGACTCCTCGAACGCCGGGTTCAT
>DATIWX010000062.1:0-13321 GCA_035519135.1 Burkholderiales bacterium | reverse complement strand
CAACATCGGTAATCCCAAGAACAACTACTCGGTGAAGGATCTGGCCGGCATGATGCTGAAGCTCGCGCTCGAGTACCCCGAGTACCGCGACAACGCGAGAAAAGTGAAGCTGGTGAAGACCACTGCCGCTCAGTACTACGGCAAAGGCTACCAGGACGTGCAGAATCGCGTCCCTCTGATCACGCAGACGACCAGGGACCTCGGGTGGAAACCGCAGGTCGGCATGCACCAGGCGCTGAGGCACATCTTCGACGCCTACCGGACGCAGATCCAGGAAGCGTCCGAGCTGGTGGAGTGAGCCCGGCGGAATGAAGCTCGCCCTCAAGGTCGACGTCGATACCTACCAGGGCACCCGCAAGGGGGTGCCGCGCCTGCTCGAGCTGCTGAAGAAGCACCGCGCAGGGGCGACCTTCTTCTTCAGCCTGGGCCCTGATCACACCGGGCGCGCGGTCAAGCGTGCCTTCCGCCGCGGGTTCTTCGCCAAGGTTTCGCGCACCTCGGTCCTCTCTCACTACGGCCTGCGGACCCTGCTCTACGGGACGCTCCTTCCGGGACCCGACATCGGGCGGCGCTGCGGGGACGTCATGCGCTCGGTTCGCGACGCCGGCTTCGAGGTCGGCATTCATACCTGGGACCACGTCAAGTGGCAGGACGGCGTCGGCGGCGCCGGCTCCGCGTGGACCGAGCGCCAGATCCAGCTCGCGCGCGAGCGCTTCGAGGCCATTTTCGGCGAGCCTGCGCGTGCCCACGCCGCCGCGGGCTGGCAGATGAACCTGCACGCGCTGCGCCTGACGCAGCGCCTCGGCTTCGACTACAGCTCGGATTCCCGCGGCAGCTGCCCTTTCATCCCTGTGTGGCGCGCCGAGATCGTCGCCTGCCCGCAGCTCCCGACTACGCTGCCGACCCTCGACGAGCTGATCGGCGCGAACGGCCTCACCGCCAAGAACGTCGCCGCGCACGTGCTCGGTCTCACGCGCACACCGCCGGCGATGGGGCACGTGTACACGCTTCACGCCGAGCTCGAGGGCGGCAAGCTCGCGGAAGCGTTCGAGACGCTGCTCGCCGGCTGGAAGAACCAGGGCTACGAGCTCGTGCCCTTGCGCGCCCTCGCCGAGGATCTCGATCTGAAGAGCCTTCCGCGCAATGAAATCGCGCTCGGCCCGGTGGCAGGGCGCTCGGGCTCGCTCACCCTCCAGGGCAAGGAATTCCTCACATGAACGGGCTCTTCCCGGGATTCAAGCGGCGGCGCATCCGGACCAGCGGCGCCGCGATTAACCTGGTCCACGGCGGCGTGGGTCCGCCGCTGCTGCTGCTGCACGGCTATCCGCAGACGCACGCCATCTGGCACAAGGTCGCACCCGAGCTGGCGAAGCACTTCAGCGTGGTCGCCGCCGACCTGCGCGGCTACGGCGACAGCGAGAAGCCGCACGGGCTGCCCGATCACTCGAACTATTCCAAGCGCGCGATGGCGCAGGACCAGGTCGAGGTCATGCGGGCGCTCGGTCACGAGGAATTCTTCGTGGCGGGCCACGACCGCGGCGGGCGCGTCGCGCATCGCATGGCCCTCGACCACCCGGCGCAGGTGCTGAAGCTCGCCGTGCTCGACATCGTGCCCACGCGCACCATGTACTCGCGCGTCACCCGGGAATTCGCCAAGGCCTACTACCACTGGTTCTTTCTCCTCCGCCCCGAGCCCATTCCCGAGACGCTGATCGGCGCGAACCCGGACTTCTATCTGGAGAGCCATATCGGCACGCGGCACGCGGGACTCAAGGCGTTTGCCCCAGAGGCGCTCGCGGAGTACCGCAGGTGCTTTCGCGATCCGGCGGCGATTCACGGGAGTTGCGAGGACTATCGCGCCGCCGAATCGATCGATCTTCAGCACGACGAGGCCGACATCTCGCGCAAGCTCGCCGCTCCGCTGCTGGTCCTGTGGGGCAAGCACGGCACCATCGAGCGCTGCTTCAAGCCGCTCGCCGACTGGGCCGAGCGGGCCGAGAGCGTGCAGGGACGCACGCTCGACTGCGGCCACTACCTGCCGGAGGAAGCGCCCGCCGAATTGCTCGGCGAGCTCACCCGATTCTTCACGTAAACCGTAGAATACGGAATGCCCGACAAAGCGGTAAGCGACTTCGCCCTGCCCTCCACCGGCGGAAGCGAGTTCCGGCTCTCGGCGGTCAAATCCAGGCGGGTCGTCCTGTACTTCTACCCGAAGGACAACACCCCGGGCTGCACCACCGAAGGAAGCCAGTTTCGCGATCTATATCCCCGATTCCAGAAGGCCGGCTGCGCCGTATACGGGATCTCGCGCGACAGCCTCAAGACGCACGAGAACTTCAAGGCCAAGATGGGATTTCCCTTCGAGCTGCTCTCCGACGAGGACGAGAAGGTCTGCAACCAGTTCGGCGTGATGAAGATGAAGAACCTGTACGGGAAAAAGGTGCGCGGCATCGAGCGCAGCACCTTCGTCCTCGACCGCGACCGCGTGGTCCGGCGCGAATGGCGCGGCGTGAAGGTTCCAGGCCACGCCCAGGAGGTGCTCGACTTTGTTGAAGCCGACTGAAGGCCAGCCCGGCTCCGAGCCCGCCGCTGCGCGCGCATCTGCGTCGAAACCCGTGCCGTCCCGCCAGACCCGCGCGAAAGCCGCGCACTCCAGCAGCAAGCTGTTCGTCCTGGACACCAACGTTCTGATGCACGACCCGACGAGCCTGTTCCGGTTCGAGGAGCACGACGTGTTCCTGCCGATCATGACGCTCGAGGAGCTGGACAACCACAAGAGCGGCCTGTCCGAGATCGCGCGCAACGCGCGCCAGGCGAGCCGCTTCCTGGACGACATCGTCAGCCACGCGAAAGGGCCGATCGCCGAGGGCATTCCGCTCAAGCGCCACGACGCCGACAGCGCCACCGGGCGCCTCTATCTCCAGACCGAGGCGATCAACGGGCACCTGCCCGCGAACCTGCCCATAGGGAAGACCGACAATCACATCATCGGCGTGGTCATCTTCCTGCAGAAGCGCGACCCGAGCCGGCCGGTGATCCTGGTGTCCAAGGACATCAACATGCGCATCAAGGCGCATGCGCTGGGGCTCCTGGCCGAGGACTACTATAACGACAAGGTGCTGGAGGACACCGATCTCCTCTACACCGGCGTGCGCGAGCTGCCGGGCGACTTCTGGGACGATCACGGCCGCGACGTCGAATCCTGGAAGCGCGAGGGCCGCGCCTATTACCGCATCCGCGGCCCGCTGTGCGGGAAGCTGCTCCTGAACGAGTTCGTCTATCAGGAGGGCGAGCGGCCGCTGCTCGCCACGGTGAGGGAGCTGTCGGAGCGCACCGCGGTGCTCGAGACGGTGCGCGACTACACGCACGCCAAGAACAACGTCTGGGGCATCACCGCGCGCAACCGCGAGCAGAATTTCGCGCTCAACCTGCTGATGAACCCCGAGATCGACTTCGTGACCCTGCTCGGCCAGGCGGGAACGGGAAAGACGCTGCTTGCGCTCGCCGCGGGACTGATGCAGACCCTGGAGACCCGGCACTACTCCGAGATCATCATCACCCGGGTCACGGTGCCCGTCGGCGAGGACATCGGCTTCCTGCCGGGAACCGAGGAAGAGAAGATGACGCCCTGGATGGGAGCGCTCGAGGACAACCTCGAGATCCTCGACAAGACCGACGAGGAGGCGGGCGAATGGGGCCGCGCCGCGACCCGCGACCTGATCCGCTCGCGGATCAAGATCAAGTCGCTCAACTTCATGCGCGGCCGCACCTTCATCAGCAAGTACCTGATCCTCGATGAAGCCCAGAACCTGACGCCCAAGCAGATGAAGACCCTGATCACCCGCGCCGGGCCGGGAACCAAGGTGGTGTGCCTGGGCAACATCGCGCAGATCGACACGCCCTACCTCACCGAAGGCAGCTCGGGACTGACTTACGTGGTCGACCGCATGAAGGGCTGGTCGCACTCGGGGCACGTGACCTTGCAGCGGGGCGAGCGCTCGCGCCTCGCCGACCACGCCGCAGAGGCGCTGTAAGATACGCAGCTGACCGCATTTCAACCAGACAGAAAGGACGACATGTACCGTGCCATTCCAAGGAGCATCGCCCCGGTAGTCGCCGCCGCGGTGCTCGCAACGGCCTCCGTCGCGTACGCCCAGAAGCCGGAGTTCAAGCCCTATGTCGGCCAGCAGGGCAAGGACGTGGTGTGGGTGCCGACCCCCGACGAGGTCGTCGATCGCATGCTCACCATGGCGCAGACCAAGCCGGAGGACTACGTGATCGACCTCGGCGCCGGCGACGGCAAGATCGCCATCGCGGCGGCCAAGAAGTTCGGCGCGCGCTCCATGGGAGTCGAATACAACCCGGACATGGTCGCGTATGCGCAGAAGAACCTCCAGGCCGCCGGCGTCGCCGGCAAGGCCCAGATCGTCCACGGCGATATCTTCGTCACCGATTTCACCCAGGCCACGGTGCTGACGATGTACCTGCTGCCTTCGCTCAACATCAAGCTCCGGCCGCAGATTCTCGCCTTGCGTCCGGGCACGCGCGTCGTCACGCACGCCTTCAACATGGAAGACTGGGAGCCCGATGAGTCTTCGGACGTCGACGGGAGGCGAGTGTACTTCTGGGTGGTACCGGCCAAGGTCGAAGGACGCTGGGCGCTGGAGCTCTCCGGCAACGGCGCCTCCGAGAAGCTCAGCCTGAATTTCGACCAGAAATTCCAGAAGATCGAGGGCGTGGCCTATCTGGGCTCGGTGCTCGCGGGTCTGCGCGAGCCGCGCCTCTCCGGGTTCCGGATCAGTTTCGCCTACGTCGACGTCCGCGGCGTGCGCCGCGACTTCAGCGGGCGGGTGACGGGCGCAACCATGGAGGGCTCGTTCCGCACCGACAGCGGCCAGGAAGGCCGCTGGACAGCGGCGAAGAAATAGCGGAGTGCGGACCGGGGCCGCTACAGCGTCTTGTGGGTCCCGTCGCAGAACGGCTGGTTTCGGGTGCGCTTGCAGCCGCACAGCCACAGCTTCTCGGCCTTGGTGACGGTGAACTTCACGGGCGTGAATTCGGTGGTCTTGTGCGTGCCGTCGCAGAACGGCTGGCTCTTGGATCCCCCGCAGCGGCACCACCAGTAGTCGCCGGGCGCGAGCTCGACAGCGTAGGGAGATTTCTGCGCGATGTGGGGCTCGGCCATGACGGGTCTCTCCTCTCGGGGAAAAAGCAGCTGCAGAGTATAGTACTTTGGAACGGGCATTCAGCAAATCGTAAGCGAGGACTAAGCCGCCGATGAAGTTTCTCTTCGACCTGTTTCCGGTCGTCCTGTTTTTCGCCGCTTTCAAGCTCTTCGACATCTACGTCGCCACCGCAGTGGCGATAGCGGCCACGTTTCTGCAGATCGGCTGGCTCAAATGGAAGCGCCGCAAGGTCGACACGATGATGTGGGTGACCTTGATCATCATCGTCGTGTTCGGTGGAGCCACCCTCGCCCTGCACGACGAGACCTTCATCAAGTGGAAGCCCACCGTCCTGTACTGGCTGTTCTGCGCGGTCCTCGGCGGCGCCGAGCTGCTGTTCCGCAAGAACCTGATCCGCGCGATGCTCCGCGAGCAGGTCCGCTTGCCCGACGCGGCGTGGACCCGCCTCAACTGGAGCTGGGCGGGCTTTTTCGCGTTCATGGGCGCGGCCAATCTCTACGTCGCCTTCAATTTTTCGACCGACACCTGGGTGAATTTCAAGCTGTTCGGCGGCATGGGCCTGATGCTGCTCTTCGTGGTCCTCCAGGCGGCGTTCCTCGCCAGGCACATCGAGGAAAAGCAGTGAGCCCGCATGGGGCTGTCCGCCAGGATCCGTGAGCGGCTGTCGGCGCTCGACCCGCAGTCGGTCGAGCTCCTGGACGAGTCGGGACGCCACGTCGGCCACGCCGGGGCGGCGGCCGGCGGCAGCCATTTCCGCCTGGTGATCGTCTCGCCCCGCTTTGCCGGGCTCGACCAGCTCGAGCGGCACCGCATGGTCTACACGGCTCTGGGACCGCTGATGCACCGCGAAATCCACGCCCTCGCGATCCAGGCGATGGCGCCGGATGAGCTATGATGCCGCTTTTCATCGAAGGAACCACCATGTTTTCACGCCCGGTCCGGCTGGCTGCCGCGCTTTCCCTTTGCATTTCCGCCGCGGCTTGGGCGCAGTCCCCCGCGTCCCCGACCACGTCCAAGGCTGCGACCCCGGCCAAGGAGGGTTCGCAGGCGGTGACGGTCAACGGCAAGCCCATTCCCAAGTCACGCGTGGACTTCATCGTGAAGCAGCGGGCGGCGCAGGGCCAGCCCGACAGCGAGCAGTCGCGCAGGATGATCCTCGACAACCTGATCACGCAGGAGGTGGTCGCCCAGGAAGCCGATCGCAAGGGCTTCGGAAAGGGCCCGGAATTCCGCGCCCAGCTCGACCTGATGCGACAGCAGGCGCTGGTGCAGGCCCTCATCCAGGACTACATGAAGGCCCACCCGATCAAGGAAGAGGACATGCAGGCCGAGTACAACAAGATCAAGGCGTCGCGCAACGACAAGGAATACAAGGCGCGGCACATTCTGGTCGACAAGGATACCGAGGCGAACGACATCATCGCTCAGCTGAAGAAAGGGGCGAAATTCGAGGACCTCGCCAAGCAATCCAAGGATCCCGGATCCAAGGACAAGGGCGGCGATCTCGACTGGAATCCGCCCGGCACATTCGTCAAGCCCTTCGCCGATGCGCTCACGAAGCTGGAGAAGGGAAAATATACGGAAACGCCCGTGCAGACCCAGTTCGGCTGGCACGTCATCCAGCTCGACGACGTGCGCGCCCAGACGTTTCCCCCGTACGACTCGGTCAAGCAGCAGCTGCATTCGAGGCTGCAGGACCAGGAAATACAGAAGTACGTGGGCGAGTTGCGCGCGAAAGCGACGATCAAATAGGGCCGCGCCGCCTCTTCAGCCCACCCACTTCCGCGCGTTGCGGAACATCCGCATCCACGGACTGTCCTCGCCCCAGTCCTTCGGGCGCCAGGACTGCTGCACCGCGCGGAAGGCGCGCTCGGGATGCGGCATCAGAATGGTGAAACGGCCGTCGGGAGTGGTGAGCCCGGTGATGCCCCCGGGAGAGCCGTTCGGATTCATCGGGTAGATCGCGGTCGGAGCGCCGCGGTGGTCGACGAAGCGCAACACCGCGATCGCCCCGGCCTGCGCCTCTTCCGAATCGAACAGCGCGCGCCCTTCCCCGTGCGCCGTCGGCACCGGCATGCGGCTGCCCGCCATCCCCGTGAAAAACAGAGACGGACCGGGCAATACCTCCACCATCACCAGGCGGGCCTCGAACTGCTCGGAGCGGTTCTTCACGAAACGCGGCCAGTGCTCGGCCCCCGGGATCAGCTCGCGCAGATTGCTCATCATCTGGCAGCCGTTGCACGCGCCGAGCGCGAAGCTGTCGCTGCGCGAGAAAAACGCCTGGAATTCGTCGCGCGTCCTGGCGTTGAACAGGATCGCCTTCGCCCATCCCGCTCCCGCACCGAGCACGTCTCCGTAGGAGAACCCGCCCCCGGCGGCGAAACCCTTGAACGCGGCCAGCGAAACCCGCCCCGAGACCAGGTCGCTCATGTGGACGTCGTGCGCTTCGAATCCGGCGCGGTCGAAGGCCGCGGCCATCTCGACCTGCCCGTTGACGCCCTGCTCGCGCAGGATCGCGATCTTCGGCCGCGCGCCGCTCGCAAGGAAAGGCGCGGCGACATCTTGCGCCGGTTCGAAGCTCAGACGAGCGGACAGGCCCGGGTCGTCCCGGTCGAGGATGCGATCGAATTCCTCGCGGGCGCAGCCGGGATCGTCGCGCAGCTGCTGCATGCGGAAGCTCACCTCCGACCAGGCGCGCTCCAGCTCGGCGCGCGGCGCGGAGAATATCGGCCTGGCGTTGCGCACCAGCCGCAGCTCGTCGCGCGCGTTGACGCTGCCGACGACCTGCACCGGCAGGCCCGCCAGGCGCTCGAGCACGCGGCGGCGGTCCGCCACCCGGATCTGCATCACCGCGCCCAGCTCCTCGGCGAACAGCGCGCCGAGGACGCGCTCGAAGTCGCGCCCAACCATCAGCTCGGGCTTGCGCTCGTTGCCGTCGACGTCGTAGGCCGACTCGTCGTAGGCGAGCATGTCCAGGTTGAGCGTCACTCCCGCACGCGCCGCAAAAGCCATCTCGCATACCGTCGCGAACAGGCCGCCGTCTGACCGGTCGTGATAGGCGAGGACGAGGCCGTCGCGGCTGAGGTCCTGCACCGCTGCGAAAAGACCGGCGAGCAGCCGCGGCTCGTCCAGATCGGGCGCGGAATCGCCGCACTGCCCGAACACCTGCGCGAGAATCGAGCCGCCCAGGCGGTTGCGCCCGCGCCCCAGATCGACGAGCACGAGCTCGGTCTCGCCGGCGTCGGTCGCGAGCTGCGGGGTGAGCGTGCGGCGCACGTCTTCGCAGGGAGCGAAGGCCGACGCGACCAGGGAGAGGGGAGCGATCACCTCGCTTTGGCGCCCGCCCTCCTCCCAGGCGGTGCGCATCGACAGCGAATCCTTGCCGACCGGAATGCTGATCCCCAGCGCGGGGCACAGCTCGAGCGCCACCGCCCTGACGGTGTCGAACAACGCCGCGTCCTCCGCCCCGTATCCCGCCGCCGCCATCCAGTTCGCCGACAGCTTCACTCTTCCCAGGTCGCCGACTGCGGCCGCAGCCAGGTTCGTCAGCGACTCGCCTACCGCCATGCGTCCCGAGGCTTCCGGGCTGATGAGCGCGAGCGGCGCGCGCTCGCCCATCGCGAACGCCTCACCATGGGTGCCGCGGAACCCCATCGTCGTGACCGCGCAGTCGGCGACCGGCACCTGCCAGGGGCCGACGAAGGGATCGCGCGAGCATAGTCCCCCCACGCTGCGGTCGCCGATGCTGACCAGAAAGGTCTTCCTCGCGACCGCCGGATGCCGCAGCACCCGGTAGCAGGCGTCTTCGAGCGAGATCTCCGCCAGGCTCAGCGGAGGCAGGCCGGGAGAGCGGCGGCGGACGTCGCGCGTCATGCGCGGCGGCTTCCCCAGGAGCACCGACAGCTCCATCTCGACCGGCGTGTTCCCGAACTGCGGGTCCTCGACCACCAGGCGTCCGTCGCCGGTCGCGGCGCCGACGACGGCGAAAGGACAGCGCTCGCGCTCGCACAGCGCGCGCAGCAAACCGAGGCGCTCGGGAGCGACGGCGAGAACGAAACGCTCCTGCGCTTCGTTGCACCACAGCTCGCGCGGCGTCATGCCGGGCTCCTCGTTCGGCAGCGCGCGCAGGTCGATCTTCGCGCCGCGCCCGGCGAGATGGACCAGCTCGGGAAGCGCATTCGACAGGCCCCCCGCGCCGACATCGTGGATCGATAGCACCGGGTTGTCGGCGCCCAGCTGCCAGCAGCGGTCGATCACCTCCTGCGCGCGCCGCTGCATCTCGGCGTTGCCGCGCTGGACCGAGTCGAAGTCCAGGTCCTCCGCGTTGGCGCCCGTGTCCTTGCTCGATGCCGCTCCGCCGCCCATGCCGATGAGCATGCCCGGGCCGCCCAGCTGCACCAGCAGCGCCCCGGGCATCACTTCGCTCTTGTGGGAATGCGCTGCGTCGATGTTGCCGATGCCGCCCGCGATCATGATCGGCTTGTGATAGCCGCGGGTAATCCCGTCCACCCGCATCTCGAAGGCGCGGAAATAGCCCGCCAGGTTGGGGCGCCCGAATTCGTTGTTGAAGGAGGCCGCGCCGATCGGCCCCTCGAGCATGATCTGGAGGGCGGAAGCGATGCGCCCCGGCTTGCCCGACGCGGCTTCCCATGGCTGCTCGAAGCCCGGGATGCGCAGGTGCGAGACCGAGAACCCGCACAGGCCCGCCTTGGGCTTAGCACCGCGACCCGTTGCCGCCTCGTCGCGGATCTCGCCGCCCGAGCCGGTCGCCGCACCGGGAAAAGGCGAGATCGCCGTAGGGTGATTGTGCGTTTCGCATTTCATCAGAGTGTGGGTCAGCTCGTCTCTGTATACGTACCGTCCGCCGGGCTCCGGTGAGAAGCGCGCTATCGTCCTCCCTTCCATGACCGCCGCGTTGTCGGCGTAGGCCACCACCGTGCCGGCAGGGTGGCGCGCGTGGGTGGTTTTGATCATCCCGAACAGCGTCTCCTGCCGCGGAACGCCGTCGATGACCCAGGAGGCGTTGAAGATCTTGTGCCGGCAATGCTCCGAGTTCGCCTGCGCGAACATCGTCAGCTCGACATCGGTGGGATCGCGCTCGATCCTGCGATAGTGTGCGAGCAGATAGTCGATCTCGTCCGGCGCCAGGGCGAGCCCCAGAGCGGCATTGGCGTCTTCGAGCGCGACCCGCCCGCGCTCCGACACCTTCACCGTCGCAAGCGGCCTGGGCTCGTGCCGGAGAAACAGCGCGTCCGCCTCCTCGGGCGTTGCGAGCACGGTTTCGGTCATGCGGTCGTGGATCAGCGCGAGTCCGTGCCGCAGCGCCGGGTCGGGAACGGCCCCGTCTTCGAAGAACCAGGCTATTCCCCGCTCGATGCGGCGCAGCGCATCGAGGCCGCAGCAATGCGCGATATCGGTCGCCTTGGACGACCAGGGAGAGATCGTCCCCAGCCGCGGCACGACCAGCCGCATCGGTCCGCTACCCGGCCGGACCGGCTCGCCGTATTCGAGCAGGCGCTCGAGCACCGCGGTTTCGCCGGCTTCGAGCGGACGGGCGGCCTGGACGAAATGCCAATACTCGGCGGCGGTGACGCGGAGGGAACGATGGATCTCGGCGAGGCGGGAGTTGAGCTTGTCGAGCCGGAACGCAGATACCGCGGGGCTGCCGCGCAGCTTGAGGATCAACGACATGAAACGCGCCGGTAAAGCGCGATTATACCGGACCGCCCGCCCCGACCTCTCAATTGGTGCGGCGGAATTGCGGATTCGTCAGCGTGCCGGAGAGGCTGACTGTCGAGCGCGCCTGGACGCTCTGGGCGCGAAGCTCGATCTGCATCCTTCCCGAGAGGTTCTTCAGCGGATCCATCTCGATCTGCCCCAGGCCGTTCAGCAGTCCGGCCGCAAGCCTGATGTTGCGCACGACCAGCCGGTTGGGGTCCGCCGAAAAGTCACCGCTCATTTCCGAGAACAGCGTGGTGCCGCCCCCCGAGCCGCTGCCCTGGAGCAGGCGCGTCATGTCGACGTTGCTGACCGAGCCCTTCTGGACGGTGAAGTTGCCTTCGAGCTGCGAGTTGAGGATCATGCGCTCCGGCAGCAGGCCGCGCATCGAGAGCCTGCCCTTGCCCTGGAGCGTCCCGGAGCCGAGCAGGGGACCGGCGACCTTGGCCGCGTCCATCTGGCGCGCGGACAGCTCGCCCTCCAGGCTCCAGCCCGAGGACCATCTGATCCGGGCGTTGCCGAAAATCCGCCCGCCGAAGGCGCGCGCCTCGGTGGTGGTCAGCACCAGCTCGCTCCCGGTCACGATCCCTTTTCCGGTGAACTCGGACAGGCCGAGGTCGATCCCGAGGGGCAGCGGAAGCGTGCCCGCGGCGATCTCGATCGCCGCCTTGCCTCCGCCCGGCTCGAGCTTCACCGATATCGGGCCGGCGCCCGACAACGACGCGGTTCTCAGGGCCCCGTTCAGGAGGCTCGCGTCGAGCTCGAGCGGCGGGAGGCCGAGCTCCGGCGCATCGATCTTCAGGCCCTTGGCGGTTATGCGCTGAACGCCGAAGCCTCTGCGCCCGCCCTTGTCCTGCAGCAGCACGGCGAGAAATTCCTTCGGCAGCGTGACGTTGTCCAGCTCGAGGGTGCGAAGCGACACCCGGTCCTCGAGCAGCGTCGCGAGCTCGGGGCTCGCCTTGATCACGGCCGCCCGCAGCTGCGGATCCCTGCCGATCGCGACCTTCTCGAATTTCAACTGGGGCAAGGGCACGAGCGTGAGATTCACGGACCCGATCTTGACCGGCTGACCGAGCCACGCCTGCGCCTCTTTTTCGTACGGCCCCGTTTCCAGCGGCACGAAAGGCAGCACGGCAATCCCCACGATCAGGAGGATGAGCAGCATTGCCGCGAGCGTCTTGGCGAAGTTGGCCGGCTTGCGCTTCTCCCAGGCCTCCGCCGCGGAAAGGGAGGGAGCGTTGGGATCGCGCAGCGCTTCCTCGTCGCCGCGCCACGCCTCCTCGCCCGCGCGCTCCCTCGCCCGTTCGGCCTTGCGCGCCTTGGCGGCCGCCCTGGCCCGGGCTTTTTCCTCTTCCCGGGCGCGCTTTTCCTCTTCCCTTGCCTGCCTTTCCTCTTCTTCCCGCCGTTCCTCCGCAACTTCCTCGTCGAAGGGTGCGGGCTCTTCCCGCTCTCCGCGTTCCGACTCCTCGATCTTCCCCTGCTCTTCGAGGCTCGCCTGCTCCTCGGCTTCGCGCTGCGCCTTTTCCTGCTCCTCCCGGAGTGTGCGCGCGAGCGCTTCGGCCTCCTCCGCCTCGCGGCGCTTGCGCGCCTCCTCCTCGGCGCGCCTGCGCTGCTCCTCCCGGCGCCTTTCCTCTTCCTCGCGGCGAACGCGCTCCTCGGCTTCGCGCTTCGCGCGAACCTCCGCATCCACTCTGGCGCGCGTCTCGGCTTCGATGCGGGCCTGGCGCTCGGCTTCCCTGCGCACCCGCTCCTCCTCCTCGCGCTTGCGCCGCTCCCTCTCCTCGGCTTCCCTGCGCGCGCGCTCCTCTTCTTCGCGCCGTCGGCGCTCCGCCTCCTCGCGACGAATGCGCTCCTCCACTTCCTTGCGCGCGCGCTCCTCGATTTCGCGCCGCGCACGCTCCTCGGCCTCGCGCTTCGCGCGCTGCTCGGCTTCGATCTTCGCGCGCGCCTCGGCTTCCCGCCGCGCCTTTTCCTCCTCCTCGCGCCGCGTTCTTTCCTGGATCTCCCGCAGAGCGCGCGCATCGGCTTCGCGCTTGATCGCCGCCTCGATCTCGGCCCTCGCCCGCGCCTCGGCCTCGCGGCGCGCCTTCTCCTCCGCGTCCCTGCGCGCCTTCTCCTCCGCTTCGCGCCGCGCACGCTCCAGCGCTTCGGCTTGCGCCCGCGCCTGGGCGTCCGCCTGGGCCCGCGCCGCGGCGTCGGGGCCGGCCCCGAGAATTCCCGCTACCGGAGGAGCGATCGGCGGCGCAACGGACGGGGAGACCAGCGGCGGCAACGGCGGGGGGGTCGGCTTGGGAGCCGCGCTCTGCCTCGCCCTCAGCTCGGCCTCGGCTTTCGCGCGCGCCGCCATCTCCGCCCGCGCCTTCGCGGCGAGCTCCTCGCGCGCCCGCGTCGCCTGCGCCTGGCGCGCTATCTCCTGT
>DATIWX010000061.1:0-4037 GCA_035519135.1 Burkholderiales bacterium | reverse complement strand
TTGTCCAGCGGCTTGGCTCCGGCGATCGCCGACGCCTCGTAGAGGTCGGACGGGATCGACTTGATGAGCCCGGTGCACAGCACCATGATGTACGGATAGCCGAGCCAGGTGTTGACGATGAGGATCATCACCTTGGCCAGGAACGGATCGGCGAACCAGGCCGGCTTGATGCCCAACAGCGCGCTCAGCGCGAGGTTGATCTCGCCGAAGTTCTGGTTGAACAACCCCTTGAAGACCAGGATCGAGATGAAGCCCGGGATCGCATAGGGCAGGAACAGCAGCGTCCGGTAGATCGTGCGAAAGCGCAGCGCCTCCCAGTTGAGCACCACCGCCAGCGTGCACCCGACCGCCAATGTGAACACAACCGTGAGAGCGGCGAAGGTCACCGTCCACAGGAAGATCCTGAAGAACGGGCCCCTGAACTCGGGATCGTTGACCATGCGGTCGTAGTTGCCGAAGGCGATCCCGACCTTGAAGCCGGGCTGCAGCCGCTCCCCGGACGCGCTCTCGTAGAAGCCGGAATCGTGGTTCGCCCGGTACAACGTACCGCTGCTGGTTTCCTTCAACTCGTCCTTGCCCGCGGCCTGGTACACCGGCTCCAGCGGCGAGAACTCGCGCACGCCGGCGTAGGTCAGCAGCGCGCCGTCGGGCAGGCGAATGCGCAGCTTGGACAGCACGCCACGCCGCTTGATGACCTCGCCGAGCGGCAGCGCCGCGCTCAAGGTGATGTTGGCTTGCTTCAGGCCGATGACCTTGATCTCCTGCGGCGGCGTCGAGGCGATCAACGCCAGCGGTGGCGTGACGTACGTGTCGGGACGGGCCTCGGCCGGTTGCTCGGCATCCTCGTCGCCGTTCTTCGGCACGAAGCGGAGACGAAACTCGTCGCCGTCGGGGTGCACGGTGAAGGCATACGCCTGGCCCTCGCCGGGCTGGGTGCGTTCGAGCAGGTAGGCGGTGGCGCGCTCGAACGAGAGCAGGTTGACCGATGAATAGTTCGTGAAGCCGATCTGGATCGTGTAGACGATCGGGAACACGACGAACACCGCGATGCCGGCCAATCCCGGGAATAGGTAGCGATAGGCGAACGCGATGTTGCTGAGGTAGACGAAGAACGCGCCGCCGAACAGCGTCAGCGCCAGCACTGCCCACAGCGGTTGGCCACGCACGTAGATGAGCCAGACGAAGTACAGGCAGGCCAGCGCAGCGGCAAGGGTCACCGGCCACTTGAGAAGCCGCCTCCTCTCGGACCTCTTCATCGTGTCGTGCTTCCCGCGTGTCTGGTAGCCAGCTGCCGTGTCGCCGGGTTGCCTTGGCGTGCGGCCTGGACGCCCCACGCGCTGCGCGAAGGGGCAGCCGCGCCCGACCTGCTGCGGCTGCCCCGCCGGTCTACTTGCCTGTCATGCGGGCCGCGGCGGCGTCCAGTGCTTCCTTCGGCGACTGACGGCCGTTGGTGATGTTCTCCAGCGCCGAGGCCATCGCCGACCAGAACTTGCCCATTTCAGGGATGTTGGGCATCGGCTCGCCGCGATGCGCGTTCTCCATCGTCGCCTTGATGTTCGGGTTGCCCGACAGCTCCTTGAAGAAGGCCTTGTTGGCCGGTGTGCCCAGCGGCACGTCGGCATTGATCGCCTTGAGGCCCTCGACCTTCATGACGTAGCCCTCGATGAACTCCTTGGCGACGTCCTTCTGCTTGCTCGGCGCGGCGATCATGCAGCCGAGCACGCCTACGAAGGGCTTGGCCGGCTTGCCGCCGACGTCGGGGATCGGCGCCACGCCGAAGTCGATGTTGCTCTTCTTCAGGTTGTCCCAGGCCCAGGGGCCGGTGATCATCATCGCGACATCGCCCTTGTGGAAGGCCGCTTCCATCTCGGCGTAGCCGGAGCCCTTGGGCATCTGGCCGTTCTTGATCATGCTGGCCAGCAACTCCGCGCCCTTGATCGCGCCGGGCGAATTGACGCCGACCTTGGTCGGGTCCAGCTCGCCCTTGGCGTCACGCCCGAACACGTAGCCGCCGCCCGCGGCGAGGATAGGCCAGGTGAAGTAGGTGTTGTTGTAGTCCCAGAGGATCGCCTTCTTGCCCTTGGCCGAAAGCTCCTTGTCGAGCTTGATGACGTCGTCGAAGCTCTTGGGCGGCGTCTGGATGAGCGCCTTGTTGTAGATCAGGCCAATCGCCTCGACTGAGATCGGATAGCCCCAGGTCTTGCCCTGGTAGGAGAACGCCTTCCACGCCGACTCGTCGACCTCGTCGCGCAGCTTCTTGCTGGGACTGATCGGGACGATCAGGCCCGACTTGGCCCACTCGCCCATGCGATCGTGCGGCCAGCACCACACGTCGGGCCCTTTGCCCGCGGCGGCGGCCTGCTGGAACTTGCCGGGCGCATCTTCGGGGTGCTCGACGGTCACCTTGACCCCGCTCTTCTTGGTGAACTCGTCGCCGACCTTCTGCAGGCCGTTGTAGCCCTTGTCGCCGTTGATCCAGACGAGCAGGCCACCTGCCTGCGCCTGGGCGGCGACGGGCATGGCCAAGGCAGCCGCAACTGCGGATGCGCCGGCGAGTTTGCGAAATACAGAGCTTGTCATGATCTCTCCTTGTAGGGCGGTAGATCGCAGGGAACGAAGACTCGGTGCTCGCACCCCATGCTCGCGGGCGCGCTCATGGGTGCACCCTTGGCGCTTCGCGCCTTCCCGCCGAGCGGGAATTCGCACCTTCGGGCGGCCGGGCGGTGCTCATGCCGCACGCCGCACGGGCATCGCGTAGTGGCGCTTGAAGGCGTCGCCCTGCGCGTCGAACAGATGGCAGCAGTCGGCCGGGATGCCGACTCTCAGCACGTCGCCGATGGCCAGCGTCGAGTGGCCGGCCAGATCGCAGGTGAGCGCGTCGTCGACGCCCGGATAGGCGAAGTACGCGTGCGTCGCGCTGCCCAGCGATTCGATGAAAGCCACGGTCGATTCGATCGTGTTGGCGCTGGCGTTGGCCGCGAAGTGCTCGGGTCGGATGCCCAGCGTGACGGGGTCCCCGGGCCTGGCCCGCGCTGCATCGACCTCGACGCGGATCGGGGCACCCGACTTCAGGCGCACGGTCGCCGCCGCCGCGCTGGCCTCGACGACCTCGGCGGCGATGAAGTTCATCTTCGGCGAGCCCATGAACCCGGCGACGAACTGATTGACCGGGTATTCGTACAGCTCGAGCGGGGCACCGACCTGCTCGACCCGGGCGCCCCCCGGGCCGCCGGCCGACAGCACGACGATGCGGTTGGCCAGCGTCATGGCCTCGACCTGGTCGTGCGTGACGTAGACCATGGTCGTCTGCAGCTGCTCGTGCAGCTTCGCGAACTCGTAGCGCATGCGCACGCGCAGCGCGGCGTCGAGGTTGGACAGCGGCTCGTCGAACAGGAACACCTTGGGCTTGCGCACGATCGCGCGCCCGATCGCCACGCGCTGGCGCTGGCCGCCGGACAGCGCCTTCGGCTTGCGATCGAGCAGATGCTCGATGTGCAGCGTCCGGGCGGCGTTCTTCACCGCCACGTCGATCTCCGCCTTCGGCACGTCGGCGAGCTTCAGGCCGAACGCCATGTTGTCGTACAGCGTCATGTGCGGGTACAGCGCGTACGACTGAAACACCATCGCGACACCCCGCTCCGCGGGCGGCACGTCGTTCATGCGCTCGCCGCCGATGGTGAGCTCGCCGGAGGTGATGTCCTCCAACCCCGCGATCATGCGCAACAGCGTGGACTTGCCGCAGCCCGAGGGGCCGACGAACACGACGAACTCGCCGTGAGCGATGTGCAAGTTCACGTCGCGCAGAACCGGCACGTCGCCGAACGCTTTCGCGACGTCGCGCAGCTGTACGTCCGCCATGCGTCTGTCTCCTGGAACGGCGCGCCGCGAAGCGTCTCGCGAACGGCTCCCTGATTGAGATTGAGTTTGTAGCGAATATACCGAGCCGTCCGCGCGCCCTCAAGCACGCCTGTGGCGTACGAACCCACTGCAAGCAACCACCTATTCCTGCCGTGGGCAACGCCTCGGTAGCATGGCCG
>DATIWX010000060.1:0-13142 GCA_035519135.1 Burkholderiales bacterium | reverse complement strand
CGTAGATCGCGGTCGCGATGCCGGTCATCGACGGCAGGTAGTAGGTCTGGTGGATCTTGCGGATGGTGGCCGACATCGCCCCGCGCATCACCAGCCACATGATCACTTCCGCGCCTTCCATGCCGCCGAGCGCGGCGTACTCCGCCTGGGTCATCTCCGCGAGCCGCTCGGGATCCTTCTCGATCAGCTCGAGGAAGCGCATGTCCCACGGCGTGTTGTTGAAGCCGGCGCGCTCGCCGTGCACCTGGTGGGAAAGGCCGCCGGTGGCGACGATCGCCACCTTGAGATCCTCGGGATAGCTCTCGATCGCGCGGCGCAGCGCGTGGCCGAGCCGGTAGCAGCGACGCGCGCTCGGGACCGGGAACTGCAGCACGCCGATCTGCAGCGGCACGATCGGGATCGCCCAATCGGGCTGGTGCGGCAGCAGCATCGACAGCGGCGACAGCACGCCGTGGTCGAGCGCCTTGTCCTGGAAGAAGGACATGTCGAACTCGTCGGCCATGAGCGAGGCGCCGATGTGATGCGACAGGGCTGCGTGGCCGCGCACCGGCGGCAGCGCGCGCGCGCCGCCGCCCTCGTCGGCCACCGGATAGGTCTCGCCGACGCCGAGGGCGAACGCCGAGTAGTGATCGAAGAAGAACGAGGTGACGTGGTCGTTGTAGGTGAGCACCAGCGCGTCGGGCTTCCTCTCGGCGAGCCAGCGCCGGATCGGCACGTAGGCTTCGAAGATCGGCGCCCAGGCCGGGTCGTCCTGCTTGTTGCGGTCGAGCGCGAAGCCGATGGTCGGGGTATGCGAGCTCGCGATCGCGCCGATGATTTTCGCCATGGCAGCCTCCTGCGTCCTGCACCGGGAAAAGCGGGCGATTGTGTCGCCGGCCTCGCCAGAATGGAACGGCATTGCTACACTAGCTGTTATAGCAATATAGCATGGGCGGATCCATGGATCTGAGACAGCTCGAATACTTCGTGCACGTCGCCGACGCGGGCAGCTTCTCCAGGGCCGCGCAGCTGCTGGCGGTCGCACAACCGGCGCTTTCGCGGCAGATCCGCGGCCTGGAGGTGGAGCTGCGGCAGACCCTGTTCTTGCGCAACGGCCGCGGCATCACGCTCACGCCTCCCGGTAGCCGACTGCTCGGGCACGTGCGCGGGATCCTGCAGCAGGTGGAGAGCGCCAGGGCCGACCTCGACGAATCGCGCACCGCACCGGTCGGGCGCGTCGCGGTGGGGCTGCCGCCGACGGTGGGGCGCATGCTGTCCGCTCCTCTGGTCGCCGAATTCCGCAGCCGCTTCCCGCGCGCCGACATCAGCATCGTCGAGGGGCTGACGGTGCACATCCTGGAGTGGCTCGCCTACGGGCGCGTCGACGTCGGGGTCGTCTACAACCCGCCCTCGTCCCCGAACGTCGAGCTCGCGGCCCTCGCCGAGCAGCCGCTCTGCCTCATCGGACCCGCGCCCTCGGGACGGGGCGCCGGCGGTGCGACGGTGACGCTGAAGAGCCTGCCCGAGTTCCCGCTGATCATTCCGAGCCGCCCGCACACCGTGCGCATGCTGGTCGATTCCCGCCTCGCGGCGTTAGGGCTGAAGCCGCAGATCGCGCTCGAGGTCGACGGCGTCCGGGCGATCCTGGACCTGGTCCAGCGCGGACACGGGTTCGCGGTGCTGGCGCGCAACGCCCTGCTCGACGCGGGCGACGGGGTGAAGCTCGTCGCGCGCCCGATCGTGCGGCCGGCGCTGCGCAGCGTGATGGCGGTCGCCACGTCGGCGCAGCGTCCGCTGACCCGGATGGCGCAGGAAGCAGCGGGCCTGCTGCAGCGCCTGGGGCCGCCCGTGCTCAACCGCTGACCCCGGCTCAGAAAGGTACGCTGAGACTCAGCAGCGGCGCGCTGCCGCCGTGGCGGATCGCCGCGATGCCGGCGAGGACGTTGATCCAGTAGTGCAGGGCGACGCCCTCGCCGATCTCGAACCCGTTGCGCTGCTGGATCCAGCCCAGGTAGGCGCCGGCGAGCGTCGCCTGGAGGGCGTTGGCGGTCTGGCCCTGACCGGTATGCGCGATGCCGAAGAGCAGCGAGGACCCGGCGAGGCCCCAGCCGTTTCCCCAGCGGGCGCTGGCCTCGTTGTTGATGAAGCCGCGGAAGAATCCCTCCTCGCCGATCGCGGTGAACTCGTTGGCCGTGGCGTTGTAGACCTGCAGGTCGCCCGCGCTGACGTCGTGGCCGCGGTAGATGCCGTAAGCGTCCTTGCTGCGCGACACCGCCCAGGCCTGGAGGGCGAGCGGGAGGAAGGTCGTCGGGCGCGACAGGAATTGCCACGAAAACGGCGCGAGCGCGAGATCGGAGAGGGATTCCTTCGGCGCCGGAGTGCGGTAGGCGCGGTCGTCGCGCGCTCGGGCGTCGCGGTAGGCGCCAAAGGAGGAGTAGAGCGCGGTGTCGGTGGCGAGCCGCAGAGCGAAGTCGCGGCGCAGCGTCGTCTGGTTGATGGACTCGCGGTTGTTCGCGTCGTCGTAGCGGACGTCGTCGCTCAGGAAATCGGGTTTGCGCTCGTAGTACAGGCCGGTCGACAGCGACAGCGCAAAGATGCCGAAGTGCGCCGCAGCCTCGGCGTAGTCGCCGTTGCTCGCCTGCCCCAGGCCGGGAACGATCGCGCTCGCGATTCCGGCAAGCGCGGGCGAGGGCTGAGCGCGTGCCGCGGCAGGGCAGAGGCCGAGCACGCACGCAATCGCCATGGAGATCAGCGCGTACCCGGCGCTCGCGGAAGGATTCAAGTCTGGCTCAACCGCCGTTCCGGAGATTCCGTATGATAGTGCACCCATGGAGACCCCGGAGGTCCTGCTCCTCGCCCGGGCCCAGTTCGGGCTGAACATCGGGTTCCACATTCTGTTCCCGAGCCTCACCATCGCGCTCGGCTGGATCCTTCTCTACTTCCGCATCCGCTACGCCCGCTCGGGCGACCCGGCGTGGCTCGCCACCTACAAGCTGTGGACCAAGGTGTTCGCGCTGTCTTTCGCGATGGGCGTGGTGACGGGCATCACCATGTCGTTCCAGTTCGGCACCAACTGGCCGGGGTTCATGCAGAAGGTGGGCAATATCGCGGGGCCCCTGCTCGCCTACGAGGTACTGACGGCGTTCTTCCTCGAAGCCACTTTCCTGGGCATCATGCTGTTCGGCATGAACCGCGTGCCCGGATGGGTGCACATCTTCGCCTCGGCAATGGTCGCGCTCGGCACCACCCTGTCGGCGTTCTGGATTCTTGCGCTCAACTCCTGGATGCAGACGCCGGCCGGCCAGGTGGTGCAGGGCGGGCAGATCATCGCGGGCGACTGGTGGCAGGTGCTGTTCAATCCTTCTTTCCCGTTCCGCTTCACGCACATGCTGCTCGCGTCGGGGCTGACCGCCTCGTTCGTGGTCGCCGGCCTGTCGGCGTGGCGGCTGCTGCGGGCGGGCGATGACGCGTCGGCCCGCGTGACCCTGCGCACCGGCCTGGTTCTCGCCGCGGTGCTCGCGCCGCTGCAGGCGCTTGTCGGCGACCAGCACGGCTTGAACACGCTCGAGCACCAGCCGGCGAAGATCGCCGCGATCGAGGCGATCTGGAAGACGGAGAGGAGCGTGCCGCTGGTTCTCCTTGCGATACCCGATGAGGACGGGCGCCGCAACGAATTCGCGATCGAGATTCCCAGGGCGGCGAGCCTCCTGCTCAGGCACGACGCCGACGCGGAGCTGAAGGGCATCGACGCCTTCGCCCCGGATACCGCGCCGGTCGTGCCGGTGTTCTTCGCGTTCCGCGCGATGGTGGGCATCGGCATGCTGATGCTCGTCGTTGCGTGGTGGGGCGCCTGGGCGACGCGCCGCGGCAGGCTGCCGCCGCGCTGGATGCTGTGGACGCTGTCGGGTTTCACCTTCTCGGGATGGCTCGCGACCCTGTGCGGCTGGCTGGTGACCGAGATCGGCAGGCAGCCCTGGCTGGTCACCGGCATCCTGAAGACGGCCGACGCCGTCGGCGGGGCATCGGGTGCCCAGCTCGGCGCGAGCCTGACCGGCTATGTGATTACGTATATAGCGATGTTCCTCGCCTACATGGTCGTCCTGACCCACCTCGCAGGCAAGGGGGCTCACGCGTGAACCTCGACCTGCCGCTCGTCTTCGCCGGCCTGATGGGCCTGGCGATGCTGATGTACGTGGTGCTCGACGGCTACGACCTGGGCGTGGGCATGCTCATGCCTGCGGCCGACGCAAGCGAGCAGGAGCTGATGGTCGCCTCGATCGGTCCGTTCTGGGACGCGAACGAGACGTGGCTGGTGCTCGGCGTGGGTCTCCTGCTGGTCGCCTTTCCGGTGGCGCACGGCATCGTGCTGGGCGCGCTCTATCTGCCGGTCGCGGCGATGCTGATCGGCTTGATGCTGCGCGGGGTGGCGTTCGAGTTCCGCATCAAGGCCGAGGGCTGGCATCGCGAGCTGTGGAACGGGCTGTTCTGGTTCGGGTCCTTCCTCGCCTCGTTCGCGCAGGGGTTCATGCTCGGCCGCTACATCACCGGATTCCAGCCGGGGTTCGGCTACACGCTGTTCGCGCTGCTGGTGGGCGCGAGCCTGTGCGGCGGCTACGTGCTGCTCGGCGCGACCTGGCTCATCCTGAAGACGCAGGGCGTGCTCCAGGCCAAGGCGCTCGGCTGGGCGCGCTGGGGACTCGCCTGGGTCGCGCTTGCGGTCGCGCTGGTGAGCCTCGCCACGCCGGTGGTGAGCCAGTCGGTGCAGGCGAAGTGGTTTGACTTCCCGCGGACGCTCGCGCTGATGCTGCTTCCGCTGGCGACGCTCGCCGCGGGATGGTGGGTATGGGCGAGCACCGGCCGGTTGAAACGGGCGGAGCCCCAGCCCGACTGGGTGCCGTTCGCGGCCGCGGTGGCGATTTTCGCCATCGCCTTCGCGGGCCTCGCCTACAGCCTGTTTCCCTTCGTGGTGATCGACCGCATGACGATCTGGGAGGCGGCGGCGCATCCTTCCGCCCTCCGCTTCATGCTCATCGGCGTGGTGATCGTGCTGCCTTTGCTCGTCGCCTACACCGCGTTCGCCTACCGGGTGTTCCGCGGCAAGGCGCGCGCCGGGCTGTACCAGTAGTTCCTCCGGCGAGGTCTAGCGAACGGCCCTCGCGTAATAGCTCTCGTCGATGTACTTCGCGGGCTCGGTGAGATTCTTCTGCGGCTTGGCGAATTCGCTGCGCAGCTTGAGCACCGTGCGGCAGCCCTCGAGATCGATCTTCGCCTTCTTCTGGAAACCTTCGTTCGCCGCGAACATTATTTCGTAGGCCTTCTGCGCTGCGGGTCGCGGGGCCGCCGGAATGTGCTTGGCATAGATCGAAATCGCCTCGTCCTTGTTCGCCGGGTCCTGCAGCCAGTCCATCGCGGCGACGTAGGCGCGGATGAAGGCGACCAGCTCCTCGCCGTGCTTCTGCGCCCAGGCGCGGCGCGCGACGCCGATCGAGGCCTGGTACGGTCCGAAGGTCGCGGTGGTGTCGCCCAGGCGCGTGTACCCCTTCGACTCGGGCAGCAGCTCCGAGGGCGAGCTGATCATGGTGCCGGCGATCCTGCCCTCCATCAGCGCCTGCACGCGCGCCGGCGTGCCCCCGAGCTTTTCGATCTTGTAGTCGGACGCGGACAGGCCGTTCATCGCGGCGAGCTTGTAGAGGATGAAAGCGAAGCCCGTGGTCGCGGCGTCCACGCCGACGGTCTTGCCCTTGAGCGCGGCGTAGGTCTTGATGTCGGGCGACGTGACCAAGCGCAGCGACCCGGAGTAGCCGCCCATGAAGGCGAACAGGTCGGGCTGCGTCGGCAGCTCGGTCTCGCCCTGTCCCTCCTGGTAGGCGACCACGTTGTCGTAGGCGGTCGTGCCGAGGTCGTACTTGCCGGACATCAGGTTGCGGATCTGCTCGACCGAGTTCGGCGTGAAGGACAGCTTCACCGCGATCCCGTTCCTGGCGAACAGGCCCTTGTCCTCCGCCGCCCACACCGGCCAGTTGCCGCCGCCGCCGAAGGCGATCACCTCGAGCGTCCTGGGCCCTTGAGCGAGCGCCGTGCCTGCCATCGCGAGAAGCGCCGTCGCGGCCGCGATTCTTGGATTCATGATTCCTCCTCCTGGTGACGGGAACAGTATAAGGGCTCAGCGGCGCGCGCGCGGGTCGAGAACGTCGCCCAGCCGGTCCGCGACCAGGTTGATGCCGACCACGGTGAGCAGCAGGGCGATCCCGGGAAAGAAGCTGATCCAGTAGCGGCCCGACAGCAGGTAATTGAAGCCGTTGGCGATGAGAAGGCCCAGCGAGGGCTGCGTAATCGGCAGCCCGAGGCCGAGAAAGGAAAGCGTCGCCTCGAGCGTGATCGCGCCGGCGAACTGGACGGCCGCGAGCACCAGCAACGGCGGGAGGCAGTTGGGCAGCAGGTGGCGGAACAGGATGCGCGAGTCGGGAAGCGCAAGCGCGATCGCGGCGTCGATGTATTCCTTGCCGCGCTCGACCAGCGCCGAGGCGCGCGCGGCGCGCGCGTAGTAGGCCCACTGCACCGCCACGAGCGCAAGAACGATCTTGTCCAGGCCCTGGCCGAAAACGGCGAGCAGCACCAGCGCGATCAGGATCGACGGAAAGGAGAGCTGCAGGTCGGCCAGGCGCATCACCAGCGCATCGAGCCAGCCGCCGAACCATGCGGCCGCGAGGCCCAGGCTCACGCCGATCGCAAAGGCGAGTGCGGTGCTGGCGAGGCCCACCACGAAGCTCGTGCGCAGGCCGTAGAGAATCGCCGAAAGCATGTCGCGCCCCTGGTCGTCGGTGCCGAGCCAGCGGATTGCGCCCGCCGCGGAGCGCGCGAGCGGGGGCAGGCGCGAGTCGACGAGCTGCAGCTGGGCGAGATCGTAAGGGTCCTGTGGGGCGATCAAGGGTGCGAGCACCGCTGCAAGCAGTGCGACCGAGAGCAGCGCCAGCGCGGGTCTCACGCGTCGCCTCCCAGGCGCACGCGCGGGTCGAGCCACGACGCGAGCAGGTCGACCGCGAGGTTGATCACGACGAACAGCACCACCACGACGCACAGGTAACCCACGATCACCGGGCGGTCGAGCACGTTGATCGAGTCGATGAGGAGCTTCCCCATGCCGGGCCAGGAGAAGATCGACTCGGTGACGACCGCGAAGGCGATCACCGAGCCGAACTGGACGCCCGCGACGGTGACGACGGGAACGAGCACATTCCTGAGCACGTGCACGCCGACGATGCGCATCTCGGCCAGCCCCTTGGCGCGGGCGAAGCGCACATAGTCCTGCTGCATCGCCTGGCGTGCGCCCGAGCGCGCCAGCCGTGCGATGAGCGAGAGATTGAAGAGCGCCAGAGTGGCCGCCGGAAGCGCGAGGTGCCGCAGGCCTGCGATCGAGAGGAAGCTCACCGGAATCCCCGCGAGATCGACCGTCGGGCCGCGGCCGGAGGCGGGCAGCCAGCCGAGCCACACCGAGAACACCATGATGAGCATCAGCCCGACCCAGAACGTCGGCAGCGAGAATCCGAGAATCGAGCCCAGAGTGATCGTCCGTCCGGCCGCCGACCGCGGCGCGACCCCGGCCCAGAGCCCGAGCGGAACGCCGAGGAGGAGCGCGATCAGCATCGCGGCGGTGGCGAGCTCGAGGGTCGCCGGCATGCGCTCGAGGATGAGACCGATCGCCGGGACGCTGTAGGCGAAGGACTTGCCGAGATTGCCGCCCGCCGCCTCCTTGAGGAAGAGAAAATACTGCTCGAAGAGCGGCCGGTCGAGCCCGAGCGCGGCGGTCGCGCGCGCGATCTCGTTCTGATCGGCCTGCGGATTGACGAGGATGTCCATCGGGTTGCCGACGGCGTACACCCCGGCGAAGACCAGGAGCGACATTAGCGCGAGGATGCCGAGGCTCTGGGCCAGGCGCCGGGCGATGAAGGAGAGCATGATCTCCGGCCTAACGGGGGCGCACGTGGTGGGCGAAGGTGAATTCGTCGGTGCGCGGTGCGTACTGCAAGCCGCTCTTCATCGCCCAGGTCGTGACCTGATGATGCAGCGGGATGACCGCGACGTCGCGCATGGCCGTGCGCATCGCCTCGCGCGCCAGCGTCTCGCGCGCCTTCTCGTCGACGGCGGCGAAGGCACGCTCGAGCAATTCGTCGACCTTCGGATTGGAGTAGCCCGACCAGTTGAACGCGCCGAACCCTTTCTTCGGGTCGGCGGTGGCGACGAGCGAGCGCAGCGCCAGGTCGGCCGAGAACGAGCCCCAGCCGAGCATCGCGAACGCGAGCTCGCCCCTGGCTCCGCGCGGGAGATAGACGTTCACGGGGAACGCCTCGACGCGCGCCCGGACACCGATGCGCGCGAGCATCTGCGCCACCGCCTGCGCGATCTGCTCGTCGTTGACGTAGCGGTTGTTGGTCGCGGACAGGGTCATCGCGAAGCCGTCGGGGAAGCCGGCTTCGGCGAGCAGCCGCCTTGCGCCTTCCGGGTCGTAGGCCTCGGGCTCGAGATCCGGCGCATAGCCGAACACCGGCGGCGAGACCAGGTTCGAAGCCGGGAGCGCCGCGCCGTCCATCAGGCGCTCGGCGATCGAGCGGCGGTCGATGCCCTTGGACAGAGCGCGCCGCACCCGAAGGTCCCGGAAGGGATTGCGCGCGAGCGGCTTGCCCGATTTGTCGGTGATACCGGAAGCGCGCTCGCGCTGGTCGAGGTGGAAGAAGATCGTGCGCCAGGAGACCTTTTGGGCCGTGGCGAGCTTCGGGTCCCGGCGGATTCGCTGCAGGTCCGCGGTGGGAACCTGCTCGATCAGATCGAGGTCTCCCGAAAGCAGCCCCGAGAGGCGCGCCGGGTCGGTGGGCACGATGCGAAACGTGACCTTGTCCCAGGGCGGGGCGCCTCCCCAGTAGGCGTCGTTGCGGGCGAGCTCGACGCGATCCCCGCGGGCGAAGCGCACGAAGCGGAACGGCCCGGTGCCGATCATCGCCTTCCCGGAGTCGAAATCCTCCGCGCGGGCGCCGGCGGCGGCCTTCTTCGAGACGATGAACACCGAGTCGAGGTCGTAGGGAACCATGGCGTAGGGCGCGGCGGTTTTCAGCCTGAGGGTGTACCGGTCCGGAATCTCCTTGGCGACGATGCGCTGCGTAAACGCGCGGAACTGGCCGTTGGGGACCTGCAGCGTCCGCTCGATCGAGAACACGACGTCCTCCGCGGTGAGCTCGCTGCCGTCGTGGAAGCGGACGCCCCGGCGCAGCCTGAACTCCCAGGTGGTCGCGTCGAGCGCGCGCCACGAGACGGCGAGCCCCGGGATGAGGCGCGCATCCGCGTCGACATGCGTGAGCGCGTCGAACACGTGCCAGCCGATGTTGACATTCGGCTGCAGGTTGAGAAAGTGCGGATCCATCGAGGTCACATCGGCGGCGAGGCCGACGCGCAACTCGGCCGCGTGCGAGCAGGAGATCCACAGGATCGATGCTGCTGCCAGGGCGCGAGGGAAGCGCATCAGTCTGCGATGCCCGCGGCTACTTCGCCGCGAGAGGACCGACGATCTGGACGAGCTGCGCAAAGACCTTAGGGTTGCCGCACAAGATCCGGCCGGACTCGAGGAAGCCTGCGTCGCCGCGCAAGTCGCCGACCAGGCCGCCCGCCTCCTGGACCAGCAGCGCTCCGGCCGCCATGTCCCAGGGCGACAGGCCGATCTCCCAGAAGCCGTCGAGACGCCCGGCCGCGACATAGGCGATGTCCAGCGCCGCGGCCCCGGCGCGCCGGATGCCCGCGGTGCGCGCGGTGATCTCGCGGAACATGGAGAGATACTCGTCCAGGCCCGCGAGCTCGCGGAAGGGGAATCCGGTGCCGATCAGGGCCTCGGCGAGCTGCGTGCGCTTGGAGACGCGGATGCGCCGCTCGTTGAGATAGGCGCCGCGCCCGCGCGTCGCGGTGAACAGCTCGTTCTTGGTGGGGTCGTAGATCACGCCCTGGGTGAGGACGCCTTTTTGCTTGAGGCCGATCGACACCGCGTACTGCGGGAATCCGTGGATGAAATTGGTGGTTCCGTCGAGCGGATCGATGATCCAGGTGTACTCGGATTCTCCGGCCGAGCCGGCCGTGGCGCCGGACTCCTCTGCTAGAATCGCGTGGTCCGGATAGGCGCGGTGCAGTATCTCGATGATCGCCTGTTCAGCGGACTTGTCCACCTCGGTGACGAAATCATTCGGCCGCTTGCGCGTCACGGGCAGCACTTCCACGTCGCGAGCGGCGCGGTTGATGATCGCGCCGGCACGGCGCGCCGCTCTTACCGCGATTCCGAGCATCGGGTGCATGGGTCGTCCGGGATTTTCGAAAAGAGCGATACCGCCGAGGGCCGGATTCTAGTATGAAAGCGACCGGCCCGCTCTCCAGAATCCGCATTGTGCTCTCCGGGCCTTCGCATCCGGGCAACATCGGCTCCGCCGCGCGGGCGATGAAGACCATGGGCCTCGGGCAGCTGCGCCTGGTGCGCCCGAAACGCTTTGCGGATGCGGAAGCGCGCGCCATGGCGAGCGGCGCGCTCGACGTGCTCGAGTCGGCGCAGCAGTGCGCCGACCTCGACGAGGCACTGGCCGGGACGGTGTTCTCGGTGGCGCTGAGCGCGCGGCCGCGGGAGCTGTCGCATGCGGCGCTCGACGCGCGCGCCGCGGCGCGCGAGCTCGTCGCGGCGGCGCGGCGCGACCCGGTGGCGATCGTCTTCGGCAACGAGACCGTGGGCCTGACGAACCAGGAGATCATGCGCTGCAGCCGCCTGGCGCGCATTCCGGCGAGCGAGGCGTACCCGTCCCTGAACCTCGCCCAGGCGGTTCAGGTGATGGCGTACGAAGTGCGCCTGGCCGCGCTCGAGCCGGCAAGGAGCGTCGCGAAATCCGATCCGGCGCGCCACGAGGACATCGAGAAGCTCTACGCGCACCTGGAGCGCAGCCTCTACGCGAGCGGCTTCCTGCATCCGCGCGACCCGCGCAAGCTCATGGACCGGCTGCGGCGGCTGCTGGCGCGGGCGCGGCTGGAGAAGGTCGAGGTCAATATTCTCAGGGGGATGCTGGCCGCCTGGGACCGGCCGCGGGAGAAATAGTTGACCAATTCAGTAAGGCTTCCGATAATGAGCGGGCGATAATCCACGGAAAGCCTATGTTCACCCGAGTCCGCGAAGACATAGCCTGCGTGTTCGACCGCGACCCGGCGGCGCGCACCACCTGGGAGGTCATCACCTGCTATCCGGGGTTTCATGCCCTCCTGATCCACCGCGTCGCGCACGCGCTGTGGCGCATGAAGCTGCGCTGGCTGGGGCGGTTCGCGTCGCACTGGTCGCGGTTTCTTACGGGGATCGAGATCCACCCGGGCGCGACCATCGGCCGGCGGGTGTTCATCGACCACGGCATGGGTGTGGTCATCGGCGAGACCGCCGAGCTCGGCGACGACTGCACGCTCTATCACGGCGTGACGCTCGGCGGCACCACCTGGAGCAAGGGCAAACGCCACCCCACGCTCGGGAAAGGCGTGGTCATCGGCGCCGGCGCCAAGGTGCTCGGGCCGGTTGCCGTCGGCGACGGCGCCCGCATCGGCTCGAACGCGGTGGTGGTGAAGGACGTGCCACCGGGCGCGACTGCCGTCGGCATTCCCGCCCGCATCATTCTCGACGAGCAGGACAAGACGCGCGAGGAAAAGGCGGCCAAGCTCGGCTTCTCCGCCTATGCCGTCACCTCGAAGGCGGAAGACGATCCACTCGCCAAGGCGGTGCAGGGCCTGCTCGACCACAGCGTCGACCTGGACAAGCGTATCGATTTGATTCTGAATGAAATCGAGTCGCTCAAGGCGGAGAAGGAAGGCGCCTTGTCGGCCACCCGCTGGGGCGATCGCAAGGTGGCGGGAAAATAGTTGACCGGAATGGTCGGATTACGTATAGTTGAGCGGTTTTCTCAGGTATTGGACCTCGGTTCGGACCTCAGTTTAGACCTCAGTTTGGACGCTGGGAGCGCACCATGAGACTGACCACCAAGGGACGGTTTGCGGTAACCGCGATGCTCGATCTCGCCATGCACGGCGGCAAGCGTCCGGTCACGCTCGCCGGCATCAGCGAGCGCCAGAGCATCTCGCTTTCGTATCTGGAGCAGCTTTTCGGCAAGCTGCGCCGCCATACGCTGGTCGAGAGCGTGCGCGGGCCGGGCGGCGGCTACACCCTGGCGCGCGACCTGGAGAAGGTCTCGGTCGCCGACATCGTCACCGCGGTGGACGAGCCGCTCGACGCGACCCAGTGCGGCGGCAAGGAAAACTGCAAGGATGAACAGCGCTGCATGACCCACGACCTGTGGTCGACGCTCAACGACAAGATGTACGAGTACCTGGACTCGGTGAAGCTCTCCGACCTGGTCGCGCAGCAGGCGGCGCGCCGGGACGCCGTGAAAGTGCTCCAGGACCGGCGCGGCAAGGAAGCCGCGGTCGCCTGAGGCGGAAGACAGAGAAAGCGATGAAGTTTCCGATCTATCTCGACTATTCCGCGACCACGCCGGTGGACCCGCGCGTCGCGCAGAAGATGATCCCGTATCTGACCGAGCAGTTCGGCAACCCCGCGAGCCGCTCGCACGCCTTCGGTTGGGAAGCCGAGAAGGCGGTCGACGAGGCGCGCGAGCACGTGGCGGCGCTGCTGAACTGCGATCCGAAGGAGATCATCTGGACCTCCGGCGCCACCGAAGGCGACAACCTCGCGATCAAGGGCGCCGCCAACTTCTACAAGAGCAAGGGCAGGCATATCATCACCGTGAAGACCGAGCACAAGGCGGTGCTCGACACGGTGCGCGAGCTCGAGCGCCAGGGTTTCGAGGCGACTTACCTCGATCCCGAGCAGAACGGCATCCTGTCGCTGGAGAAGTTCAAGGCCGCGATCCGGCCCGACACGATTCTCGTCTCGGTGATGATGGTCAACAACGAGATCGGCGTGATCCAGCCGATCGCCGAGATCGGCGAGATCTGCCGCGCCAAGGGCATCGTCTTCCATTGCGACGCGGTGCAGGCGGCGGGCAAGATCGAGATCGACCTGCAGAAGCTCAAGGTCGATCTCATGACCGTGACCGCGCACAAGCTCTACGGTCCCAAGGGCATCGGCGCGCAGTACGTGCGCAGGAAGCCGC
>DATIWX010000059.1:0-24600 GCA_035519135.1 Burkholderiales bacterium | reverse complement strand
TACCAGTCATGCCACACCGGCTTCAGGCCGTCGGGCAACGGCGGCAGCGTGCCGAGATCGGCGTGGCTCTCGCCCTTGCCGTGATAGTCGGAGCCGCGCGAGGCGAGGAACCCGAACTCGCGCGCGCTTCTCGCGAACTCGTGGTACTGCTCCGGCGTGTGGGCGCCGGTCACGATCTCGATCCCGGCACCGCCGCAATTCCTGAATTCTGTAAAGAACTCCCGCATCTCGAGCCCTTTGTACTGGTAGCGCCCCGGATGCGCGATGACGGCGACGCCGCCCGCCGCGCGGATCCAGCCCACGGCATCCTGGAGCGACGCCCATTGGTGCGGGACCCAACCCGGCCTGTCTTTCACCAGATAGCGCTGAAACACGTTCTTCACGTCCGGGGCGCGCCCCGCCTCTACCAGGAAGCGCGCAAAGTGTGCGCGGCTGATGAGCTCGGGATTGTCGGCGTAGCGCTGCGCGCCATCGAGACTGCCGGCGATGCCTGCGGCGGCCAGTCCCTCGGCGATCTTGTGTGCGCGCGTGGCGCGGCCCCGCCTGATCGACTCGAGGCCCTCGCGCAAGGCCGCAGACTGCGGGTCGATGCGCAGGCCGACGATATGCACCGTCGATGCGCGCCAAGTCACGGAGATCTCTACGCCGTCGACGAAGCGCAGGCCGCGTTCCTCCGCTTCGGCGCGGGCGTCCTCGAGCCCGGAGGTCGCGTCGTGATCGGTCAGGGAGAGGAGCTCCACCCCGTTCGCCGCGGCACGCGCAACGACTTCCCTGGGAGAAAGCAAGCCGTCCGATTCGGTGGAGTGGCAGTGAAGATCGGCGTTCAAGGCCGCATCTTACCGGAGAAACTCCTCGACAACCGCGGCGACCCGCTCGGGCTGATCGTGGTGGAGCATGTGCCCCGCGTCCGGGATCACGCGCTCGGTCAATTTCTGGAAGCACTGCTTGCGCGCCGCGAGTTCGGCGGCCGAGAGCTTGAGGAACTCGTGTGCGTTCGATTCGGCGCCTTCCACCCAGAGCACGGGCGCCGTGACCTTGCGCCAGCAGGCCATCGCCTCCTCGGCGCGGTACAGGACCGGATTGACCAGCTTGTGCGCGGGATCGCTCGCCAGCTCGACGCGGCCGTCCGGCTTCGCCCTCCCCCAGTGCCGCGCGAGGAAGAGCGAGCGCTCCACGGAGAGGCGCGGATTGTTGCTGCGCAGGCGCCCGGCGAGCGCGTCGAAGTTCTCGTAGTCGCGAAATCCGGGCTTGTCCTCCGCGAGATCCGCGAGCCAGCGCGCGTAGCGCCCCGGAGCCTTCTCGGGCCCGGCGTCCGCGAGCCCGAGCCCCTCGAGATCGACGAGCTTTGCCACGCGCTCAGGGCGGATGCCCGCGTACATCGCGGCGACGTTGCCGCCCATGCTGTGTCCGACGAGCATCGCCGGCGTACCGGGCTGGAAATGCTCGAGCAGCCGCTCGAGATCGGCGAAGTAATCGGGAAACCAGTAGCTGCCGCCCTGCGTCCAACCGGTCAGCCCGAAGCCGCGCCAGTCGGGTGCGATCACCCGCCAGCCGCCGGTGAGCGCATCCACCAGGAACTGAAAAGAGGCCGACACATCCATCCACCCGTGCAGCATGAACAGTTTGGGCGCGCTTTCCTTGCCCCACGCGCGGCAGTGATAGCGCAGGCCGCGCACCGGCACGAACAGGGATTCACTCGGCTTCATCAGGCGCGGGATGATAGCAGGCCTTCCGATATAATCGTCCGCAACCATGGCGATCTACACCATCGGCGAGCGCAAGATCGCCCTACACGGCGACGAGCACTTCATCGCCGACAACGCGACGGTCATCGGCTCGGTGATCCTGCATGACCAGTCGAGCGTCTGGTACAACGCCGTCATCCGCGGCGACAGCGACACTATCACCATCGGCGAGCGCACCAACATCCAGGACGCCGCGGTATTGCACACCGATCCCGGCATCCCGATGACGCTCGGCAGCAACGTCTCCGTCGGCCACATGGCCATGCTCCACGGCTGCACCGTCGGCGACGGCTCGCTCATCGGCATCGGCGCGATCATCCTCAACCGCGCCGTCATTGGCAGGAGCTGCCTCATCGGCGCCGGCGCCCTCATTCCCGAAGGCAAGACCTTCCCCGACGGCGTGCTCGTCGTCGGCTCACCGGGGAAAGTCGTGCGCGAGCTGAAGCCGGAGGAAAGAGCGGGGTTGCTGGAGAACGCCGATGTCTACGTCAGACGGTCGAAGCTGTACCGCGAGAAGCTGAAGCCGCGATCATGACCACACGCGCCGTCTTGGCCTTGCTTCTTTCGGCGATGCTCGCGAGCGCGGTCTACGCGCAGTCCTTCCCCTCCAAGCCCATCCATATCATCGTCCCCTTCCCTCCGGGCGGCGCGGCGGATGTGACCTCCCGCATTCTCGGCGAGCACATGGCGAAGGGCCTCGGCCAGCCGGTGATCGCGGAGAACCGCCCCGGCGCCGGTGCCGTGATCGGCTACGAGCTCGCTGCGCGCGCCGCGGGCGACGGGCACACCCTGCTGGTGGTGTTTCCGAGCTTCGTCATCAATCCGTCGCTCAAGCCGGGCCTGAAGTACGACCCGCTGAAGGACTTCAGGGCGGTTGGGCAGACGATCTCCGTGCCGATGGTCTTTGCCGTCAATCCTTCGGTTGCCGCTCAATCGCTATCCGAGCTCGTCGCGCTCGCGCGGGCGAAGCCCGGGACGATCGCCTACGGAACGCCCGGCGCCGGCACGACGCACCACGTGATCGGCGAGACCTTCAGGCTTGCCGCGAACATCAACATCGTGCACGCGCCCTTCCAGGGAGGCGGCCCCGCGATCACCGCCGCAGTCGGCGGGCACATTCCCATGGTGCTCGCCAACGTGTCCGAGGTCGTCGCCTTCGCGAAAGGCGGGAAGATGCGCCCGCTCGCGGTCACGACCGCGGAACGCGCCGAGGCCATGCCCGAGGTGCCGACCGTGCGCGAGGCCGGTTATCCCGCGGTCGAATCGACCAACTGGAGCGGCCTGGTCGTGCCGGCCGCGACGCCGCCCGCGGCGATCGCGCGCCTGAACGCCGAGCTTGCGAGCGCCCTGACCAACGCCGAGGTTCGTGAGAAGTTCAAGACCTACGGCATGACCCCCGCGCCGGGAACGCCGGAGCAGTTCGGCGCCTTCCTCCAGTCCGAGGCGGCGCGCTACGCGAAGGTCGTGCGCGAGGCTGGAATCAAAGCGGACTAGGAGATCCCTCGTCGCTGCGCGACTCGGGATGACTCGCCTTCCGGCGAGTCACTTCGGCGCCATCCGGATCGCGCCGTCGAGGCGGATCACCTCGCCGTTCAGCATTCCGTTCTCGACGATGCTTTTCACGAGCTGCGCGTAGTCCGCGGGCTTCCCCAGGCGCGGCGGGAACGGCACCTGCTTCGCGAGCGCATCCTGCACGTCCTTCGGCATGCCGAGCAGCATCGGCGTCTCGAAGATCCCGGGCGCGATGGTGCACACGCGAATGGCATCGCGCGACAGGTCGCGCGCGATCGGCAGCGTCATGCCCACCACCCCGCCTTTCGAAGCCGAGTACGCCGCCTGCCCGATCTGTCCGTCGTAGGCTGCGACCGATGCAGTGTTGACGATGACGCCGCGCTCGCCCGCCGCGTTCGGCTGCCCTTTCGCCATCGCCACCGCCGCGAGGCGGATCATGTTGAAAGTGCCGATCAGGTTGATGCCGATCACGCGCGCGAACGAGGCGAGCGCGTGCGGTCCCTCCTTCTTCACGGTGCGCTCGGCGATGGCGATTCCGGCGCAGTTCACCAGGCCCTGCAGGGCGTTGAAGCCCTTCAGCGCAGCGTCCACCGCCGCCTGCCCGTCGGGCTCGCTGGTGACATCGCATCTCACGAAGCGCGCCCTGGCGCCGAGCTGTTTCGCGAGCGCTTCGCCCTTGTCCGCTTGCAGGTCGGCGATGACGGCGTTGGCTCCGTTTTCGACGAGCATGCGCACCGTGCCCTCGCCGAGGCCCGATGCACCGCCGGTTACGATGAATGTGCTGCCCTTGATCTGCATGAGTCCTCCCTAGGTCTTTTTCGCGGGTTTCTTCTTTTCCGGCATGAGCTGCTGGCGGTCGCGCAGCAGCGGATCGAGGCTGGTCTTGGTCACGAGATACGTCCACGGCTCGAGCTTCCGCTCGCGTTCGGCCTTCTCGACCAGCTTCTTGCGGGCCTCCTCGAACGCCTTGTCGTTCTTCGCCTTGTCCTCGGCCTTCTCGTTCTTCACGGGCTTGCGCACCTTGGCCGGCTCGCCCGACACCGCGATCCTGGCGTAGTAGTTCGCGCCCGCCTGCTTGCCCACGCTCAAGCTGTATTTCAAGCCGTCGAAGGTCTCCGCCCCGATCACAACCGCGTGATCCAGGCCGGTGTCGGTCTTGGCCGGATCGGCGACCACGTCGACGAGGTTCACCCAACCGAGGGAGCTCGCGAGGTCGGTCGCCTTCTGGAGGTCCGGCTTGTCCCTGGAGCCGACCAGGCTCCAGTCCGCCGATTCCGTGTTGCGCGTGACGGTCCAGCGCAGCTTGCCGTCCTTGGACGAGGAGATCGTTTTCGAGCCTTCGACGCGCAGCAGGTCCTTCACCAGCCAGTCCTGGGCCTTCGCTTCGGCTTCGTTCAGCGGATCGCCGACAGCCAGCACGGTCTTGTCGTCGCCGCTCGCGACGACATAGCGGCCGGTCGCGTCCGCCTCAGGCCGCCCCATGGACGCCATCGCCGAGCCCTTCACGATCTTCTTGCCCAGGAGCAGCCGCCCGAGCAGGCCGCCTTTCGCATCCTTGAGTTCGACCGCCGTTCCCGTGCCTTCCGCCTTGTCCTTGGGCTCAGTCAGCTCCAGGCGGGCGCGCTGGCTCTCGACCAGGGGCTCGCTCTGCACCACTTTCGCCTCCGCAAGCTTCACCAGGACTGCAGCGACGCGATCGGTGTCGGCGGGGAAATCGGCGCGCTCGCGCACGCTCCAGCCGGATTGCCCGCGCACCAGGTGCAGCTCGCCCGATGAATCGCGGATGGCGATTTCCGCGACCTCGCCGATCTTGAGGCCCGCGATCACCCTCTGGCCGGCGCGCGAGTCCGCGCTCGTCCACGCGGAGCGGTCCGACAGGATCACCCCGGCCGCCGCCGCCGCGAGAGCCGCCAGCACCGCCAGGACCACGAGAAATTGCTTGCGGCTCATAGGGCGGGCGCCCGGCGGCGGCGCAGCACGGCGAAAGCGATGCCGGCGACCGCCACCAGCAGCGGCATCAGGGCGATGTTGACCACCTTGGTCCAGAACTGAAGCGCTTCGCTGTCGGAGCGCAGCTCGCGGCGCACTTCCTTGAGCGCGAGGCGGGTCTCGGCCGCCTTGCGCCGGAAGTTCTCCAGCTCGGACTGCTGCTCGGAGGAAAGGATCGCGCCCGCGCCGGGCCCGCGTCCCTTCTGCAGAGCCGAGAGCTTTTCCTGCGTCTGGCTGAGGCTGCTCTCGAGCTCCTTGATCTTGCCGAGATAGGCCTGCTGCGCCCTCGCCTCCATGTCGCGGATCCTGATGAAGGGGCGCGCTGCGCTGGCGCGCCCGCGCAGCTTGATGAGGTTGGGATCGCCGGCGAACTGATCGACCAGGGCCTGGGCAAAAGCGATGTTGCCGTTGCGCGGGATCACGATCCTCTGGCCGAAGATCTCCTGGATCTGCACCGCGGCGCCGTCGTTGATGAAATCGCTGTCCCCGACCAGCACCACCGCGTTGTCGGTGGCCGATTCCTTGAGCGGCGCGTCGCCCGCCTTGGTCTCCGCGGCTTTCGCAGGAACCGCCTTGCTCTTGTCGTCGGGTTTGGGCTTGCCGTCGGGAAACGCCGTCCTGAACTTCCCCGTGAGCCGGATCGCGAGGGGATACTCGGTGCCCGAGGGCTGGAAACCCCTGACCGCCGCCTCGCCCTGCGCCGTCGCCGCGAAGGAATCGACGAGCTGCGAGTAGGACGACGTCCTGATCAGTACCGATTCGCTCAGGCCTTCTGCGGGCTTGCCGGTGAACACCCCGGCGAAAGGCATGAGCAGCGACCCCAGCCTGGCGGTGGCGATGTCGTTCGGCGCGAAGGCGCTGTCGTTGAGGGAGAGCAGCGTCGGCAGCGTGCGCGCCCCCGCGCCCGTCACGTAGCGCATGTCGAGCACGACCTTCCCCGAGTCGAACACCGGGCCCCAGGCCTTGAGCAGCTTGTCGAGCGATGAAGGCGTACCGCCGCCACCCATGCCTCCCATTTGACCCATCTGATCGAAATAGGCGCTGGGGTCGAGAAAGGCGATCAGCTTGCCGCCGCGAAGCACGAACTGGTCGAGCGCATACTGCGCCTTGTCGCTGATGCCGCGGGGGTGGACGACGAGCAGCACCTTGACGTCGTCGTCGATCCGATCCGGATCGAGGCTCACGCGCTTGACGGTATAGTCGCGCCGCAGCTCGCCGATGAATACTTGCGGCTCCATCGGCTGACCGCCGGTGAACTGGCTGGGAGGCATGCCGAAGACGGGAAGCGCGCTCATCACGCCGACCACGGGCTTGGTGGTCGTGGCGGCGCGCGCGATGGCGCGGGTCAGGTCGTACTCGAGCAAGGCCTCGCGATCGAGCGCGAGCGCCGGAAGGGCGATCTTCTGATCGGCGTAGCTGATCGAGGCTCCCAGATAGAACCTGTCCCCCGACTGCGTCACCTGGGGCTCGACGCCTTCGAGGGTCGCGGAATCCTCGGCTTCGGAATCGGGCTGGGGATCGAGCTTTTCCAGCAGGACCTTGCCGCGGCCGGTCTGCCTGAATTCGGCCAGCATGTCCTCGACCCTGCGCCCATAGGCCTTGATCGGCAGCGGCACTTCGGCTCCCTGACTGAAGTACAGGCGAATCTTGACCGGGGACTCCAGCTTGGCGAGCACCGCGCGCGTGCCCTCAGAGAGCGTGTACAGCTTGCCCTGGGTGAGGTCGACTCGGGCCCGCGGCGCGCCGAGCACGAGGTTCACGAGCACGATGATGGCGAAGGCGGCTACCAGGCCGCCGCTCGAGTACAGGAAATTCTCCGTGCGCTTGTCCATGTCCCGCCCTCAGCCGGTCCGGTGGTTGCGGATCACGACGCCGGTCACGAACAGCGCGTAGGCCATGATCGAGAGGAAATAGAGCAGCCCGCGCGAGTCGAGCACGCCTTTCTGAAAACCGTCGTAGTAGGTGAGCACCGAGAACTTGGTGACCGACTCCACCACCCACGGGCTCGCCCAGCGGGCGAGCAGATCGGTGAGCGGCGCGAACCCGACCAGAATCAGGAGCAGGCAAACGACCACCGCCAGGATGAACGCGATCACCTGGTTGCGGGTCAGGGCGGAGGTCATGCAGCTGATCGCCAGATAGGCCCCGGCGAGCAGCGCGGCGCCGACGTACCCGCTCACAATCACGCCGTTGTCCGGGTCGCCGAGCCAGTTGACGGTCGCGATCATCGGGAAGGTCAACGCGAGAGCGACGACGAGGAACAGCCATGATGCGAGAAACTTGCCGACGATCGCCTGCCAAGCGGCCACCGGCATGGTGAGCAGCAGCTCGATCGTCCCGAGCCGGCGCTCCTCGGACCACAGGCGCATGCCCGCGGCGGGAACCAGGAACAGGAACAGCCAGGGCAGCCAGTTGAAGAACGCCGCGAGCGAAGCTTCTCCCCGCTCGAAGAAACCGCCGAAAGTGAAGGTAAAGAAGCCCGCGAGCAGGAGAAAGATCACCAGGAACACGTACGCCACCGGTGACTCGAAATACGCCGCGAGCTCGCGCTTGGCGATGGTGCGGATCCCTGCCCACTGCGCCTTCATACTGCCTCCGAAACGACTACAAGGATTTCACGACCCGACTCCCTGTTCATGCCGCGGCCTCCTTGTGGACGTCGGACCGCGTGATCGAGCGGAAGAAGTCTTCCAGCCTCCCCGTGGAGGCGCGCGCCATCAGCTCCCTGGGCGTGCCGTTCGCGACGATGCGGCCGCGATCGATGATGATCGCCCGCGTACAGGCCGCCTCGACCTCCTCGAGGATGTGCGTCGAGAAGATGATCGCCTTGTTCTCGCCCATCTGGCGGATGAGGGTGCGCACCTCGTGCTTCTGGTTCGGGTCCAGCCCGTCGGTGGGCTCGTCGAGGATCAGCACCTCGGGGTCGTGGATCAGCGCCTGGGCCAGGCAGGTCCGGTGCCGAAAGCCCTTGGAAAGCGTATCGATGGTCTGCGCGAGCACGCTCTCCAGGTGGCACAGGTCGACCACCCGGCGTATGGCGCTTCGCCTGGAATCGCCTTCCAGGCCGCGCATCTCCGCGGAGAACTTGAGAAACGACATCACCGACATGTCGGTATAGGACGGCGCCGCTTCGGGAAGGTAGCCGATGCGGCGCTTCACCTCGATGGGATGGTCCTGCACGTCGAGGCCGCACACCGAGACCCTGCCTGCGCTCGGCGGAATGAAGCCGGTGATCATGCGCATGGTGGTCGACTTGCCCGCGCCGTTCGGCCCGAGGAATCCCAGTACCTCGCCTTTGGCCACCTCGAACGAAACGCCGTCCACCGCCAGCTTCGGACCGAAAGACCTGCTGAGGTTCTCCACCTTGATCACACTGACTCTCCAATCGGCGCGCCGCCCGGATACACAGACCCCTGTTCCCTCGGCGAAGTTCCGTGCCGGCGGCGGAACCGGATTCTAGCGTAACGGAGGGCCCGGCATAAGCGAAATCGCAGGGCCGCAGGAACCAAAGTGCATTAGCTTATTCAGGCATTTGCGCTTTCAACCCGGGGGAATGAGGCTATATAATTTTCCCCTTTCGAGGCGCCGGGCGTCTCCAATACAGAGGATCGCGGAATGACCCACGTGGTGACCGAAAGCTGCATCAAGTGCAAGTACACCGACTGCGTCGATGTCTGCCCGGTCGACTGCTTCCACGAGGGGCCGAACATGCTGGTGATCGACCCCGACGAGTGCATCGATTGCGCGGTGTGCATTCCCGAGTGCCCGGTCGAGGCGATCATTCCGGAAGAGGACCTGTCCGAGGCGCAGAGGAAATTCACGGCATTGAACGCCGAGCTCGCGAAGATCTGGCCCGTGATCACCGACGCCAAGCCGGGGCCCGAGGACGCGGACCAGTGGAAGGATGTGAAGGACAAGCTCCAGTACCTGGAGCGCTGACGCTCCGAGCCGGATGCCAAAGCTTGCCTTCGGCCTTTCGTTCGCCGAGCTCTACCGTCGCGACGGACTGGCCAGGCTCGACGCCGCTTTCCTCGGGCATCTCGGCACGGCTGACGCCGCCCTGCGGCCGCGCCTTGCCGCCGCGCGCGCGAATCCCCCAAGCCTTGACGCCAAGTCGGAATCGGCGCTGATTCTCGAGATCGCGCCGCACCTCGACGATTTTCTCGCCGAGTTGTTCGGCATCGAGCGCGAGTTCCGCGCCCTCGCCTCGCGCCACCACGATCTCGCCCCTCTTCACATCATCAAGCGCCAGTTCGTGCAGCGGCGCGCTGCGAACAAGATCAGGCCGGACGAGGCGGCGAAGCTCGACGGCCCGGCTCTCGAAGCGGAGCTGAAGGAAAGGCTTGGGGGAAGCTTCGACGAGCTGGGTTTCGCGCGAAAAGTCTCGGAGTGGCTCGCGGACGAAGGCGGGCACGCGCCCGAGCTCGACGCCGCGATGAAATACGCCGCCTGGGCGGTGCACACTCCCGCCGGGCGCGAGCGCGTCGCAGCCGGGGTCCTGTTCAAGACTCCGGCCAAGACCGATCCGCAGAATCTGCTGGTGCACGCGGAAAGGAAGGAGCGCGAAGGGGTCGTTACGTACACGATCAAGCCCGAGCACATCCGCCGCCGCAACGGCTTCGTCCTGACCGATTCGGGCACCGACCTCGTCGGTGCGCTCGACCAGGCCCACTACTGCATCCTCTGCCACAACCAGGGCAAGGACTCCTGCTCGAAAGGACTGCGCGAAAAGACCGCCGACGGCGAGCCGCACAAGGCGACGTTCAAGAAGAGCGCCTTCGGGGTGACGCTCGCCGGCTGCCCTTTGGAGGAAAAAATATCGGAGTTCCACACGCTCAAGGGACAAGGCCAGGCGATCTCCGCGCTGGCGGTGATCGTCATCGACAACCCGACGGTCGCGGCGACCGGGCACCGCATCTGCAACGACTGCATGAAGGCCTGCATCTACCAGAAGCAGGAGCCGGTCAACATTCCGCAGATCGAGACGCGAACCCTGAAGGACGTGCTCGAGCTGCCGTGGGGCTTCGAGATCTATTCGCTGCTCACGCGCTGGAATCCGCTGAATTTCCGCAGGCCTCTGCCTCTGCCTCCGACCGGCTACAAGGTGCTGGTCGCCGGAATGGGGCCGGCCGGATTCACCCTCGCGCATCACCTCATGAACGACGGCCACGCGGTGGTCGGCATCGACGGATTGAAGATCGAGCCCCTTCCGGAGAACCTGTCCGGGGTCGCGCCCGACGGCACCCGCCTGCCCTTCGAGCCGGTGCGGGACGTGCGCACGCTGTACGAATCGCTCGACGAGCGCGTGATGGCGGGGTTCGGCGGTGTGGCCGAGTACGGCATCACGGTGCGCTGGGACAAGAACTTCCTCAAGCTGGTGCGCCTGCTCCTCGAGCGCCGCGCGGAATTCGCGATGTTCGGCGGCGTGCGCTTCGGCGGAACCGTGGCGCTCGAGGACGCGCTCGAGCTCGGCTTCGATCACGTTGCCCTGTGCATGGGCGCGGGCAAGCCCACGGTGCTCGACATCCCCCACGGGCTCGCCCGCGGCGTGCGCGCGGCTTCCGACTTTCTCATGGCGCTGCAGCTCACCGGCGCCGCCAAGGCGGAGTCGATCGCCAACATGCAGTTGCGCCTGCCGGTGGTGGTCGTCGGCGGCGGCCTGACGGCCATCGACACGGCCACCGAGTCCCTCGCCTACTACCTGGTGCAGATCGAGAAATTCCTGACGCGTTTCGAGGCGCTCGCCGCGGAAAGCGGCGAGGACGCCGTGCGCGCGAAGTGGGACGACCAGGAGAGGGAAATCGCGGAGGAATTCCTCGCGCATGCGCGCGCGGTGCGCAGGGAGCGCGCGCTGGCCGCGCGCGAGAACCGGCCCGCGCGCGTGGTCGAGCTGCTGCAGCACTGGGGCGGAGTGACCATCGCCTATCGCCGGCGCCTGATCGACAGCCCCTCGTACACCCTCAACCACGAGGAAGTGGAAAAAGCCCTCGAGGAAGGCATCACCTTTGCCGAAGGCCTGTCGCCGGTCGCGGTGGATGTCGACAACTACGGCGCCGTTTGCGGCATGCGCTTCACGCGCCCGAGCGGCCTGGAATCGGCCGAGCACTGGCTGCCCGCGCACAGCGTGTTCGTCGCCGCCGGAACCCAGCCGAACACCGTGCTCTCGCGCGAGCACCCGGGATTCTCGCTCGACGGCAAATACTTTCAGGCCTGCGACGAGGAGGGACGGCCGGCCAGGCCGCAGCCGGCGATCTCCAAGCCCGAGCGTGCCGACGTGCTCCTCTCGCGCCTTTCCGATGGACGCTTCGTCAGCTTCTTCGGCGACCTGCACCCCTCCTACTTCGGCAACGTTGTCAAGGCGCTCGGCTCGGCGCGCCAGGGCTACCCGGTCGTGTCGCGGGTGCTCGCGAAGAGACCGCCGCAGTCGCCGGCAGGCGCCGGCGAGTTCTTCGGCTCACTCGCCGCCCAGCTTCTCGCCACCGTCCACAAGGTCGAACGGCTCACGCCGAATATCGTCGAGGTCGTGGTGAAAGCTCCGCTCGCCGCGCGCAAGTTCCGGCCGGGGCAGTTCTACCGCCTGCAGAATTTCGAGACGTTGTCGCCGGTCATCGCGGCCGGCGGCTCGTCGACACGCCTGCAGATGGAAGGGTTGGCGATGACCGGAGCGTGGGTCGACCGCGAGCACGGCCTCGTCTCGACCATAGTTCTCGAGATGGGAGGATCGTCGGATCTGTGCGCCATGTTGAAAGCCGGCGAACCGGTGATCCTCATGGGCCCGACCGGGAGCCCGACGCACATCGCCCCGGGGGAGACCGTGATCCTGGCAGGCGGAGGCCTGGGCAACGCGGTCCTGTTCTCGATCGGCGCGGCGTTTCGCGAGCAGGGCTCGAAGGTCCTCTACTTCGCCGGCTACAAGAAAGTCATCGACCGCTACAAGGTCGCGGAAATCGAGAGCGCCGCCGACACCGTCGTGTGGTGCTGCGACGAAGAGCCGGGATTCGAGCCGGCCCGCCCCCAGGACCGCTCTTTCGTGGGAAACATCGTCCAGGCGATGGACGCCTACGCCCAGGGCGGGCTGGGTACGCCCTCGATCCGCATGCAGGACGCCGACCGGCTGATCGCGATCGGGTCGGACCGGATGATGGCGGCGGTCGCGCGCGCGCGCCACGACGTGCTCAAGGACCATCTCAAGCCGCACCACTTCGCGATCGGATCGATCAACTCGCCCATGCAATGCATGCTCAAGGAGATCTGCGCGCAGTGCCTGCAGCCGCACGTCGATCCGCGCACCGGCAAGAGAACCTACGTGTTTTCCTGCTTCAATCAGGACCAGGACCTGGACAGCGTCGACTTCGCCGCGCTGTCCGAGCGCCTCAAGCAGAACTCGCTGCAGGAGAAGCTGACCTCGCAGTGGATCCGCGGCTGCATGCCCCAGCTGCGCAAGCAACGCCAGCTGGTCTGACCGGCGCCCCGGACGGGACGCCGGGAATGCTCAGTGCCAGTCCTCGCGCGGGGGCACGGGGAGCGGCATCACCGCGATGCCCTCCTCGAGCAGATCGCGCGTTTCCTCGCCGGTCGCGATGCCGCGAATGCTGCGCTCGCGGGCTTGCTTGCGGTGGATGCGGCGCGCCTCGGAAGGGAACTCCTTGCCGACATCCTCGGTGTTGAGGAGGATGTAATCGATCATCTCGTGCAGGCTGCGCGGCCGCGCCGCCTGAGCCTGCGTCTGCGTGCTCGCCTGCGGTTCGGGCTCGGGCCGGCCGAGCTTGGCGGTCAGCAGCTTCTCGATCTTGGAGTCGCTGCATACCGGGCACGAGAGCATGCCGCGGGTTTTTTGACCCTCGAAATCCTCGGCCGATGCGAACCAGCCCTCGAAACGGTGGCGGTCGGCGCAGATGAGCTCGAATACGATCACGCTCGCAGTGTCCTAGAAAAGTCTCTATCGCGTCAAGGCAATATCGATGCGAGTCGAGCCTATTTCAAGTCGCCCTGAAGCGCCTCGTCCTGCGAGTGCCGCGCCGGGGGCTTGTCCAGCGACATCGCGAAGCCGAGAACAACCGCCACGATTCCGGCGATCAGCCACAGCAGCGCCTCGGCGAGGCTGCTGCGAACGGAAAACTCGGTTCGGGAAAAGTACGCCACCACGCGCTCGCGAGCGAGGAGATCCTCCTGGGTTGGCGCGAAGGTCCTGGTCGTCCCGTTGCGATCGACATAGGGTCCGAGCGTTCCCGACGCCCTGAAATTCTGGCGCGCCAGCGCCTGGCTGAGCAGCTCCCTCTTTTCCGGCGAGGCTACCCTGCTCCAGCTTGCTGCCACAGCCGGACCGGACTTGCGCTGGGCCGCGCTCAAGGTCCCGTTCAGATCGACGTATCTCTGGTACGCGAACATGCCGTAGAGCGCGCACGCGCTCGCCGACAACACCATCAGGAGCACCGCCTTGCGGTGGACGCCGTGCGCGCCCAAGCGCCGCGTTCCCTCGAACAGACAGAAAAGAGCGACCGCTCCCGCGATCACGTTCAGCGCAAAGTCGACCGGATTCTCGATCATGATGGATTCCTAAGTGAGTGCCCGGGGCAGGGCTCGAACCTGCATGCCGGAATCACCCGGCGAGGGATTTTAAGTCCCTTGTGTCTACCAGTTTCACCACCCGGGCCGGCCCGGTCGGATTGTGGCAGAAAGATCCCGAGGCCGCCTCAGGCCTCCGCCGGCGGCAGCGGCAGCACGAAACGGAAGGTCGCTCCCCGGCCCGGGGCGCCTTCGGCCGCCACCCTGCCGCCGTGACGCGCCACGATTCGCTGCACCAGCGCCAGCCCCACGCCGCTCCCTTCGAATTCGCTCGACGAATGCAACCTCTGGAACACGCCGAACAGCTTGTCGGCGTAGCGCTGGTCGAAACCCGCGCCGTTGTCCTTCACGAAATACTCGATTTCGTCCCCTCGTTGCTCACCGCCTATCTGGATCTGGGGGGGAAATGCACCGCGCGAGAACTTGAGGGCGTTGCCGATCAGATTGCTCCACACCTGGCGCAGCAGCGACCGGTCACCCCTCGCCGGCGGAAGCTCCCCGATCTCGATCCGCGCGCGCCGGACTTCTTCCGGCCGCAGACCCTGGAGCACCTCCTCGACCAGCTCGCGCATGTCGACGCTTGCGCGGTTGAGCGGCATGCGCCAGGCGCGGGAAAACTCGAGCAGTTCGCCGATGAGGTTGTCCATCTGCCTCGCGTTGTGCTCGATGCGCTCGAAGTAATGCAAGGCCTTGGCGGGGAGCGACTGCCCGTGCGCCACCCGCACGATCTCCGCGAATCCCGTGATCGCGTGCAATGGGGCGCGCAGGTCGTGTGAGACCGAGTAGCTGAACGCGTCCAGCTCGCGGTTCGCTGCCTCGAGCTCGCGGGTTCGTTCCGCCACCCTGCGCTCCAGCGATACGTTCAGCTCGCGCACCTGCGCCTCAGCCCGCGAGCGCTCGATCTCGGCCGCCGCGCGGGCCGCAAAGATCTCCAGCACGGAGGCCCACAGGGATGGATGTGTGATCGCCTTGCGCGACATCGCCACCAGAATCCCGAGCACGTTGCCGCGGGAATCGAACAGGCTCGTTCCGACGTATCCCTCGACCTGCAGCTCCCGCAGTTCCTTGTCGTCGGGGAAGACGGCGCAGACGCGGTGCGGAAACGTGAGCGTGCTCGGCCTCTTGAGCGCATCGGCGCAGGGCGTTCCTTCCAGGGCGTACTCGAAATTGGGAGCCGGGCCGCCTTGATTCCAGAACGCGAGCGAGCGCACCCGCCCCCGGGGCGTCGGCATCAGCTCCCCGATGAGGACGTAGTCGGCCTGCAGCGCACGCCCTACGTGGCTGACCAGCGACTGAAAGAAGGTCTCACCGACCTCGGCCGATACCCCGCGCGCCAGGCTCATCAGCATCTGCTCCTGGCGCTTGCGCTCCGAGATGTCGCGCACGAATGTGAGCGTGTTTCCGTTGGGAAGTCTCTCGACCACGACCTCGACCGGGAAGAGGCTGCCGTCCTTGCGCTGGGCTTCCAGGTCCGCGCGTTTCACGCTCCCCGAAAGGATCTCTCCCGCGCCTGCCGACAGGCGATCGGAGGAGGAAGCGCTGAGCAGCCTCCCGATCGGCTCGCCCAGTATCTCCTCGACCTGGTAGCCCGTGGCCCGGCATGCGGCCGGGTTGATGCTGAGGATCGTCCCTTCCGGGGAGAGGATGATGATCCCGTCGGGTGCTTCCACGAAAAGAGTGCGGTAACGCCGCTCGCTCTCGGCCCCTGCACGCTCGATGCGGCGGACGTCGCTCATGTCGCGCATCGAAATGACGAAGTAGGTCTCGCCGTCCACGTCGACCCGGCTGGCGGACCAGAGCGCTTCCACGATCTTGCCGTCCGGCCGCTTGAACGCCTGGAACTCGCCGACCAGCCGCTCGCCCCGGATCAGGCGTTCGTGGAATCGATCCAGTCCGGCCTGGTCCAGCCAGCTCATCACCTCCCGGGGGCGGGCGGCGCGCTTGGCTTCCTCGCGCGTGATTCCGATCAGCCGCAGCGCCGCGCCGTTGATGTCGACGATGGTGTGGTCGCGGGGGCGCGTCACCACGATCGCCTCCGGGCTGGTCTCGAACAGGGCTTCGAACTTCTGCAGCGACTGCCGCGCGAGCTGCTCGGCGCGCTTCTGCTCGGTCATGTCGCTCCAGGACCACACCTCGAACCACTCACCGCCGATCTCGACGCGGACGGCCGAGAGACGGATATCGAGAGCTTTGCCATCGGAGCGGATGAAGCGCGTTTGATAGTTGAAGACCGGCTGACCTTTGTCCATACACTGGACGACATGGTCCCGGTGCTCCGCGACCTCGTACAGGCCCAGCGACGTCACGGTGCGCCCGAGTATGGCTTCGCGCGGGTACCCGGTGAACGCGACCCAGGCGTCGTTCACCTCGACCACGGTGGAATCTCCCTTGCGCGTGATCGCGACGGCCTCGGGGATGGCGGCGAAGATCGCCTCGAATTTCTCCCGGGCAATGCGCAGCAGCCGCTCGGTCCGCTCCGAGTCGGAGATCTCCCTGATGACGCCCGCGAGGCGCCGCGCGCGTCCGTCCGGCCCGTAGAAGCCGCGGCCATAGCACGCGAGCCAGTGGACCGACCCGTTCGGCCAGATTACCCGTCCCTCCGTCCGGAATTCAGGCTTGAGTCCCTTCAGGCACGCGACCAAGGTCTCACGCGCGCGCCCGCAGTCCTCCGGATGGACATGCTGCAGGCATTCCTCGAAGCGGCCGCTGAAGTCCCCCGGCGAGAATCCCAGCAGCGCAGAGGGATCGCCGTACCACTTCGCCGCGCCTTCGGTGACGTCCCACACCCAGGTCGCGATCCCGATCTCTCGCTGCAGCAGGCCGAGTTGCTCCGCGGTGAACTCACCGTGCTCCAGCCGGACGAGGTCATCCAGATGTTCGACGCTAGCGGCCATGACGGAACGCTCGAGGACCGAAAAAAGGGGGAGTCAAGGAACCGCGGCGGATCCGCCGCGCCCTCCCGTTTCCCATCGTACGCCTAGGCCGAAACCGTGTCATTTCCCGGGTTTCCGGAAACTCCGGGCCTGTGCCATTCAAGTCCACCTCGCTCGCGCCGTAAGCAGAGCTGCGATGGGCGTCGATCCATGAGAACCGAAGCAGCCGAGGGCCGTTCCCAGCGCATCGGGCGCTTCGAGCTGGTACGCGAGCTGGGGCGCGGAGCGCAGGGCACGGTGTTTCTCGCGCGCGACACGCACCTGGGCCGCGAGGTCGCGCTCAAGACCGTCAACGTCGAAGGCTACGATCCCGGCGAGCGAACCGAGCTCACTCGCATGCTGCTCGACGAGGCCCGGATCGTCAGCAAGCTCCAACACCCCAACCTTGTGACGCTGTACGACGCCGGCGAGCACGCCGGGGCGCCGTATCTCGTGTTCGAGTACGTGGAGGGCACGACGCTCGCCCAGGCACTGCGCGAAAAGGGCTCGCTGCCCCCGCCGCAAGCGGTCGCCATCGCGATCGGCGTGCTGCGCGGCTTGGCGTGCGCGCACGGCATGCACGTGCTTCACCGGGACATCAAGCCCGGCAACATCATGCTGACCTCCGACAATACGCCGCGCGTGATGGATTTCGGGATCGCCTGCCACGCGACGGGCGGCAAGGCGCCCGAAGGGCTCGCCGGGACGCCCTCCTACATGGCGCCCGAATACGTCCAAGGCGGCGCCTTCCAGCCCGCGAGCGACGTGTTCGCGCTGGGCGCCGTGCTCTACGAAATGCTTACCGGCCGGCCGCCGGTGAAGGGGTCCACCGCGCAGGCCACGCTGCAGCTCATCGTCAAGCAGGACTTCGAGCGGCCGTCGCGCGCCAACCCGAAAGTCGACGAGCAGCTCGACGCTCTGGTGATGAAGGCGCTCGCCAAACGCCCCGAAGACCGCTATCCCGACCCCGGGCGCATGGCCGAAGCGCTCGAGCGCTACCTGGCACCGCCGCCCGAAGGCGACCCCGAGGGAGCGGCGGGCGGCACGCTGGAGTTCCTGCTGCGGCGCATGCGCCACAAGAGCGATTTCCCGGCCCTGTCCGACACGGTGAGCGCGATCAATCGCGTCACGGCGTCCGACCGCGAACCGGTGAGCGTGCTGTGCAACGCCATTCTCAAGGACGTGGCGCTCACCAGCAAGCTGCTGAAACTGGTCAACGCCGCGCATTTCAAGCAGCATGGGGGCGGCATCCGGACCGTATCGCGCGCGATCGGCATTCTCGGCTTCGACAGCGTGCGCAACATCACCACGTCGCTGCTGCTGTTCGACCATCTTCAGAACTCCACCCAGGCCGCGACGCTCAAGGAGGAAGTCGCGGCGGCCTACTTCAGCGGCGTGGTCGCGCGCGAGCTCGCCGCGAAACTGGGCCTGAAGAACGCCGAGGAAGCCTTCATCTGCGCGATGTTCCGGCGGCTGGGCCGGCTGCTGGTCTCGTTCTACCTGCACGAGGAAAAGGAAGCGATCGTGCGCCTGGCGCAGGCCCGGGGCTGGGACGAGTCGCGCGCCGCGCACGAAGTCCTCGGCCTCGGCTACGAGGACGTCGGCATGGGAGTCGCCCGCCACTGGAATTTTCCGGAGGCCATCATCGCCAGCATGCGGCCCCTGGGCGAGGAAGCCGTGGGCCGGGCCGCTTTCGAGGCCGACAAGCTGCGCGTGATCGCCGCGGCGGCCAACGACCTGTGCGACACGGTGCGGGCCGGCACGCCGAAGGAGCGCGCGGCGCGCCTCGATGCCGTCACGCGCAAATTCGGCGCCGGCGCGGGCGTGACTCAGATGAACGCCCGCGAGGCCATCAAGTCGTCCTTCGAGGCGCTGTCGAGCGAAAGTGCCGTGCTGGGCGCAGGTGCGGCCATCGCTCCGGTTCTCGAGCGGGCAAAGGACTGGAACGCCGCCGGCTCGACCGCTCCCCAGGGACAGCCGGCCCCGGCGAACGACGAAGCGACGCAGACCGTGATCAACGCCGCGCAGTTTCCCGACGCGGATGTCACGCAGCACCTGCAGCCCGGCGGCTTCGCCGCCGCCGCCAATCGCAGCGCCGTGCTGTCGGCCGGCGTACAGGACATTACCAACGTGCTCGCGGGCGATTTCCAGCTGAACGACGTGCTGCGGATCATCCTCGAAACCATGTATCGCGCCATCGGGTTCAAGCGGGTGCTGCTGTGCGTGCGCGACCCCCAGCGCAACGCCCTGCGGGCGCGGCTGGGATTCGGCGACGGCGCCGACGCCATCATCCAGGCGGGCTTTGCCCTGCCTCTCGCAGGCCCCCCGGATATCTTCTCCGCCGCGACCGGTCAGGGCGCGGATTTGTGCATCGAGGACCTCGACGCGAGCAACATCCGGGAGCACGTTCCTCAGTGGTTCCGCAAGGCCGTGCCGGCGCGCGCGCTGGTTCTGTTCCCGCTCATGGTCAAGGGGCGCGCGGTCGGCCTGATCTACGGCGACACGGACCGGACCGGCAGCTTCAACTTCAAGCCCGAAGAACTCAACATGCTGCGGACCCTGCGCAATCAGGCCGTACTCGCCCTGAAACAGGGGGGCTAAGGAGTGGTCCGCCTCTATTGGGCTGCGGCGTCGGCTAGGCAACCAGCCGGGCCGCCGCCGCCGGCGGTGCCACGCGCGGAATGCGCACGACGAACGTGCTGCCATGGCCCAGGCGGCTGCTCACGTGGACGGTACCGCCGAGGACCTCGGTCACGAGATTGCGGCAGATCGCCAGGCCCAGTCCGGTGCCGCCGCGCCCCATCTTGGTGGTAAAGAAGGGATCGAAGACACGCTTGAGGTTTGTCTCGCTTATCCCGATGCCGTGGTCGCGCACGGCTATCTCGACGCTGTCTGCGCCGTCCCTTCGCCCCGAGACGGTGACAACGCCCTCGGTCGAATTCTCGTACCCGTGCACCACGGCGTTCATTATCAGGTTCCCCAGCACTTGGCCGAGCGCCCCGGGGAAGCTGTCCAGCTCGATGTCCGGTGGCGTATCGGACTCGATCTTCACTCTACTCGCCTTCAGCATCGGCCGGTGCGTCAACAGGACTTCGTTTACCACCTCATCCAACGCGAAAGTTCTGCGCATCGCGCTGGTCTGGTCGGCTGCGAGCTGCTTGAAACTCGCGACGAGCGCACCCGCCTTCTCCAGGTTGCGCAACAATATCCCCGATGCCTCCCGCCACTGCGACAGGTAGCTTTCGAGCACCGAGCGGCGCAGCACTCCCGATCGCGTTTCGGTCACGAAGGCGCTGACCTGCCCGTCCATGGTGGTGGCCGAAAGCATGCAGTTGCCGATCGGGGTGTTGAGCTCGTGCGCGATGCCGGCCACGAGGCGCCCCAGAGCGGCGAGGTTCTCCGAACGTAGCAGCATCTCCTGCGAGACCTTCAGATTCTCGAGCGCTTTCCTGAGCCCCTCGTTGGTGCGCTCCAGGTCGAGCGTCCGCTCCGCCACGATGCTCTCCAGCCGTTCGTTCAGGCGCTGCAGCGATTGGTTTGCCCTGACCTCTTCGGTGACATCCCGCCCGGTGCCGTGATAGCCGAGGAACCGGCCGCCGGCGTCGTAGAGCGGCCGGCCGCTGATCGTCGCCCAGTGGACCCGGCCGTCCGAACTGACGCGCTCGAGCAGCAGCTTGCGGAATTCCTTGCGGCGCTCGAGAAGCGCGCGGTGCGCGGCCCAGTCGGCATCGGTCATGTTGGGATACCCGATCTCCCAGCGCGTCTTGCCGATGTCCCGAAAAACCGGCAGTCCCATCTCCTCGAGAATCGAGCCCTGGCGATAGGTAAAGCGGTGCTGGTCGTCCGTCATCCAGTACCAGTCCGACGACAGCTCGACGAGGGCGCGGAAGCGCTGCTCGCTTTCGTTCAACGCTTCCTCGGCCTGCGCGCGCTGCCTCAATTCCCGCAGGGAGAGCAACAGCAACCCGAGAAACCCGACCAGGCCGCTGATGCCCGTCAGGCCCACCACTTCCGCCTGCCGCCACCAGGATTCCAGCACAGCCGCACGGTCGCGGGTGATCACCACCAGCAGATCCCAGTCGGGAACTCGACGGAAGGAATAGAGGCGTGCCGCGCCGTCGAACTGTGAGATGCCCTCGAACGTACCGGAAGAGTCCTTGCCCATCAGTTCGCGGAAGATCTGCGTAGCCGAAAGGTCGCTGGGCCCTCCCGCTACTTCCGGAAATCTCGCCAGCACAGCGCCGTCGGCGCGCAACAATCCGAGCGAGGCATCACCGCTCAGGTGGAGGGCCTGGAAGAATCCCCGGAAGTAGCCCGGTTCCACCGCGGTCGCGATCACGCCGGCAAGCCGTCCCCGGGCGTCGACGATGCGGCGCGCCACCGGAATGTTGGGCCGGCCGGTGACGGCGCCAGGCTGTGAACGGCCCACGATCAGGCGGTTCGAATCGGTGTCCATGGCTTCGCGCACGGCTTCGAAGTCGCGTGCGCGCAACCCGGTGATGTCCGACCCCAGTGCGGTGGTATGCCCGGCGCCAGAAGCGTCGTAGACGTAGATCGAGCGCAGAAACGCGACATTCGCGGTGTCTTCTCTCAGTACCGCCGCCACCGCGGGAGCCGTCCGCCGCTGCAGCGCGCCCATCTCGACGAGCCGCCGGCCGGTGTTGCGCAACTGGACGTCGATCGTCCCGAAAGTGCGCGCTACGTATTCTTCGAGAGCGCGCGCGAGGCTGTCGGACTGGGCCGTCGTCTCGCGCAATGTCGCCCGGTACTCGGAGCGCAAGTACCACGCGCCGGCGACCACGGCGCTCGCAGCGAATGCGACGTATGCGAGTACCAGTAGTGAGCGCAGCCGGGCGTAGCTGCGCACTTTTGGCGCTCGTCCGGAGTATCCACGGTTCGCCGCCGATTCCAGCGGGGAGGCTGAGTCGGCGGCCGGCTCCGCCAAACGCATGTGCTCATTCATCGCCTAGACGCGTATGCTGCGCGCCCCCGACTCCGCCAGCCTGACGAACACGCGCTGCGCGATCTGGTCGAGCGGCACGACTTCGTCGACGCCTCCCGCAGCGATGGCCTCGCGCGGCATGCCGAACACCACGCAGGTCGACTCGTCCTCCGCGATCGTCACCGCACCGGCCCGGTGCATTTCCAGCATTCCCGCGGCGCCGTCCTTGCCCATGCCGGTGAGAATCACGCCGATCGCGTTGCGCGCGGCGACGGCCGCGGCCGAGCGAAACAGCACGTCGACCGAGGGCCGGTGGCGGTTCACCGGCGCATTCTGGTTGAGCTCGACCACGTAGTTCGCGCCGCTTCGGCGAAGCAATAAATGCGAATGACCCGGCGCGATATAGGCGTGTCCGGGAAGAACGCGTTCCCCCTGCGCCGCTTCGGAGACCGTGATCTTGCACAGGGTATCCAGACGCGCGGCAAAGGAGCGAGTAAACCCCTCGGGCATGTGCTGGGCGATGAGCACCGCCGGCGAATCCGGAGGCAGCTGGATGAGCACCTCCTTGATCGCCTCGGTTCCCCCGGTCGAGGCGCCGATGATGATGAGCTTTTCGGTCGACGCGATTCCCGCGCCCAGCGGAGGAAGTGGAGTCTGCGCTGCGACGGTCCGGGCGGGCTGTCCGCGGCCGCGCACCTTCGCCGCCGCCGCGGTCCGGATCTTGTCGGTAATGGTCTCCGCGTACTCCTGCATGCCCTTGGCGATGTCCAGCTTGGGCTTGGCGACGAAGTCCACCGCGCCGAGCTCCAGGGCCCGCATCGTCACCTCCGAGCCTTTTTCGGTCAGCGTGGACACCATGACCACCGGCATCGGCCGCAACCGCATCAGGCGCTCGAGGAAATCCAGGCCGTCCATCTTCGGCATCTCGACATCCAGCGTGAGCACGTCGGGGTCGAGCGCGCGGATCGCCTCGCGCGCGGCCAGCGGATCGGGCGACGCCCCCACGCAAACCATGTCCCGTTCGCCGTTGATGATCTCGGTCAGGACCTTGCGAATCAGCGCCGAGTCGTCGACGACCAGCACCTTGATCTTGTGCGCCGGCACCGGTGCCGCGGTCACGCTAGCTGAAGAGCTCAATGTCCCCTCCTCGTTTTTCCGTGACCAGCAGCTTCGTGCCGTATTCGTGCTCGCGCTCGACTATGGTCTGATTGTGCAGCTCGGTGATCTTCTTGACGCGCACTTTGCCGCTCGCGGGAAAGTGGTAGACCTTCCTCGGATAAATATCGATCAGATCCTTTGCCATGATGGGAATGCCTTCGGTCTCGAGGAACTTGACCGCGAACTCGGCGTTGCGCTCCCCCACGTTCGACTTGCTCAGGGTCTTCATGACATTGCCGCCGCCGAACACCTTCGCCTGGAGGTTCTCCCGCTTTCCCCCGCGCTTGAGGATCTCGTTGATCAGGATTTCCATCGCATAGATTCCGTAGCGCGACGAGTTGCCCCAGCCTCCCTGACCGTCACCCTCGGGCAGCATGAAATGGTTCATGCCGCCGATGCCGAATATCTTGTCCCGGATGCAGGCCGCCACGCAGGAGCCGAGCACGGTCACCTGCACCATGTCCTTGTCGGTGACGTGGTACTCGCCCGGCAGGAGCTTCACCGCCGGCAGCTCGAGCTGCCGGTCGTAATACTCGTTGCTCGCGACCTCACCGTTGCCGCGCGGAGGCATGCTGCTGGCGGACTTTCTGCGACAGCTCGTATACGGTCTTGCCGCGCAAGCGGAACAGATCCGCGGCGTGAATGAAGTTCTCGGAATGCCCCGCAAAGAACAGACCGTCGTTCGCCAGGAGCGGCACGAACTTCTTGAGAATGGAGTACTGCGTCGCCTTGTCGAAATAGATCATCACGTTGCGGCAGAAGATGGCGTCCAGGGGACCGCGCATCGGCCAGTTGTCGTGCAGCAGATTGACCTGCCGGAAGGTGACCAGCCCGGCGATCTCGGGGCGTATCTTGACGTGTCCGGCGTTCGGTCCCGACCCCTTGAGGAAGAAGCGCCGCAAGCGCTCGGGCGGCATGCGCTCGAACCGGTCCATCGGGTAGATGCCCGCCTCGGCCTTGGCGAGGACATTGGTATCGACGTCGCTCGCCAGGATGCGCACCGGGGGCGTGAGCGTGTCGAAGGCCTCCGCCGCGGTGATCGCCATGGAATAGGGTTCCTCCCCGGTCGAGCAGGCAGTGCACCACAGAACCAGCTGGCGTCCTTTCACCCGCTTCAGGTGCGCCGCGAGGATCGGGAAATGATGCTCCTCGCGAAAGAAGGAGGTCAGGTTGGTGGTCAGCGCATTGGTGAACGCTTCCCACTCCTCCGCGTCGTCGCTTTCGAGGATTTCCAGGTAGTCGCGGAAGCTCGCCAGGCTTCTGGCGCGCAGCCGCCGCCCCAGGCGGCTGTAGACCAGCTGGCGCTTGCTGTCGCTGAGCGCGATTCCGGCGTGCTGGTGGATCAGGCCGCGTACGCGCTCGAAGTCCTCGTCGGTGAAAGCGAACTCTGGGTCGGCCGCCGGAGTGAGGACGCTCGCCATTCTAGAATTCCTCCCACTTCCCTTCCGCGCCGCCACCGTTGCTCTTGGCACGCGGCGCGCGTGCGGTCCTCACCATGGGCTTGTCGCCTTTCGACGGCAGCGACGTGAGCTTCGGCGGAGGCTTCGCCAGCGTGGCGCTCGCCGAGGGCCGCGACAATTGCGCCCCCTGCGCCACCTTGAATACCGCCACCGCCTCGGCCAGGTTCCGCGCCTGTTCCTCCAGGCTCTCGGCCGCCGCCGCCGCTTGTTCCACCAGCGCCGCGTTCTGCTGCGTCACCTGGTCCATCTGCGTGATCGCCGTGTTCACCTGCTCGATCCCGCCCGACTGCTCCTGGCTCGCCGCCGTGATCTCGCTC
>DATIWX010000058.1:0-2527 GCA_035519135.1 Burkholderiales bacterium | reverse complement strand
ATGCCGGACGCGAACGAGAACCTGCTTGGGGCCTACCTCAAGGGTCGCCGCGCGAAGCTCGATCCGGCGGCCTTCGGCTTTCCACTGACACGCAGGCGAACGCCCGGCCTGCGGCGCGAAGAGGTGGCTCAGCGCGCCAGCGTCAGCGCGACCTGGTACACGTGGCTCGAGCAGGGACGCGGCGGCGCTCCCTCGGCCAACCTGCTCGAGCGGATCGCGCGCGCCCTGATGCTGACGGAGGTGGAGCGCGAGCACCTGTTCCTGCTCGGCCTGGGCCGGCCACCCGAGGTTCGCTACCGAGCCGCCGAGGGAGTCACTCCGCGACTGCAGCGCGTGCTCGACTCACTCGAGCTCAGCCCTGCCTTCGTGAGGACCCCCACGTGGGACGTCGTCGCCTGGAACCGCGCCGCGTCTGCGGTGCTCGACTACGCAGAGCTCCCGGCCGGGCAGCCCAACATCCTGCGCCGCCTGTTCTGCGACCCGCGCGCCCGATCCGTGCACCCGGACTGGCAGAGCGTTGCGCGCTTCGCCGTGGGCGCGTTCCGAGCCGACGTCGCGCGAGCCGGAGCCTCGAGGAACGTTCAAGCCCTGGTCGACGAGCTGTCCCGGCTCAGCCCCGAGTTCGAGGCGATGTGGCGCGACAACGACGTGAACGCGGTCGGCGGAGGCACCAAGGTTCTGCGCCGTCCCCCCGTCGGTGCGATCGCGCTGGAATACTCCGCATTTGCCGTCGATGGCCGGCCCGATCTAGTCCTGGTGATCTACACCCCCGCGACCCCCGCAGATGCAGCCCGGGTTCGCTCGCTGATCAAGGGCTCATCGTCCCCGAAGAGCAGGATCGCGAGAAGGCGGAGAGACTGAACGACCTCTGAGCCCCCGAAGCGGGCTGGTCTCCTCCGTGCCCGAAGACGTACCTCGGCAGCCTGGGCGTGCTCGCGAAGCTGAAGGTCGTGCCACTCCGATAGCGCACACGGTTTTCTAGGCGCGCAAGCCTTCCTTGTTCGCTCGTGGCGCCGTCCGAGGCGGGGGGCTCGGGATGCGAGTCACTTGGCTGCATGGCTGCGATGTCGTGTGCATTGCGCGCTTGCACGGCATCGATCGGCTCTCTCGTGTGCCCTGCCTTGATGTAACTCTCGATCGCAGCCGACTCCTTGGCTGAGAATCGGCGCGCGCGTGGACCACGAGTGGTATCTGCTTCGTATGCCTCGAGGCGAGACTAGGGCTTGCTGGATCGCCGTCCGGTCTGCGTGCCGAGACCGCGCCGGACCGAGAGTCCGCTCCACTGAACAGCCCTTGTCCGGTGGCCTGTCGCTTGTGCACCAAGGCCGTCGACTTGGTCCAAGTTGCGACTCACTGCGCCAGTTCGCGTGGCAATCAGGACTGAGGCGGATCCGGAATTTTGCGAATGCCGTCAATGTTCATCGCCCACGGCATTGCGGAACGGCAAAATCCCTGTGCTTTCGGTATCAGGGCGCGTCGTTGCTTGATAGCCCCGATGCGTAGATTCAACTTCTCCGCCGTTTCTGATGTCGAATAGAGCGATGAACCACAATCTCCGCAGAACGCGACCAGGATCTTTCTTCCGCTTCCGCCCGTCTTCAAGTAGATCTTCGGAACACCGCGCAGCCTGAAGTCCACAGGCCGCACTCCAACGACGCTCACTCGATACGGCGCGCTGGAGAAGGTCTGACAATCGGTGCAATGACAAATGACGACGCGATCAGGATCGATCTCGGCGTCGTATGTGATGTTCCCGCAGTGACAACTGCCGTCAACCTTCATGGCACGAGACTCGAAATCGGTGCCAGTATCGATGCTGAATGCTTGGCATTCACCCTTCCTTGCAGCAGCCGGATTGCGGCGAGTGGACGCCTAACGTCTACGCGCTCAGCTGCGCCGGCGCCCGCCGCCGGCGGCGACAGCCGACTGGTGTTTCTCCGAAGCTACCACGAACCGCCGCCGCCGAGAACGGCGCCGCGACAGCTGCAGCGCCTTGTTAGCCGGCGTCGCTTGCTAGTTCTCGAACTCTTTCGACAACCAGCGTCGAGTGCGTGTTCGGGAGCATGTGGCTGCCGCCCTCGACGCGTACGAGGACGGATATCGGAAGCCGTCTCTGAAGATCCTCCGCGATGGGATAAGGGGAGAGACGGTCCGCGGTGCCGTGAAGCAGGTGAACAGGAACGGTGACGGCTTCAGGGTGAAGCACGCTCACGTCCCGGTGCGAGGTCTCCATCGTCCACGTGTGAACGACTCCGGGAAGCGCCAACATCGAGAGCGTGTGCTCGCCCCACCAATCGGGCGCCTCGCCGGAGAAGAGAAGCCGACCCATTTGGCGAATACCCGGACGCGCTAGGAATCCGGAGGCGGCCGCCCACCGCTGGAGCGGTTCAAGCAAGGGGAGCAGCTGCTCGAGAGAGCGGAGACCGCCTTCCGGGCGCTCTGGACCGAGTGACCCGATCAGAAGCAACGCGCGAATTCTCTGAGGTGCTTTCTCCGTCGCACAGAGAGCGACTCCGCCGCCGTAGGA
>DATIWX010000057.1:0-4724 GCA_035519135.1 Burkholderiales bacterium | reverse complement strand
CGTTGATGACGACGATCGGGTCCTTCAGGCCGGCGGCTGCCGTGCGCATCGCCTCGCCGAAGGCCGCGACGCTCGCAAACGCCACCGGCTTGCGGGCGATCGTGTACTGGCCGGCGGCGCTGACGGTGATGTTGATCTCGTTTGGCCGGTCCGGCTGCTTCTCCGCGTCGGCGGTCGGAAGGTTGATCTGCAGCTCGGCGTACTTGGAGTAGGTGGTCGTGACCATCAGGAAGATCAGGATGACCAGCAGCACGTCGATCATCGGGATCAGGTTGATCTCCGGATCCTCCCGCCGGGTGCCGCGGAAGTTCACTTCGCGCGCGCGGGGCGCTAGCCCCGGTCCCCGTGCACGATGTCGACCAGCCGCGCCGCCTGCTGCTCCATGTCAAGTACGAAGCCGTCAACTTTGGCGCGGAAGTACCGGTAGAAGATCAGCGCCGGGATCGCGACCAGCAGGCCGAAGCCGGTGTTGTAGAGCGCGACCGAGATCCCGTGTGCCAGCACCGCGGGGTTGGAGCCGGAGGGCGCCTGCGAGCCGAAGATCTCGATCATGCCGACGACGGTGCCGAAGAGGCCCCAGAGCGGGCTCGCGGTCGCGATCGTGCCGAGGGTGTTGAGGAACCGCTCGAGGTCGTGGGCGACCGCCCGCCCCTCCTCCTCGATCGCTTCCTTCATCACCGGGCGCGGCGCGCGGTTGTTGCGGAGCCCCGCGGCGAGCACGCGGCCGAGCGGCGAGTCGCGATACACGTTCTCGACGAGCTGCGGGGTGACACCCTGCTTGCGGTACGCGTCGACGACCTTCTCGAGGAGCGCGGGCGGCGTGATCCGCTGCCGCCGCAGGACGATGAAGCGCTCGATGATCAGTGCGACTGCGATCACTGACGCGGCGAGCAGGAACCAGATCGGCCAGCCCGCGGCCTGGATGATGCTGAACACGCGCGCGAAATTCCAAGTGAAAACAAAGGTCGAGACTTTAGCGGCGCGTCGCGCTTTGAGCAAGGCGCACGATCGGCGCAGCGACGGGATGCGCGGCGCATGCGGGCGGCATACGGCGCGTTATCCACAGTTGCTGTGGATAAGGTTGTGAATAGTGTGTCAGCACACACGCTAAGTGGACTGCAGGTAAAGAGATTTCCGTCGATGATGAAAATGTGATCGACTCGATTTCGGTCGTTTCATCAGAGACTTACGTGACTCTCCCTAGGGGAACTTCGCGCGTGCCGCGCGGTCGGTGGGAGGCGGCCGGCACCTGTGGATAGGTTACGATGCCGAAATGGCCGGAGATCCAGCGCTGGCGCGGGGAAGCGAGGTTCCGGCGGGGGCGATCCTCAGCGTTTCGGCGCTCAATCGCAGCGTCCGCGACCTCCTCGAGCATCGCGTGCCGCTCACCTGGGTCGCAGGCGAGATCTCCAACTTCCTGCAGGCCCGCTCGGGCCACCTCTACTTCTCGCTCAAGGACAGCGCAGCGCAGGTGCGGTGCGTGATGTTCCGGAGCCGCGGGATGCTGCTCGACTGGGAGCCGCGCGACGGGATGCAGGTCGAGGTGCGGGCGCTGGTGACGCTCTACGAGGCGCGCGGCGAGTTCCAGCTCAACGTCGAGTATATGCGCCCGGCGGGGCCAGGCGCGCTGTACGAGGCGTTCCTGCGCCTGCGCGACAGGCTCGAGCGCGAGGGCCTGTTCGACCCGCTGGCGAAGCGGCCCCTCCCCGCCTATCCGCGCGCGATCGGCGTGGTCACGTCGAAGGCCGCCGCGGCACTGCGGGACGTCCTGACGACGCTCGCGCGGCGTAACCCCGCGATCCCGGTGATCGTCTACCCGGCCGCCGTGCAGGGCGAAGGGGCGCCGGCCGAGATCGTGGCTGCGCTTGCCGCCGCGGGACGGCGCGCCGAGTGCGACGTGCTGATCCTCTGCCGCGGCGGCGGCAGCATCGAAGACCTCCGCGCCTTCAACGACGAGCGCGTCGCGCGCGCCGTGCGCGCCTCGCCGGTCCCGATCGTGGTCGGCGTCGGGCACGAAACTGACTTCACGATCGCCGACTTCGCGGCGGACGTGCGCGCGCCGACCCCGACCGCGGCGGCGGAGCTCGCGAGTCCGCCCCGCGACGAGCTGCTCGCGCGAATCGGGATTCTCGCCGGACGCCTCCGACGGAGCATCGATCGCGGCCTCGAGACCCGCATGCAGGCGGTCGACCACCTCTCGCGCCGCCTGATCCATCCCGGGCGGCGCCTGGAGGCGCAGGGCGCGCTCGTAGCCCAGCTGTCGACGCGTCTCGCGCAGTCCGTCGCGCGGGCGCTCGACCGTCAGGCCTGGACCGTGCGCGAGCTCATCGCGCGCAGCCGCCGGCATCTTCCCCCGCTGGCGATGCTGTCGTTGCGTGCCGGCCAGCTCCGCGAGCGCCTCGCCAGCGCGTCCGGCCGGCAGCTCACCGAGCGGACAGCGCGAGTCGACGCGCTCGCGCGCAGCCTCTTGCACCTCGATCCGCGCGCCGTGCTCGAGCGCGGTTACAGCATCGTCCGCAGCGAGACCGGCCGCATCGTGCGACGCAGCGCCGAGGTAGCGAGCGGCGATCGGGTCGACATCACCTTCGCCGAGGGCACGGCATCCGCACGCGTGGAACGCTCCGAGTAGGGTCTTTCGCCGGCCGCGGCGCAACGGTGCGCCGGAATCGCTGCTACACTCGCCGCGCTGCACCGCTGGTCGACGACTCGATCACAAACGAAAAGAAAGGGGGCTAATCGCATGGGCGCAATCTTTCAATCGCTGGGACGCACCATCACCGCCGGCGTCGTCCTCCTGATCATCATCATTGTCGTGGTGAGCACCGCGATGGGCGGGGCGATGAAGTTCGATCACGCCTGGTGGGCGTTCTTCATGCGCTGGCTGCACGTCCTGTCGGGCGTGATGTGGATCGGGCTGCTCTGGTACTTCAACTTCGTCCAGACGCCGTCGATGCCGCAGATCCCCGACGAACAGAAACCCGCCGTGAGCAAGGTGATCGCACCACGGGCGCTCTTCTGGTTCCGCTGGGGCGCGATGTCGACGATCGTGACCGGCCTCCTGCTCGCGTGGATGAACGGCTACATCGGCCAGGCGCTGTCCTTCAGGCCGCCGGCCACCGCGATCGGCATCGGCATGTGGCTTGGCATCATCATGTGGTTCAACGTCTGGTTCATCATCTGGCCGAATCAGAAGAAGGCGCTCGGCATCGTCCAGGTGAGCCCCGAGGACAAGGCGAAGGCCGCGAAGATGGCGGGAATGACCTCGCGCTTGAACACGATGCTGTCGATCCCGATGCTCTACTGCATGGTGGCGCAGCAGAACGGCGGCCTGTAAGCGGCTCGCCGGCACAAACGCGAAGGGGCCCGCGAGGGCCCCTTCTGCTTTTCGGGCGGGCGGCGCAGGTCTACCGCGGCGGTGGCGCCTTCTCGATCCCGGCGAGCTTCGCGCCCGGCTTGATGCCCTTCGCCGCGAACCACCCCTGGTTCATCTCGAGCGCGAAGCGCGCCGGCGCGCGCGCGCAGTGCGACTCCTCGGTCTGCGGCTGCATGTCCTCGATGTTGAGGATGACGCCGCGCTCGTCGATGAAGGCGACCGACAGCGGGACAAACGTGTTCTTCATCCACATGCAGTGGGGGGCGATGTCGGGGAACACGAAGAGCATGCCGTCGTTCGCGCCGAGCTTCTTCCGGTGCATCAGCCCGGTCATCCTGGCGTCGAACGTGTTCGCGATCTCCGCCTGGATCAGGTGGATCCCGGCGCTCAGGGGGAGCGTCGGCAGCGGCTGCTGCTGGGCGCCCGCGAAATGCGGGGCGGCCGCAGCGACGATCAGGACGAGTTGCACGAGGATCTGCTTCATCTGGCGCGGCGCAAATGAAAAAGGCAGGGGCGCTCCCCTGCCTTCACTGGCTCGAGCGGCGAACTACTTCTTCATCTGTTCGCAACCCTTCATCTTCGGGTCCTTCTTGCACTGGTCCGCGGTGGGCTTGGCGTCCTTCTTGTCCTGCGCGACGACCTGAAGCGACATGGTGGCAAACGTGGCGGCGAGAACGAGCGCTGCGAGCTTCCTCATGAACTCCTCCTTGAGCTTGATTTGGGCCCGCGCGAGCGGGCCATTCTCTGCCTCCGGGAAACCCGAGGCGCTGGGAGTCTAGCATGTGCCCCGCACAAAAAGAAAAGGCGGGGACTCGCCCCGCCCTTTCCCGCTCGTGCGGCGATTACTTCTTCATCTGATCGCAGCCCTTCATCTTCGGGTTTTTCTTGCAGTCCTCGGCGGACGGCTTCTTCGCGTCGGTCTTGCTCTTGTCCTGCGCGAGCGCGTTGAGCGACGCGACGGCGAAGGTGGCGGCAAGGATGGTGGCGATAAGCTGTTTCATCGGTTTCCTCTCTGTGACGGATCGGGTTTGTCGAAATGACCGGGTCGACCCGGTCAATGTCCAATAACGTTCGCTTTATTGCGCGGTTGACACCTGGCGTTACAGGCAAGAAAGTCCTTTATAAGCAAAGCTTTGAGTGAAGTTTTCAGGTCCGGTGTCGAGCGCCGGGCGCGACCGCTCTGCTAGAATCGCGGCCGTCCCGCGGCGCTGCATCAAGCGCGCCCCGCCCCGACTCCCACCTCCCACGCGATAGGAGCAGCCGTGAGCAAGATCAAGGTCAAGAGCCCGGTCGTCGAGATGGACGGCGACGAGATGACGCGGATCATCTGGCACCGCATCCGCGAGCAGCT
>DATIWX010000056.1:0-23501 GCA_035519135.1 Burkholderiales bacterium | reverse complement strand
CGACTCGCGGGTGAACTCTGCGCTGGGTGCGTCGCCGCCGATCACGAACATCAGGATCGAGGGCTTGTTCTTCGGCCCCTTGGTGACGTTCATGAAGCGCCGCGAGGCACCGGGCGGGAAAGAGATCAGGTCGAGCGGCTTCAGGTCGACGTGCTCGAGCCTGCCGCGCTCGTTCTCCCAGCTCGCGCGCCAGGTGCCGGTCATGCAGATGAAGGTCTCGTTGGTGTCGTGGTTGTGCAGCATCGGGCCCTTGCCCGGCAGCGCCTTGCAGTAGCCGAGATTGAAACCCTCCGAGATCTTGATCGCGGCGAGACGCGCGGCGATGTCGCCGACCGGCGATTGCTTGCCGTTCTTCTCCACCCTGGGCGGCTGGAAGCCGATGACGTTGTAGAGGATGCGCTCGCAGCCGGGCATCTTCGAGTCGGGCAGGCCGCCGTCCGAGCCTTTCAGCTTCGAGAAGCGCGCGACGCGCTTCATCATCGCCTTCCGGGAAATGCCGCGGCGCGGCAGCGTCTCGTGGAATTCCATAGGCCTCCTCCTTCCTCTTTTCTATGCTTCATAATACGGCACGGAGGAGGAGCGATGAAAGCACCGCGCTTCGCGTACGCGAGGCCGGCGAGCGTCGCCGAGGCGCTCGCCCTGCTCGACAAGCACAAGGACGACGCGCGCGTGCTCGCGGGCGGACAGAGCCTGGTGCCGATGCTGAACTTCCGCGTCGCCTCCCCCAAGGTCCTGGTCGACATCAACCGCCTGTCCGCCCTCTCGGGCATCAAGGTCACGAAATCCCACGTGCGCATCGGCGCGCTCACGCGCCACGCGGAGCTGGAGCGCTCGGTCGATATCGCGAAGCACCTGCCGCTGGTCGCGGCCGCCATGCCGCATGTCGCGCACCCCGCGGTCCGCAACCGCGGCACCTTCGGCGGGAGCTGCGCCCTCGCCGACCCCGCGGCCGAGCTGCCGGCGTGCGCGCTCGCGCTTGGCGCGACCTTCGTCGTCGCCGGGAAGAAAGGCGAGCGCCGCATCGCTGCCGGGGATTTCTTCAAGGGCTTGTACGCTACGGCTCTGAAGACCGGCGAGCTGCTGGTCGCGGCGGAATTTCCACTGCCCAAGCCTGGCTACGCCTCGGCCTTCGGCGAGCTCGCGCGCCGCCACGGCGACTACGCCATGGTGGGCGTCGCGGCGCACGGTTCGGCCAAGGGAGGGAAGCTCTCCGATCTGCGGGTTGCGTTCTTCGGCGTCGGCGACCGGCCCCAGCTCGCGGCGCATTTCTCGCGCGCCCTCGAAGGCGAGCCGGCGACGGCGCAGTCGGTCGATGCGGCGCTGGCGAAGCTCGACGCCGACCTCGCCCCCCGCGCCGACCTGTACTCCACGGCTGCGACCAAGCTGCACCTCGCCAAGGTGCTCGCCGGGCGCGTGCTCAAGCAGCTTCTGACATGAACGCGCCTCTGGAAACGGTGGAGATCACGCTCACCGTCAACGGCGAGAAGGTGAAGCGCACGGTGCCCGCGCGGCTCAACCTCGCCGATTTCCTGCGGATCGAGCTCGAGCTCACCGGCACCCACGTCGGCTGCGAACACGGCGTGTGCGGCGCCTGCACGGTGCGCGTCGACGGCGAGATCGTGCGTTCGTGTCTCATGTTCGCCGCGCAGGCCGACGGCTGCGCGGTGGACACCGTCGAGGGACTCTCCGATTCGCGCGAGATCGAGGAGCTGCAGAGCGCCTTCGTCCTCACCAACGCGCTGCAGTGCGGTTTCTGCACGCCGGGCATCCTGATGGCGGCGCAGGCGCTGCTGCGCGACCGCCCGAACCCCTCGCGCGAGGAGATACGCGAATACCTCTCGGGCAACTACTGCCGCTGCACCGGCTACCAGGCGATCGTCGATGCGATCGAAGCCGTGGCGAAGGCGCGGGCGGGGAGGTCCAAATGAACGAATTCGACGAGACCGCGAAGACGCTCAACTTCGACGCGCCCAACAGCTACGTCGGCCGCTCGGTGACGCGCCCCAACGCGCGGCGCCTGGCGCAGGGCCGCGGCCAGTACGTCGACGACATCGTGCTGCCGCGCATGGTGCACGTCGCCTACGTGCGCTCCCCCCACGCCCACGCGAGGATCGTCGCGATCAGGTCGAAGAAGGCGGCGGCGATGCCGGGGGTGGTGCGCATCGTGACGGGCGCCGAGATCGCGCTCGTCGTCAAGCCCTACGTCGGCGTGCTCACGCACCTCGCGGGCATGCGCTCGCCGCCGCAGTATCCGCTCGCCGTAGACGTCGCGCGCTGGCAGGGTGAGCCCGTGGTGGCGGTGGTCGCAGCCTCGCGCGCCGAGGCCGAGGACGCGCTCGAGGCGGTCGAGGTCGACTACGAGGAGCTGCCCGCGGCCCTCGACGCCGAGCGCGCGCTCGATCCGTCCGAGCCGAAGATCCACAAGGAGTTCGACAGCAACCTTTGCTTCACCCGCACGGTCGACAGCGGCGGCGTGGACGCCGCGATGAAAGCGGCGCACCTGGTGGTCGAGGACACGCTGCACTTCGGCCGCCACACCGGCGTCACCATGGAGCCGCGTGCCATCCTCGCCGACTACAACCGCGCCGACGAGTCGATGACCGTGTACCACTGCGGCCAGTCACCGCACATGGTGCAGGGGATCGTCGCGAGCCGGTTGTCGCTCGACGAGCACCGCGTGAGGATCGTCGCGCGCGACGTCGGCGGCTCCTTCGGCATCAAGATCCACACCTACGGCGACGAGATCGCCGCCTGCGCGCTGTCGCTCATGCTCGGCCGCCCGGTGAAATTCGCCGCAGACCGCTACGAGTCCTTCCTCTCCGACATCCACGCACGCGACCATCGTGTCGAGGCCAGGCTCGCGGTCGATCGCGACGGCAACATGCTGGCGCTGGAGATCGACGACCTCACCGGCGTCGGGCCGTATTCGATGTTCCCGCGATCGTCCGGCGTCGAGTGCAACCAGATCCTCAATCTCACCGGCGGGCCCTACAAGCACAAGGAATACCGCGCCAAGGGCACGGTGGTGTTCCAGAACAAGAACATGATGTGCCAGTACCGGGCGGTGGGGCATCCGATCGCGATCGCGGTGGCGGAGCACATGGTCGACCAGGCGGCGGCGAAGCTCGGCATCGACCCGGCGGAGATGCGGAAGAAGAATCTCATCCCCGACGACGCCTATCCGTACAAGTCGCCCTCGGGCATGCGCTTCGAGGCGCTGTCGCACCAGCAGTGCATGGCGAAGCTCCTCGGCCTGATGGACTACGACACCTTGAGGCGCGAGCAGGCCGAGCTGAGAAAGAAGGGTGTCTACCGCGGCATCGGCCTCTCGTCCTTCATCGAGGTCACCAACCCGAGCCCGATGTTCTACGGAGTCGGCGGCGCGCGCATCGCGGCGCAGGACGGCTGCACCATCAAGCTCGACGCCAACGGCTCGATCGTCGCCGCGACCGGCGTCACCGAGCAGGGCCAGGGAACCGAGACCATCATGGCGCAGATCGCGGCGACCGCGCTCGGCGTCGAGATGAGCTGCGTGAAAGTGCTCACCGGCGACACCGACAAGGTGCCCTACGGCGGCGGCACCTGGGCCTCGCGCGCCGCGGGGATCGGCGGCGAGGCGGTGCTGCAGGCGAGCCTGGCGTTGAAGCGCAACATCCTCGAGGTCGGTGCGGTGATCCTGAAGACCAGCGCCGCCGAGCTCGACATCGTGGACGGCAAGGTAGTGAAGAAGGGCAGCGAGCAGGGCTTGAGCCTCGCCGAGCTGGCGCGCATCTGCTACTACCGCGGCAACGAATTGCCGGTCGATTTCCAGCCGGAGCTGGTCGTCACGCGCCACTACCGCGTCAAGGACTACGCCTTCGTGTTCAGCAACGGCGCGCAGGGCTGCCTGCTAGAAATCGACGTCGATACCGGCTTCGTGAAACTGCTGAAGATGTGGTGCGTCGACGACTGCGGCCGGGTGATCAACCCGAAGCTGGTGGACGAGCAGGCGCGCGGCGGCATCGTGCAGGGCATCGGCGGCGCGCTCTACGAGCACTGCATCTACGACGAGCGCGGGCAGCTCCTCAACGCCACCATGGCCGACTATCTCGTGCCCATGGCGGCCGAGATGCCCGACATCGTCACTGCCCACGTGGAGACGCCCACCAAGACCTCGGTGCTCGGCGCCAAGGGCGCGGGCGAAGCGGGCACCGGCGGCGCCCCCGGGGCGATCATGAACGCGGTGAACGACGCGCTGCGGCCGCTGGGCGCGAAGGTCACCAGCCAGCCGATCACGCCGGAGGCCGTGCTGCGCGCGCTCGGCAAGGTGCGCTAGCGATCATCGTGTATCTTCCCTCGCATTTCGAAGAAACCCGGGTGGAGTTCCTCCATGGGCTGATCCGCGAGCATTCCCTCGGCGCATTGGTGACGCTCGGCGCGGAAGGATTGAACGCGAACCACGTTCCCTTCGAGATCGCTGCGACGCCCGCCCCGTTCGGCACCCTTCAGTGCCACGTCGCCCGCGGCAATCCGGTGTGGCGCGACATCTCCAAGGACAGCGAGACTCTGGTCATCTTCCAGGGCGCTCAGGCCTACATCACGCCCTCGTGGTACGCGACCAAGAAAGAGACGGGCAAAGTCGTGCCGACGTACAACTATCTCGTCGTCCACGCCTACGGCCGCCTGCGCGTCGTCGAGGACCGCGCGTGGCTGCGAAACCTGGTGGAGCGGCTCACCAGTCGTCACGAGGCGGGAAGGCAGGAGCCGTGGAAGGTGACCGACGCCCCCGAGGACTATCTCGAGACGATGCTCGGCGCCATCGTCGGCATCGAGATCCCGGTCACGCGGCTTCTCGGCAAGTGGAAGGCGAGCCAGAACCGGCCCACGGTCGACCGCGACGGAGTGGTCCGGGGCTTGAGTGAAATCGACGCTGCAGACGCCAGAGCGATGGCGAAGACGGTCAAGGAGGCACGATGAAGCTGCGGTTCGTATTGACGGTTGCCGTGGTCGCGTCGCTCGCGGCGGCCTGCTCGCAGTCGCCGACGCGCAAAAGCGAAGGCGGCTACGCGGTGGACACCTCCTGGCCCAGGCCGCTGCCGCACAACTGGATCCTGGGGCAGGTCGCCGGCATCGCGGTCGACGCGCGCGACCACGTGTGGATCATCCACCGCCCCAGGACGCTGATCGACGAGGAGAAGGGCGCGGCCCTCGCCCCGCCGCGCGCGAAGTGCTGCGTACCCGCGCCCGCGGTGATCGAGTTCGACACCGACGGCAGCGTGCTCCACGCCTGGGGCGGGCCGGGGCAGGGCTACGAGTGGTTCGAGAACGAGCACGGCATCTATATCGACCCGCAGGGCAACGTCTGGGTCGGCGGCAACGACCCGAAGGACCACCAGCTCCTCAAGTTCACGCCCGAGGGCAGGTTCCTGATGCAGATCGGGCATGCGGGAAAGACCGGCGGCAGCAATTCGACCACGCTGCTCGGGCGGCCGGCGCACATGGAGATCGACGCGCAGGCGAACGAGCTGTATGTCGCGGACGGCTACGGCAACAAGCGCGTCATCGTGCTCGACGCCTCGACCGGCGCGTACAAGCGCCACTGGGGCGCGTACGGCAAGGCGCCGAGCGACGAGAAGCTGCCGATGTACAACCCGCAATCGCCGCAGTTCGCCAACCCGGTGCACTGCGTGCGCCTGTCGAGGGACGGCCTGGTCTACGTCTGCGACCGCGCCAACAACCGCGTGCAGGTATTTCGGAAGGACGGAAGCTTCGTCAAGCAGTTCGTCTTCGAGGACAAGTCGCTCGGCTCGGGCTCCTCGTTCGACCTGGTGTTCTCGAACGACGCGCAGCAGAAATACTTCTACCTCGCCGACGGCACCAACGACCAGGTGCTCACCGTCGAGCGCGAATCCGGCAAGGTCATCACGAGCTTCGGCCGCCCGGGACGCTTTGCCGGCGAGTTCCTGGTGCTGCACAACATCGCGATCGACTCCAGGGGCAATCTGTACACCTCGGAGGTCGCCACCGGCAAGCGCGTGCAGAAGTTCAGGCCGGTCGCCGCGCCGTAGAGCCCGCGAAGGTCCGCACGCCGAGCAGCACCAGGGCGCCGAGCACCGTGGCGCCCAGCTGCCAGTCGAGCCGCGGCACGATGGTTCCGACCGCGCAGGCGAACAGCAGCGCGCGCAGCGGCCAGGCGATCGTGCGCCGCCCCATCAGCCCGTGCAGCGCGAACGAGGCGAAGGTGACGGTCACCGCGCCGAAGAAGAACGCGGTGACGACGGCGGCGACGCCGCCCTCCATGTTCAGGCCGGGATTGAAGAGAAAGAAGAAAGGCACGACGAACCCGCCCACGGCGAGCTTCACCGCGTAGGGCCCGAGCGCCATGGGGTTCGCCCCCGCGATCGCGCCCGCGGCGAAGTTCGCGACCGCCACCGGTGGGGTGATCGCCGAGAGGCAGGCGAAGTAGAGAATGAATAGGTGCGTCTGCATCTCGGGCAGGTTGAAGTGCTGGCGCAGCACCGGCGCGAGCAGCGCGGCGCCGGTGACGTAGACCGCCGGCGTCGGCATGCCCATCCCGAGGAGGATCAGGAACACGGCCGCCATCACCAGCGTGGGGACGAGCAGGCCTCCAGACACCGAGTTGATGAGCAGCGTGAACTTGCCGGCGAGCGCGCTGATCTCCACCGCCCCGATCACCACCCCCGCGGCGGCCACCGCGCCCACGAGCGGCACGAGCTGGGTGATGGTGTGGGTGCAGCACTCGACGAAGCGGCGCGGCCCGATCGCGCTCTCGCGCGAAAGCCACGAGAGCACGATCACCGCGGCGGTCGAGCCGGCGGCCACGTAGACCGGCGTGTAGCCCATCACCAGGAGGCCGATCAGCGCGCCGAGCGGCAGCAGGTGCCGCCAGCTGTTGGCGAGCGCCCTGGGAAGGCTCACGATCTGGTCCTCGGGCATGCGCGGCTCGTCGTTCCGCACCGCCTCGTTGTGCACCAGGATGTAGATCGCGACGTAGTAGAGGATCGCCGGCAGCAGCGAGGCCCAGGCGATCCTCGCGTAGGGGATATTGGTGAGGTCCGACATGATGAAGGCCACCGCGCCCATCACCGGGGGCAGCATCGCGCCTCCGCTCGACGCGGTCGCCTCGATCGCGCCGGCGCGCGCCGCCGGGATGCCCGCCCGCTTCATGATCGGAATGGTGAGCGGCCCCGTGGTGGCGACGTCGGCGGTCGGACTCCCCGAGACCGATCCGTAGAGCGCGCTGGCGGTCACGCAGGCCTTGGCGGCGCCGCCGGTCATGCGCCCGGTGACCGCGCCCGCCAGCTCGAAGAACAGGCGCCCGCCGCCGGCTTTCTCGTAGAAATTGCCGAAGAGAACGAACAGGAACGCGTAGGTCGCAGCGACCTCGAGCGGCGCGCCGAAGATGCCGTTCTCCTGGATCGTCATCATCTCGATGAAATAGGGCACGCCGAAGTTGTCGTGCCGCAGCGGGCCCGGCATCCAGTGGCCGAAGAAGGTGAACAGGAGCAGCGCGATCACCAGCGAAGTGAGTCCCCAGCCGGTGCAGCGCCGGCACAGGTCGAGCACGACGAAGAGCAGCGTGAAGCCCACCACGGTGTCGGCAAGCGTCGGCTGCGAGAAGCCGCGGCTCCAGTTGAGGAACCTGTCGTTGAGGACGATGTAGTAGAGCGCCGCCGCGAGCGAAATCGCGGCGAAGGCGACGTCGGTCCAGCCGAGCGTGTTTCGCTCCTGGTGCGCCGTGGTGGTCAGGAACGCGATCGGAAAGGTGATCGCGATGAAGATCGAGATGTCGAGGTGGAACTGGCTGGAGAACGCCCGCGCCCAGGTCGCGAAGGCGTCGAGCCACGCGTGAGGAAGCCCGGCGGCGCCGAGCTGCGCCGCCGCCCACACGGCGCCGTCGCCGGTGATGGTGGCGAGCGCCCCGACCCAGAGGACGTAGAGCGCGGCCGCCACCGAGCCCGCCGCGATGAACACCGCCCAGGCGCCGCCCGGACTGTGGCGCCGGCCCTCGCGCAGCAAGCGCCAGGCGCGGCGCCGGACGGGGGATTCCGGCGCGCTTGTACCCGTCTCCGTCATGTCGCCTTGCGGCGGCCTACTTTACCAGCCCCTTCTCCCGGTAATAGCGCAGCGCCCCGGGGTGGTAAGGCAGGCCGGCGGGGTCGCGCGCCATGCCGGCGGTGGTGAAAATCTTGAGCGAGCCGCCGATCTTCTGCACGCGGTCCTCGCCTTCGGCGATCGCCTTCACGTACTTGTAGACAGTCTCCTCCGAGACGTGCGCGCCGGCGAGCAGCGATACCCATTGTTGGACGGTCGGATAGTCCTTCTCCATGAAGGGATAGGTGCCCTTGGGCACCATGCCCGCCTTGAAGCTGAAGACGTCGGCGGCCTGCTGGATCTTCGCCGGATCCCCGTCGATCCAGAGCAGCGGACGCTTGCCGGAGACGTCCTTGATCAGCGCGTCGCCGAGGTTGCGCGCATTCATGAACACGTCGGCCTTGCCGTCGACGATCGCATCGAGGCCGATCGAGCTGTTGCCGAGCACGTAGCTCCCGCCCCATTTCTGGATGTCGTCGATGGTGAAGCCGTGCGCCTTCATCACCTCGTAGGGAGCGCCGATCGTCGTCTGCGGGTTGTCCGGGCGGTTGATCGCGAGGCGCATCTTCGGCTTTTTCGCCGCGATGTCGGCCCAGCTCCTGACGCCGTTGGCGTCGGCCCATTCCTTGGTCATCAGGAAGTGGATGAACTGGTTGTCGTACAGCATCATGACGTAGCTGAACTTGCCCTTGAGCGGCTTCTGGTACGGGGACTGGCCCTCGTTCGCGAGCCGGATCTCGGTGCCGGTCGCCGTCGCCGTGAAGTCCGCCTGCCCGTCGGCGATCGCGAGCACGCCCCCGCCCGGCGAGTTCGGCTTGAAGGACACCGAGGAGCCGGGGTAGGCGTCGCGCACCACGGCATTCAGGCCTTCGACCATGGTGCGCGGATAGCCCGAGGGCGTCGCACCGGTCACGGTCGCGTTGATCGGATTCTTGTCGTTCAGGCCGGCGAGCGCGGATATCGAGACGGCGAGCGCCGCGGCGGCCGGGATGATGCGGGTAAATCCCCTCATGGTCTCCTCCTCCAAGTCAACCAGCCGGGAGTGTAACGTCTGTGCGGCGCCCGGAGAAGGGTCAGAGGGCTCCGCTCACGCGCGCGATTACCGCGCCGGCATCGGCCGGAAGGGCGTCGCCGCGCCAGGCGACGTGGCCGTCAGGCCGCACCAGGACGAGCTTGCGCTCGTAGAGCGTGCAGGCTGACGGCTCCTCGAGTGAAACCGTTTCGAGCGGCACGGCGCGGCGCCTTGCGGCCTGCTCGATCGGTGCAGCCGCCGGCGCATCGCGTCCCAGCCGCATCAGCACGAAGGATCTCCCGAAGAGATCGAGCATCGAGCGCCCCTCGGCCAGCCATGCATGCGGCGCGCGCGCCCCGGGAAAGCTCGTCTGCACGTAGTCGGTGACGCTCGAAGGCGGCGGCGCGCTGCCGTCCGCGCAGACGATGGGCGAGCTGTCGTAGCGGTAGCCCATGGCGATGCCGTCGGAGAGCAGCTCGCGGGCGGTGTTCCTCAGGATCTCGTCGCCGAGCTTCCTGCGCGCCGCCTCGCCCGCCGGCGTCGCTTCCACCAGCTCAGGGATGGCGGCGAAGCTGCGCAGCTGGAAGTTGCGCGTCGCCTCCTCGACGTTGCGCAGCGCCACCGGCCGCCGCTCGGCGTCGTAGGAGTCGAGCAGTTTCTCCCCCGCCCAGCCCTGCACGCTCGCGGCGAGCTTCCAGCCGAGGTCGGCCGCGTCGCCCAGGCCGGTGTTCATGCCGTAGCCGCCGGTGGGCGTGTTCTGGTGGGCGCAGTCCCCGGCGAGGAACACGCGGCCGTGGCGATAGGCGGCGGTGACGAGCTTCCTCCGCACCCAGGGACTGATGGAAATCAGCTCGTAGGGAAATTCGCATCCGACGATCCGCTTCAGGATGGCCTTGTGGTCGACCGACTCGGGCGCGCCGTGCGCCTTGGCGCCGCCGTGCAGGGTCACGCGCCACAGGTCGCCGCCGTTCAGCGAATTGAGCGTCGCCCACACCCCCGTAGTCCCGACGATGAAATGCAGCACGCCTTTGCCCTTGTCGTGCCGGTCCCACAGGTTCTGCGCGCGGAAATAGACGCTCATCGGGGCGCCCAGCACCTCGCCCTCGCTCGCGTCGATGCCCAGCAGCCGGCGGACCGGGCTCCTGCCGCCGCAGCAGGCCGCGAGGAACGCCGAGCGGACGGTGTGCCGCTCGCCGCTGGCGGTATCGGTCACGCTGGAGGTCACGCCCGCGCCGTCCTGCGCGAAGGAATCGAAGCGCCAGCGGTAGCGCAGCCCCACCGATGAAAAGCTCTCGGCGCGCTCGCGCAGCACCGGATCGAACCAGATCTGGTTGCAGCGCTGCGGCGGCTCGGGCGTGAAGGCGAGGGCCTTGTCCCCGCCGTGCGCGGGGCGCTCGATGCGCGCGATCAGGTGCCCGCGCATGCCGGTCAGGTACATCGCCGTGTGCGGATAGCCGGGCGGCGTGCCGACCTCCTTGACGCGCGCGGCGACGCCCCAGCGCCGGCAGAATTCCATGGTGCGCGAGTTGATCAGGTTGGCGCGCGGGTGGGTGCGGTAGCCGTCGCGCTCGAGCTCGTCGACCATCAGGCACTCCACGCCGCGCCAGCCCAGGTCCAGGGCGAGCGCCAGGCCCACCGGCCCGCCGCCGACGATGAGTACCGGAGTTTCGATGTTCATGGGCGCCGGTTAAGATACCGCGATGCGAATCGCCATGCTCGTGCTATCGGCCTCGCTCGCGGCCACGGTCGCAACTGAGGCGCAGGCGCAGACGGCTTTCCCGTCGCGCCCGGTCACGCTGGTGCTGCCTTCGGCGCCGGGCGACCCGACCGACCTCATCGCGCGGCTGCTGCAGCCGAGGATGTCCGAGCGGCTCGGCCAGTCCTTCGTGATCGAGAATCGCCCGGGCGGATCAGGGGTCATCGCCTCGGCCGCCGTCGCCAAGGCCGCGCCCGACGGCCACACCCTGCTCCTGCCCCTGAGCGCTCATTCGATCAACCCGATCGCGCTGAAGAACCTGCCCTACGACACCTTCCGCGATTTCGCGCCGGTGACGCAGCTCGCGCGCTTTCCCCTCTTTGTGGGCGCGAACCCCTCGGTCAAGGGATCGAATCTGCGTGATTTCATCGAGGCGGCGAAGGCGCACCCCGGACGCCTGAATTTCGCCTCGCCCGGACCGGGGACGCTGAGCTTTCTCGTCGGCGAGGAGATCAGCCGGCGCTCGGGACTGAACGCGGTGCACCTCGCGTTCAAGGGGGGCGCGCCGGCGATCCAGGCGCTGCTCGCCGACCAGGCGCAATACTGCGCGATTACGCTCAATCTTCTCGGGCCGCATTTCGCCTCGGGCAAGCTGAGGCCCCTGGCGGTCACTTCCGGCACGCGTTCGGTCCAGCTCCCGAACGTCCCAACCGTCGCCGAGTCGGGCTTTCCCGGCTTCGAAGCCTACAACTGGATCGGCGTGTTCGCCCCGGCCGGCACGCCCCCGGCGGTGGTCGCCCGGCTGCACGACGAGTTCGTCGCCGCGCTGCGCGAGCCCGACGTGCGGCCCAAGCTCACGGCAGTCGGATTCGAGATCGTCGGCTCGACGCCGAAGGAGCTCGACGAGTTCGTGCGCAAGGAGTTCGCGCACTGGGACAAATTCGTGCGCGAGTTCGACCTCAGGTTCGACTAGCTGCTCGACCAGCGCTACCTCGGCGGAGGGGCGGGGCGGATCAGCAGCCCGGTGGGGGAGACCCGCAGCTCCAGCTCCGCGGGCTCGCCCACCGGCACGAAGGCCGCCGAGCCGTAGGTCGCATCGACGAAGTGCTCGAGAAAGGGATAGCGCTTGGCCAGCGCAAACACGTCCACCGGCTTTTCCTTTCCAAGCGGATACAGAGAGCGGGGACCCGAGCGCTCCTGCGCCACGTCGCGGTAGCGCCCGCCGATGCGATCGAGCTCGTAGGCGGTGGTGAGGCCGAGCATGTTGGCGAGCGCGTGCCACTTGAGGATGCGCGCGTCCAGGTAGATCTCGTCTCCGGAGATCGAGTAGCTCGCCTCGTGCCCGTCGGGAAAGAGCAGCTTTGCGGTGAACCGCTGCGGTGCGTAGGGCCGCACCGAGATGCGCGCGGCGAGGTCCTCCTGGGTCAGGGCCCGGTATCCGTAGATTCCGACGGTGATGGTTCCCTCGAGCAGGCCAAGCGCGATCAGCAGCAGGCCGAGCAGGGTGCGCGTGATGAAGCGCAAGGGGTGCAGCCCGAAGAGCGCCGTGAGCCCGGCGAGCACCAGGATCAGGCCGAGCGAGAGCAGCGCCGCCGCGCCCAGTATCCAGGGCAGCGTCGCGGTCTGGGTGAGGAAGCCGAAGTCGGGCATGCGCGCCCCGCTCTAGAGCCCCATGTAGAGCTTGTGGATCAGCTCGTTGTTGGCGAGGTCCTGGCGCGAGCCGCCCTGGTACTCGATGCGTCCGTGCACGATCACGTAGCCGCGGTCGGCGATGCGGATCGCCTGGTTGAAGTTCTGCTCGGCCATCAGGACGGTGAGCCGGTAGCTCTCCTTCAGCTCCCTGATCTTGTCGATGGTGTGAATGACGAGGATGGGCGCGAGGCCCACCGAGGGCTCGTCGATCAGCAGGATCTTGGGCGCGGTCATGAGCGCGCGGGCGAGGGTCAGCATCTGCTGCTCGCCGCCGCTCATGCTGCCGGCGAGCTGCCTGCGCCGCTCGGCGAGCCGCGGGAAGGTCGCGTAGCTGAATTCCAGGTTCTTCGCCATCGCCGCCCGCGCGGTTTTCCGGTAGGCGCCGAGCAGCAGGTTCTCCTCGACGCTGAGCCGTGGAAACAGCCGCCGCCCCTCGGGCACGAGCGAGATGCCGAGCTCGACGATCTCCTCGGGCGAGCGCCCCACCAGGTCGTGCTCCACGCCTTCGATGACCGCGCGCACGCTTCCCCTGCTCGGGCGCACGATGCCCATGATGCACTTCATGAGCGTGCTCTTGCCGTTGCCGTTGGTGCCGAGGAGCGTGACGGTCTCCCCGTCGTTCACCGACAGCGAGATGCCGTCGAGCACCTGCACGGCGCCGTAGCCGGCGCAGAGATTCTCGACCGTGATGCTATTCGCCAAGGTAGGCTTTCACGACCTGGGGGTTGCCGACCACGGCCTGGGGATCGCCGTCGGCGATCTTGCGGCCGGCGACGAGCACCGCGATGCGCTCGGAGAATTTCATCACCGCGCGCATCACGTGCTCGATCATGATCACCGCGACACCCTGCGCCTTCAGGCCGAGCAGGAGCTCCAGGATGTCGTCCACCTCCGACGCCGACAGGCCCGCCATCGCCTCGTCGGAGATCAGCAGCTTGGGCTTCGCCGCCATGGCGCGCGCGAGCTCGAGCTTTCTCATGTCCACCTGGGTAAGGCCGCCCGACATGGAGTCCGCCTTCCCGAGAAGGCCCACCTGCTCGAGAATGTGCCTGGCTTCGTCGGCGATCGGGCCGTGCGCCCCGCGCCTTTTCGCGGCGTAGAGCAGCGGTACGCACAGGTTGTCGAGCACGCTCATGCTCGCGAAGGGCTTGGGGATCTGGAAGCTGCGCGCCAGCCCCAGGCGTATGCGCTTGTGCGCCGGATAGGCGCAGATATCGTGTCCCTCGAAGCGGATCGCGCCCTCCTCGTTGCGCAGCGTTCCCGCGATGCAGTTGACCAGCGTGCTCTTGCCCGAGCCGTTGGGGCCGATCAGGCCGACGCGCTCCCCGGCGCGCACGGCAAAATCGACGCCGTCGAGCGCTGTGAAGCCGCCGAATCGTTTTATGACGCCCGATATTTCCAGCAGCTCGGCCATCAGCGTCCCTTTTGCCTGCGCCAGCCCTCGACCCAGCCCATGATGCCGTTGGGCGCGAGCGTGACGAAGAGCACCAGCAGCGCGCCGACGATGAGCAGGTTCCACGCTCCGAGGGAGAACATGACCTGCACCAGCTGCTGCACGCTCCCCAGCAGGACCGCGCCGATCAGCGGCCCGATCCAGCTCATCATGCCGCCGATCAGGGGCATCGCGATGCTGTTTACGGCGTACGACAGGCTGAACGCCGAGCTCGGTTCTATGAACGAAAGGTAGTAGGGAAAAGTGGTTCCGGCCATGCCCATGAGCGCGCAGCTGACCATGGTGGAGAAGATCTTGAGCCTGAGCGTGGGCACGCCCGAGCACTCGGCGGCGAGCTCGTCGTCGCGGATCGCCGCGAGGCCGCGGCCGAGGGTGGATTTCTCGATCGTGCGCGCGACGATCAGCGAGACCGCGGCCTGCAGCACCATGACGATGTAGAGCAGGTGGATGTAGCGCGGCAGGCCGAAGGGCACTTCGCGCGGCTGCAGCACGTAGGCGCCGCGCGCGCCGCCGACGTAATCCCAGTTGACGATGAACGTAAACAGAACGACGGAGAGGGCGAGCGAGGCGATGGCGAAGAACACCCCGCGCAGCCGCAGGGTGAGATAGCCCAGGCCCAGGCCCGCGAGCCCCGCGGCCAGCGTCCCGGTGACGATCATCACCAGAAGCGGGGCCTTGAAGGCGTTGTAGAGCACCACGGTCGAGTACGCGCCGATCGCGAAGAACGCGGCCGAGCCGAAGTTCACGTAGCCGGTGTAGCCGCCGAGGATGTTCCAGGCGGTGGCGAGGATCACGAACTGCAGCACGGTGTAGGCCGCGGTGAAGAAATATTCGTTCGGGACGAGCTGGCTCGCCGCCGCGAAGGCGAGGGCGAACGCGAACGCTACGACGGCGAAGACCCGGTTGCTCACCTCATCTCCCGCTCATCTTCCAAATAGTCCCGAGGGCCTGAACGCGAGCGTCGCCAGCAGCAGGCCGAATGAGACGGCCGGCGCCCACGACGGGCCGAAGAACGTGGATGTGAACGACTCGGCGATGCCGAGCACCAGCGCCCCGATCAGCGTTCCCCAGATCGAGCCCATTCCGCCCAGCACGCACACCGCGAACACCAGGCCGATGTACTCGCGCCCGATCGACGGCTGCACCGGCTGGATCACGATGAGAAAAGCGCCGGCCACGCCGGCGGTGGCGATCGACAGGGCGAACGCCAGCTCCTTCACGCGCACCGGGTTCACGCCCATCAGGCGCAGGGCGAGCTGGTCCTGCGCGACCGCGAGCACGGCGCGCCCGAAGAAGGTGTGCGTGAGGAACAGCTGCACGCCCACCACCATCGCGACCGAAACCAGGAAGGGCACGACCAGGCGCATCGGGAAATCGATGTCGCCCGCGCGCCAGGTGACATCGCCGTAGACGCTGCTCACCATGCGATAGTCCACGCCGAAGACGAGCACCAGCGTGACCTCGGTGATGAACAGGATGCCGAAGAAGAAAGCGAGCCCGCGCAGCGACTCCTGCCCGCGCTTCTCGAAGCAGATGTAGTAGATCCGGTACAGCGCCATGCCGAGCGCGAAGAAAAGCGGCGACAGGACCACCGAGACCAGGATGGGATCGAATCCGAAGCGGTCGTTGACGATGTAGGCGACGTAGGACCCGAGGATGATGAACGCGGGATGCGCGATGTTGACCACGTCGAGCATGCCGAAAGAGATCGAGATGCCGAGGCTGACGGCGGCATAAAACCCGCCGAGCAAGAGGCCGGCGATGATGGCGTTGATGACGAGCGCCGTGGAGGCTTCCATGGGGCGAAGCAAAACCGGCGGGGGTTGCCCGCCGGTTTCTCCCGAAATTTACCTTTCGCTCGTCAGTTCTTCGCGTCCTGGAACGGCGCCCTGACCGATCCGGTCTTGTACGGACCGGGGTCGAGGACCGTCACCACGCCGCGCTGCTTCCACTGATCGACGCTGTTGCCCTTGATGCCTCCGTACTGAACCATCATCACGCGCGGCTCCGACCACTCGCCGTTCTTGGCAAAGCCCACCTTGCCGACGAAGGTGTCGAAGGTGTGCGTGTGCATGTATTCGGCGAGCTTGGCGTTGTCGAGGCCCTTGGTCGCGGTGATCGCCTGGTCCAGCACCTGCATCATCGCGTAGGCGTAGGGCGGCAGGTAGTAGCCGAGCGGGTCCACGCCTTCCTTCGCCGCACGCGCCTGGTACTTCTTCAGGAATTCCTCGAGGAAGGGGAACTTGCTGCTCAGCTCGGGCACGTAGAGCTCGTAGTTGACCACGCCGTTCAGGAGCGGCCCGAGCGCGGTCTTCAATGCCGCGAACTGGGGGCCGACCAGGCCGCCGCCGAACATGCGCGTCTTCAGGCCGACTTCGTTCACCGCGCGCACCATGCCGGCCGAATCCGGCGGGTACGAAGCGAGATACACCAGATCCGGGTTGGTCGCCTGGATCGCGCGCACGATAGGCGAGTAGTCGGTGGTGTTGGGCGGGTAGCTCTTGTCGTATACGACCTTCAGCCCGAGGCGCTTCACGTGCACACGCGCGCCTTCCAGCGCGAGGTGCGGATATTCCGCATCCGCGCCCACCAGCGCGATCGTTCTCGGCTTCGGGTTCATGGCCATTGCCGCCTCGAAGAAGCCGCGGGTCCAGCCGACGGCCGGCTCGGGTCCTGCCGGCATGATCTGGAAGTAGCGGTCGTAGTTGAACTTCGAGTTGACGTTCAGGCCGAAGAGCGTCATGAACATGAGGTTGCGCTGCATCATCAGCGGCATTGCCGGCGCGATTACCGCCGTGCCGTAGCCGGACACGACCAGGTCGACCTTGTCGACGTCGAGCAGCTTGGTGTACAGGCCGGGCACCGTCGCCGGGTTGGTCTGGTCGTCGTAGTAGACGAACTCGACCTTGCGCCCGAGTATGCCGCCCTTGGCGTTCACGTCGTCCTTCCAGATCTCCATGGCGATCAGCGCGGCCTTGCCGTTGCCGGCGAGCGGGCCGGTGAGGCTCATGCCGAAGCCGATCTTCAGCGGTTGCTGCGCGAGCGCCGTGCCGGCAAGGGCGAGCGCGACTGCGAAGGTCCCCAGCCAGCGCCCCAGAGCGGGTAGAACTTTTTTGACTGTCATGTCTCCTCCTAGATTGGACTGCTGAATTCGCTAGAGGCTGTCGGGTCCCGCCTCACGGCCCTCCCGTGGGCCTGACCGGCGATTATGAAAGCAAGGCGCGATTTGTCAAGCAGGCCGCGCGTCCAGTGGGGCGCTGCCCATGCGCTAGACTTCCCGGATGCCGTTGCCGGGCGCTCCGTCGGTCTATTTCGTCATTCTCCTGTCGGTTCTCTCGAACATCGGGTTTCGCGGCAGCAAGGTGCTGGTGTCGCTGTCCGCCCTGCACCTCGGCGCCAATGCCTTTACCGTCGGAATCCTCGCGGCGCTGTTCGCGGTCTGTCCCCTGGCGCTCGCGGTCTACGCGGGCAAGGTCTCCGACCGCATCGGCGTGCGCGCGCCCATCATTCTCGGCTCGACCGGGATGGCCCTCGCGCTCCTCCTTCCGGCCTTGCACGAGAACCTGTTCACCCTGTTCGCCTGCCCGGTCCTGATCGGGCTGGGCCAGATCTTCGCGCAGGTCTCGATCCAGAACGCGGTGGGCTCGATCGGCGGCGCGGGAGCGCGCGCGGGCAATTTCGGCACCTTCTCCCTCGGCGCGTCGGTCTCCACCTTCGTCGGCCCCTCGCTCGCCGGCTTCTCGATCGACGCGCTCGGCTTCCGGCCGAGCTACGTCGTGCTCGCCTCCACCTCGCTCGCTGTGGTGCTGCTCGCGCTGCTCTTCGCACACCGGATGCCGGCGCACGGCGAGCACGGCGACGAAGGGGCGGGAGGACGCGCGCTCGACCTGTTCCGTGAGCCCGCGTTGCGGCGCACGCTGTTCATGAGCGGCATCGCCCTCACCGGCATCGAGCTGTTCTCCTTCTACATGCCTATCTACGGCAAGTCGATCGGGCTCTCGGCCTCGGGCATCGGGCTGGTGCTCTCCGCCTACGCGGGGGCCGCCTTTGTCGTCAGGCTGGTGATGCAGGAGCTGGCGCGCCGCTACTCCGAAACCGGCGTGCTGACCGCTTCGCTGTTCATCGCCGCCGCGACCTACGCGCTCTTTCCGCTGCTCTCGGGCGTGCCCATGCTGGTGCTCCTCGCGTTCCTGCTCGGCCTCGGCCTGGGCTCGGCGCAACCGCTCACCATCATGCTCACCTACCATCATGCGCCGCAGGGCCGCTCGGGCGAGGCCCTCGGCATGCGCCTGACGGTGAACAAGATCACGCAGATCGCGATTCCCGTCGTTTTCGGCGGGGTCGGCGCCGTGTTCGGCCTCGCGCCCGTTTTCTGGGCCAACGCGGCGTTCCTGCTCGCCGGCGGGCTTATGTCGGCGAAGGGCTCTCGGCCGGATCGGGCTTCGGCATGAAGAAGATGAACAGGTTCGCGAGGACGATGGTGAAGGCGAGGAAGTAGAAAGCCGCGGAGAGCCCGTAGCGGTCCGCGACCAGGCCCGCCAGGAACGGCCCGACCGAGGAGCCGAGCGCCTGCGCGCCGAAGAGGACGCCGATGCTGGTGCCGCCCATGTTCCTCGGCGTCGTCTCGAGCAGCCAGGCCTGCAGCACCGGCCGGATCGCGTAGAGGAAGAACCCGAGGATCGTCACGAAGAACACGAACGCGGCCGACCTGCCGGCGAGCGCCATGAACAGGAGTACCACCGCGGTCATCGCCATGCTGGTCATCATCACGCTCCTGCGGCCCATGCGGTCCGACAGGTGCCCTGCAACCGGCGCGGCGGCGAAGCCCGCGGCCTGCAGCGCGAACATGCAGGCGCCCACCCACAAGGGCGAGTAGCCGAGCTCGTAGGCGAGGTACACCGGCAAAAAGGTGAGCAGCGCGTTCTGAGTCATCGAGCGGAACGCGGAGCTGGCGGCGAGGACGATGAGCCCGCGGTTGCGGAACAGCTCGGGGAGCCCGCGGAAATAGTCCCGCAGCGACTGCGTTCCCGCGGCCGCCTTCTTCGCGCCGAGCTGCATCGTTCCCAGGAACACGAAAATGAGGAGCGCGATGAGGACGCCGGGCGCGACGTTGAGTATCACGGCCTGGCGCCACGAGAGCACGGAGAGGAGCGCGCCTACCGCCAGCGGCGCGAGAGCGTCGCCGACGTTGCCGCCCATGCTGTGCAGCGAGAGCACCAGGCCTTTCCTCTCGGGAAAGCGCCGTGCCAGCGTCGGGATCGCGGTCGGGTGCCACAGGCTGTTGCCGAATCCCACCAGCGCCACGCAGCCGAGCAGCATCAGGTAGCTGTGCGCGAAGCCCATCAGCAGGTACGGAAACCCCACCCAGAAGAGCGAGGTCGCCATCAGCACGCCCTTGCGGCCCACGGTGTCGACCAGCACGCCGCCGGGGATGTTGGCTACCGCCCCGGCGATGTACTGGCAGGTCATGATGAGGCCGATCTGGCTGTAGGAAAGGCCGAGCTCCTTGCCTATGACCGGCAGCAGCAGGTAGAAGGTCGCGGGATACCAGTGCGTGAGCGAGTGGCCGAGGGTGATCAGCCACATTTCGCGGAACGATCCGCGCGGAGCTTCGGGGACTGCGACGGCCAGACTCATGATCAGCGCGCAATGGTAGCAGAGCGCGCGGAGCCGGGCTCAGTTCCGGGCGGGATTCAGGACTATTTTCTCGAACAGGTCCTTCCACCGGTCGCTCTCGTCCAGCGTGCGGATCGGATCGGTCTGCAGGATCTTCACGCCCTTGAGCGGCGAGGCGACTTTCGTGTTGGCGGGAACGTAGTCCATCTTGACGAGGACCTGCTGCCCTTCGATGCCCAGCATGTATTCGTAGAAGAGCAGGGCCGCGTTCGGGTGCGGGGCGCGGCGCGCGATGCCGATCGCGTTGGAGCGCGCCACCGCCGGCTCGAGCACGAACCAGTCGACCGGCGCGCCTTTGCGCTTCGCCTGCTCGGGCATGTAGTTGTAGATGTCGAGCGCGAGCGGCACTTCGCCCGCGATCACCATGTTGTTGAGCAGGGTGTGCCCGGTGCGCGGCGAGAGGCCGTTCCTCGCCACCAGGTCGCGGAAGAACTGCAGGCCCTTCTCTCCGCCGCCCATGACCTCGACCACGGACGCGAACCAGTCTTCGTTCTTCGCCTCGATGCCGAGCTTGCCCTTCCAGCGCGGATCGAGCAGGTCCGCGTAGCTCTTCGGCAGGTCCTGCTTCCTGATGAGCTTGGTGTTGTACGCCTGCACCCACACCGAGAGCAGCGTCGCGGCCCACTCGCGGTGCGAAGGCACCGAGCCCGTGTGCAGGTCCCGGTGCACGGGCGAGGCCACCGCCTGGAGGATTTTCTCCCGCGACAGGGCTTCCATTTCGGGCGCGCCGAAATGGATCACGTCGACGTTGTATTTCCGCGCCGCCGCTTCCTGGATCGTGCGCTGCAGGACCTTGTCGGTTCCGGCGCGCCACACCACGATCTTGACGCCGTACTTTGCTTCGAAGGGGCTGAACAGCGCGGGCTGATCCTTCTCGGCGAAGGTGGTGTAGATCGTGAGCGTGCCTTCCTTCTTCGCCGCAGCCGCGATTTTCTCCATGCGGTCCGGCCCGCTGTAGTCGAACAAGGCCTGCGCCGCGGCTCCCTGTGCGGCGAGCGCCAGGGCGAGCAGGGAAACCCGGCGCAGCATCAGCGCGCTCCAGCCCCGAATATTTCCTGGTACAGATTCACCCACTTGTCGTATTCGTCGAGCGTCACGCGCGGATCGACGAACTTGAGCGGGAGCTTGTTGAGCGGCGTGTCGACCTTCGTGCTGGTCGGCACGAAGTCGCGCTGCGCGAGGATTCTCTGGCCCTCCTCGCTGATCTCGAAATCGTAGAACAGCACCGCCGCGTGCGGATGCGGAGCCGCGCGCGCCACACCGACGCCGTTGGGCCTGGCGATCGCGGTGCCGATGGCGAACCAGTCGATCGGAGCGCCCTTGCCCTTGAGCTGCTCCGCCTTGTAGTTGTAGACGGTCAGGGCGAGCGGCACCTCTCCGGAAACGACCAGCTGCGCGAGCAGCGTATGCCCCTTGCGCATCGACATGCCGTTCTTCGCCACGATGTCCTTGAACAGCTTCGTGCCCTTGGCCTCGCCGAGCTCCGCGAGCATGCCGGCGAGCCAGTCGGCATCCTCCTGCTCGATGCCGAGCCTGCCCTTCCACTTCGGGTCGAACAGGTCCTCCCAGGACCTGGGCAGGTCCTGCTTTCTCACCGCCTTGGTGTTGTAGGCCTGAACGAAGACGTTGAGGCGCGTGCCGACCCATTCGCCGTGCGGAAGAATGGCCGCTGCGATCAGGTCGGGCAGGTACGGTGACTTGACGAGCTGGAGGATTTTCTCGCGGTGCATCGACTCCATCTCGGGGCCGTTGGTCTCGGCGACGTCCATCGCGCGCCGTCCGGCGCGCGCCTCGGCGATGGCGCGTTGCAGCACCTTCTCCGAGCTGGCGCGCCACATGCTGACCTTGACGCCGTACTTCTTCCCGTACGCGGCGGCGACCGCTCCGATATCGTCGGCCTGGGCGGACGTATACAGGCTGAGCTCGCCCTCCTTCCTTGCGCCCTCGACGAGCTTCTGCAGCCGGTCGGCGCCGGCGTAGAGGCCGACGTCGGCGGCCGTGGCGTTCGGCCCGACCTGGGCGTGGACGGGGAAGGCGGTGGCCAGGGAGAGCGCGGCGGCGAGAACGGCGTTGCGCATGACCCGCGATTTCTACCCCGCGATCGCCGGGCTGTCAACGCAAGCTACACGACCTTGAGCGCCACGCACTTCTCCGGATCCAGCTTGACGTAGATCGCGTCGCCGATGGGCGTCCGCAGCGAGGGATGGCGGCGCGAGAGCAGGATCCGGCCGCCGAGCCTCACCTGGAAATCGACGAAGTCGCCTAGGAACACCTTCTGGTCGACCCGCGCCTGCCACACGTTGACGCCCTCGGGCCGCGCTTCGGCGAGGTCGACGTCCTCGGGCCGCACCGACAGCAGCACGCGCTCGCCTTCGCGCAGCTCCTCGCCCGGGGCGATCTCGATCTCGCCGATTGCGCTGCGCACACGGCCGCCCGCGAGCACCTCGCCGTCGATGAAATTGGTCGTGCCGACGAAGTCCGCGACGAAACGGCTGCGCGGTTTCTCGTAGATGTCGCGCGGCGGTCCGATCTGCTGGATGCGCCCCTCGTTCATCACCGCGATGGAATGGGAGAGGGCCAGGGCCTCGCTTTGATCGTGGGTGACGTAGACCGTCGTGATTCGAAGCTCGCGCTGCAAGCGCTTCAGCTCGAAGCGCATCAGCTCGCGCAGCTTCGCATCCAGGTTCGAGAGCGGCTCGTCGAGGAGCAGGAGCTGCGGCTCCATGACCAGCGCGCGGGCGAGCGCGAGGCGCTGCTGCTGGCCGCCCGAGAGCTGGGTCGCCTCGCGCTCGGCGAAGCCGTCGAGCTGCACCGCGGTGAGGACGCGCATGACCTTGTCGCGGATCTCACGCTTGCCGAGCCGCCGCGCGCCGACTTCGAGAGGAAAGGCCGCGTTCTGGAACACGTTCATGTGCGGCCAGATGGCGTAGGACTGGAACACCATGCCGAAGCCGCGCCGGTTTGGCGCGACGAACACGCCGCGGCTCCCCGAGTAGACGACCCGGCCGGCGACGCTGATCTCGCCCGAGCGCGGGCGCTCCAGGCCCGCGATCGAGCGCAGCGTCGTGGTCTTGCCGCAGCCGCTGGGACCGAGCAGGGTGAAGAGCTTGCCTTCCGGCACCTCGAAGCTCACGTCCTGCGCGGCCTTCACGACCTCGCCGCGCTCGTTCGGATACTCGGTACACAGGGCTTCGACTCTCAGCACGCGTATCTCACTCGTTTGCGCTCACTCCCTGACGCCGAACCTGCCGCCCAGCCACTGGGCGGCCATCACCAGCACGAAGAGCGCGAGAATGAAGAGCACGCCCAGCGCCGAGAGCTCCACGTACTGGCCGTTCTCCCACAGCTCCCATATCGTGATCGAGAGCACCTCGGTGCCGGGGCTGTAGAGCAGGATCGAGCTGGAGAGCTCGCGGATCGACACGATCATCACGTAGATCCAGCCGGCGACGAGCCCGGGCTTCAGGAGCGGCAGGACGACGCGCACGAAGGTCGTGCCCCAGGATGCGCCGCTCATCGCCGCGGATTCCTCGAGCTCCTTGTGAATCTGCAGCATCGAGGCGGTGTTGTAGCGCAGGCCGTAAGGCATGAAGCGCGTCACGTAGGCGATGAACATGATCCACATCGTCCCGTAGACGCCGACGTCTACGTTGAGATAGAAAATCATGATAGCCAATCCGAGCACCAGGCCCGGGAACACCATCGGCAGCGAAGCGACGTTGTCCAGCAGCCAGCGGCCGGGGAGCTTCGTCTTCACCACGATCCAGCAGACCACCGAGGTGACCAGCATGATCAGCGTCGCGCTGCCGAAGGACAGCAGCAGCGTGTTCCACACGGTGCGCCCGAGGTTCGGGTAGGCGAGGATGAAGCGGTAGGGG
>DATIWX010000055.1:0-4673 GCA_035519135.1 Burkholderiales bacterium | reverse complement strand
CGACCTCGCGGTCGCGCACGCGCGGAGCCGGCTCGCGATCGAGGCGCGGCTCGCGCGCTTCGGCCGGGTGCCGATGCCGGCCGGGGTGCGGGCGATCGCCAGCGTGCAGGCGCGGGAGTCGATGCGGGCGCAGTACTCGACACGCGCCTAGCTTTTCGTGCCACGGGGGATCTGCAGGGAGCCTGCTCCCTCGTTCGATTGCAGGAGATATACAAAGGAATCGAGCGGGAGGAGAAAGCTCCCTCCCCTCTCACGTTCCCTCGTTCGCACGAAACCTTTTACTGAAAGTCACCACAAGCCATGAAAGAACTCACTCCACGTCAGGCAGAAATCCTGCAACTCATCCGCGACACGATCGAGGAAACCGGCTTTCCACCGACGCGCATGGAAATCTCGCGCATGTTGGGTTTCGCCTCACCCAATGCCGCCGAGGAGCACCTGCGCGCGCTGGAACGCAAGGGCGCGATCGAGATTCTCGATGGCACTGCTCGAGGTATCCGCGTCACAGAGGCGCTCGGGCTACCCCTCGTCGGGCGCGTCGCTGCCGGCTCGCCGATCCTCGCCGAGGAGCACATCGTCGGCCGCTACTCGGTCGACCCGGGACTCTTCCAGCCGCGCGCCGACTACCTCCTGAAGGTGCGCGGCATGAGCATGCGCGACGCCGGCATCCTCGACGGCGACATGCTGGCCGTGCACAAGACCGAGGATGCGCGCTCCGGGCAGATCGTGGTCGCACGGCTCGCCGATGAAGTGACAGTGAAACGCCTGCGTCGCAAAGGCGCGGCAGTCGAGCTGCTCCCAGAGAATCCAGAGTTCAAGCCGATCCTGGTCGATACGCGCTCCTCGCCCTTTGCGATTGAGGGAATCGCAGTCGGGGTAATCCGCAATACGAAGCTCTGAGAAGTGCCTGCCGAACCATTACTGCTGGACGACGGCCTCGAAACTCCGGAGATCGGCCCCTGGGGGGAGCACAAGTATCAACTGGCTCAAGGCTACGCTCGCGTGTTCGCGACCGCGATGAAGAAAAAATGGGATCAACGAGTTTACGTTGATCTATATGCTGGGGCTGGCCGCGCTCGGATCGAGAGGACAGAACGTATAGTTCTGACATCGCCTTTGCGGGCCTTGAAGCTCCCGGACCCGTTCGATCAATATGTTTTCTGCGAGATAAATCCCAAGCTCCTAGACACCCTTCGTACAAGGGTGTCCAGGGCACACAAGAGCGCAAAGCTGAGCTTTGTCCCAGGGGACGTGAACATCGAGATTGGAGAAGTGCTGGCGGCACTCCCTGCACCCAGTAGGAGCAACAGAGTACTCACTTTCTGTTTCGCCGACCCCTTCAAGCTCGATGACCTGAAATTCGAGACCATTCGGCAACTTTCGTCACGCTACGTGGACTTCCTGATTCTCGTGCCCACCGAAATGGACGCGAACCGTAACGAGCACCGGTATTCCCAGTCCGAGAACAAAACTCTCGACGAATTCTTTGGAGATCCGGACTGGAGAATCGAATGGGATAAGGCCAAGCGCACGCGCGAACCTTTCTGGGGCTTCGTGCTCAAGCATTTTGCCTCAAGGATGGAAGCACTGAGATATCTCGATCAAGCTGCTGAACAGGCCGAACTGATCCGATCAGTCGAGAAGAATCTTCCTCTTTATAGGCTTGCCTTTTTCAGCCGCAGTCATCTCGGCGCGCGCTTTTGGAAGGACGTGAGAAAGTACGCCACTCCACAAACTGCGTTCGATTTTTAGAGCATGGCCCAGCTCTCTGCCATCGAATGGACTGAAGCGACCTGGAACCCTCTCACGGGTTGCACGAAGATCAGCCCGGGCTGCAAGAACTGCTACGCAGAGCGAATGGCGCTGCGCCTTCAGGCAATGGGGCAATCGAATTACGCCAAAGGCTTCGCGCTGGCGCTGCACGAGCACATGCTCGACGCTCCCCTGCGATGGAAGAAGCCTCGCCGGGTCTTCGTCAATTCGATGAGCGACCTTTTCCAGGATGGTGTTCCGATCGACTTCATCAGAGGAGTCTTCGCCGTGATGAGAAGGGCGGCCCACCACCAGTTCCAGGTTCTAACGAAGCGCGCGGAGCGGCTGCACGCTTTGAGCAACCGGCTTGAATGGATGCCGAATATCTGGATGGGGGTGAGCGTCGAGAGCCCGAAATACGCGTCTCGAATCGAGCATCTTCGGCAGACCGGCGCTCGGATAAAGTTTTTATCGCTGGAGCCTCTCCTCTCCCCACTGGGCAAAGTGGATCTGTCCGGTATCGACTGGGTAATCGTCGGGGGCGAATCAGGTCCCCGAGCACGGCCGATGGATCCGGCATGGGTCAGAGAGATCCGCGATCAGTGCATAGCTTCCAACATCCCTTTCTTCTTCAAGCAGTGGGGCGGAAAGCGGAAGAGTCGGACAGGGCGAGTACTGGATGGGCGCACCTGGAACGGGTTTCCCCGCCCCCTGGTCAAGGAATCAGATCAGCCTTCAGTCAGAAAGCGGATACACACAGTACCGATAGAAGCTTGAAGGTCAAACTGGTTTCAACCTCAATCTGCAGCCGCCCTACGCCATGGGTCTTGCTGACCCCGCCGTTCCACTGTCCGCCCTCCTCGCGCGTTCCGACGTCCGGCTCGGGCGTGCGCTCGCGCGCGTGGCGAGCCCGAGCGTGCCGACCGGGTTCCCGCAGCTCGACGCGGAACTGCCGGGCGGCGGCTGGCCGGCCGGGGCGCTCACCGAGCTGGTGCCGGCGCACGACGGCATCGGCGAGCTCCGCATCCTGGGGCCGGCCCTCGCCCGCCTCGCCTGCGCCGGCGGACGGCTTGCCTGGATCGCGCCGCCATATCTGCCCTATGCGCCGGCGCTCGTCGCGGCAGGCATCGCGCTCGGGCATGTCCTGATCGTCCGGACGCGCTCGGCGCGCGACTCGCTATGGGCAGCCGAGCAGGCATTGCGCTCTGCCGCCTGCGGCGCGGTGCTCATGTGGCCCGGTGAGGCGAAGTACCCGGCGCTCCGGCGCCTGCAGCTCGCGGCCGAAGGCACGCGGGCGATGGCGATGCTCTTCCGCGCGCCGCGGGCTGCCGGCGAAGCGTCGCCGGCGGCACTGCGGCTCGCGCTCGACACCGCCGCCGGCGGGATCGCGGTGCGGATCCTCAAGCGCCGCGGCGCGCTCTGCGAACGGCCGATAGCGATCGACCTGGATCGTCCCCATGCAGCAGTGGATTGCACTGTACCTGCCGAACCTCCCGCTCGAAGCGCTGACGCGCGCGCTTGCCACGCCTGAGCCGCAGGCCGTCGCCGAGCATCACCGCATCGTCGCCTGCGACGGGAAAGCGGCCGCGCGCGGCGTGCGGCCGGGGCTCTCGACCGCCGCGGCGAGCGCGCTCGCACGCGAGCTCGTCGTTCATCCGCGCAACCCGGCCGAGGAAACCGAGTGCCTCCTCGGTCTCGCGGGCTGGGCCGCCCAGTACACCCCTAACGTCGCGCTCGAATTCCGCCCGATGGAGAATGCGGCGCTCGCGCTCGAAGTCTCCGGCAGCCTGAAGCTCTTCCGCGGTCTCGAACGCATCGCGGCGAGCCTGCGCCACGGCTGCGCGCGCATGGGGTTCACCGCGCTCGTCGCGGCGGCGCCGACCGCGCGCGGCGCGCACTGGCTCGCGCACGCCGGGAGCGAGGCCCTGATCACGGACCCCGCCGCGCTCGAAGACGCGCTCGCCGGCTTGCCGGTGCGCGTCATGACCGGCGACGCCGCCGCGCTCGAAGCGCTTGCAGCCATCGGCGCGACGCGCGTCGGCGACGTGATTTCGCTGCCACGCGGCGGGCTCGCGCGCCGCTTCGGCCCGAGACTCCTCGACGATCTCGACCGCGCGCTCGGGCGCACATCCGATCCGCACACCTTCTTCACCCCGCCGGCCGAGTTCCGCGCCCGTCTCGAGCTGCCGGCGGAGGTGACGCAGACCGAGGCGCTGCTGTTCGCCGTGAAGCGGCTCCTCGTGCAGCTCGAAGGCTTTCTCGCCGCCCGCGCCGGTGGCGTGCAGCGGCTCGCGCTCAGGCTGTTCCATCGCGAAGCCCGGTTCACCGACGTGCCGATCGGCCTCGTCGCGCCGGCCCGCGACGCCGCTCATTTCACGCTGCTCGCGCGCGAGCGGCTCGGCGGGCTCGCCCTTCCGGCGGCCGTGCGCGCGATCGCGCTCGACGCCGGCGACGTCGTGCCGCTTGCGGGCGAGGCGCTCGCGCTCTTCGACGACGGCGCCTCCTCTCCCGGTGGCTGGAAGAACCTCGTCGAGCGGCTCCGCGCCCGGCTCGGCGGCCCGGCTGTCCACTATCTCGCCGTAGCCGAGGAGCACCGGCCGGAGCGCGTTTCGCGGGAATGCGCCGCCGACGCACGCCCGCCCGCGACCGGTATCGGTGCGGACCGCTTCGTGCGGCGGCCGTTCTGGCTCCTGCCCGCGCCGCAGCCGCTCGAGGAGATCGATGCCGCGCCGCAGCGCGGCGGCCCGCTGAAGCTCCTCGCCGGTCCCGAGCGCATCGAATCGGGCTGGTGGGACGGCGGCGACGTCGCGCGCGACTACTTCGTCGCCGAGACCGCCGACCGCACGCTCGTCTGGGTCTACCGCGAGCGGCGCCCGCCGGGCGGCTGGTTCCTGCACGGGCTGTTTGCGTGAATGCTCCCC
>DATIWX010000054.1:0-37889 GCA_035519135.1 Burkholderiales bacterium | reverse complement strand
GGAAGAGTGACACCGGAAACAAGGTTCGTAGCCTTGCTGGAGAACAGGACAAATCTGCCGTCCGCTGAAATGACAGGGCTGAAGGAGACACCATTGCCCGCATTAGTGGCCGATGGATCGACGCTTACGAGAGTCGATGTTCCAGCATTCCCGTCATACACGAATACATCCGCGTTCGTACCGTTAATAGCGTACGCGATGTACCTACCATCACTACTGATCGAACTTGGAATACCATTGAGGTGCTGTGCTCCGTCCACGACATTAGTCCCCCCGGAGCCCCCGACATTCGTCCCTCCTCCGCTACCGCCTCCCCCGCATCCACAAACAAAGACCATGGCGGCTGACACTGCATATCTTGCAATGACTCCGTATTTGTGCGATTTCGTCCACTCATATGACCGTTTTTTTGGGAGCGTGCCGCTCGTCATTGCTCCTCCTCCACCGGCGCCTTGTGCTTGCTCACCAGCTGCGCCTGGGTGTGCGGCGGCACGGGCGCGTAGTGGCTGAAGTCGATTGAGTACGAGCCCTGCCCGCCGGTGACGGACTTGAGCCGCGTCTGGTAGTCGGACAGTTCGGATAGCGGCGCCAGGCCCTTGATGGTGGTGAGGTCGCCGCCGCCGTTGTCGGTGCCGGTGACGTGCCCGCGCTTGCCCGAGAGGTCGTTGGTCAGGTCGCCCATGAACTTGTCGGGCGCGACGATCTCGACGTTGACGATGGGCTCCAAGATGATCGCCCCGGCCTTGGCGAAGGCGTCGATGACGGCTTTGCGCCCGGCGGAGACGAAAGCGACTTCTTTGGAGTCGACCGCGTGGTGCTTGCCGTCGTATACAGTGACCCGGATGTCGTGCACCGGGTAGCCGGCGATCACGCCCGAGTCCAGCGCCATCCTCACGCCCTTCTCCACCGCCGGGATGAAAACGTTGGGGATGACGCCGCCTTTGACCTTGTCCACGAACTCGTAGCCCTTGCCTCTGGGCAGCGGCTCGACGCGCAGGAACACTTCCCCGAACTGTCCCGCGCCGCCGGTCTGCTTCTTGTGGCGGCAATGCCCCTCGGCGACGCGCGTGATGGTCTCGCGGTAGGGGATCTTGGGCGGCTTCACCGACAGCTCCATCTTGTACTGCTGCATCATCTTGGCGAGCTTGGCGCGCATGTGCAGCTCGCCCAGTCCGCGCACCACGGTCTCGTTGGTGGTCGCGTGGCGCTCGAGCTTGAAGCAGGGATCCTCCATCTCGAGCTTGTGCAGCACCTCGAACAGCCGCTGCTCGTCGCCCTTCTTCTTGGTCTCCACCGCGATGCCGTGCATCGGCACCGGAAACTCGAGCGGCCGCAGGTGGATGTGGTCCTCGTCGTGCGAGTCGTGCAGCACGCAGTCGAACTCGATCTCCTCCACCTTGGTCACCGCGCCGATGTCCCCCGGGACCAGCGCGTCGGTCTCGACGTAGTCCTTGCCCTGGATGGTGAACAGGTGCCCGGCCTTGAACGGCCGCTTGCCGCTGCCGATGAAAAGCTGCGAGTTCGGCGTCATCGTCCCCTGGTGCACGCGGAAGATGCCGACCTTGCCGACAAAGGGATCGATCACCACCTTGAACACGTGCGCGAGCACGTGCGCCTTCGCCCCCGGCACCGCGAAGAACTCCTGCGCCTCCGCGCCCTCGCCCTTGAGGAACGGGGGCGCGTTGCCCTCGGTCGCGTTGGGTGCGAGCTTCGCGAACACGTCGAGCAGCGCCTCCACCCCCGCGCCGTTCTTCGCCGAAGTGAAACAGACGGGGATCAGATGACCTTCCCGAAGGGCTTTCTCGAAGGGCGCGTGCAGCGCCTCGGGTTCGATCTCTCCCGCCTCGAGATACTTCTCCATCAGTTTCTCGTCCACCTCGACTACCTGGTCGACCAGCGCCGAGTGCGCTTCCTTGACCGAAGAAAAATCCGACTCGCCCTCCGGATTGAAGAAGCAGTCGACCACGTCGGTGCCGCCTTTGGCGGGCAGGTTGATCGGCAGGCACTCCTTGCCGATCGCCTGCTGGATCTTCCCGAGCATCGCCGGAAGATCGGCGTTCTCCGCGTCGATGCGGTTGATCACGATCATGCGGCACAGATTGCGCTTGGCGGCCCACTTGAGCATGCGGTCGGTGGCAAGCTGCACGCCGGTCTCGGCGTTGATCACCACCACGGCGGTCTCGACCGCGGCGAGCGCGCCGATCGCCTGCCCCATGAAATCGGGCGAGCCGGGCGTGTCGATCAGGTGGACGTGGACGTTCTTCCAGGCGAAATTCACGATCGAAGAGCTGAGCGAGTGCCGGTACTCCTTCTCCAGCGGATCGAAGTCGCACACCGTGTTGCCCTTCTCCACGCTCCCCGCGGCGGGAATCGCGCCGGCCCTGGCGAGCAGCGCCTCGGCGAGGGTCGTCTTGCCCGATCCCGTGTGGCCGACGAGCGCGACCGTGCGGATCGATTCCGTCGAATACTTCGGCATGAGGATGCTCCTCCCTGTCCGCTCTTGTCCGGAAGAAAAGCAGATCCTTCGCTGGCGCTCAGGATGACAACCGTCTCTTACTCTACTCGCGCCCCAGCAGCCGCGTCAAAACCGGCCGCCGGGCCCGAACACGCCCACGGTGAGGCGCGCCAGGGCGTAGCCCAGCCAGATCGGCACGCGCCGCCACAGCGGCTGCCTGAACCAGCGCGTCTTCTGCACCACGCGGGCGCCGCGCTCCATCGCCGCGCGCAGCGACCCGCGCAGCTCGGCCGCGAAGCGGCGGTCCTCGGCGACCACGTTCGCCTCGCGCGCGAGCAGCAGGCTGAACGGGTCGATGTTCGACGAGCCCACCGTCGCCCAGTGCCCGTCCACCACCGCGACCTTCGCGTGGAGGAAGCTGCGGTGATACTCGTAGATCTCCACCCCCGCCTCGAGCAGCGTCCCGTAGAGAGCGCGCGAGGCGTAGTGCAACAGCACGTATTCGACGCGCCCCTGCAGCAGCAGCACCACGCGCACGCCGTGAGACGCCGCCGAGATCAGCGCGCGGCGGAAGCGGATCCCCGGAAAGAAGTAGGCGCTCGCGATGATGATCTCCTGCTTCGCGGTGGCGATCGCCTCGAGGTACGCGTCCTCGATGTCGCGGCGGTGGCGCAGGTTGTCGCGCACCACCAGCGCCGCCTTCTGGCTTCCCCGGGGCGGGAGCCGCCGGGTGTGGTGGGGGTGCGCGACGCGCCAGCGGCGCTCGAGCCGCGCCAGCGCGATGCGGTTCCACAGCCTCACGGCTTCCTCGCGGACCTCGTCCACCAGCGGCCCCTCGATCCTCACGGCGTAGTCGTAGCGCGGCGGACGCTGGCCGGGCGTGTCTGCGTCGTCGATGATGTTGATGCCGCCGACGAAAGCGACGCGCTCGTCGGCCACCACGAGCTTGCGGTGCAGGCGCCGCAGCCGCTCGCGACGCCAGGGGAACGGAAAGATCTCGGGACGGAACACGAGCAGGCGCACGCCGGCGCTCTTCAGGTCCTCGACGAGCTCGTGCGCCATGTCCCTCGCGCCGAAGCCGTCGACCATCACCTGGACCACCACGCCGCGCCATGCGGCTTCGCACAAGGCCTGCGTGATGCGCCGCCCGGTCGCGTCGCCCGAATAGATGTACGTTTCCAGGAAGATCGCGTTCCGCGCCGCGCCGATCGCCGCCTCGAGCGCCGGGAAGTACTCCACGCCCGAGCGCAGCAGGGTGAGGCGGTTTCCGTTGAGGAAGCGGGCCGCCACGCCGGCGACCTCAGTCGAGCTGCAGATGTGCCGAGAGCGCCGCGTGGTCCGAGACGCGCGCCCACGCGGAGCTGCGGTGCGTCTCGGTGCGGCCCACCTGGAATCCGCGCACGTAGATGCGGTCCAGCCGCAGCAGCGGGAACGCGCTCGGGAAGCTCCGCGCGGGCCGGCCCCAGTGATCGGCGAGCGCCTCGCGCAGGCCGAGCGCCTCGGCGAGCCGCTTGCCGGCCAGGTTGCGCCAGTCGTTGAAGTCGCCCGCGACCACCAGCGGCGCGCGATCCGGCACCTCGCGATGGATGCGCTCGATCAGCGCACCCACCTGGTGGCGGCGCCCGCGCTCGTGCAGCGAGAGATGCAGGCACACGCAGTGCACCGAGGCGCCCGAGCCCGGTATCTCGATCTCACAATGCAGCATCCCGCGGCTCTCCAGGTTGTGCGTGGAGATGTCCTGGTTCTCGGCGCGCAGGATCGGGTAGCGGGAGAGGATCGCATTGCCGTGATGGCCGTGGTCGTACACCGCGTTGCGCCCGTAGGCGAAGTCGCGCCAGACTTCGTCGGCCAGGAATTCGTACTGAGGCTCGTCGGGCCATTCCTCGAAGCGCGCCGCGTGACGGCGGTGATGCCCGAGTACTTCCTGCAGGAAGATGATGTCCGCGTCGAGCAGGCGCAGGTTCTCGCGCAGCTCGTGGATCATCAGGCGCCGGTTGAACTGCGAGAAGCCCTTGTGGATGTTGTAGGTGGCGACGTGAAGTTTCACGTGGTTCGTAGGGCTCTTGAGCGTGCGATCGGTCACACGGACGGCCGATCAAACGCAAGTATTTTGTCAGAAAAGCCGCATAACAGGTTGCCCCGGCTTGGAAAAAACCGGCTTTTGGTCTAAGCTTGCGGCGCTCCGGGGTCGCAGCCCCGGGGGTTTTGCACACTCGAGGAGAAGCGGCCGAGCGAATCCAGTTCAACGTTGGTCGGGACAAGCAGTTAGGGGGAGGGCGTACGGGCGCGAGCCTGGACGACCCGGCTGAATCGAAGCGAACAGCCCGGCAGGTTCTTGAGTCGAAGCCTCCAAGAAGAACAGCTCTACTTCCAACTACGAAAGGACGCTCTACATGAAGAAGCTTCTAGTCGCATCAGCAGTAAGCGCCGCGCTCGCGGCACCCGCCGCCGTCATGGCACAGCAAGGCAGAGTCCCCACGCTCGGGCAGGTGCTCGACGCATCGGGGATCAGCGTCAACGGCTATATCGACGCCGGCTACAACTGGGCGAACCGCAACATCGAGGCCGGGTTTGCGAACCCCGTCCCGGGCACGGCCGCCACGCCGAGGGTGTTCGACAACCAGAACAACTCCTTCTCGCTGCACCAGTTTGGCCTCACCGTAGCCAAGCAGCCGAAGGAAGGGTTCGGCGGCCTAGTGAACCTCACCGTCGGCAAGGACGCGGAAGTGATCCATTCCTTCCCCGAGTCCGGGAACAGCTCCACGTTCGACATGACCCAGGCCTACCTCAGCTACTCGCAAGGGTCGGTGACGGTGATCGGCGGCAAGTTCACCACGCTGGCCGGGACCGAGGTGATCGCGAGCACGGGGAACGTGAACATCTCGCGCTCGATCCTCTTCGGCGCGGTGCCGTTCACCCACACCGGCGTGCGCGCGAGCTACGCCCCGAGCGACACGATCACGGTGTACGGCGGCCTGAACAACGGCTGGGACCAGCTGCAGGACCAGAACCGGCCGAAGACCCTCGAGCTCGGTGCGACGTTCAACCCTGTGAAACCGCTGACCATGACCCTGTCGGGCTACTTCGGCAGCGAGCCGGTGGTCGTCGGAAACGCCGAGCGCGACCTCCTCGACTTCGTGGCCAACTACATCGTCAGCAATTCGCTGAGCTTCGGCGCCGAGTACCTGACGGCCAAGCAGGACGACTTCGCACCGGGCCAGGGGTCGGGGAAGTACCAAGGTCTCGCGCTCTACGGGTCGGCGATGCTCAACCAACAGTGGCGCGCTTCGGTGCGGGGCGAGTACTTCGACGACAAGAACGGCCTCCACTTCTTCACGACCAACGGCGCGGGCGCCCTGCAGCCGGTGAAGTACTACGAGGGAACCCTGACCCTCGCGTACCTGCCGACCAAGGACGTGGAGCTGCGCACCGAGGTCCGCGCGGACAAGGCCAACCAGTCGGTGTACATCGACTCCAACGGCTCGACCAAGAAGACCCTGATGACCTTCGGCCTCGAAGGCTTGTACAAGTTCTAGCGGGACCGAAGGAGCGGAACGGGCGGCGCGACAGCGCCGCCCGTTTTCATTTCACCGACTGCTTGCCGCTTGCGCGAGGGAGCGCGTCGCGGCGCTCGATCTCGTTGACCATGGCGCGGAAGCGCCGTTCGATGACCTTGCGCAGAACCGGCATCCCGATCAGGGGAGGGATGGGAAAGTCCGGATCGAAGCGTCCCGCGTAGTCGAGCCTGACGTCCGCGCCCGACGCGTGGAGCTCGTAATACGACTCCATCCCCTTCACGTTGCCTTCGACGCCGCGCGCCGTGATGCGACGCGGCGGCTCTTCGTGAACCTCGAGCACCATTGTGACCGGCTGCCTGTAGAAGATGAAGCCGACTTCCCCAATCTGCTCGACCCGGAGCCTGTGGCCGTCGCGCGAGACGACGCGCGAGCTCTTCACGTCAGGAATGAAGTCGGCGAGATGGTCGTAGTCGGACAGCACCGCCCAGGCGACGCGCGGGTCCACGCGCATCACCGCCGATGCGGCGATGGTGACGAAGTCGCCGTCGCGGGCGATGCGGATCGAGACATCCTGCGCCTGCGCGAGCCACGACACGCTCCACGCGGCGGCGAGCGCGAGAATCGCGAAGACGTTCGGTCTCGCGGGCATGCCCACAGGATGCCCCAGCGGAGCCTCCCGGCGCAACCTCGTTTGTGACCTATTTTCCGCCGGCGCGGATTCGTCGCGGCAGGGCGACAATCGCGTCGCGGTTCGTCCACGAGAGCGTGAGCGCCGCGGCCTCGCGCCATGGCAGCCACTTGAAGCTCGAGTGCTCCGACGGGTCGAGCGTGACGGCGAGCGGCGCCGGCAGCTCCAGGCTGAACACGTGCTCGAGGTTGTGCGTGACCCCCGGCGCGTAGCGGCTCTGGTGCTTCTTGAAGATCTCGAAGCGGTTCTCGATTCCCCAATCCTGCAGCCCGTAGCGGGCGGCGTCGAGCCCGGTCTCCTCCCTGACCTCGCGCACCGCGGTGTCGCGCAGGGGCTCGGCCTCGCTCGCGACGCTGCCGGTCACCGACTGCCAGAAATCCTTCCAGCCGGCGCGCTCCATCATCAGCACCTGGAGATCCGCGGTGTGGATCACCACCAGCACCGAGCGGGGAATCTTGTAAACAGTGGCCATAATCCGGGAGGCCGGGAATAATAGTCCAAAAGGAGGCAAGCATGAGCTGCCGATTCGCCGTCGCATTCGCCCTCGTCCTCGCCTGCGGCGCGGCGCTCGCTCAGGACAACTGGCCGTCGCGGCCCATCCGCCTCATCTCGACCTCGGTCGCCGGGGGCAACATCGACGTCATGTGCCGCATCATCGCCGAGAAGCTCACCTCGCGCCTCGGCCAGCCGGTGGTGGTCGACAACCGGCCGGGCGCGGCGACCGTCCTCGGCACCGCCGAGGCCGCCAAGGCGCCGCCCGACGGCTACACCTTCCTCGTCACCATCATGAGCTCGATGGTGGGCAACCGCGTGCTGCGCTCGAATCTTCCCTACGACCCGGTGAAGGACTTCGAGCCGGTGACGCAGATCAGCACCGGCAACGTGCTCCTCATCGGCCCGGCGAACGCCCCCTACAAGGATCTCAAGGGATTCGTCGACTGGGCGAAGAAGCTGGGGCGGCCGGTGAGCTACGGGTCGATCGGCGTCGGCACCTCGCTGCACCTGTTCGGCGTGATCCTGGAGAAGGAGTACGGCGTGCCGCTCAACCACGTTCCCTACAAGGGCGAGGTGCAGGCGACCAACGACGTGATCAACGGCTCGCTCGACGTCGCCTGGGTGAGCATTCTCATCGCCAAGCCGCTCGCCGCCGCGGGAAAGATCCAGGCCCTCGCGATCACCGGGCCGAAGCGCTTCGTCGCCTGGCCGGAGCTCGCCACGTTCGCCGAGCAGGGTTTCCCGGGATTCGAGATGCCGGTGTGGGGCGGCGCCTACCTGCCCGCGGGGACGCCCAGGCCCATTGTCGAGCGCCTGTCGCGCGAGATCGTCGAGGTGCTGCGCAATCCCGAGGTGTCGGAGAAGCTGATCGCGATGGGCCAGCTGCCGATCGGCAACACGCCCGCGGAGTTCGCCGAGAACTACCGCAGGGACTTTCCCCGCTGGGAAGCGCTGATCAAGGCTTCGGGCGCGAAGGTGGAGTAGAGGCATGACGCCTATCATCGTCATTCCGAGGCCGCAGGCCGAGGAATCTCCAAATGGCACAGCGTACCGTCAGAGATCCTTCGCTTCGCTCAGGATGACAAATCGGTCATGCTGAGCGCGGAGAAAAACCGCACCCTCACCCGGGTCGGCGCGGGAACGCCGATGGGCGAGCTGCTGCGCCGCTACTGGCACCCGGTCGCCGCGGTGAGCGATCTCGACCGCAGCCCGATCAGGCCGCTGCGCATCATGGGCGAGGACCTGGTCGTCTACCGCGACCTCTCCGGCACCTACGGGCTGATCGCGCGCCATTGCAGGCACCGCTCGGCCGATCTCGCCTACGGCTACGTGGAGCAGTGCGGCCTGCGCTGCCACTACCACGGCTGGACTTACGACGAAAAGGGCGGCTGCATCGCCCAGCCCTTCGAGGAGAAGTTCGATCCGCAGGAGCGGCTGAAGAAACGCATCCGCACCACCGCCTACCCGGTGCAGGCGAAAGCGGGCCTCCTGTGGGCCTACCTCGGGCCGCAGCCCGCGCCGCTGCTGCCGGACTGGGAGATCTTCTCCTGGAAGAACGGATTCGTGCAGATCGTGTTCGCCGAGGTGCCGTGCAACTGGCTGCAGGCGCAGGAGAACTCGATCGACCCGGTGCACTTCGAGTGGATGCACGACAACTGGAAGCTGCGCCTCGAGGGCCGCACCGGCCCTTACGCGCCCACCCACCTCAAGCTCGGCTTCGACGAGTTCGACTACGGCTTCGTCTACAAGCGCGTGCGCGAGGGCGCGGACGAGCGCGATCCCTTGTGGACCGTGGGCCGCGTGTGCCTGTGGCCGAACGGCTTCTTCCTCGGCGAGCACTTCGAGTGGCGCGTGCCGGTGGACGACGAGAACATGCTCTCGGTCACCTGGTCCTTCATCCGCGTTCCCAGGGAGGCCGAACCCTACGAGCAGAAGAGCATCCCGGCCTGGACCAGCCCGATACGGGACGCCTCAGGGCGCTGGATCACCAGCCACGTCGTCAACCAGGACATCGTCGCCTGGGTCGGCCAGGGCGCGATCGCCGACCGCACCCGGGAGAACCTGGGCGCGAGCGACCGCGGCATCTCGATGCTGCGCAAGCAATTGTTCAAGGACCTCGACGCGGTCGCCGACGGCCGCGACCCCAAGGGCCTGATCCGCGATCCGGCGCGCAACCGCGGCGTCCCGCTGCCGAACATCGGGAGGAAGCTGTATACGGAGGGCATGACGCTGGCGCAGTACCGCGAGCATCCGTTCTGGAAGAACCTGCTCGAGGACTTCCGCTGGCACTGCGGCCAGCCGGAGGAAGTCCGGCGCGAGTTCCGCCGTGCGATGGGGCTGGACGCACTCTGACGAGTCGTCACTGCGGAGAGCCAGCCCGCCTTTGAATGCCGATCTTCGCCCCGATTTCGATGACCATCAGATCTTCGCCCAGTTCCACGGGTCCCGAGTACGCCTTCCGCATTGGCGCAATTAGATTTGCCTCCGTGGCAGATGGGGGAATGATGTGCGAATACACTGCCAACCTCGGTTTGACCTTCGAGAAAACCTCCCCCGCTTGTTCCGGAGTAGTGTGCCCTTCGAGAATCTGAGCGACTCGACCTGGGGGGATGCCAGCCCGGCGCAAGGCCTCAGGCGAGACGACTTCGTGAACCAAGAGATCCACGGACTGAGCGTGTCGGATCAAACTCTCCGAGACGCCGGTATCTCCGGAAAGGACGACCGAACGCCCCGCATAGTCGATCCGGTAACCGAAGGCGGGTTTGACCGGCTTGTGGTCCACTTCGAAGGCCGTGATCTTCACTCCACCCTTGTCGTACACGAATCCTTCGTTGACATCTTCGGCGAGGATAGCTACCCCTTCTGGCGAAAGCCGGTCGTCGCTTTGCCGGATCCGGATGTCGTACCCAAATCCCCGCTCAAGGTAAGCCATCATCTGCGTGGTTCCAGCCGGACCCCAAACCCGCAGCGCCGATTTCCGACCTGGAGACAAGAACGACCCGGTCAACCACAGGTCGGGCAACCCGACCAGATGATCCGAGTGCAGGTGTGTGAGGAAAACTCCCTCCACATCCTGCCAGCGCACCTTGAGCTGCCACAGACGTTGCAGAGCGCCGCGGCCCGCGTCGAACACAAATTTCTGCTCTCCCGCCTCCACCAAAGTGCTCGGCCCGAATCGATTCATGGCCGGCGTCGGTGAGCCAGTCCCCAGGAGGGTGACCTTGAGCCCCTGGCCCTGCGAGACAACAGGGGCGAGTAGGAACGCCAACAGCGCGATGTGAATGATTTTCCGGAAGATCATCGACACCGTGTCACTTGCCTTCCGAAGCCAAACGCAATGCTGACGTTTCATGTTTCCTCCCTGAAACCTGGCGAAGGGCACGCGCAGCGTCAGTGAAACACGGGCCGCGCATCGATGTAAGATGGCGCCAGCATATCCGGCATAACCGGGAGCTATACCTACTATGCGACTCAGCCAGATCCGGGACTTCGTCGCCGTCATCGAGAGCGGCAGCATGAATGGAGCAGCGCGCTCGCTCGCCGTGTCGCAGCCCGGCATCACGAAGAGCATCAAGGCGCTGGAAAGCGAGCTGCACGTACAGCTCGTGCAACGGACCACGCGCGGTGTCGTACCGACAGCCTATGGTCGCGCATTCTATCTGCGCGCCCGGGTGGCACAGTCGGAATTGTGCCGCGGCGAACAGGAGCTCGAGCAGCTCGCCGGCCGCGCCGGCGGCTCGGTCGCGTTCGGAACCAGTCCCTTCGCCGCCGCGGTGATCGTGCCGGAGGCGGTCAATGCCTTCCGCAAGCAGTTTCCGGGCGCCGACGTGCGCGTGGTCGAGGGTTCTCCCCAGGGCCTTATGCATCGGGTACGCGACGAAACCCTGGACTTCCTGATCGGCCCGCGTTTCCCCGATATGAAAATCGACTCCGGAATGGCGTTTCGTCCCCTATTCCAGCATCAGCTCGTCGTGGCGTGCCGGGAGGCCCACCCCCTTGCCTCGGCGCGCTCAATGGCCAAACTCGTCGGGCTGCCGTGGCTCTCCTTCCATCCGCACGAGCTGCTCAACGAGATTTTTGCGAGCCTCGATCTGCCCTTGCCACGTCCGGTGATTCAGTGTGAATCGTATACCGCCATCCTCAAGCTTCTTGCCTCCAGCGACCTGCTCGGCATCCTGCCGCGCCGCGTCCTTGCCGAGGAAGGCGTTCGCGGCGTTCTGCGTGAAGTCCGAGTCGCCGAAGTGCTGCGGGCGCACACCGTTGGAATGTTCGCTCGAGCCGACACACCCCTCACGCGCCTCGCTCAGGGCATGGCGAAGGCGCTGACGAAGGCGGGGCGGGACCTGGCTTTCTCGCGTTGAGGCGAGTGGAAAAGTAGGGAGAGGATATTTCTGACCGAGCGCGCCGCGATGCCCGCGCGCTAGAGTCAGAAGCCGGCCGCAAGCGAGCGCACGATCCCGGGATCGTACAGGTATCGCTCCACGATCACGATGAGGATGGCGTCGGGCTTCGACGCGACGACCGGCCGGAGATCGACCCGGCCTTCCGCGTGATGGCGGAAATTCACCTCGGCCACGGATTCGCCGGAAGCGAGGAAGCGCACGATGGTCTCCGCGAACGAGTCGCCGACGACGACCAGCCTGCGGGTCCCGCGCTTCGCCGGAGCAACGTCCAGCGCCTGGTATGGCTCGGTCAGCACCGCGGCCAGCCCCATCAGGCCGGCGAGGTCGCCGCTGTAGGTCTTCATCGACAGGGAGGGCTCGGGCAGCCTGGCGCAGGCGCTCCGGGAAGCGCAGCTGCCCTCGAGGAGAGCACGGGCGACGCGCCAGCCGCCGGCATCGTTCCAGTGCGAATCGGTCTTGAAATACACCCGCTCCTTCGCCTTCCCGGCTTCGAGCGGGGCCCGCAGATCCACGCTCTTCACTCGCTTGCCGTCGAGCGCGCCCATAAGGCCGGCGTGGAGATCGCAGCGGACGGCGCCCGATTTCCCCGGCATGTATTCGGGGTAGAGGGTTTCCTTGTCCGGCGCGACCGCGAACAGCACCGGCACGCCGCTTCGCGCAGCATGGTCCGCGAAGCGGTCCAGCCGGCCGGCGAGGGAGCGCACCTCGTCCGACAAGGCGGCGCAGTCGCGCGCGCCGTACTTGGAGTCCCAGTATCGCGGAAGATACAGCCAGCCTTCCCGTCCAACCGCGACGCGGGGCGTGTAACGGAGAGCGTACTTGAGCAGACCCCATCCGGTGGCGAGCGGCTCCCTCAGGCCGAAATGATCCCGCAGGAAAGCGTCGAGCCTGCCTGGGAAGGCGCCCCAGTCGCCGCGCGCCGCCGGCAGCGCCGGCAACGGCTCGAGCGCGCGCTTCTCTGCAATCGAGATCTCCGCCCGGCCGGAGAAGAGCTGCACCGCCGCCGGAGTGAGCAGCGCGAGCAGGAATATCAGGGTCGCGGGCTTGTCCAGAGCGCGCATCAGAACCGGAAGTAGAGAAAGGCGTTGTAGGTACCGCCCGCGAGCGCCATGGCGGCGAGGACGAGCAGCAGCATCGAGCCCGCGGTTTCACGCCATTGCGCGTAGGGCGTCGCCGCAACCGGGCGCCCGCCCGCGGCGAGCGACAGGGGCGCGCGGAACAGGGCCCGCAGCGGCGTCGCCAGCGCGGCCGCGATCAGGAGCCACAGTGCGTGCCACGGCGTGAGCTCGAAGATCGCCGCGGGGACGCTCGCCGCGCAGGTCCCGCCGAGGCAGAACATCGCCTGCAGATAGCCCAGCGCGTCGCGCAGCGTCGGCGCGCGGAAGAACACCCAGCCGATCATGACGACGAGGAGCGCGTAGGCGTAGCGCACCGCGGCCGGGCGCGCTTCCAGCTTCGCGCCGAGCGGGGTGCGCTCGAGGACCAGGAACGCGCCGTGATACAGGCCCCACACCAGGAAGCTCAGGCTCGCCCCGTGCCACAGGCCGCAGAGCACGAACACCGTGAGGAGATTGACGAAGGTGCGCGAGCGCGAGACGCGGTTGCCGCCCAGCGGGATGTAGAGGTAGTCGCGGAACCACGTCGACAGCGAAATATGCCAGCGGCGCCAGAATTCGGTGATCGACCTCGAGCAGTACGGCAGGTCGAAATTCCGCGGATAGGTCAGGCCCATCACCCGCCCCATGCCGATCGCCATGTTCGAGTAGCCGGCGAAATCGAAATAGAGCTGGAAGGTGTAGGCGATCACGCCCAGCCAGGCGAGCCCGGCGGTAAGCGACGCCGGGTCGGCGCCGAAGGCGGCGTCGGCGAGCGGCCCGACGTTGTCCGCGACCAGGACTTTCTGCGCGAGACCGACGACGACCTGCCTCGCGCCCGAGTAGGACTGCTCCCAGGTATGAACGCGGTGGCGGATCTCGCCGCAGATGTCCTTGAAGCGGATGATCGGGCCCGCGATCAGCTGCGGGAACATGGAGAGATAGACCGCGAGCGACAGGACGTTGCGCTCGGCCGCGGCGCTGCGCCGGTAGACGTCGACCAGGTAGGAGATCGAGTGGAAGGTGTAGAAGGAGATCCCGGCGGGAAGGTGCTCGGGCAGGGAGTCGAAGCGCCCGGGAAGGAAGCCCAGCAGGAAGATCGCGTACTTGAAGCACACCAGCCCGGACAGGTTCACCGCCAGGCCGAAGGCGAGCGCCGCCTTCCTGGGCCCGCCCTCGAGCGCGTCGAGCAGCCGGCCGCAGGCGTAGTTGAAGGCGAGGTAGCCGAGCAGCAGCAGAACGTAGACGCCCTCGCCCCACGAATAGAACAACAGGCTGGCGACGAACAGGACCAGGTTCTTCCCCCGGTCCGGAACGAGGAAGTAGGCGGCGAGAAACGCGGGAAGGAAGTAGAAGAGGAACGAGATGCTGCTGAAGACCACAGCAGACTGCGCGGCTTCAGCCCGGCGGCAGGTCCGGCCAGCCCGACTTCCAGCCGTCGGGGCCGCCGATCAAAGTCCAGAAGGGCTTGCCCTTCCCGCGCCAGTGTTCGGCCGCGGCGCTCATCGCGGCCATCGCTTCCTTGAACTCGTCCCGGTGGCCGCCCGCGAAGTGCTTGCCCTTCTCGAGGATCACCACCCAGCCCTTCGCCTGCATCCACGACAGGTCCTTCAGTCCCCCGGCGAAGCTGTCCCAGCTCGCGCCTGCCGCCTCGGGAAATCTCAGAGCGTGCGAGGCCTCGGCCATGAAGTCGTCGCGGTCGTGCGCGTGGTGGATGTCGACGTAGATCACCATCAGGCCCGCGGAGGCCGCCGCGCCGGCGAGCTCGCGCGCGTCGGCGGAAAGATGGAACACGCCCGCGCGCGCCGCGTCCTTGAGCCAGTCGCCTTTCACGCGTTCGGCTTCTCGGCGCTGCGCAGCCGGATGTGCAGCTCGCGCAGCTGCTTCTCGTCGACCGGCGAGGGCGCGTGCACCAGCAGGTCCTGCGCGCGCTGCGTCTTGGGGAAGGCGATCACGTCGCGGATCGACTCGGTGCCCGCCATCATGGCGACGATGCGGTCCAGGCCGAAGGCGATGCCGCCGTGCGGCGGCGCGCCGTACTGCAGCGCGTCCAGCAGGAAGCCGAATTTCTGCTTCGCCTCCTCGGGCCCGATCGACAGCGCGCGGAACACCTTCGACTGCACTTCCTCCCGGTGGATGCGCACCGAGCCGCCGCCGATCTCCGAGCCGTTCAGCACCATGTCGTAGGCCTTGGCGAGCGCCTTCGCGGGCTCGGACTCGAGGAAGGCCTCGTGCCCGTCCTTGGGCGCGGTGAACGGGTGGTGCATCGCGTTCCAGCGCCTGCCTTCCTCGTCGTACTCGAACATGGGGAAATCCACCACCCACAGCGGCCGCCAGCCGGCCTCGACCAGCTTCTTCTCGTGGCCGATCTTCACGCGCAGCGCGCCCAGGGCGTCGTTCACGATCTTCGCGGGCCCTGCGCCGAAGAACATCAGGTCGCCGTCCTTCGCCCCGGAGCGCTCGACCATCGCGCGCAGCGCGGCGTCCGACAGGTTCTTCACGATCGGCGACTGCATGCCGTCGCGGCCTTTGGCGATGTCGTTGAACTTGATCCAGGCGAGGCCCTTCGCCCCGTAGATGCCGACGAACTCGGTGTAGCCGTCGATCTCGCCGCGCGAGAGCTCCCCTCCTCCGGGAACCAGCAGCCCGGCGACCCGCCCGCCGGCGGAGTTCGCCGGGCCGGAGAACACCTTGAACTCGACCGACTTCATCGCGTCGGTCAGCTCGGTGAAACGCAGCGGCACGCGCAGGTCGGGCTTGTCCGAGCCGTAGAGCAGCATCGCGTCGGCGTGCGTCATCACCGGGAAGGCCTGCGGCAGATTGACCTCGAGCACCTCCCTGAACACCGTGCGGACCATTCCCTCGAAGATCGCGCGGATCTCGGTCTCGCCGAGGAACGAGGTCTCGCAGTCGATCTGGGTGAACTCGGGCTGGCGGTCGGCGCGCAGGTCCTCGTCGCGGAAGCAGCGCGTGATCTGGTAGTAGCGGTCGAAGCCCGCGATCATCAGCATCTGCTTGAACAGCTGCGGCGACTGCGGCAGCGCGAAGAACTCGCCGGCGTGCACCCGCGAGGGCACCAGGTAGTCGCGCGCGCCCTCGGGAGTCGAGCGCGTGAGCATCGGCGTCTCGATGTCGATGAACCCTTCAGCGTCGAGGTACTTGCGCACCGCCACCGCGACGCGGTAGCGCAGCATCAGGTTCTTCTGCATCGGCTCGCGCCGCAGGTCGATCACGCGGTTCGCCAGCCGCACCGTCTCCGAAAGGCCTTCCTCGTCGAGCTGGAAGGGCGGCGTGAGCGCGGGATTGAGGATCTCGATGTCGTGCGCGAGCACCTCGACCTCCCCGCTTGCGATATTGGGATTCACCGTGCCCTCGGGGCGGCGGCGCACCACGCCCGTCACCTTGAGCACGTATTCGTTGCGGATGCGCTCGGCGGTCGCGAAGGTCTCCTTGCGGTCGGGATCGGATACCACCTGCGCGAGGCCCTCGCGGTCGCGCAGGTCGATGAAGATCACCCCGCCGTGATCGCGCCGGCGGTGCGCCCAGCCGGCGAGCGTCACCGTCTTTCCGAGAAGGGCCGTGCCGAGCCTGCCGCAGTAGTGGGTGCGCATGGACTATCCCTGGGGCCTGGCGCCGGGGATATCGGGGGGCACCACGCCCATAGAGATCACGTACTTGAGCGCCTCGTCGACGCTCATGTCGAGCGCGATCACGTCGGCACTGGGCATCATGAGAAAGAACCCCGAGGTGGGGTTGGGCGTGGTCGGGACATAGACGCTGACGTAGTCTCCCTGCAGATGATTGGCGACGTCGCCTCCTGGCCGGCCGGTGAGGAAGGCGATGGTCCAGCTACCTTCGCGCGGATACTGCACCAGCAGCGCCTTGCTGAAAGCCTGGCCGCCCGGCGCGAACAGCGTGTCGCTCACCTGCTTCACGCCGTTGTAGATGGTCTTCACGACCGGGATGCGGCCGAGCAGGCTTTCCCAGAAGAGCAGCAGCCGCTGGCCGAGGATGTTGGACGCGAGCGCGCCGGTGACGAACACGACCAGCACGGTCAGCAGCGCGCCGATTCCCGGGATCTGGTAGCCGAGCAGCGCCTGCGGCTGGTACTGCGGCGGCAGCAGCAGCAGCGACTGGTCCATCGTGCTCACGATGAGCTCGAGCACCCACAGCGTGATCGCGAGCGGAATCCAGATCAGCAGGCCGGTGATGAGGATCTTCTTCATTGATCGTTCGCGCTCCGACGGGGGCGGACAGGAACGGGGAGCAGCCGCTCCCGGCCCCGCGTGCCCGTGCGCCCGGGCTCAGGCCGCGGCTTTCGAATTCGACTCGGACTTGCCGTCGGACTTGCTCGAGCCTGCGTCCTTGCTCTCGGATTTCCCCGCGCCGGAATCCTTGGCGCCGGAATCCTTGGCTTCGGATTTCGCGGCGGGCTTCGAGCCGCTGTTCTTGAAATCGGTGGCGTACCAGCCGCTGCCCTTGAGCTGAAACCCGGCCGCGCTCAGCATCTTGGAGAAGGTGTTCCTGTTGCACTCGGGGCACACCGACATCACCGGGTCGGAGACCTTCCGCAGGTACTCTTTCTGGAATCCGCAGGATGAGCAGCGATATTCGTAAATCGGCATGGCGGCTCCACGCAAGTCGGCGATTATACCGCGAACTGGTGGGGGCTCCGCCGGGGTTTTCAAGATCCGGTCATCAACGGCTCATTTGTTGACCGGTGATCCCGGATCGAGCAGCAGCGCGACCAGGTGCGTGATCTGGGCTTCGCTCAGGACGCCGTTGTGGCCGAAGCGCGGCATATGGGAGCAGGCGAGAAAAGCCTGGGAATCGTAGATCTTCGCGTAGACGTAGCGCTGGGTCGCCTCGCCCGTTCCGCGAAGCGCGCCGAAGCGGTACAGGCTCGGCCCGACGGTGCCGTAGGAAATCTCGGCGGGAGCGATGCGGTGGCAGTTGTAGCAGCCGCCCCCGTTCGGGCGCTTGGTGTCCGGATCGGTGAAGCGCAGGCCGTAGCCGTCCTGCGCGATCTTCTCGCCCTGGCGCCAGTCGCCGAGCAGCTTGCCGGAGGCCGGATAGCGGATCACCGCGCCCTGGGAGCGCTCGATGCCGTCGGCGACGTCCTTGGGAGGCTCGTTGCGGTAGCGCGTGCACAGGGCCTGCACCTCGTCCTGCTGCTCCACTTTCGCCGCCATCTGGCGGTTGCCGTGCGAGAACGACTCGCGGAAAACCCGCTCGGCGCGCTGCCGCGCCTCGTCGTCGGAGAGGCCGCCGGCGCAGCCGACCAAACTGAGGGCGAGCGCGGCGAAGCCCGGGAGCGCGAGGATCGACCTCATCGCTTCAGGCCCGGCGCCCGGATCTCGCCGCCGTTCGCGTACTTCGCCATGAACACCTCGAGCGCGATCGAGGCCTCGGAGGCGTAGTCGAGCTGGGGGTGCCGCATCTGCCAGTAGCAATCGAAGAGCCGGTGCTGCATGGTGCGCACCGAGCCCTGCGACACGCGGTACGCCGGCCAGCTGGTGAAGATCCTGCGCGCTTCGGCCGGGTCGGTGAGCCTGGGCAATTCCTGCAGGCGGATGCGCTTGCCGTTCTCGCCGTGGCAGCTCACGCAGGCGAAATCGTGCGGCCCCGCGCGCCGGTAGAAAAGCTGCTCGCCGATCTGGAAGGCCTCGATCTCCTTGGGGTGGCGCAGCGGCGCGGCGAGCGTCATGCCCCGGGATTGCCCGGCGACGAAGCTGGCGAGCGCTTCCAGGTCCGAGGGGCGCCCGGGAGCGGAGAAGGGATTCTTCGCCGCGTCCTCGGGCCTGAAGCCCTGCAGCCCCACCATGCAGGTGAGAAGGCGCGACTCGAGGTCCTGGACGCGGTCGGTGTCGGGGAACCAGCGCGGCAGCTGCGCGTAGGCGCCCTTGACCACGCCGGCGCCGAGGCCGAGATCGCAGCGCTCCAGCGACACCTGCTTCGGACCGCGCGGGGCTTTCCACAGCTCTTCGCCGCGCGCCTCGAACAGGTCCGCCGGATTGCCCTCGGCGAGCAGCTCCCGGTAGCGCTCGACTTCCTTCTGCGTGTCCTGCTGCGCCAAGCAGACGCAGGGAAGGCCTGCCGCCAGCACTGCGGCAAGCACGCGGTGAAACGCCATCGCCTCTCTCCTTGCCTAAGCTACCTAACCCCCGCCGATGACGACTTCGTCGGTCCTTCGCTCGCCCCTGTTGTCGACCCAGCTGATGCTCACCTTCTCGCCGGGCTTGCCCCCCTTGAAGCGGAAATGCACGAAGGGGTTCTTCGAGATCGAGGTGCCCCATTGCGCCGAGAGCACGGTCCTGCCGGCGTGGGTCACGGTGACGTTCTGGATGAAATGCGCCGGGACGACGGCGCCGCTCGCGTCCTTGCGCTGTCCCGTCTCCATCTCGTGGCTCATCAGCACCCGAACCTCGACCTTGTCGCCCGCCATGCTGGCGCGGATGCGCATCGGATCGGCCATATCAGCCCCCACACCCGCCGAGAGTGACCTTGACCTCCTTCGCCGCGTGAAAGTACCTGCCGTCGGCCTTGACCACGGCGTAGATGTTGGAGGTCTCGGCCATCTTCACGCGGGTGGTGACGAAGGGATCGGTGCCGTCGGGGATCTCGAAATTCGCCGACAGCGTGTTCGGGTTCTTCTCGATCAGGATCGCGATCATCTGCGTTCTCGGGATCGCGCTCTCGACCGTGATCGGCACCACGGCGCCGTTCTCGGCGATGTCGGGCGCGGTGATCTGGATCTGCGCGCTCTCGCTGGAGCCGCTGCCGCCGAGCGCCTTCAGCGTATCGGCGACGCTCCTGGTCTCGAACGCCGCCTTGTTCCATTGCTGGGCGAAAGCCTCGCCCGGGCGGAGCAGGCCCGCCGCCGCCGCGAGCGCGAGCACGCCGCTTCCGCCGCCCGCCTTCAGGATCCCGCGCCGTCTGATGTCCATGCAGTACGACTCCGTCGAAAGATATCCGGCTGCAAACGGCGATTCTACCGTGCACAATATGAGCATGGTCAACTTCACTCCGGTGAGCGCGCTGATCGGCGGGGCGCTGATCGGCATCTCGGCGAGCCTGCTCCTGTGGCTGACCGGCCGCGTCGCCGGCGTGAGCGGCATCATGCACGGTGCTCTCCTGCAGCGGCGCGACACCTGGCGCTGGCTGTTCCTGGCGGGGCTCATCGCCGGCGCCGGCGGCTGGTTATGGCTCGCCCCGCCGGCGTTCGCGCCCCGCGCCGGCTATCCGGTGCCGCTGGTCCTGCTCTCCGGGATGCTCGTGGGCTTCGGCACGGCGCAGGGCGGCGGCTGCACCAGCGGGCACGGCGTATGCGGGATCAGCCGGCTTTCCGGGCGCTCGATCGCCGCGACCCTGACGTTCATGCTCACCGGCATGATCGGCGTATTCGTCGTGCGGCACCTCTTCGGGGTGGCGTCGTGACGCACGCGATGGCGAGAAACGCGAGCGCGCTCGCGGCGGGACTGCTGTTCGGCCTCGGCCTGGCGATCTCGCAGATGGTGAACCCGGACAAGGTGCTCGACTTCCTCGACGTCGCCGGAGACTGGGACCCCAGCCTCGCGCTCGTCATGGGCGGCGCGGTCGGGGTGGCGATGCTGGCGTTCCGCTTCGTGCTGAAGCGCGGCAAGCCGATGTTCGAGAGCGAGTTCCACCTCCCCCGCATGACGAAGGTGGACCGCAGGGTGCTCCTCGGCTCGGCGATATTCGGCCTCGGCTGGGGGATCGGCGGCTACTGCCCCGGTCCCGGGATCGCCGCCCTGTCCGCAGGCAGCGTCGAGGCGCTGGTGTTCGTCGCCGGGATGGCGCTCGGCTCGGTCCTCCATCAGCGCGTGGCCGCGCCGCGCGGCTAGAACGGTATATCGTCGTCCATGTCGTCGAACTTGCCCGCGGGCTTCTTCGCGGGCTTGCCCTCGTCCGCGGTGACGGGCGCCTTGTCCTCGTCGCCGCGGTCGCGCGCACCCGCGTCTCCCATGCCGGCGCGGCTGCCGAGCATCTGCATGCGCTCGGCGACGATCTCGGTGGTGTAGCGCTCCTTGCCTTCCTTGTCCTGCCATTTGCGCGTGCGCAGGTTCCCTTCGACGTAGACCTGCGAGCCCTTCTTCAGGTACTCGCCGGCGATCTCCGCAAGGCGGTTGAAGAACACCACGCGGTGCCACTCGGTGCGCTCCTGCTTCTCGCCGCTCGCCTTGTCCTTCCACTGCTCGGTGGTGGCGATGGAGATGTTGGTGATCGCCCCGCCTTCCGGGTTGTACCGGGTTTCGGGGTCGCGCCCGAGGTTCCCTACCAGTATCACTTTGTTGACCGATGCCATGATTTCGCTCCTCAGATAATTTTTCTCGGCCCGTTCCGCGAACGGGTCAGGATACACCTTCAGCGGCATCGACCGGGACACGCATGCTGGAGGCTACAAGCAGCCATAACGCAACCAGCGCGATTCCGAATACAAACACCGACGACTCCCCCCAATGCTGGGCGAGCCAGCCGCCGGCCGCCCCGCCCGCGAACAGGCCGAGCGCCTGCGTGGTGTTGTAGACCCCGAGGGCCGTGCCCCGGGACGCCGCCGGGGCGAGGCGCGACACCAGCGAGGGCAGACAGGCCTCGAGCAGGTTGAACGCCACGAAGAAGAACAGAAGCAGCCCGACCAGGAAGTAAAAGTTGTCGAAGCACACGGCGAACCCCAGCTCCACCGCGAGCAGCAGGGCGATCGCCGAAAGAAACAGGAATTTCATGCGGCCGCTGCGCTCGGCCCGGATCAGCGGCGGCGCCATCAGCGCGAACGAGCCCAGGACCACCGGCAGGTAGACCTTCCAGTGCTCGCTGACCGGGAGGTTTCCGTAGCGCACCAGCGCGGTCGGGACGACCACGAAGATCGCCATCTGCACCACGTGAAGGCAGAAGATCCCGAAGTTGAGGCGCAATTGCTCGGCATTGCGCAGCACCCCTTTCAGCGCGCCGGGAATGAGCCGGCGCCCGCCCGTTCCGGAAACCGGCTCCGCCGGCACGACCGCCAGCGTCACCCAGATCGCGGCGAGCGCGAGCAGTCCCGTCATGCCGAAGATTCCGCCCATGCCGATCAGAGGATACAGGGCCGGCGCCGCCACCAGCGACACCGCGAACATGAGGCCGATCGAGCCGCCGATCATCGCCATCGCCTTGGTGCGGTGCTGCTCGCGCGTGATATCGGCGGCGAAAGCGGTGACGGGCGCGGCGATCGCCCCGGCGCCCTGCAGCGCCCGCCCGAGGATGACGATCGCGATATTCGGGCCCCAGGCCGCGACGAAGCTTCCCAGCGCGAACAGCAGCAGGCCGATCACGATCACGCGCTTGCGGCCATAGCGGTCGGAGGCCATGCCGTAGGGTATCTGGAGGATGCCCTGGGTGAGCCCGTAGATGCCCAGGGCGATGCCGACGAGCGTCTGGCTGTCGCCCCCAGGCAGCCGCTGCGCGTGCACCGCGAACACCGGCAGGATGAGAAACAGGCCCAGCATGCGCAGGGCGAAAAGCGACGCGAGCGACAGGCTGGCGCGCAGCTCAAGCGGGGACATCCGCCCCGACGACACCGCGGACGTCATGGAAGTAGCGGGAGTACCACGGAATTTCGTATAGTAGCAGGTTTAGTTTCGCTCTCTTGGTAATGGAACAGATCCGCATCCGCGGCGCGCGCACGCACAACCTCAAGAATCTCAGCGTCGATCTGCCGCGCAACCGGCTGATCGTGATCACGGGCCTGTCGGGCTCCGGCAAGTCCTCCCTGGCCTTCGACACGCTCTACGCCGAGGGGCAGCGCCGCTACGTCGAGTCGCTCTCGGCCTACGCCCGGCAATTCCTGCAGCTCATGGAGAAGCCCGACGTCGACCTGATCGAGGGCCTGTCCCCGGCGATCTCGATCGAGCAGAAGGCGGCGAGCCACAACCCGCGCTCGACCGTGGGCACCATCACGGAGATCCACGACTACCTGCGGCTCCTCTACGCCCGGGTCGGCACGCCCTACTGCCCCGAGCACAAGCTGCCGCTGCAGGCGCAGTCGGTGTCGCAGATGGTCGACCACGCGCTCGCCCTTCCCGCCGAGAGCGGCCTCATGGTCCTCGCGCCCATCGTCGCGAGCCGCAAGGGCGAGCAGCAGGAGCTGGTCGCGGAGCTGCGCGCGCAGGGCTTCGCGCGGCTGCGCGTCGACGGCAAGGTCCACGAGATCGACGCCGTTCCGCGCCTGTCCAAGAACGTCAAGCACACCGTCGACGTGGTCGTCGACCGGCTGAAGGTGCGCCCCGACGCGAAGCAGCGCCTCGCCGAGTCGTTCGAGACGGCGCTGCGCCACGCCGACGGCCGCGCCATCGTGCTCGAGCTCGATTCGGGACGCGAGCACCTGTTCTCTGCGCGCTTCGCCTGCCCGGTGTGCGACTACTCACTGGCCGAGCTCGAGCCGCGCTTGTTTTCTTTCAACAACCCCATGGGCGCGTGCCCGAAGTGCGACGGGCTCGGAACCGTCAGCTTCTTCGACCCCAGGCGCGTCGTCGCCCACCCGGAGCTCTCCCTCGCCGGCGGCGCGATCCGCGGCTGGGACCGGCGCAACCAGTTCTACTTCCAGATGCTCACCAGCCTCGCCGCGCATTTCGGCTTCGACGTCGAAGTGCCCTTCGAGAAGCTGCCCGAAGGCGTGCAGGAGCTGGTGCTCCAGGGCAGCAGGGAGAAGATCCCGTTCTCCTACCTGAACGAGCGCGGCCGGACGGTGGTGAAGGAACACGCTTTCGAGGGTATCCTGCCGAACCTCGAACGCCGCTACAGGGAGACCGATTCGCTGGTGGTGCGCGAGGAGCTCGCGAAATTCCTGAATACCAAGGCCTGCCCGAGCTGCGAGGGCACGCGCCTGCGCCTGGAAGCGCGCCACGTGAAAGTCGGCGACAGCGCGATCTACGAAGTGAGCGCGATCCCGCTGAAGCAGGAGCTGGAGTTCTTCCGCGGGCTCAAGCTCGAAGGCGCGAAACAGGCGATCGCCGAGAAGATCGTCAACGAGATCGTCGCACGCCTGTCCTTCCTCAACAACGTCGGCCTCGACTACCTGTCGCTCGACCGCTCGGCCGAGACGCTCTCGGGCGGCGAGGCGCAGAGGATCCGCCTCGCCTCGCAGATCGGCTCGGGCCTCACCGGCGTGATGTACGTGCTCGACGAGCCTTCGATCGGGCTGCACCAAAGGGACAACGGGCGGCTGCTGGCGACGCTCAAGCACCTGCGCGATCTCGGCAATACCGTGATCGTGGTCGAGCACGACGAGGAGGCGATCAATTCGGCCGACCACGTGCTCGACATGGGACCCGGCGCCGGCGAGCACGGGGGGCGGATCGTCGCGGAAGGCACGCCGGCGGAGATCCGCCGCAACCCGGACTCCCTCACCGGCCAGTACCTTTCGGGCGCGCTCGAGATCCCGATCCCGAAGACGCGCCGGCGCTTCGACAAGACGCGCCTCCTCAGGCTGCGCGGGGCGCGCGGCAACAACCTGAAGGACGTCGAGCTGGCGCTGCCTGTGGGCCTGTTCGTCTGCGTGACCGGGGTTTCCGGCTCCGGAAAATCGACGCTGATCAACGACACCCTGTACCGGGCGGTCGCGCGCGAGCTGTTCGGTTCGGTCGACGAGCCCGCGGCGCACGACTCGATCAAGGGCCTGGAATTCTTCGACAAGACGATCAGCGTCGACCAGAGCCCGATCGGGCGCACGCCGCGCTCCAACCCCGCCACCTACACGGCGCTGTTCACGCCGGTCCGCGAGCTCTTCGCCGGGGTGCCGGCGGCGCGCGAGCGCGGCTACGGTCCCGGGCGCTTCTCGTTCAACGTCAAGGGCGGGCGCTGCGAGGCCTGCCAAGGCGACGGCGTCATCAAGGTCGAGATGCATTTTCTTCCGGACATCTACGTGCCCTGCGACACCTGCCACGGCAAGCGCTACAACCGCGAGACGCTGGAGGTGCAGTACAAGGGCCGGAATATCCACGAAGTGCTGCAGATGACCGTCGAGCAGGCGCACGAGTTCTTCGGCGCCGTCCCGGCCGTCGAGCGCAAGCTCCAGACGCTGCTCGAGGTGGGGCTCGGCTACATCCAGCTCGGCCAGCCCGCGACCACGCTCTCCGGCGGCGAGGCGCAGCGGGTGAAGCTGTCGCTCGAGCTCTCCAAGCGCGACACCGGGCGCACGCTGTACATCCTGGACGAGCCGACCACCGGCCTGCATTTCAAGGACATCGACCTGCTGCTCTCCGTGCTGCACCGCCTGCGCGACGCGGGCAACACGGTAGTTGTGATCGAGCACAACCTCGATGTCATCAAGACCGCCGACTGGGTGATCGACCTGGGGCCGGAGGGCGGCGACGGCGGCGGGCGGATCATCGCGCAGGGCACGCCGGAGGACGTGGCCGAGAGCGAGGCGGGCTTCACCGGCCGCTACCTTCGGAATGTCCTCGGGAAAAAGGTGCGCAGGGCGGCCTGAAACAAATGAAACGCCGACGCTTAGACAAGGACCCGGGGACTGCGTAGAATCCTCGGCAGCCGTATTCCAGAGGGAGAATCCCATGACCAAAACAATGCGCCTCGTGCTTTCCGCCATCGTCTGCGCGACGCTGGCGGCCCCCGCGGCAGCCCAGCAGCTCGCCGGAACCATGAAGAAAATCAAGGAGACCGGCTCGATCACCGTCGGTTACCGCGAATCCTCGATTCCCTTCTCGTATCTCGACGACAAGCAGCAGCCCATCGGCTACGCCATGGACCTGTGCATGAAGATCGTCGACGCGGTCAAGGCGGAGCTGAAGCTGCCCGGCCTGAAAGTGCAGCTGCAGCCGGTGACTTCCTCGAATCGGATCCCGCTGATGCAGAACGGCACCATCGACCTGGAATGCGGATCGACGACGAATTCGGTCGAGCGGCAGAAGCAGGTGTCCTTCGGACCGACCTACTTCGTCATCAACGTCACCGCCGCGGTGAAGAAGAACTCGGGGATCAACTCGCTCGCCGACCTGAACGGCAAGACGATCTCGACGACCTCGGGCACCACCTCGGTGCCGCTGCTGAAGAAGTACCAGAAGACCCAGAACGTGGAAGTGAAGGAGATCTACGGCAAGGACCACGCCGAGTCCTTTCTCCTCGTCGCCGACGACCGCGCCGCGGCCTTCGTGATGGACGACATCCTGCTCGCCGGCCAGATCGCCAACTCGAGGAATCCGTCCGACTACCGCATCATCCCCGAGTCGCTGCGCCAGGAACCCTACAGCATGATGCTGAGGAAGGACGACCCGCAGTTCAAGGCGCTGGTCGACAAGACCATCGGCGGGGTGATGAAGTCCGGCGAGATCGAGAAGATCTACGCCAAGTGGTTCACCAGCCCGATCCCGCCCAAAAGCGTCAACATGAACTTCCCGATGACGCCGGCGATACGGGACGCGTTCAAGAACCCGAACGACCAGGGCGTCTGAGGACCTAGCGCTCCTCCGGCAGTACCGGCGGCCCCCGGTGGGTCTGGGCATCCTCCTGGAGCAGGTTCCCGACGGGGACGGCCCGTGGTGGCGCATGCTCGCCTCGGGCCTGGAGTGGACCCTGATGGTCGCAGCGCTCGCCTGGATCCTGGCGTTTGCGCTCGGCTCGGTGGTCGGCGTGGCGCGCACCACCGACCGCAGGTGGCTGGTGCGCCTGGGGAATGCCTACGTCGAGCTGTTCCGCAATATCCCGCTCATCGTTCAGTTCTTCCTCTGGTTCTTCGTCGTGCCGGGCGTGATTCCGCCGGTGAAACGCTGGGTCGTTTCCGTCGATCCGCTGACCTATCAGCTGATCACCGCGGTCGTGTGCCTGGGGCTGTTCACCTCGGCGCGCCTCGCCGAGCAGGTGCGCGCCGGCATCCAGTCCCTCTCGCGCGGCCAGCGCAGCGCCGGCTATGCCCTGGGCCTGTCGCAGGCGCAGACCTACCGCTACGTGCTGCTGCCGATGGCGTACCGCATCATCATCCCGCCGCTCACCTCCGAGCTGATGAACCTCATCAAGAACACCGCCGTCGCCTACTCGATCGGCCTGACCGAGCTGTTCTTCCGCACGCGCGAAATGGGCGAGATGACTTTCCGCTATTTCGAGGCCTTCGGCGCGGCAACGCTGATCTACGCGGCGATCGCGCTCACCTCGAATCGGGTGATGGCGCTGCTCGAGCGCAAGGTCGCGGTCCCCGGCTATATCGGCTCGGCCAAATGATCGGCGACCTGGATCTCGGCGAGATCGGCCGCACCCTGCCCTACGTGATGGCCGGTCTCCAGTACACCGTCCAGATCACCATCGTCGCGGCGATCGGCGGCACGATCTTCGGGACGCTCCTCGCGATGGCGAGGCTCTCGGCGTTCAAGCCGGTCGCGCTGGTCGCGGCGGGCTACGTGAACCTGATGCGCTCGATCCCGCTGCTGCTGGTGATCTTCTGGTTCTATTTCCTGGTGCCGGTGATCCTGCAGTCGCTGACGGGCGCCGACCGCCCGCCGCAGATCGGCGCCGAGCGCTCCGCGTACATCACTTTCATCCTCTTCGAAGCCGCGTACTTCTGCGAGATCATGCGCGCCGGGATACAGAGCATACCCAGGGGACAAGGGGGGGCGGCCTTCGCCCTCGGCCTGGGATACTGGCCGGCGATGCGCCTGGTGATCCTGCCGCAGGCGTTTCGCAACATGCTGCCGGTGCTGCTCACGCAGACCATCATCCTGTTCCAGGACGTGTCGCTGGTATCGCTCCTGAACGTCACCGATTTCGTGGGCGCCGCCACCAAGGTCGCGCAGCGCGACGGCCGGGTGGTGGAGATGTACCTGTTCGTCGCGATCGTCTATCTGGCGCTGTGCTCGGCCCTCTCATTCGGGGTCAGGCGCCTGCAGGCGAAAATCGCCATAATCCGGTGAACGCGGGGGGCGGCGATGATCTCGATCAAGGACGTGAGCAAGTGGTACGGCAGCTTCCAGGTCCTGACCGGCTGCACCACCGAGGTGAGGAAGGGCGAGGTCGTCGTCGTATGCGGGCCTTCGGGGAGCGGCAAGTCGACGCTGATCAAGTGCGTCAACGGCCTGGAGCCCTTCCAGAAGGGCGAGATCACCGTCGACGGAATTTCGGTCGGCGACCCCGGGACCGACCTCCCGAAGCTGCGCTCGCGTATCGGCATGGTGTTCCAGAACTTCGAGCTGTTCCCCCACATGAACGTGACCCGCAACCTGACCCTCGCCCAGGAAAAGGTGCTGGGGCGCGGCCTCGATGATGCGACCCGCAAGGGCCTCGCGCTCCTCGACCGCGTGGGGCTGCTCGCCCACAAGGACAAGTATCCCGGCCAGCTTTCCGGCGGCCAGCAGCAGCGCGTGGCGATCGCGCGGGCCCTCGCCATGGACCCGATCGCGATGCTGTTCGACGAGCCGACCTCCGCCCTCGACCCCGAGATGATCAACGAGGTGCTCGACGTCATGGTCGCGCTCGCCAAGGAAGGCATGACCATGATGGTGGTGACGCACGAGATGGGCTTTGCGCGCAAGGTCGCTCACCGCGTCGTGTTCATGGACCGCGGCGAGATCGTCGAGGACGCGGTCAAGGAAGATTTTTTCGGAAAGCCGCGCTCCGAGCGCGCGCAGCAGTTCCTCTCCAAGATCCTCCAGCACTGACGCCGGTCGCGCCGGCGTGGAGCAATTCCGCGGTGCGGGGGGAGCGCTCGGGTACACTTGCGCCTTCGGACGATCCCCGGGGACAGCCATGAATCGCGACATCAAGCTGTTGTTCGCCCTGTTCACGCTGTCCGGTTTCACCGGCCTGATCTACGAATCGGTCTGGTCGCACTACCTCAGGCTGTTTCTGGGCGCCGCGGCGTTCTCGCAGTCGTTCGTGCTCGCGGCCTTCATGGGCGGCATGGCGCTCGGCGCCTGGCTGGCGAGCCGCTGGAGCGCGCGTTTCGCGAACCTGCTCGCCGCCTACGGCTGGATCGAGGCCGCGATCGGCGTCGCCGCCCTGCTCTTCCACGAGCTGTTCGTCCTGCTGACCCAGGCTTCGCTCGACCATGTCATCCCGGCGCTCGGTTCCCCCGACGCGGTCGAGGTCTACAAGTATTCGCTGTGCGCCCTGCTGATCGTTCCGCAGACGGTGCTCCTCGGCATGACCTTTCCGCTGCTCTCCGGTGCCGTGATCCGGCGCGGACCGCAGCAGAGCGGGCATCACCTGGCGATGCTGTATTTCACCAACTCGATCGGCGCGGCAATCGGGGCGCTCGCCTCGGCGTTCCTGCTGATCGGATGGATCGGCATGCCGGGAACGATGCGCCTGGCGGGAGCGCTGAATCTCGCTCTCGCCGCTGTGGTCCTCGCGATCGCGCATCGCGGCGAGCCCGCCGCGGTCACGCCGGCCGCGGGCACGACGACCCCCGCCGGAACCTACATCGCCAGGCTGTTTCTCGCCGGGGCCTTCGTCACGGGGCTGGCGTCGTTCATCTACGAAATCGTGTGGATCAGGATGCTGTCGCTCGTCCTGGGCTCGTCCTTCCATGCCTTCGAGCTGATGCTCTCGGCCTTCATCACCGGGCTCGCCCTGGGCGGGCTGTGGATACGCCGCCGCATCGATCGCATCGCCGATCCGGTCCGGTTCGCCGGCGTGGTGCAGGTCCTGATGGGACTCGCGGCGCTCTCCACGGTCTTCGTCTACCACTGGACCTTCGACTGGATGGCGTGGGCGCTGGGCGTGCTGCAGAAGAGCGCCAGCGCCTACCCGGTGTTCAACCTGTTCAGCCACGGGCTGGCGTTCGCGGTGATGCTGCCGACGACCTTCTTCGCCGGCATGACGCTGCCGCTGTTCACCCACGTGCTGCTGCGCGGCGGCCGCGGCGAGCGCGCCATCGGCCAGGTGTACGCGGCCAATACGCTGGGGTCGATCGCCGGCGTGCTCGTCGCGGTGCACCTTCTCCTGCCCGACGCCGGCCTGAAGCTCGCGCTGGTCGTCGGCGCGGCCGCCGACATGCTGCTCGGCGCATGGATCCTGCGCTATTCGCTGGAGCGGTTCCGGCGCGCGCACGCCTTCGCCGCGCTCATCGCCGGCATGCTGGCCGCGACGGCGACCGCGCGGCTGGATATCCTCGAGCCCGAGCGGCTCTCCTCCGGAGTGTTCCGCTACGGTCACGCGCTTCCCGAATTCGGAAGGGTGATCTTCTACCGCGACGGCAAGACCGCTTCGGTCGCGGCGCGCGCCCAGCCCGGCGGCATCGTTTCCCTTTCCACCAACGGCAAGCCCGACGCGGCGATACGGCTGGACACCGACCTGCCTCCGACGCCGGACGAGTACACCATGACCCTGGTCGCGGCGCTGCCCCTGCTGATCAAGCCCGACGCGAAGTCCCTCGCGAACGTCGGATGGGGATCCGGGCTGACCACGGAAGTCGCGCTGTCGCACCGCGGTCCGAAGGAAGTCGACACCATCGAAATCGAACCGGCGATGGTGACCGGCGCGATGGCTTTCGCACCGCGCGTGCTGCGGCCCTACCAGGACCGGCGCAGCCACGTGTTCTTCGAGGACGCAAAGAGCTATTTCGCCCGCTACGGGAAGCGCTACGACGTGATCATGGCGGAGCCTTCGAATCCCTGGGTCAACGGCGTCGCCGGCCTGTTCTCCACCGAGTTCTACCGCGACACCAAGCGCTATCTCGCGCCCGGCGGCGTGTTCGTCCAATGGTTGCAGGTCTACGAGTTCAGCGACGAGCTGCTCGCCTCGATCCTGGGAGCGCTGCGCGAGAACTTCTCCGACTACGAGATCTACGAATCGAACCCCGGAGACCTGCTGGTCATCGCCGTCGTGCAAGGCCGCGTGCCACGTCCCGGCCCCCTGCCGGTGGAGGAGCGCGGATTCATGGAGCACATGGATCGGCTGGGCATCGCGCACATCGAGGAGATCGCCGCGCGCAGCCTCGGCACCATGAGGCAGATCGACCCGCTGTTCGCCCCGTTCCAGGCGCCGGTCAATTCGGACTTCCGTCCTTTCGTCCAGCTGGAGGCCGCCCGCGCCCGCTTCGAGGGCAGCCGGGCGCAGGGCCTGATGAGCCTGGCGACCGCGCCGCTTCCGATCGTCGAGATGATCGGCGGGGCGCCGCGGTCGCACCTCAAGGCTCCGGTCCCCGACTATGTTCCGGCCCTGGGCATCCGCAGGCAGTCCGTGGCCGTGGAGATCGCGCGCCTGCTCGGCGATCGCGCCGCGGATCCGCTGCGGTCCCCCGAAAAACTCGCGGGAGAAATCGCGCTGGTGCTGAAGTATCCGGGCGCGCTGTGCGCGGACCAGCCATCGAAGACCGCGCTCGAGCAGCTGCAACTCGCCGCCGAAGTCACCCTGAGCTCGCTCGACAGTCGGCAGGCGCGTGCCCTTTGGATCGAGCGCAGATGGATCGGCTGCACGCCGCGCTCGGCGCACGTCCGGGACCGGCTCGACGTCTACGCCGCGGTCGCGGCGCGCGATTCCAGGGCGATGCTCGCTCGGGCGCGCACGCTGCTCGCGGGATCCGCCGCGGGCGGGGATCCCTGGGGACGCTACCTGCTCAGCACGGCCCTGCTCGGCGCGCACGCTGCCGGCGAACATTCGCAGGCCGGCGACCTCTGGCAGCGCTACGGGCGCGTGCTCTACCCCAGAGGCGACCTGCCGCCTTACCTGGTCTACCTGGCAAATCTGAAATAGGACGCGCTCAGCCCTTGAGGGCGCGGGCGCGGATGGCGTCGAGCGTGGTCGACGTGGTGATCGCCTGCGGATCGATGCGCAGCTCGATCAACGCGGGCCGCCGCGAGGACTCCGCGGCCTTCACCGCGCGCTCGAAGGCGGGGGTGAACTCGCCGGTTTCTTCGACCCGCTCGCCATGAGCTCCGTAGGCGCGCGCGAGCGCGACGAAATCCGGATTCTGCAGCGCGGTCGCGTACACCCGCGCCGGGTACTCGCGCTCCTGGTGCATGCGGATGGTGCCGTACATGCCGTTGTTGACGACGATGAAGATCACCGCCAGCTCGTACTGCACCGCCGTCGCAAGCTCCTGCCCGTTCATGAGGAAATCGCCGTCGCCGTTCACCGAGACCACGAGACGATCAGGCTGCGCGACCTTGGCGGCGATGCCGGCGGGAACGCCGTAGCCCATCGAGCCGTTGGTCGGTGCCACCTGGGTGCGCAGGCCCGGGTAGCGGTAGAAGCGCGAGATCCAGCCGGCGAAATTGCCCGCGCCGTTGGCGATGATCGCGTCGCGCGGCAGCCGCTCGCGCATCCAAGCGACGATCTCGGCGAGCTGGACCTTGCCCGGGATGGGCGCGGGCCGGGTCCACTCCAGGTAGTCGGCGCGCGCCCGCTCGCACCAGGATTTCCATCCGCTGCCGTCCACTTTCAGGTTTCGCAGGGCCGCGGTGAACTGCGGCATGCCGGAGTTGATCAGGAGCTCACCCTGGTAGACGCGCCCCAGCTCCTCGGCGCCCGCATGGACGTGAACCAGCTTCTGCTTCGGCCGCGGCGGCTCGATCAGCGTGTACGCCCCCGTCGTCATCTCTCCCAGGCGGGCGCCGATGACGAGCAGCAGGTCGGCGTCGCGCACGCGAGCCGCGAGCTTCGGATTGATGCCGATGCCGACGTCTCCGACGTAGCGATCGTGGTTGTTGTCGATCAGGTCCTGGAAGCGGAACGAGCAGGCGATCGGCAGGCCGCCAGCCTCGGCGAACGCCTGCAGGTCGTCGCGGGCCTCGCGCGTCCACACCGTGCCGCCGAGAATGACGAGGGGCTGTTTCGCCCGCGCCAGCAGGCCGCGAAGCTTTTCCATGTCCCCGGGCGAGGGGCTCGCTTGCACCACCTGGTAGGGCGCGACGTCCTCCACGCTCGCGGTCTGCGTCAGCATATCCTCGGGCAGCGCGAGCACCACCGGCCCGGGCCGGCCCGAGGTCGCGAGGTGGAAGGCATGGCTGACATACTCGTGCATGCGCTCGGGGCGGTCGACCTGCGCCACCCACTTCGCCATCGGCCCGAACATGTGGCGGTAATCGATCTCCTGGAACGCTTCGCGGTCGGCGAACTCGCCCGGAACCTGGCCGATGAACAGGATCATCGGGGTGGAGTCCTGGTGCGCGGTGTGCACGCCGATCGAGGCGTTGGTCGCGCCGGGTCCGCGGGTGACGAGGCAGATGCCGGGCTTCCCCGTGACCTTCCCGTAAGCTTCCGCCATGTAGGCGGCGCCGCCGTCCTGGCGCGCCACGATGAGACGGATCGCCTCGCGCGCGTCGTAGAGCGCGTCGAGCACCGCGAGGTAGCTCTCCCCGGGAACGCAGAAGGCGGTGTCGACGCCGTGGATCTTGAGCGCGTCGACGAGGATCTGGGCCGCGGTCCGGGTGGCTGCCATGGTGAGGGCCGAACTATACGATAGAATTCCCCGGCCATGGTCGACGACATCCCGGGCTTGCGCCGCATCCTCAAGACCAACCGCGTCATCGCGGTGGTCGGCCTCTCCGCCGACTGGTTCCGGCCCAGCTACTTCGCGGCGAAATACATGATCGAGCACGGCTACACCGTGATCCCGGTGAACCCGCGCTACGACTCCATTCTGGGGCAGAAATGCTACAAGTCGCTGCGCGACATTCCTGTGAAAATCGACATCGTCGACTGCTTCCGCAAGACCCAGGACATCATGCCGATCGCCGAAGACGCGATCGCTATCGGCGCAAAGGTGTTGTGGCAGCAACTCGGCGTGATGAACACCGAGGCCGCGAAGAAAGCCGAGGCCGCCGGGCTCGAGGCCGTGATGGACCGCTGCGTCAAGATCGAACACGGGCGCCTGTTCGGCGGTTTGAACTGGTGCGGCGTGAACACGAGAGTCATATCCGCGAAACGCCCGCAGTGGCTGTCGTACTGATGCCTTTCGTGCGATGAGCGATCTCTATGGATTCGATGCCTATTCACCGGGCGAGATCGCCAGGCGCGTGGAGGAGGTCGGGGTCGCCAAGGCCCGCATGCCGCTGCTGCCGCTCGTCATGCTCGGGGTGCTCGCCGGCGGGTTCATCGGGCTGGGCGCCCTGTTCTACACGCTCGTGGCCAGCGACGCGACGCTCGGGTTCGCCGCCCAGCGCCTGCTCGGCGGCGCGGCCTTCTCCCTGGGCCTGGTCCTGGTGGTCGTTGCAGGCGCGGAGCTGTTCACCGGCAACAACCTGATCGCCATGGCCTGGGCCGAAGGCAAGGTCACTTCCGCGGAGGTTCTGCGCAACTGGATCATCGTCTGCGCCGCGAATTTCGCGGGCGCCGCCGGGCTCGCAGCGCTCGTGGTCCTCTCCGGACACCTCGGTATGAACGGCGGCGCGGTGGCGGCACAGGCGGTGAAGATCGCCGCCGCCAAGGCGGCGCTGCCCGCGGCGGAGGCGTTCTTTCGCGGGGTCCTGTGCAATATCCTGGTGTGCATGGCGGTGTGGATGGCCTTCGCCGGCCGCAGCGTCATCGACAAGGCGGTCGCCATCGTCTTCCCGATCGCGGCGTTCGTCGCCGCGGGCTTCGAGCACAGCATCGCCAACATGTACTTCTTCCCGGTCGCCATGCTCCAGCTTGCGCAAGCCCCATCCGCCGTTCCGGGCGCCGAGCTGGTCGACGCGGCTCACATGCTGCGCAACCTCGCCGTCGTGATTGCCGGCAATATCGTCGGCGGCAGCGTGCTCGTCGCGCTCGTCTACTACCTCATCTACCGCCGCGGGGCGGACGAACACCATGGCTGACCGCAAGTTCGGCATCGAGACGCTGGCGCTGCACGCGGGCCAGATCCCCGACCCGGCCACCGGCTCGCGCGCGGTGCCGCTGTACCAGACGACGTCCTACGTCTTCGACTCGGCCGACCACGCGGCGAGCTTGTTCAACCTGCAGACCTTCGGCAACGTCTACACCCGCCTCTCCAATCCGACCACGGCGGTGCTCGAGGAGCGCGTCGCCGCGCTCGAAGGCGGGCGCGCCGCGGTCGCCACCGCCACAGGGCAGGCCGCCGAGACGACCGCGGTCCTCACCCTGTGCGAATCGGGCGACCACATCGTCAGCGCGTCCACGCTCTACGGCGGCACCTACACGCTGCTGGAAGTCAACCTGCGCAAGCTCGGCATCGAGACGACTTTCGTCAATCCGGACGATCCCGAGAATTTCCGGCGCGCGCTCAGGAAGAACACCAAGCTCCTGTACGCCGAGACGCTCGGAAATCCGCTCATCAACATCGTCGACATCGAGCCGGTGGCGAAGATCGCACGCGAGGCCGGGATTCCGCTCGTGGTCGACAACACCGTGCCCTCGCCGTACCTGTGCCGACCGTTCGAATGGGGCGCGGACATCGTGGTGCACTCGGCGACCAAATACATCGGCGGCCACGGCACCACCATGGGCGGCATGATCGTCGAATCGGGGAAATTCCCGTGGGACAACGGCAAGTTCCCGGGAATGACCGAGCCCTCGCGCGGCTACCACGGCGTGCGTTTCTACGAGACCTTCGGCGACTTCGGCTACACCATGCGCGCGAGGATGGAGACGCTGCGCACCTTCGGGCCGTCGATCTCGCCTTTCAACTCCTGGATGCTGCTGCAGGGCCTGGAAACCCTGCCGGTGAGAATGGAACGGCACTGCGCCAACGCGCTCGCGGCGGCGAAGTTCCTCGAGCAGCATCCGCGCGTTTCCTGGGTCAACTATCCGGGCTTGCCCGGCAACAAGTACCACGCGCTCGCGAACAAGTATCTGCCGAAGGGCGCGAGCGGCCTCCTCAACTTCGGCGTGAAGGGCGGAGCGAAGGCGGGCGAAAAATTCATCGAGGCGGCGACCTTCATGAGCCACCTCGCCAACATCGGCGACGCGAAGACCCTCATCATCCACCCCGCCTCGACCACGCACCGGCAGATGTCGGAAGACGAGCAGGCCAAGGCGGGCGTCACGCCGGACATGATTCGCATCTCGGTCGGCCTGGAGACACTCGACGACATCCTCTGGGACATAGATAATGCGCTTTCTCTCGCCTCGAAAGCCTGACTCTCCTCCGATCCCGATGCTGCAGCGAACCGCAAGACCCGTCGTGTTCGATACGCCCTACCCCACGTTCCGCCGGCCGACCCTGGCGCGGAACGTCGTCTCCACCTCGCAGCCGCTCGCCGCGCAGGCCGGGCTGCGCATGCTCCTCGCCGGCGGCAACGCGGTCGACGCGGCGCTCGCGACCGCGATCACGCTCACCGTGGTCGAGCCGATCTCCAACGGTATCGGCAGCGACGCCTTCGCGATCGTGTGGGACGGTAAGCAGCTGCACGGCTTGAACGCCTCGGGGCGCTCGCCCGCGGCGTGGACGCCGGAGTATTTCAAGGGCCGCGCGGCGATACCGGCACGCGGCTGGGACAGCGTCTCGGTTCCCGGCTGCGTTTCCGCCTGGATCGATCTGTCGAAGAAATTCGGCAAGCTCCCCTTCGCGAAGCTGTTCGAGCCGGCGATGGACTACGCGGCGAACGGCTTTCCGGTGTCGCCCTTCGTCGCCGAGCGCTGGGATCCGCAGGTGCCGGAGCTGCGCGACCAGCCCGGCTTCGCCCAAGGCTTCCTGCCCGGCGGGCGCTCGCCGCGCACCGGCGAGATCTTCCGCTTCCCCGACCAGGCGAAGACCCTGGAGAGAATCGCCGCGACGCAGGGCGAGGCCTTCTACCGCGGCGAGCTCGCCGAAAGAATCGAGGCCTACGCGAAGAAGACCGGCGGCGCGATGACGCGCGCCGACCTCGCCGCGCACCGGAACGACTGGGTGGGCACGATCAGCCAGGACTACCGCGGCCTCACCGTCCACGAGATCCCGCCGAACGGCCAGGGCATCGTCTGCCTGATGGCGCTCGGCATCCTCGCGAACTTCGACGTCGCCGACTACCCGGTCGATTCGGCCGACAGCACGCACCTGCAGATCGAGGCGGTGAAGCTCGCTTTTGCCGACGCGCGGCGCTTCGTCGCCGACCCGAAAGCGATGGGCGTCGAGGCGTCGCAACTGCTCGACCCGGACTATCTCAAGGAGCGCGCCAAGCTGATCGACATGAGGCATGCCCAGGACTTCGGCCATGGCACGCCGCCCAAGGGCGGCACGGTGTACCTCACCGCGGCGGACGCAAGCGGCATGATGGTGTCCATGATCCAGTCGAACTTCATGGGGTTCGGCTCGGGCGTGGTCGTGCCCGGGACCGGCATCAGCCTGCAGAACCGCGGCTCGGGCCTGGTGCTCACGCCCGGCCACCCCAACCAGGTCGCCCCCAACAAGCGCCCCTTCCACACCATCATCCCGGGGTTCGTGACGCGCGGCGGCGAGCCGCTCATGAGCTTCGGACTCATGGGCGGGAGCATGCAGCCTCAAGGGCACACCCAGATGACGGTGCGCATGGCCGACTACGGTCTGGGACCGCAAGGCGCGATCGACGCGCCGCGCTTTCGCGTGGTGGACGGCCTGCAGGTGACCTTCGAGGACGAGTGGCCTGCGGCGACCATCGCCGACCTGGCCGCGCGGGGCCATCAGGTGATGAAGCTGCCCGAGGACTACAACGCCTTCGGCTGCGCCCAGATCGCCCACCGGCTCGAGGACGGCTACCTCGCCGCCGCGGACCCGCGGCGCGACAGCCTACCGGTCGGATTCTGATTTCCGGGCGGGGCCGCCCTGGCCCGCCTTGTCGCTCTCCTCGATCGCCTTCACCAGTGCGTTCCTCGCGAGCAGGTTCGCCGCGGGATCGTCGAGGGTCTGGTACTTGCGCACGATGCCCCGGACCGAATCGAATCCGGTCTTGTCGATCCGGCCCCGCTCGTAGAAGAGCGATGCGGTGATCATGATCCCGAGGCGCTCCACCACCGGGCTGTTGCTGATCACCGGGGCCGCGGAGACCTTCTCCAGGTACTGCGAGTAGAACTCCGACCACTTCATCTTCCCGGCTTCCGCCAGGGGTTCGTTGCGCGCCGCCCAGTTGTCGACTTCCTGGATGCCATAGGTCTCGGTGAAAATGGCGCAGCCGCAGAGCGACATCGCGAGGGCGGCGGCGGCCGCCCAATTCGGCATGCCAGAGGAGCCTTTAGTCATCCGGCTATGTTAACCGTAAAATGCGCTGCCACAACGGCGCGGAGGACCAACGATGCTGAAGCTCTGGGGCAGGATCAACTCGATCAACGTGCAGAAGGTGCTGTGGGCGCTCGATGAGCTGAAGGTCCCCTACGAGCGCACCGACGCCGGCCTGCAGTACGGCG
>DATIWX010000053.1:0-9026 GCA_035519135.1 Burkholderiales bacterium | reverse complement strand
TCCATGCCCGAGGGCATGTCGAGCGCCGCTTCGCCTTCGATGAGCAGGCTGTTCCGGTCGGCCTGGACGTTGAGCCGGTCCTTCGATACGCCCGGCATCTCCGCCTGCACCGTGATCCCGTGCGCGTCCTCGAAGATGTCCACCGGCGGGGCGAGGGTCAGCTCCTCCTCGCGCGCCTTCGTCGCCTCGACTTCCGTCGACTCGCGCTTCGCGACTGCTTGTGTTGCTGCCATGGTTGCCTCCTTCCTCAGTTCACCGTGATCTGCCGCGGCCGCGCCGACTCGCGACGCTGGACCGTGATCTGGAGCACGCCGTCGCGGTACTTCGCATCGACGCGATCCGGGTCCACGTCATCGGGCAGCGTGATCACGCGCCGGAAATCCCCGTCGAACCGCTCCCGCCGGTAGTAGTCGGCCTCCTCGCTGACCTCCACCTTGCGGCTCCCGGAGACGCTGAGCAGGTTCTGCTGCATGGAAAGGTCGAGGGTCTTCGGATCGAGGCCGGCCGCGAAAAGGTAGACGTCGACCCGGTCCGGCGTCGATCCGACGTTGATCGGCGGGAACGTCCCGCGTCGCACCGCGCGGATGCCGGCCGGCCAGCGGCCGAAGAGCTGGTCCATGTCGCTCTCGAGGCGCCTGAACTCGTCAAAGAGGTTGGTATCGAAACTGCTGAACAGACTGCCGTACATAGCGCACACCTCCTTTCGGCTAGGTTGGTGATGTCAAAACTAGGGATCGGGACGGCAGTTTCAAGGGGGGTTAAAGGCTCCAGGTCGCGAGCCGCGGGACCGCGGGAAAGCCTGCATGACCCGGGACGCCGCCTCGGCCGTTCAAGGTCACTCCGGCCGACCCGGAGCGCCGGCGCCCGGGCCGACCCCCGGGCTCGGCCCGGAAGTGGCTGGGGATGTGGGCCACGAGTAGATCGCCATCCGGACCTCGTCCGCCCCCCTGCTCGCAAGGGTCGCAATGGCAAGCGCCTCGACCTCGCGGCTGTCGAGCGCCCGCACTCGCCGGCGTACCCGCGGGCTTGCCGCAGGGCTCATGCTGAGCTCCCGGATCCCGAGCCCGATCAGCAGGGCAGCGACGGCGGGGTCGGCGGCCGCCTCGCCGCAGACCCCCACCGGCTTGCCCGCCTTCGCGCCGGTCTCGGCGACGAGCTTGATCGCTCGCAGGACTGCCGGGTGCAGGACCGTGTGGTCCTCGATGAGCTCGAGCGCGTTGCGGTCGGCCGCGAGCATGAACTGCGTCAGGTCGTTCGTGCCGAGGCTCGCGAAGTCGGCCAGTTCGAGGATCTCGCCGATGGTCAGCACGGCGGCGGGGGTCTCGATCATCGCGCCGACCTTCGGCCGCTCGCGCCGTCCCTCGCGCCGCGCGAGGTCGTCGATGACCGCGAGAGCAGCGGCGAAATCGCCGGGCCCCAGCACCATCGGCAGGAGGATGCGGACGTCGTGATGCCGGGCAGCGACCGCCAGGATCGCGCGCACCTGGGTCTCGAAGAGGGCTCGCCCGCTCGTCAGGGAGAAGCGCAGCCCCCGGAGCCCGAGCGTCGGGTTCGCCTCGTGATGCGGCGCGAGAAAGCGCGGGAACTTGTCGCCGCCCAGGTCGAGGGTGCGGATGACCAGGGGGCGCTCGCCCAGTTGCTCCGCAACCGTGCGGTACACGGCCCGGTGCTTGTCGAGCGCCGGCGCTTCCGGCTCGTCGAGAAACAAATACTCGGTCCGGAAAAGCCCCACACCGTCGAGGCCGTGGCGGCCGACGGCTTCCGCCTCGTGGGCACGGCCGATGTTGGCGTACAGCCCGATCGCGACGCCGTCCAGGGTCCTCGCTTGGTGGTCCTCCTCGGCGATCGCGGCCGCGAGGTCCTCCATGTAGGTGTGTGCTCGACTCGCGAACCGCCCGGCGTTCTCCGGGGCCGGGTCCACCCACACCGTCCCGCAAGTCCCATCGACCAGGAGCTCCGCTCCGGGACCCACGAGGCGCGTCGCATCGGGGACACCGGTGATCGCCGGGATGGCCAGCGCGCGCGCGAGGATCGCCGCATGGTCCGTTTCGCCGCCGTGCTCGGTAACGATCGCCGCGAGGTTCGTGCGGTCGATCTCGATCAGGTCGAGGGGAAAGAGCTCGCGCGCGACCACGATGGAGCGCGCGGGGAGGCTCATGAGCGGCGTTCGCCCGTGGCGCGCGAGATGCCGGAGCACTCGGCGGCCCAGATCCCGGACGTCGGCTGCCCGTTCCCGCAGATACGCGCTGTCCGCCGAAGCGAGCGCGGCCACGAGCTCGCCGACGGTCGCCTCGACCGCCCACTCCGCATTGACCCGCTCGCGCTCGATGTGGTCGCCGATCCGGCCCTTGAACTCCGGGTCATCCAGGAAGCCGAGGTGTGCGTCGAAGATCTCGGCCTCCGCCTGCCCCAGCTCGGACTTGACGCGTTCCTTGAGGTGCGCGAGGTCTTCAGCGCCGAGACGAAGCGCGGCTTCGAGCCGACGGCGCTCTTCGCCGGCCGCTTCCGCCGCGATACGGTAATGCGGTGCGGCGAGCGTGATCGGCTCGTGAACGAGTGCCCGACCCCGCGCGAAGCCGGGTGACACCGGACGCCCGCGCAGCTCTCTCATTGCGCGATTCCCATAGACGTGACCCTCCGTCTGACGGTCGACACGCGGTGGTGGTGGCGCCCCGCGGCGAGGCCGACTTCCGGTCCGACAGGCGGCAGGCCTTGCGCCGTGTCGCGACCAGCACCCCGCCCGCGCCCTGCGCCACCGACGGTTCAGATGAGGTGCCGCCGCTGGGATCCCAAGGGCCGGGGCTTCCACTCGCAGGCGAGCCCGGGGCCAAGCAGGTGCGCGCGCGGCGCCGCCCGTCCGTCAGGTCGCGCGGGCCGGGTCTCCTTCCTCGGGGCCGGGGCTCATGATGCAGGGGGGCTTGAAACCCGCCGCCACGGACCCCGAGGAGACGTGAAGCGCGAGCGGCGGGGGGCGCCGGCGGCAGCGCATTGCCTGATTTTGGGGGCGCCCGGGCCGTAGCACCTGGGGTTTCGTCACTGGCCGAGCGCAGGGTCGGCGGCGAGGAAACGAATACCCACTCGCGCGCACGTGGGGCGTGGGTGAGCGCAACCAGGCGGGCGGACCGCCCCGCAGTCAGGGGAGCTCGCGAAGGGCGGCGGGCCGCACCGGGGCCCTTGGGAAACCCCGATGCGCCCGCGCGCGAGTCACGTCGCCGGGCTCCACCACCCCCCGATGTCCTTGTGGGGTCGCGAGCGCTCTGCGCTATCGGCACAAGGAAAAGCAAGCGCGTAGGCAAGAGTGGCACATTCGACAACGGTATCGCTTGTTCTCGGCAGCGGCGGCGCCCGCGGCCTGGCCCATATCGGCGTGATCCAGTGGTTGACCGAAAACGGCTACGACATTCGCTCGATCGCGGGTTCCTCCATGGGGGCGCTCATTGGGGGGATCTACGCGACGAGCAAGCTCGAAGTCTATGCCGAGTGGGTGTTGGCGCTCGAGCGCATCCAGGTGGTGCGCTTGCTCGATCCGGCATTCGGCCGCACCGGACTTTTCAAGGGCGAGCGCATCATCGGCGTACTCCGCGAGTTGATTGGCGATTTCGCCATCGAGGACCTCCCAGTATCGTTCACGGCGGTCGCAACGGACCTCCGGTCCGGCGAGGAGGTGTGGCTGCGCGAAGGCAAGCTGTTCGACGCGATCCGCGCCTCGATCGCGACCCCTCTGGTCTTCACGCCCTTCGAACACGGCGGCCGGAAGCTGCTCGACGGCGGCCTGGTGAATCCGGTGCCGATTGCGCCGACTCTCAACGACACGACCGAACTCACCGTCGCTGTCAATCTGGGCGGCCCCATCGAGTCGAGGCCCTCTCCGCCCCCGAGCGCGCGGATCCCCGCGGGCAACCCCTATCGACAGCGCATCCGTGCTTTCATCGAGAGCCTGCATCTCGCCAGGGCGCCCGTCGCCCCTACGCACGGGATCTTAGATATCGCGTTCGCATCCATGGAAGCGATGCAGAACACGATCGCACGCCTCAAGCTCGCAGCCTACTCCCCCGACGTAACGGTAGAGATACCACGCAATGCGTGCGGCTTTCACGAATTCTGGCGCGCGAAGGAGTTGATCGCGCTGGGCCGAGAACGTACCGCGCGGGCATTTGCAGCAACCGGGCACTGACAAACTCGGAGCGGCGGCGGTCGACTGCTTCTTGGTGCCGGCTCGATGTTCTCGTGAGTGCCGGCTTCTGGGCCGTGAGCATTGTCCGCATGCGCGCGGACGTGGGGACTGCTGGCCCCTCGCCGATGCGTCACTCGTCGTACTCGCCGAGCGGCATCGGACGAGGGACTTCCTTACCTTGGACGAGCGTCACTTCCGCGCCTTGCGCGCCCGCGGCCGAAAGGGCTTCAGGCTGTTGCCGCTCGACCGCTAAGGCCCTGGTCTAGGCCTCAAGGACTTGCTCGCACTTCGGATCAGGTCCTGACGGGCTGGTGCCGAGCGGCCAGCATGTCCGGCGCGCCCGGCGGCATGAATCTGGGCTGGGATCCGGGGCGAGCCGTGTACGGGGCAGTCTTGCGCGCGTGGGCGGCCATGATACGGTTCGCACTGTGCGCGACCTCCTCATCCTCGCCATCCACCTGGTCGTCACGTTCGCGAAGCTCCTTCGCCCCGGTGGCGTCCGCACCGTCGCCGCCGAGTCCTTGCTACTCAAGCACCAGTTGCTCATCAGTAATCGCTCCCGGCAGCGGGCGCCCAATCTGACTTCTGTCGATCGCGTCGTCCTCGGCTTGGCCACGTTGTTCGTTCGTCCGCACCGGCTCCCGAAGCTTGGCGCGCTCGTCAAGCCGGCAACGCTGCTCAGTTTCCACAAGGCCTTGGTGGATCGGAAGTATTGTCGGCTCTTTTCCTCCCGCCACCATCGCCGTAAACCCGGCCCCAAAGGTCCGTCGGCGGCACTCATCGCGGCGATCGTCGAGCTGAAGCGCCGCAATCCAAGGTTCGGCTGCGTGCGTATCGCCCAGCAGATCGCTCACGCCTTCGGCATCGAGCTTGACAAGGACGTCGTTCGCCGCGTGCTCGCGAAGCACTACCGGCCAGACGATTCCGGAACCAATGGCCCCTCTTGGCTGACATTCATCACAAACGCGAAGGATAGCCTGTGGAGCGCCGACCTGTTCCGCTGCGAATCCATCCTTCTGCGAAGTCACTGGGTGCTGATAGTGATGGACGTGTTCACTCGCCTGATCCTTGGTTTTGGCGTCGAGCGTGCATCCGTCGACGGTGTCTCCGTATGTCGAATGTTCAATCGCGCCATCGCTGGAAAGCCGCTACCAAGACACCTCAGCACCGATCATGACCCCCTCTTCCGCTTCCACCGTTGGCTCGCCAACCTGCGCGTCCTCGAGATCGACGAGATCAAGTCGGTTCCGTATGCGCCCGTCTCTCATCCCTTCGTCGAGCGCCTGATTGGGACGATCCGGCGCGAGTACCTGGACCGAATGTGTTTCTGGAACGCGGGCGACCTGGCGCGAAAGCTGGAGGCATTCCGGGATTACTACAACGCCCAACGCGTTCATCGCGCGCTCGCCGGATCCACACCGGCGCAGCGCGCCGGCGCACCCTGCCCCGCTCCCGCTGCACTGGATCACTACCGTTGGCAGCAGTGCTGCCGGGGTCTGTTTCAGATCCCGATCGCTGCCTGACTACGATTTCGCCACCGACACGCGTGAAATCGGATCTCGCGTACTTTGTCGATGCCTACCGGGGCATCAAGATGGGGGACTTCGTCGCGGCAAAGGCAGCGTTCGACGAAGCGGCGACGTTCTACGACATGCAGGACGACTTCAGCTCCTACATGCTGCCGTACCGCGCACTGGTTGCTGCGAAGACCGGGGACACGGCAAGCGTCGAGGCACTTATGGCGCGGTTCAGGGAAGGGGACAAGGGCTTCGACTACCACCTCGCCAAAGCGGCGATCGCTGCGATCGGAGGCAATGCCGATGAAGCGCTGGCGGCCCTGAATCTCGCTCGCTACCGCCGCCCATTCACTGAAGACCGGCCGCTCCTCACCCAGTATACGTATGGGGAGATCTGCGAACTGCTTGCGCAGCTAACGGGCAATTCCCAAATCCGCCAGCTCGCGCTGAATTGGGCGAAGAGCAGCCAAGCGGTCGAGCCGTGGCATGCGTGGAGCTACGCGATGGAGGCACGCTTGACCAAGGACCCCAGGGAACGCCAACGGGCTATCGCGATGCTCTATTACCTGGATCCAAAATCCGAACGTCTTTCCGAGTTCAGGAAAGGCGAGGTCGAGGCGGCAGCGAAGGCCCGGGCGAATCCGTTTCTGCAACCGCTCAAGCGCGCGAAGGAGGAGGTCTCGACGTGACGCTCGAGCTCTGCCTGCGGGATGCGTGTCATGAAGTAGGCCTCCGGCTCATACCCTGTGAAGGGGGGCATAGGGCTAATTTGTGGTCGCGAGGATTCTGTTGCCCGACATGGCGCGGGTGCTCAGGGCGACGACCGACGAGCTGCTCGGCCTCGCGCCGGTCAAACGCGCAAAGAAGGTGGGCGGCAGTCGACTGGAACGCAGGCTCCAGCAGATCGAGAAGCTCGAGCCCCGCGGGTCTTGATCACCCAGTCGATCGGGCCGCCGCCCGTCTGGCAGCCAAAGCAGTGCCACAGGTTCTTCGCCGGGGTGACGACGAGCGAGGCTTGCGCGTCGTCGTGGAACGGACAGCGGCCGAGGAGGTCCTTGCCGGCGCGCCGCAGCTCGACCCCGGCGCCTTCCACCAGGCGCTCGACGGCGATCTCGCTCTTCAGCCGCTCGAGCTCGGACTCGGGGATGCGGGCCATGACCGGGGTCCTCGTCCAAAAGCGTCAAGTTACACGGGGTGTATTTTTTTGGTATCTTATCAGTACCTCACGAGGCAACGCAAATGACCCCGCCCTTACCCTTGCGGCATCGCCCGTCTACCCGATGCCGCCGATGAGCTTTTCGCAACGCCTGCTTGCGCTTCGCCGGGAGCGCGGACTGACCCAGCAGGGTCTCGCCGACGCTACCGAGATCCACGTCCAGCAGATCAAGCGCTACGAGGCTGGCAGCTCACAGCCCTCGGCCGAGGCGCTGAAGAAGATCGCCCGCGCCTTCGCGGTCACCACCGACTGGCTGCTGTTCGAGGACGCCGAGCGCGGGCCCGACGACGATTTGCGGCTGCAGTTCGAGGCGCTCGCCACGATGTCGCGCGAGGAGCGTGCGGTGGCGAAGGCGGTGCTCGATGCGATGATCGTCAAGAGCCAGGTCGCAGGGGCGCTCGAGCGGGTGAACGCCGCCGCCAGCCCGGCGACTAAAGGGAAGAAGCCGCCGGCGCGCGAGCGCGCCCGAGCGTGAAGAGAGCCGACAGACAGGACCGAGCGATGACCGAACTCGTAATCACGCTGCCCGACGATCTCGCCGAGCGGGCGCGCAAGCAAGGCCTGCTCACCGACGAGGCGATCCGGGAACTGCTCGAACAAGCCGTGCGCCGCGCCGCCGGACGCAAGCTCCTCGAGATCGCCAAGCGACTGCAAGCGGCGAGCCTCCCGCCGATGAGCGAGGAGGAGATCGTGCAGCTCGTGCGCGAAGTGCGGGCCGAGCGGCGCGCCCGAACGAGCGCGGGCGCAAGCGGTGCGGATCGTTCTTGATACGAACGTCGTCGTCTCGGGGCTACTGTGGCGTAACACCCCGCATCGGTTGCTCGAGTGCGCGGTCGAGGATGAGACGACCGAGCTTTTCAGCTCACCGGCCTTGCTCGCCGAGCTGACCGAGGTGCTCGAACGAGCGCATCTGGCCCCGAAGCTCACCGAGCTCAACAGCTCGGTCGAGGCGCTGGTCGCGCTCTACGGTACCTTCGTGCAGCTCGTCACGCCTGCGTCGGTCGACCACGTCGCGCCCGACCCGGACGACGATGAGGCGATCGCCTGCGCGATCGCCGCAGGCGCCACGCTGCTCGTCACCGGCGATCGCACGCTGCTCGCCCTTAAGATCCATCAGAACGTGGAGATCGTCTCGCCCGCGCAAGCATTGCAGCGCCTGACGGCGTAGAACGCGGCCCAGGGCGGAAGTTCTGATTATCCCGTCGATCGGTCCGCCGCCCGTCTGGCAGCCGAGGCAGTGCCAGAGGTTTTTCGCCGGGGTGACGACGAGCGAGGCGTGCGCATCGTCGTGAAACGGGCAACAGCGCCGCCACGCGGCGCTGTCCCAATTGAACCTGCGCTACCTCGCGCCCCGCAGTGCGGCTAAAGACGGACATCGCACCCTGTCTGCTTTGAACTAATGTTCAACGCCCCAGCGAGCGGGCCCGTTCCGCGCCGCTCGCAACGCCGTCATTCCGATCCCGCATCGCCTGCTTCCTCCATGCGTTCCCTTTAGCCGCCGTCTTTGCGGTCTCGTCGGTCTTCGCGTCGTCGTCGGTGTGATCGCTTCGGTAAGTGTTTCTGTCCGTCTCAGCCGGCCGTGGCCAGGCGAGAACATCGAAGGGACACGGGACACCACTCCCGCAAGGTGCAGGTGCTCGGGTAAGCTCGAGCTGCCGCCGAGCACGCCGCTGCACGTCGGCATTGGCTGCCGATGCGCGTCTCGAGGAACGAGAGCTGCCACATCGGGGACCATTGACCCAGGGTCCGAGGAGCGCCGGTTAGGGCGCGGATGGGCTGTCCTCCTTGGGCGAAGGACTTGCAGGCCTTTGCGACCTGCCTCTGGAAGAAGACCGGGGCGTCTAGCACCCCGTCACTCAGGGACTCACTCAGAATCGCGCGCGCAAATCCGTGCAGATGCAGGGACTTGCTCGCGTCGTCACTGGCAGACCAGTGACGACGCTCGCCCGCAAGCGCGGTGCGCTGGAGGCTCGAGAGGTGTCACCGACCGGCATATTGGAGCCACTGCGTGATCGGCATATTGGAGCCAGGCGCGGATCGGCATATTGGAGCCAGGGCGTGATCGCCGTAATGGAGCCAGTGGCTGATCGGCATATAGGAGCCAGGTAGGGGGAGGACG
>DATIWX010000052.1:0-10151 GCA_035519135.1 Burkholderiales bacterium | reverse complement strand
CTCGTCGACGCGCAGGTGCCCGATCATCGTCCCCTTGGGCAGGATGTCGGCACCCAGCGGATAGACGCGGCTCACGCGGTCGGTGGCGAGGTCGACTCTCACGAGCTTCTGGGCGCCCGCGACCGCGGGAGCGACGCGCGGGCCGGCGTCGTCCACGATCCACAGATGGTTGGAGGCGTCCGCAAACACCGCGTGGCTCGAGACGATGCGGTCGTGGGAGGAGGCGCCCGGCCACCAGTCGTTCCATTGACCGCCGGGATAGGGCCTGAAGTGCCCGTCGGGCATGGCCTCCATCACCGAAGGCGCCTCGAGCGAAGTCCAGCGCGGGAAACTCGCGAACACGCGGCCCGACGGCGACACCGCGACGCCGTTCAGCATGAACTCCGGCGACGCGGCGACGCGGACCAGCTGCGGCGCGCTCACGGCAGGGCGCGCGCCGCGCCGGTCGTCCTGCGCCCGCTCATTTCTTGATGAAGCTCGTCCCCGTCGGACCGTAGCCCGATTCCTGGTAGACGACCTCGCCGTTCTTTGCCAGCGAGTAGTGCGGCTGCCCTGCCGGCATGACGACGAAGCTCCCCGCCGGGTAGCGCGTCTCTTTTGCGGCATCCACCGCTTCGCCCAGGCCCACCGTCAACTCGCCCGAAAGCACGGTCGTGTAGCGGGCGTCGGGATGCGTATGCGGGTTGATCGCGCCGCCCGGGGCGAGGCGGACGCGCTGCGTGTAGGAAACGGGCTTGTCGAGAGGACCGGCGAGCACGGCGGCCTGCGCGTCCTTGGTGACGCCGGGAGGCGCGCTCGCCCACTTGATCTCACCCGGCATGAACTGGACGAGATTCGCCTGTGCAAAGGCGACGGCGGCGGCCCCAGCCAGAGCGCCGGCGATCAGCAAATGCGGTGTTTTCATGGTGTCTCCTCCGAGAGTGGACTGCGCCGACAGTATAGAGGAGGAGTCTTCGAGCCGAGTGGTAGGCCGTGCAGGATTTGAACCTGCGACCAACGGATTAAAAGTCCGCTGCTCTACCAACTGAGCTAACGGCCCGGAAAAGAGGCGGCATTTTATTATTTCGCCGGAGATACCGTCAACGAAAATACGCGGCGCTCCCGCTTTCGGCGCAACCTGGCGTGGGCATCTCTGGGCCTCGGCTGCAGCCGCGAATGCGGAAAAACACCAAAGTGATACTCTGGCATCGACGATATCGTCAGAAAGGGAGAGACATGGTTACGACGAAAACCAAGCGGGGTCTCGTTTCCAGCGGCCTGCTGCTCGCGGGCCTTCTCGCCGCCGGAGCGGCAGCGCCGGCAGCGGCCGACGACATGTTCCTCAAGATGGACGGGATACAGGGCGAGAGCCTCGACGCGCGCCACAAGGGCGAGATGGAAATCCTTTCCTACACCCAGGCGGCCACCGGCCCGTTCGCCCGCGGGACGGCAGGCGCGGGAGCGGCCGGCAAGGCGGTGTGCGGGACGGTGACCATCGTGAAATACGTCGATCTGGCGAGCCCCGATCTGATCCTGAACGCGCTCAACGGACGGCATATTCCGAAGGCCGTGATCACGTTCCGCAAGCCGGGGCAGCAATTCGAGTACTACAAGGTGACGCTGGATGACGTGATCGTCACCGAGGTCGAACAGACGGACGGCAAGACCCAGCCCCGGGCGACCGAGAAGGTGACGCTGATGGGGCGGCGGTTCAACTATGAGTACACTGCGCAGACCCCCCAGGGCGGGACCGGCGGGCGACCCAAGGCGGGCTGGGACTGCGTCGCGGCCAGCAAGGCGTAGCTAGGCCTGGCGCGCAAGGCGCCAGTACTGGACTTTCATCGTCGCCGCCGCGCCGGCGACGATCGAGAAGAACGCGAGAAACGAGCCGAGAGCGAGCGTCGACACGCCGCTGATTCCCTGCCCTATCGTGCAGCCCAGGGCGAGCACGCCGCCGAAGCCCATGAGCACCGCTCCGACCAGGTGGTTGATCAGGTCCTGCGAGTCGCGGAAGCTCTCCAGCCGGAAGGTGCGCGTGGCGAGCGACCAGGCGAGCGAGCCGGAGAACATGCCCAGCACCGCCGCGATACCCAGGGTGACGACGCGACTCTTATCGCTCCACAGCATCAGCAGCTCGAGGAAATAGGCATAGGGCGCGACGAAGGAGAAGGACTCCATGCGCCCGGAGTTGGTGGCGATAAATTTCTCCTCGAGGGTGACCGGATCCTCGGCCAGGTGCCCGATGTCCCCGGACAGGAACCAGCAGCCGACCACGACCAGGCCGGCGACCGCGCCGCCGAGGATATTGTCGAAGGTGCGGAACTCGCGCGCCTTGAACACGAAGGCGAGCAGGCCCGCCGAGATCACGGTCCCGAGGATGGCAAGCGTGCTTCTCTTGCCGGCTCCGAGCAGCGGCGCGAGGAGCGAGGGCAGGTCCTGGGGGCGGGCGAAGGTCACCCCCACCGGGTCGAGCGCCGCCACGCGAAACACCGCGAGGATGCCCTTCAGCGTCATGTAGGCGGTGATCGCGAGCACGATCGCGACCACCAGCGACTTGAGGTTGCCGCTGCCGATGCGGATGAGGGTCTTCGAGCCGCAGCCCGACGCCAGGGTCATGCCGATGCCGAAGAGCGCGCCGCCCAGGATGGTGGAGAGCCAGGTGAAACGCGGCGAGGTGTAGATCGTCTTCGAGAGATCGATCAGCCCCGACAGCTGCAGCGCGCTCGCGCCGGCGGTCGCCACCGCGATGGCGAGCAGCCACATGCGCATGCGGTTCCAGTCGCCCATGTTGACGACGTCGGACACCGCGCCCATGGTGCAGAAGTGGGTCTTGTTGGCGACGGCGCCGAACAGAAAAGCGAGCGCGAACGCGCCCCACACGACGGTCGAGGCGAGCGCGGCCGGGTTGGGTTCGCTCAAGCGGCGGCTTCCCGCCTACTTTCGCGACAGGCGCTGCTTGGCCTGCTCGGAAGCCGAGCTGGCGGGATACTTCTTGACGAGGGTGCGCAGCGTCTCGCGCGCCGCATTGCTCTGGCCGAGCTCGGCCTGCGAGCTCGCGATGTTGAGCAGAGCGTCGGGCGACTTGGAATTCTCGGGCCACAGCCTCACCACTTTCTGCTGCGCCGCGATCGCCGACTTGTAGTCGCGCATGGCGTAGTAGGCGTTCCCGATCCAGTACTGCGCCGAGGGCAACAGCTCGCTGCTCGAGAAATTCGTCATGAAGTTCTGGAAGTTGGTGATCGAGAGCTGGTAGTTGCCGAGCTTGAACTGGTTGAGCGCGGTTTCGTAGGCCTGCTTTTCCGCGGCGGCGCTGCGCTCGCCCTGGCTCAGCTTGTCCTGCAGCTGGGTCTGCGACTGCTCGATCCTGCGCAGGCGATTGTCGAGATCGACGTACAGGTCCTTCTGCCGGCGCTCGAGCGTCTCGGTCTGGTTCGCGAGCACTTCGATCTGCCCGCGCAGCTTCGCCACGTCCTGCTTGAGCGATTCGATCAGCTGGGCCAGGTCCACTACCCGGTTCTGTCCGCTCGAGTCCATCTGGCCGAGCTTCGCATCGATCGCGGACAGGCGCTCGTCGATCGCCTTTTGCCTGGCCTCGGCCTGGTTGCGCAGCTGGATGATCTGCTTGCGCGCCTCGTCGTCGTCGAACAGCGCCGCGTGGGCCGCGCCCGCGAGGAGCGCGGCCCAGACTGCAACGGCTGCAAACGAGAGGCGCAGCCGCATCGCCTACCCTAGTATTCCCCGCCGTAGAGCATGTCGCTGCGGCGGTTCTGCGACCAGCATCCTTCGGCATGGTCGTTGCAGCGCGGCTTCTCCTCGCCCAGGCTCACCGGCTCGATCTGGGAGTCGGCCGCGCCCATCAGCACCAGCATGCGCTTCACGCCTTCGGCGCGCCGCTGCCCGAGGGCGATGTTGTATTCGCGGCTGCCGCGCTCGTCGCAGTTGCCCTGGACGAGCATCTTGGCGCCGCGGTGCTCGGCGAGATACTTGCCGTGCGTCTGCAGCAGCGGCCGGTACTCGTCCCGCACGTCGTACTTGTCCAGCTCGTAGAAGACCGAGCGCTTGGCCAGACCGCTGTTCGGGTCCTTCAGCGGGTCGGTCTGCACCGCGCTGGGCGGAAGCGGCGTCACCCCGACCGGGGGCGGCGCCGGGGGCGTCTGGCCCGGAGTGGCCGGGGACGCGGACGGCGCGGTTTCCGCCGGGGGCGTGCTGGCGCAGCCGGCGATCAGCGCCAGTGCAACGGCGGCAAACAATGCTTTTTTCATGACAAGCTCCTTAGTGCGGGTTAAGGAATGGGGTCACTGTATCCCCCACTCGTCCCCCTGTTGCTCCCCTTGTTTCGCTGCAGCGTGCATTCTGTCACGACCTCTAGTTGCCCATAAAGGGCCCCCAGGACGGCTCGCGGATGTCGGCCGCCTGGATTCCGAGCCGCTGCTTGAAGCGGCCGTCGCTCGACACCGCGGCAAGCACGCCGCGGTTGTCGATGTCGGATGCGTAGAGAATGATCCGGCCGTTCGGGGCGAAGGTGGGCGATTCGTCGCGCTGCCCGTCGGTCAGGGCCTGGACCTGCCGGCTCTCGAGATCCATGGCCATCAATTGGAAGCGCCCGCTGATCCGCGAAATGTAGGCGAGGGTCTTGCCGTCCGGGCTGACGCGCGGCGACACGTTGTAGTCGCCGTCGAAGGTCACTCGCGCCGGCTCGCCTCCGCTCGCCGCCATCCTGTAGATCTGCGGGCTCCCGCCCCTGTCCGAAGTGAAGTAGATCGATTGACCGTCGGGAGTGAAAAATGGTTCCGTATCGATGGCGCCGGATGTGGTGAGCCTGCGCAGATTGCCGCCGTCCGCGTTCATGAGGTAGATCTGCGAGTTGCCGTCGCGAGTCAGGACCGCGGCGAGCGTCTTCCCGTCGGGCGACCAGGCGGGCGCGCTGTTCGACCCGCGGTAGTTCGCCACCGGCGCCGGCTGCTTGCTCGCCGAAAGATTCTGCACGAACAGGATCGGTTTCTTGTTCTGGAACGAGACGTAGGCCATGCGCGTCCCGTCGGGCGACCAGGCGGGCGACATGATCGGCTCCTGGGATATCAGGATCGACTGGGCGTTCTGGCCGTCGGCGTCGGCGACGCGCAGCTCGAAGCGCGCGCCCTGCTTCACGACGTAGGCGATGCGCGTGCTGAAAACACCGCGCTCGCCGGTCAGCTTCTCGTAGATGAAGTCCGCGATCTTGTGGGCGGTGAGGCGCAGCTGCGCGGCGGTGAGGGTGTAGGCAATTCCGCCGATCTGCACCTGCTTCTGCACGTCGAGGAGCCGGAAGCGCACCTCGAAGCGTCCGTCCGGCAGACGGTGCGCCTGCCCGATCACCAGGGCATCGGCGAGGCGGCTCTTCCAGTCGGCGAAGTTGACCTGGGCGATCTCCGAGGGCAGGGGACTCACCCCGCCGACGAACAGCGTGCGGAAGCGGCCGCTGCGCGTCAGGTCCTGCTCGACGATCTCGGTGATGCTCTGTGGGAGGGCGTTCTCGCCGACGAAGGGGAGGACGGCGACCGGGATCTGGTTGGCGCCGCCGCCGATGATCTCGATCGTCAGCTGGGCGCGGGCGGGATTCGCAAACAGCAGCAGGGTGGCAAGCAGCGTGGCGAGCTTCCGCATTCCTACTCCTGAGGCTTGAACTTGAGCTGCAGCTCGCGCTGGAACTGCTCCGGCCGGTCCGGCTTGGGAAGAGGCGAGCTCTTGAGGATCGCCCGCTCGACCGCTTCGTCGTAGAGCTTGTGGCCGCTCGACTTGATGAGCTTCACCGAAAACACCTCGCCTGTGGGAAGTTGTATGACGTCGAAGATGGCTTCCGGGTTTCCCCTGATGTCGGAGGGCAGCACCACGTTGCTCTTGATCTTGGAGCGGATCTTGTCGACGTAGCCGGCGTCGGGCGAAGGCGCCGCGGCCGGCTGGACGAACTGCTTCAGGGCGTCCTGGCGCTCGCGCGCCTGTATCGCCTTCTGCTCCTGCGCCAGCTGCTCGCGGATGCGCGAGGTGGTATCGAACTTGAGCGACGGCTCCTCCTTCTTCTTCTGGGCCTTCTTTTCGCGCTCGACGGCAATGTCCGGCTTGGCGGCTTTCTGCTCGACCTTGGGAGGAGGCTTGACCTCGGGCTTGGGCTCCACCTTCGGCTCGGGCTTGGGCTCGACCCTGGAAGGCGGCTCGACCTCGGGCAGTTGGCTCCACAGCTCCACCTGGATCGCGTCCGGATGCTTCGACTGCCAATGCAGCCCGAAGACGAGCACCGCGAGGAGCACGAGATGCACCAGCGCCGACAGCGCCGCGGGCAGCACGCCGCTCGGATCGTCGGCGGAAATCGCGTAGCTCATGTCGCGGGTTTCACCAGCAGGCCGACGCGCCGGATATTCTGGCGCTGCAGCTCGTCCATCACCTTCAGCACCGCCTCGTAGCGCACGTCTTTGTCGGCGGAGATGACCACCGGCTGGTCGGGGGTCTTCTTCTGCCGCTCGCGCAGCGCCGCGACGAGCTGCGCGTTCGTGACCGCGCGCTCGTCGGCGCGACCCTTGTCGCGCTCGCGCAGCATGAGGGACTGGTCGCGCCGGACGATCACTTCGAGCGGCGCCGCCGGAGGCTGCGAGGACTTTCCGACGCTGGGCAGGTCGATCACGCCGGGATTCACCAGCGGCGCGGTCACCATGAAGATGACGAGCAGCACCAGCATCACGTCCACGTAGGGGACGATGTTGATCTGGTTCATGAGGCGGCGCGCGCGCATCGGCTCTAGGCCTTGGTCGTCTCGTGCGCAGCGGCGAGCCGCGCCTGCGCCTGCCGCTGGAGGATGTTGGAGAACTCCTCCATGAAGCTCTCGAAGCGCACCGACAGCCGGTCGACGTCGTGCGAGAAACGGTTGTAGGCCACCACCGCCGGTATCGCGGCGAACAGGCCGATCGCCGTGGCGACCAGCGCCTCGGCGATCCCCGGGGCGACCGCGGCGAGGGTCGCCTGCGCCATGTTCGACAGGCCGCGGAAGGCGTGCATGATGCCCCACACCGTGCCGAGGAGCCCGACGTAGGGGCTCACCGAGCCGACCGAGGCGAGGAAGGCGAGGTGGGCTTCCAGGCGGTCCATCTCGCGCTGATAAGTCGCGCGCATCGCCCGCCTGGCGCCATCGACCATCAGGCTCGGGTCGGAGGCGCCGCGCTGGCTCTTCAGCTTGGCGAACTCGCGAAACCCCGCCTCGAAGATGCGCTCCAGGCTTCCGGTCGAGTGGCGGTGGTTGACCGCGCTCTGGTACAGCGCCGCAAGATCGGAGCCGCTCCAGAAGTCGCGTTCGAAGTGCTCGGTCTTGCTCTTGGCGCGGCTGATCGTGAACACCTTGAGGAAGATGAAGTACCACGACATGAAGGAGACGACCACGAGCAGCAGCATCACCAGCTGCACGACCACGCTCGCGTTCGCGACCATCGCGAGGATGGAGAGATCCTGGGTTCCGCTCATCGCAATCCCTCTAGTTTTTTTCGAATCGCCTCAGGCACCCCGACCGGCCTGTAGCTCTTCGCGCTGACGCACGCCAGGCTCAGCTCGGCGCTCGCCAGCTCTTCCTCCCCCCGCATCACCGCCTGATCGAACACCAGCCGCGCCCGTCCTACGTGCTTCACCCTGGCGGTGACGGTCAGCGCATCGTTCAGCAACGCGGGCTTATGGTAGGCGATTTGCGCCGAATGCACCACAAACAGGACATGATCGCGGCGCGCGAGTTCCCCGAGATCGAAGCCGAGCGACTGCAGCAGCTCGGTGCGCGCGCATTCCATGAACGAGAGATAGTTGGCGTGGAACACCATGCCGCCGGCGTCGGTGTGCTGGTAGTAAACGCGGACCGGCCAGGAAAAGGGTTCCAGGCCCGTATGGGCGCTCATTGACCGAACAGCGCCCCGGAATCGGACGGCTTCGGAGCCGAGAGCCCGAGGTGCCGGTAGGCGGACACCGTCGCGACGCGGCCGCGCGGTGTGCGCTGCAGGTAGCCCTGCTGGATCAGATAGGGCTCCAGCACGTCCTCGATCGTTTCGGCTTCCTCGCCGATCGCGTGCGCGAGGTTCTCCAGTCCCACCGGGCCTCCCGAGAATTTCTCGATCACGGCGAGCAGCAGCTTCCTGTCCATCACGTCCAGGCCCAGCACGTCGACGTCGAGCATTCTCAGCGCCGCGTCGGCCACCTCCCGCGTCACCGAGCCCTGCGCCTTCACCTGCGCGAAATCGCGCACACGGCGAAGCAGGCGGTTGGCGACGCGCGGCGTTCCGCGCGAGCGTCTCGCGATCTCGAGCGCGCCCTCGGGGGCGACCTCGACCTCGAGCAGCCCCGCGGACCGGAACACGATCTTCTGCAGCTCGGCGTCGGTGTAGAACTCCAGCCGCGCGACGATGCCGAAGCGGTCGCGCAGCGGATTGGTGAGCATGCCGGCGCGCGTGGTCGCTCCCACCAGTGTGAACGGCGGCAGGTCGAGCTTCACCGAGCGCGCCGCCGGCCCCTCGCCGATCATGATGTCGATCTGGTAGTCCTCGAGCGCGGGGTAGAGGATCTCCTCGACCACCGGCGAGAGCCGGTGAATCTCGTCGATGAAGAGCACGTCGTTGGGCTCGAGGTTGGTAAGGATGGCGGCGAGGTCGCCGGGACGCTCGAGCACCGGCCCCGAGGTCTGGCGCAGGTTCACGCCCATCTCGCGCGCCACGATGTGCGCGAGCGTGGTCTTGCCCAGCCCCGGCGGGCCGAACAGCAGCACGTGATCGAGCGCTTCCTTGCGCTGCCTCGCGGCCTCGACGAAGATCGACAGCTGCCCGCGGATCTTTTCCTGGCCGATGTACTCGGCGAGCGACTGAGGCCGGAGCGAGCGCTCGAAGGCCTGCTCCTGCGGCGAGACCGGTGCGCCGGAGATGAGGCGGTCGGTTTCGATGGCCATGCCGCTATCTTACCTGCGGCGGTGCGCGTGCACGAGCGCCGCCTCTCCCTTCGCCTGTTGATCCAGGTCAAAACCACAACTCGCCTTCGAGCGTAGTTTCCTATGACTCTGGGGCTGTCACGCCAGCACTGAAGGCGACAATGATCGTCTCTCTCGATCACGGTGAGCAAAACTATTCATTGGATGACAGCGCCCGGCACGGCCCAGAATTCGAGCCGCAGCTAGAGTCACGACCCAACGATCGGAGAGAAACATGGACATGAAGACCAAGGACAAGAGCGCGGGCCAGTGCCCGTTCAACCACATTGCCGGCGTCGGCAGGACGAACCGCGACTGGTGGCCGAACCAGCTGCGGCTGGAGCTGCTGCACCAGCATTCCTCGAAGTCCGACCCGATGGGCGGGGGCTTCGACTACGCGAAGGAATTCAAGAGCCTCGACTACAAGGCGCTGAAGAAGGACCTGGTCAAGCTGATGACCGACTCGCAGGACTGGTGGCCGGCCGACTTCGGCCACTACGGGCCGCAATTCATCCGCATGGCCTGGCACGCCGCCGGAACCTACCGCATCCACGACGGCCGGGGCGGCGCCGGCCGCGGCCAGCAGCGCTTCGCCCCGCTCAACAGCTGGCCCGACAACGTCAACATCGACAAGTCGCGCCGCCTGCTGTGGCCGATCAAGCAGAAGTACGGCAAGAAGATCTCCTGGGCCGACCTGCTGATCCTCGCCGGCAACGTCGCGCTGGAGTCGATGGGCTTCAGGACCTTCGGCTTCGGCGCCGGCCGTGCGGACGTGTGGGAGCCGGACGAGGACGTGAACTGGGGCGAGGAAATCGCGTGGCTGGGCGTCGACAAGCGCTTCAGCGGCGAGCGCGAGCTGGTTGCGCCGTTTGGCGCCACCCACATGGGCCTGATCTACGTCAACCCCGAGGGCCCGAACGCCAGCGGCGACTACCTGGCCGCCGCCAAGGATATCCGCGCCACCTTCGGCCGCATGGCGATGAACGACGAAGAGACCGTCGCCCTCATCGCCGGCGGCCACACCTTCGGCAAGGCGCATGGCGCCGCCCCGGAATCGCACAAGGGTCCCGAACCGGAAGCCGCGCCGCTGCAAGCGCAGGGCCTGGGCTGGATGAGCGACTACGGCACGGGGCACGGCGGCGACACGATCTCCAGCGGCATCGAAGTGACCTGGACCAGGACTCCGGCGCTGTGGAGCAACAACTTCTTCGAG
>DATIWX010000051.1:0-2463 GCA_035519135.1 Burkholderiales bacterium | reverse complement strand
GCCGCAAGGCAGGCGGCTGAAAGCTTACTACGGATATGACTGCAAAAACCAAACTCCAGGCGCTGCTCGAAAAGATCGAGGCGGCGAACGCGGCCTATTACGAGCGCGACTCCCCGGAGATGACCGACGCCGAATACGACGCGCTGCGCCGCGAGGCGGAAGAGATCCTCAAGGCGCATCCTGAGCTGCACGAGGAGGCCCGCGTGCTGGCGCGGGTTGGAGCGCGTCCGGCCACGGGCTTCGGCAAGGTGCGTCATCGCACGCCGATGCTCTCGCTGGACAATGTGTTCAGCACAGAGGACTTCGCCGAGTTCTGGCGGGGGAAGAGGCGGTTCCTCGGCCTCGACGCGCCATGGGATTTCGTCGCTGAGCCGAAGATCGACGGACTCTCAATCTCGCTCACCTACGAGGGCCGGAAATTCGTGCGCGCGGCCACGCGCGGCGACGGTACCGAGGGCGAGGATGTGACCGCCAACATGCTCACCCTGCTCGAACTGCCACACGAGCTGCCGCATGACGCGCCGGATTTCATCGAGATCCGCGGCGAGGTGTACATGACCAAGGCGGATTTCCTCGCGCTGAACGAGGCCAATCCGGACAAGCCCTTCGCCAATCCGCGCAACGCCGCCGCCGGGAGCCTGCGCCAGCTCGACCCCACGATTACCGCGAAACGCAAACTCTCGCTCTTTGCCTACGCCCAGGGCGAAACCGCAACGCCGGTGGCGGACACGCATTGGGGGTATCTCACCACACTCAAGCGCTGGGGGTTCAAGGTGAACCCGCTCTCGGAGCGCATGGACGAGGGGGACGCGGAAGCGTTCCAGGCGCGCATCGGCGCCGAACGCGCCGAGCTGCCCTATGACATCGACGGCGTGGTGTACAAGGTGAACGACCTCGCCCTGCAGGCACGGCTGGGCTTCGTGGGCCGTGCCCCGCGCTGGGCCTGCGCGTGGAAGTTCCCGGCGGAAAAGGCCAGCACATTGCTGGAGGATATCGAAATTCAGGTGGGCCGCACCGGGGCGCTGACACCGCGCGCGCGGCTGAAGCCCGTGAATGTGGGCGGCGTGCTGGTGCAATACGCGACGCTGCATAACGAGGACGAGATCGCCCGCAAGGACGTGCGCATCGGCGACACGGTGGAGCTGCAGCGCGCGGGCGATGTGATCCCGCAGATCCTCGGCGTGCTGAAGCGCGGCGAAGACACACACCCGTTCAAATTCCCCACGCATTGCCCTGTCTGCGGCTCGCTGGCGGTGCGCGACACCGACGAAGCCGTGCGCCGCTGCACGGGCGGCCTCTCCTGCGCTGCCCAGGTGGTGGAGCGGCTAATCCATTTCTGCTCGCGCGGGGCGTTCGATATCGAGGGCATGGGCGAGAAGACCGTGCAGGAATTTTATCAGACCGGGTTGCTGAAAAGCGCACCGGATGTTTTTGCTCTGCCCGCGCATGAGGCGGAGATCGCCAAGCGCGAGGGCTGGGGCGAGGTTTCCGCCGCCAAGCTCACCGCCGCCATCAACGCGCGGCGCGAGATCGGGCTGGAGCGGTTCATCTACGCGCTCGGCATACGGCGCATCGGCGAGAACAATGCCAAGCTGCTGGCGCGGCATTATGGCAGCTATGCCAATTGGAAGGCAGGGATGCTCGCGGCGCGCGAAATCGGCTCCGATGCGCGGCTGGAGCTGGGCTCCATCTCCGGCGTCGGCCCGACCATCGCAACCGACCTCGTGGCGTTTTTCGCGGAACAGCATAACCTGGACACGCTGGCGGCACTTGAGCGCGCAGTGACGGTGCAGGACGCGGCAAGCGCCGGGGTTTCCGACTCCCCGTTGGCGGGCAAGGTGATCGTGTTCACCGGCACGCTGGGCATGGCGCGGCCGGAAGCTAAGGCGCGGGCCGAGGCGCTCGGGGCAAAAGTAACGGAGTCGGTCTCGAAGAAGACGGACTACGTGGTGGTGGGCGAGGATGCGGGCTCCAAGGCGAAGAAAGCGGCGGAGCTGGGAATACACATGTTGACAGAGCAGGAGTTCAGGGAGATGGCGGGGCTGTGATTATGTTCGCCAGCGTCCTCTCTGCGTTTCTGCTCGCCTTTCCGGCACTGTTCTCCATCGTCAATCCGTTAGGCGGGGCGATTATTTTCCATGAGGTTACGGCAACGCAAAGCCATTTGCAGCGCGTGGCCCTGGCGCGGCGCGTGGCGCTGTACTCGACCGGGGTGATGCTCATCGCGCTCTGGGCCGGCACGTACATATTGAGCTTCTTTGGCATCTCGATGAACGCGCTTCGCATCGCCGGCGGCTTGGTGGTGGCGGTGCGCTCCTATGAGATGCTCTCCGCCCCGGACAATACCGCAGCGCGCAAACAGCGCGAGGCGGCGCCGGTAAGCAGCGCGATTACCGAGGATCTGGCTGGCTACGCCTTCTTCCCCCTTACCCTGCCCTTCACCACCGGGCCTGGGACCATCGC
>DATIWX010000050.1:0-35858 GCA_035519135.1 Burkholderiales bacterium | reverse complement strand
GCCGGGCGTCGATTCTCAATCGGCTCGCGGAGGTTCTCTGAAGTGTGTTTGCCTTTGCCCGTTCGCGGCGCGTTGAGGACAACGCGCCCAACCCGGTGCCGCTGCCTTCCTCCTCCGCTTCCGCTTCCGCCCGCGCGCGCTCGAGGCTGCGTTCGTAGACCCGGTCGAACGCCGCATCCTTCGACGGCAGCGAATGGATGCGCGGGAACGCGCCGTCGAACGCCGGATCGATCGCGAGGATCCGCTTCGCCAGCGGCGGATGCATGGACTGGAAACGGAACCACGGTTCGTGCGCGGAGTTCGCGAAATACAAATGGCTGGCGATTTCCGCGCGCGGCGTGTCGAGCCGGCCCTGCTTGAGCAAGCCGCCGATTTTTTTCAACGCGCCTTCGATGCCGGCCGGGTTGCGCGTGAACTGCACCGCCTCGGCGTCGGCGAGCCATTCGCGTTCGCGGCAGATCAGGCTTTTCATCAGTCGCACCAGCGGCGAGCCGATGCTGCCGAGCAACAGGAAGAACAACGCCAACGGCAGCAGCGGCCGGTTGAGGTCGGGGACGTTCTCGTCGAGGATCGATTCACCCATCGCCGGCGCTTCGGCGGAACCGCGCAGCAGGATCCGCCCGACGATCGTCGGCCAGAATAATCCATGCGCCAGGCCCATCAACCGCATATTGAGCCGCGTGTCGCCATTGAGGATGTGGCTGAACTCGTGCGCGACCACGCCCTGCAGCTCGTCGCGGCTGAGATGCTCGAGCGTCCCCTGCGTCACGATCACCGCCGCTTCGTTGGGCGAATAGCCGGCCGCGAAGGCGTTGATGGCCGGTTCTCCGTCCATGACGTACGCCTGCGGCACCGTGATGCCCGAGGCGATCGCCATCTCCTCGACGACGTTGAGCAGCCTGCGGTCGGGCGCCGACTGCGAATCGCGCTTCACCCGCCGCGCGCCGACCATCAGGGCGAGCGAGGCCCCGCCGCCCGAGAGCTCGTACATGCGGGTCAGCGTTCCCCAGGCGACGACGCCCAGCACGACCAGCGTGGTGACGACGTAGGCTGAGCGCGGCACCGCCGCGAGCGCGCGCACGACGGGGAGCAGCGGCCTGTCGGTCGCGTAGAGATAGATCCAGCCGCCGACGACATTGATCGCGAGCACGATCCCGGCGACCGCGATCAGGAACACGAGCACCATCAGCCAGGTTTGGCGCCGGGCGCTCTGCTGCTGCTCGAAAAAATCCATGGTGCAGCCGGGGCGGCTGCGATTGCAGCAACGCTAGAACGAGACCCTGACCGGCTTGCGCTCCTCCGGAGATTCGGTCGCCTCCAGCAGGGTCGCGTCCTTGAAGCCGCCGAAGCCGGCGACGAAGTTGTTCGGGAAGCTTTCGATCGCGGTGTTGTAGCTCATCACCGCGTCGTTGTACGCCTGACGGGAGAAAGCGATCTTGTTCTCGGTGCTGGTGAGCTCCTCGGAGAGCTGCATCATCGTCTGGTTGGCCTTGAGGTCGGGATAGGATTCCGAGAGCGCGAACAGCCTGCCGAGCGCCCCCGACAGCCCCGCCTCGGCCGTGATCATCTGCTTCATCGCCTCGGCGTCGGCGGGATTCGCGGCGGCGCGCTGGTTCGCGCTCTGCGCGCTCGAGCGCGCGGCGATGACGGCCTCGAGCGTGCCGCGCTCGTGCTTGATGTAGCCCTTGGCGGTCTCCACGAGGTTGGGGATCAGATCGTAGCGGCGCTTCAGCTGCACGTCGATCTGCGCGAAGGCGTTCTTGAAACGGTTGCGCGAAGCGACCAGGCCGTTGTAGATCGAGATCAGCCAGACGAACGCCGCGACGACGATGCCCACCACGGTCCAGAAGCCCCAGCTCATGTCCCCTCCCCTTGGTCTTGCTCGCCGCGGATCACGACGGTCTTCGCGATCATGTCGTGCCAGCCCCGCTTGCGCTTGTCGAAAGCGATCCAGATGACCCCGATCAGGGGAATGAAGAGCAGCCACATCACCAGCAGCGCCACCGCGCGCAGGGTGAGCTTGCCCATCGTCGCCGGCGCCAGCGTCTCGGCGTCGACGATCCGCGCCGACATCAGCATCAGCCCGGGGGTGGCGCTGCGGTAGCGCCACAGCACGATCATCGCGAGCAGCGGCAGGACCAGCTGGGTCCAGAAGTCGGTGGCCAGGGTCTTGCCCTGCATGGCGAGGGCCGGGTACTCGCGGCCGTACACCGCGATCTCGATCGGCGCGATGATCGCCAGCAGGACGATGATGTCGATAACGGAAGCGCCGAGCCTCAGCCAGAATCCTGCGTACTTCGGCTCGCCCGTCGGCGGGTTGTCGGCCATGGGCCCTCCCTCCGGGCCATGGTAGCCCGAGCCCGTCGCGCGAGGCAACCGCGGCTAGTTGGTCGGCGCGGCGCCGGGGACGACCTGCATCCACGGCGACGGGCAGGTCGAGACGTTCGGGTAGTAGTCCTGGTAGTCCGGACAGTACCAGCGGACCGCGCCCTGCTCGATGTAGGTCGGCGGTTGCGTGTACGGCTCGCCTCCGTACGCCGGAGGAGCGTAGGCGTAGGGATAGTAGTAGGGATACGGATACGGCGGATACCAGAAGAAGGGCGCGGCGAGCACGACGGCGCCGCCGACGATCACGCGGTGATGAGGAAAGCCCGGACGGACGACGATCGGCGCGGGCCGGATCCCGGGATGGACGCCAGGGTGACCGCCAGGATGAACGTGCCCTCCGGTGAAGTGCATCGGGCCGGTAGTGAAGTGCGTCGGCGCCCCCGTGGTGAAGTGCTGGCCGCCCCCGGCGGAGTGCCCGCCGGCGTGGCCACCGCCGCCGCCGTGTCCGCCGCCACCGCCGCCGCCTCGTCCGGCCAGCGCGAGCCCTGCGCCTGCGAACAGCGCCAGCCCCAGCAGAATTCCGATCGACCGTTTCACGTGAGCCTCCAGACCGCGGAGTACCCGATGAGCCAGTGTAACCCCGCACCGCCCCCGCTGTTGAGCTTTTACACCCCGTTACAAGCGGCCTTTCACGCGCAGTCGGGCTCGCCCGCGGGCGGCGCAGGGCGCTGCACGAAACCGAAACGCCGCGGCACTTCCGCGCCGCGGACGGGCGCGACACGGATGCTCGCGCCGCGCAGCAGCGCGCGCGCTTCCTGCCCGCTCGCAACGTCCTCGAGCAGGCGCTCGGGAGCCCTGCCGCGCGCGTCGGCGAGGCGCTCGATGAAAGCGGGCAGGTCGCGGTCGAGCAGCACGCCTACGCCGAATTCCGACTCGAGGAGCAGCGCCCCCGCGTCGTCGACGAACAGCGCCTCGAGCGAGCGCGGCGCGGCGCCGGTGTGCGCGAGCAGGCCCTCGCCCGCGTCGTCGAGCCGGTACACCCACGGCGTGTAATCGAGCGCGACGAACACGCGCTGCGGGCCGTTCTGGAAATACCAGCGGCCCTGAGCGTCGGCCGCATAGTTCCTGCCTATGAACTCGTTGACCGCGGGGTTGGCGATGCGCTCGAAGCGCCCCGATACGTTCCTGATCATCCAGCTGCCGCGCCGATCGAGCGCGAGCCAGCCGTACACCGCCGGCACGTCCGGCCACTTCAGCATCGAGCGCACTACGATCTCGTCCAGCGGAGCGCCTCCCCCGATTGGAGCAGCTCAGAAGGGCGTCAGCGCGTTGGGGACGGAATTCCCCGCCCCGGGATTGATGTCCTTCACCCGCGCCGTGCCGGCGTCGCTGCCGTCGCTCTTCCACAGCTCGACGCCCGAGGCGCCGTCGTTGGCCGCGAAGTAGAGCGCTCCATTGTAGACACGGAAGGCCCCGGGCGAAGAGCCGTTCACGCCCGCATTGATGTCCTTCACCAGCACCGTCCCGGCGTCGCTGCCGTCGCTCTTCCACAACTCCCTGCCCGAGGCGGCGTCGCCGGCGGCGAAGTACAGCATCCCGTTGAGGACGGTGAGTCCCGAGGGGGCGGAACCGGCCGCGCCCGGATTGATGTCCTTCACGCGCACCGTCCCCGCGTCGGTGCCGTCGGTCTTCCACAACTCCAGGCCCGAAGTGCCGTCGTCGGCGGCGAAGTACAGCGCTCCATTGTAGACCGTGAACCCCGTAGGGCCGGAGCTGCCCACGCCCGGGTTGATGTCTTTCACGCGCACCGTCCCGGCACCGGTGCCGTCGCTCTTCCACAACTCGAAGCTCGAGGTGCCGTCGCTCGCCTGGAAGTAGAGCGCTCCGTTGTAGACCGTGAACCCCGTAGGGCCGGAGCCGCCGGCGCCCGGATTGATGTCTTTCACGCGCACCGTCCCGGCGTCGGTGCCGTCGGTCTTCCACAGCTCCGTGCCAGTAGTTCCGTCGTTCGCCTGGAAGTAGATCGCCCCGTTGAAGACGGTCAGGCCAAAGGGGGAGGCGCTGGCGATACCCGGATTGATGTCCTTCAGGCGCACCGTCCCGGCGTCGGTGCCGTCGCTCTTCCACATTTCATCGTCTGCGCCGAGGCCCGAGCTGAACCCCACGAAGTAGAGCGCCCCGTTGAACACGGTGAACTGGTAAGGGGAGGAGCCGTTCGCGCCGGGATTGACGTCCTTCATGCGCACCGTGCCGGCATCGGTCCCGTCGGTCTTCCACACTTCGCTGCCCGACGTGCCGTCGTTGGCGCTGAAGTACAGCGCCCCGTTGAATGCAACCGATCCGTTGACGAAGCTCATGGGGCCGGAACCGCCGACCCCGGCACTGATGTCCTTCACCAGCACCGTGCCCGCATCGGTGCCGTCGCTCTTCCAAAGCTCGCTGCCCGAAGTACCGTCAGCGGCGGCGAAGTAAAGCGCTCCGTTGAACACGGTGAGGGCGCCCGGGGTGGAGTTGCCCGCCCCCGGATTGATGTCCTTCACGAGGACGGTCCCGGCGTCGCTACCGTCGGTCCTCCACAGCTCAGCGCCCGAAGCGCCGTCGTTCGCCTGGAAGTACAGGAATCGCGGCCCGGCCGGACCCGAGTCGCCACCGCCCCCGTCGTGATTGCAGCCCGCCATCAGCGCAACCAGGCCAAGCAGCGCCAGCGCCCGCACGCTCCTGCCCGCGATCGAAGTCCTGCCGATTCTGCTGTCCATGTTGCCTCCTCGCGGCTCATGCCGCGATCCACGTTCGACTTTGCACCACTATGGAACCGTCAGGACGGGACAGCTTGACGTGGGTCAAGCACCGGCGAAATAAGCGACCGTGCGTCTTCGCATCTCACCCCGCTTTGCTTTGTGCAATTCGTCACCGGAAGCTAAAGAGTCGAGCTTCGCGGCGGCCTTGCGCGCGCGAAGCTCTGTTATGCTTCAAAGGTGACGTCGGGAGGGCGTTGCACATGAAGCACCAGTCGATCCTCGAGTACGCGAACTTCCGCTGGTTCAAGGTGGCGTTCGCCCTCTCCGCTCTCGCCGGCTTCGCCTACGCGTTCCACGAGCCGCCCACCAAGCCCTACGGCGGCAGCGCGCTCGGCTACGCGCTCGGCGGCGTCGCCGCGCTGCTGGTGCTGTGGCTGCTTGCCTTCGGCGTACGCAAGCGCCTGTACCGCTCGACGCTGGGCAGCGTCCAGGGCTGGCTCTCGGCGCACGTCTACCTCGGCACGGCGCTGGTGGTGATCGCGACCCTGCACACCGGCTTCGAGCTCGGCTGGAACGTCCACGGGCTCGCGTACGTGCTCATGGTGCTGGTGGTCGCGAGCGGCTTCTACGGCGTGTTCGTCTACCTCAGGGTGCCCGGCGCGATGACCGCCAACCTCGGCGACGAGACGCTGGAGTCGATGCTGCTGCGCATGGCCGACATCGACAAGGACATGCGGGAGAAGGCCCTTTCTCTCCCGGACCAGCTCTTCAAGGTGGTCGAGCGCTCGGTGATGACAACGCGCCTGGGAGGGAATTTCCTTCGTATCGTCTCCGGCCGCGATCCCGGCTGTCCCACCGCCCGCGCGGCCCGCGAATTGCCCGAGCTCGCCAAGAGCCTCACCGGGGAGCCCGCCAACGTCAACAAGGAGGTGTACACGCTGCTGCTGGAGAAGAACGAGCTGCTCGCGCGCGCGCGCCGCGCGATGCGCCACAAGGCGGTCCTCGACCTCTGGCTCTATTTTCACGTGCCGCTCTCGATCGCGCTGCTCGCCGCGCTCGCCGTGCACGTGATCACCGTCTTCATCTACTGGTAGGCGCCCGTGAAGCTGCTCGTCATCACCCAGACGCGGAGCCGCGCCGGCAAGCCTCTCCAGGCCAAGCGCGAGATCCAGGGCGACTGGCTGCGCGTCGGCCGCGCCGCGAGCTGCGAGATCCATCTGCCCGACCCGCGCGTCGCGCTCCACCAGGGGCTGATCGCCCTCCGCGACGGAATCGTCGTCTACAGCGAGGGCGACGCGGCGGTGGTCAGCCATACGGCGACGACGCGCAAGGCGCTGCGCTCCGCGCGGCTCAAGCCCGGCGCCACGGTGAACGTCGGGCCCTACCGTTTCACCGGCGAGAAAGCTCCCGAGGGATTCGACGGCGCCATCGCGATCGAGCTGGTGAAGCCGCTCGCGGAGGCGGCGTCGGGACTCACCACGCGAGCGGGCCGCCTCACGCTCGCCTCGCTCAAGCTGTCCAAGCGCTGGACCTCGTGGGCCCTGCTGGTTCTCGTGCTCGCGCTGTTCTTCGCGCTGCCCGCGGGGCGCATCCTCGACCTTCCCTGGCGCGCCGCGTCGCAATCGCCGGGCGTCACCGGCGACCGCTTCTGGAACCCGGGCCCGGTGGTGCTCGCGCACCAGCCGGTCGAGACGCGCTGCGCCGCCTGCCACACGAGCGCCTTTCGGCACGTGCAGGACCGCGCATGCCTCGAATGCCACGCCGCGGTCGGCCACCACGTGGGGCCGGAGCTGAAACCCGCGGCGCTGTTCCAGGGCGCGCGCTGCGCGAGCTGCCACCGCGACCACAAGGGCGTGAGAGCCACGCATCGCGACGACGACGGCTTCTGCATCGCCTGCCACCGCGACCTCGGCGCCAAGGCCAGGGGCACGCAGGCCGAAAACGCTTCGGACTTCGCCTCCGACCATCCCGCGTTCCGCCTGTCTCTTCTCGAGGGAGATTCGGTGAAGAAAGTCCGCCAGGGAGCAGACGAGCTGGCGGAGAGCTCGAACCTCGTCTTCCCGCACGCGCCGCACCTCGATCCCGCGGGGGTGAAATCGCCCTCGCGCGGTCGTGTCGCCCTCGATTGCGGTGCCTGCCACAAGCCCGACGCGTCGCGGCGCGGATTCGAGCCGGTCTCGATGGAGCGCCACTGCCGCGAGTGCCACCGGCTGGAGTTCGAGCCCGCGGTGACCTCGCGCGAGGTGCCGCACGGCAAGCCCGCGGAGGCGGTGACCCTCGTCTCGGAGTTCTACGCGAGCCTCGCGCTGAACGGCGTGAAGGACAGCTTCGAGAAGGCCTTCGGCGTCCCCGGCGAAGGCCTGCTGCGCCGCGTCGGCCAGCCCTCGGAGTCCGAGCGCCGCGTCGCGCTCGAGCTGGCGAAGAAGAAGGCCGGGCGCGTCGCCGTCGACCTGTTCGAGGTGCGCGTGTGCAACACCTGTCACGAGGTCGGGCACGAAGACGGCGCGTGGACGATCGCTCCGGTGCGCATCGCCAGCCGCTGGATGCCGCAGGCGCGCTTCACCCACAGGAGCCATGCGCAGTCGAAATGCGCCGATTGCCACGACGTCGCGCGCTCGATGGATTCGAGCGACGTCGCCATTCCGGAAATCGAGACCTGCCGCAAGTGCCACGGCGGCTCGAAGCCGGTCGAGAAGAAGGTCACATCGAGCTGCATGCTGTGCCACGGGTTCCACGACCCCAGCCACCCCTGGAGCCCGGGGACGAAACCCGGGGCCGTCGCGGAGGCGCGCGGTGCCCGCTGACGGCCGCCTCGCGGCGGCGCGCGCGCTCGTCCTTGTCGCCGCCGCGGCGCTCGGCTGTGCGGGCTCGAGCGGCTCCGGCCCGCCGTGCGCGCCGAACTGCCTCTCGAGCGCGAATTTCCTGTCGGCCGCCGACGTGCAGCGCGTCATCGCTCAAGGCGTCGGCGAGGCGCAGGCGCGCGGCGCCGCCGCCACCATCGCCGTCGTCGACCGCGTCGGCAACGTGCTCGCGGTGTTCCAGATGACCGGCGCAGCGCCGAACGCGGCCATCGCGGGCGGGCGCGGGGTCGCGGGAGGACTCGAGGGCGTGACCGCGCCTTCGACGCTGGCGGCGATCGCCAAGGCGATCACCGGCGCCTATCTGTCCTCCTGGGGCAACGCCTTCTCCTCGCGCACGGCGGGACAGATCGTCCAGGAGAATTTCAATCCGGGCGAAGCCCAGGCGCCGAGCGGCCCGCTCTACGGCGTGCAGTTCTCGCAGCTGTCGTGCTCCGACGTCAACACCAACGCGGCGCAGGGAAGCGTCGGCCCGAAGCGCTCGCCGCTCGGCCTCTCCGCCGACCCGGGCGGCCTGCCGCTCTACAAGAACGGTGCCGTGGTGGGCGGCGTCGGCGTGATCGCCGACGGCGTCTACGGCATCGATCTGAACGTCTTCGACGTCGACCAGGACACGGACGAATTGATCGCCGTCGCCGGGAGCGCCGGCTTTGCGCCGCCCGAGGACATCCGCGGCGAGCGCATCACCGCGAACGGCCACGCGTTCCGCTTCGTCGACTCGGAGTCGCTCGCCTCCAACCCGGCGAGCGCCCCGGCTTTCGCGGTGCTGCCGGGCGCGCTGGTCGCGGTTCCGGGATACGTGGGCGCGGCGGTCGGCACCGGCGTCGCCTTCGGCACGGCGGCGTCCGGCTACCGCCCGGCGACGACGCCCGCGCTCGCCGCGCTCGGCGCCTTCACCCTGGTCGACTCGGGCGACGCCGAGCGCTTTCCGCCGACCGCGGGCGCGGGCGCCGGGGCGCTCACCGCGAGCGAAGTCTCGCGCATCCTCGAGGAGGGCCTGAAGGTCGCGCAGCGAGCGCGCGCGCAGATCCGCCGGCCACTCGGCTCGGCCGCCGAGGTCTCGATCGTCGTCGTGGACCTGAACGGCGACATCCTCGGCCTCGCGCGCACGCCCGACGCGCCGCTGTTCGGCACCGACGTCGCGGCGCAGAAGGCGCGCGGCGCGCTGCTCTTCTCGCTGGCGAACGCCGCCGCGCTCATCGCCGCGCTGCCCGCGCCGGTCGCGGGCTACGTGCCCGCCTTCGCGGCCTTCGTCGGCGCGGGGGGCTCGCTCGACGGCGGCACCGCGTGGTCGACGCGCGCCCTCGGCAACCTGCACCGGCCGATGTACCCCGACGGCATCGGCGGCACGCCCGCCGGGCCTTTGTCGAGACCGCTTGCGAGCTGGAGCCCGTTCAACGTCGGCTTCCAGCTCGACCTCGTCCAGGCTCAGTTCCTCGCAGGGGTCGGCGGAAGCACCGCGACCGGCTGCAGCGGGCTCTCGGTCGCCACAAACGGCATCCAGATCTTCCCGGGCGGGCTGCCGATCTATCGCTCGGGGGTGCTGATCGGCGCGGCCGGCGTTTCCGGAGACGGCGTCGACCAGGACGACATGGTGGCGTTCCTCGCCTTGTCGAATTCGGGGCTCGGCAATGCGCCTTCGGCGATGCGCGCCGACCAGCTCTCGCCCCAGGGGAGCGGGCTGCGCTACGTGCAGTGCCCTCAGTCGCCGTTCAACGGATCGACCGAGCAGAATGTATGCGCCGGGCTGTAGCGCTCGCGGGCGGCACCCTGCTCCTCGCGGGCCTTGCGCTCGCGCAGGAGACGCCACCCGCTTCGGAAGACACGAGGCTCCCGCCGGAAAGCAATCCCGGCGAGGAAGTGATCCAGCGAAGACCCGGACGCAGCGAGCCCTTGCAGTTCTTCCCTCCTCCGGTCGATCCGCGGCAGGTGCCCGCACCTTCGGCGGCGCAGCCGCGCGAGACGCTGCCGGTGCCGGATCGCTGGAGGATCATGCAGGGTCTCGGATACCGGCACCCCTGGTACGACCCCTACAACCAGAACGTGCTGAAGGGCGACCTGCCGATCTCTGCCGGCTCGGACTGGTTCTTCAACTTGAGCGCGGTCTCGGACACGCTGCTCGAGGCGCGCCGCCTGCCGACGCCGGTTCCGCCGCAGACGTCCACGCGCGCGGGAAGCAGCGATGTCTTCGGCCAGGGCAGGCAATCGACCGTTTCGGAGACGCTCATCGTTTCGATGTCGCTCATCAAGGGCGACACCACCTTCAGGCCGCCCGACCTCGAGCTGCGCCTGACGCCCGCGTTCAACGTCAATCGCAGCGCGGCCGAGGAGGACCGGGTGCTGTTCGCCGATCCGGCGAAAGGGCGCACGCGCGACGACAGCCAGGTCGCGCTGCAGGAAGCCTTCGCCGACGTGCACCTGCGCAACGCCTCGCCGCGCTACGACTTCGACTCGCTGCGCGTGGGCATCCAGCCTTTCACCTCGGATTTCCGCGGCTTCGTCTTCCAGGACGTCCCCTTCGGCGTGCGCCTCTTCGGCACCCGCGACAACAACCGCTGGCAGTACAACCTCGCCTGGTTCCGGCGCGTCGAGAAGGACACCAACTCCGGGCTGAACGACATCGGCAAGGGACTGCGCGGCGACGACACCTTCGTCGCCAACGCCTACCGCCAGGACTTTCCCGCGCCCGGCTTCACCTCGCAGGCGACCGCGATGGTCAATCGCAACAAGGAGGACAAGGGCCAGTACTACGACAGCAACGGCTTCCTGACGCGCCCCGCGGCGGTGGGCGACGAGCGGCCGCACGCCTACCGGGTCACCTACCTCGGCTACAACGGCGACGGCCACTTCGGGAGGATGAACCTCTCCGTGTCGCTGTACGCCGCGCTGGGACACGACGACCACAATCCCGTCGCCGGCCGTCCGCAGGACATCCGTGCGGGGTTCGCCGCCGCCGAGCTGTCGCGCGATTTCAGCTGGGTGCGCGTGCGCCTGAACGCGCTGCTGCAGTCCGGCGACAAGGATCCCTTCGACGACAAGGCGACCGGGTTCGACGCGATCCTCGAGAACCCGCAGTTCGCCGGGGCCGACTCGAGCTTCTGGGTCAGGCAGGCGGTGCCGCTCATCGGCGGGGGCGGCGTGGCGCTCTCGGGCAGGAACGGCGTGCTCGCGAGCCTGCGCTCCTCCAAGGACGAAGGCCAGTCGAATTTCGTGAACCCGGGCCTCGCGCTCGTCGGCGCCGGGGCCGACATCGACCTGACGCCGCACTGGCGCCTGACCGGCAACCTCTCGTACCTGCAATTCCAGAACACCGAGGTGCTGGGCGTGCTGCGCAACCAGGCGCCTCCCTCGCGGAGCATCGGCTGGGACGCCTCGGTCGGCGCGCAATGGCGGCCCTTCATGAGCCAGAACATGGTGCTCAGCGCCTCGGCGGCGGCGCTCCTCCCCGGGGAGGGCCTGAAGCAGCTCTACGACACGAGCCAGAGCGGTCCGCTGTACTCGATCCTCGCCAACCTGCTGCTCGCCTTCTGAGATGAAAGCGCGCTTTCTCCCTCTCCTCGCGACCTTGGTGCTCGTGCCCGCGCTCGGCGATTCCGGCGACCGGCGCGCCGCGTTCCCGCCCGCGCCCGAGCGGCAGACGGTCGAGGACGCGGAGGCAAAATCCACGGGCTGCGTGAGCTGCCACGTCGCGACCGACCGGCACACCATGCACCAGAACCCGGGCGTGGTGCTCGGCTGCGCCGACTGCCACGGCGGCGACGCGCGCGTGCGCGTCGAGAGCGCGCTCAAGCGCGAGGACGCCGCGTACCGCGAAGCGCTCTCGCGCGCCCACGTGCCGCCGCGCAACCCGAGCGCCTGGCCCTCGAGCGCGAACCCGGAGCGGAGCTACACCCTGCTCAACCGCGAGTCGCCCGAGTTCGTCCGCTTCGTCAATCCCGGCGACCTGCGCGCCGCGCGCGAAGCCTGCGGCGCCTGTCACCTCGCCATCGTCCAGGCTTCAGAGCGCAGCCTCATGGCGACCTCCGCGATGCTGTGGGGCGGCGCCTCCTACAACAACGGCATCCTGCCGTTCAAGCGCTACATCCTGGGCGAGTCGTATACGCGCGAAGGCGCCGGGGCCACGGTCGTGAATCCGGTGAAGCCGAACGAATTCCTTACCGAGAAGGGAATTCTTCCGAGCCTCACCGCCCTTCCCGCCTGGGAAACGGTGCCGCCCGCCGACGTGTTCCGCGTGTTCGAGCGCGGCGGGCGGGTGATTGCCTCGCAATTCCCCGAGGTCGGGCTGCCGAATTCGAGCGGCGCGCTGCAGAAGCTCGACGAGCCCGGCCGGCCCGACATCCGGGCGTCGAACCGCGGACCGGCGACCGGGAGCCGCATCGCCGTGCCGCTGATCAACATCACCAAGACGCGGCTGAACGACCCGCATCTGTGGTTCCTCGGCACCAACGAGCAGCCCGGCGACTACCGCTCCTCGGGCTGCAGCGCCTGCCACACGGTGTACGCCAACGACCGCGACGCTAAGCACTCCGGACCCTACGCGCCCTACGGCAGCTCGGGCGAGACGGCGACGCAGGACCCGACCATCGCGCGGGATCAGCCCGGCCATCCCATACGCCACGAGTTCACGCGCGCGATCCCCTCCTCGCAGTGCATGGTCTGCCACATGCACCAGCCCAACGTCTTCGTGAACTCCTTCTACGGCACCACCATGTGGGACTACGAGGCGGACGCGCCCTTCATGTGGCCGGAGAAGCAGAAGTACCCGAGCGACGAGGAGGCGCGGCGCATCCTCGATCGCAACCCCGAGGAGGCGGCGACCCGGGGGAACTGGGGCGACCCGGCTTTCCTCAAGGACGTCTCCAGGCTCAACCCGCAGCTCAAGGACACCCAGTTCGCCGACTACCACGGCCACGGCTGGAATTTCCGCGCTGTATACAAGCGCGACCGCAAGGGGACGCTGCTCGACGCGGAGGGCAAGGCGGTTTCCGACGACGATCCGCGTAAATTCGCCAAGGCCGTGCACCTGACCTCGATCCATCTCGACCTCGGCATGCACTGCGTCGACTGCCACTTCGCGCAGGACGCGCACGGCAACGGCCACATCTACGGCGAGGTCGCCGCGGCGATCGAGATCGACTGCGCCGACTGCCACGGCACCTCCGACCGGTACCCGACGCTGCGCACCTCGGGGCCGGCGGCGCGCCCCGGGGGGATGGACCTCACGCTCCTGCGCACGCAGGACGGCCGCAGGCGCTTCGAGTGGAGGAAGGGCAGGCTCTACCAGCGCTCGGCGCTCGACCCCGAGCGCGAGTGGGAGATGACGCTGGTGAAGGACACGGTCACCCCGGGCCACCCGAAGTACAACGAAAAGGCCGCGCGCGCCAAGCTGATGCACTCGGGCGAAGCCGGCCGCGCCGGGAAATGGGGGCCGGGCGCCGGCGGCTACGCGCACGGCAACGACAAGATGGCCTGCTACACCTGCCATGTGTCGTGGACGACGAGCTGCAGCGGCTGCCATCTTCCCATCCAGGCCAACTGGAAGACCGAGCGAGCGCACTACGAGGGCGGCGAGACGCGCAACTACGCCACCTACAATCCGCAGGTCGCGCGCGACGACGTGTTCCAGCTCGGCCGCCACGGGCCGGTGAAGGGCGGACGCATCGCTCCGATCCGCTCTTCCTCCGCGCTGGTGCTGTCCTCGACCAACGCCAACCGCGAGCGCATCTACATCCAGCAGCCGCCCGTCGCCGCGAGCGGCTTCTCCTCGCAGGCCTTCGCGCCCCATTACCCGCACACCGAGAGGAAGACCGAGACCAAGACGTGCACGGATTGCCACGTCTCGCGCGACAACGACAACAACGCCATCATGGCGCAGCTGCTGCTGCAGGGGACCAACTTCGTGAACTTCGTCGGCTTCAACGCCTGGCTCGGCGAAGAGCGGCACGTCGAGGCGGTCCAGGTGAGCGAGTGGGACGAGCCGCAGGCGGTGATCGGCAGCTACCTGCACCGCTACGCCTATCCCGACTGGTACGCCGACCACGAGAAGCGGGCGCTGCGGCTTCCCGAGGCGCACGACCACGGCAGCGGGGGCCCGGCGGCCTGCGTCGCGCTGCGGGGCGAGTATCTCTACGCCGCGGAAGGCTCGGGCGGGATGCGCGTCTACGACGTCGCCTCGATCGCGAACAAGGGCGTGTCCCAGCGCATCATCTCGGCGCCCTTTTCGCCGCTCGGCCACGACACGCACGTCGCCTCGAAGAACGCGACCTGTGTCGCGCTCCCCACCAACCAGGCGATCGCGCCCCTGCGCAACCAGGGAGAGCTGATGAGGAAGACCAACCAGGAGCAGCCCTTCCATCCGATCTACAACTACGCGCTGGTGACCGATGCCGAGGAAGGCCTGATCCTCGTCGACGTGAACACGCTCGCCGACGGCGAGCCCCGCAACAATTTCCTCAAGCGCGCCGTCACCTGGAACGAGGGCGGGGTTCTGAAAGGCGCGCGGCACCTGACGGTCGGCGGCCGCTACGTCTACGTCGCCGCGGACGCCGGCATCGTGATCCTCGACCTGGACGATCCGCTCAAGCCGCGCCTCCTGTCCGTCGTGCCCGTGCAAGGCGCGCGAGCGTCGGCGCTGCAGTTCCGGTATCTTTTCGTCGCCGGCCGGGACGGCTTCGCGGCGATCGACGTGACGCAGGCCGCCAGGCCGCGCCTGCTGCCGGGCTCGCGCATCGCGCTCGCGGACGCGAGCCGGGTCTACGTGGCCCGGACCTATGCCTACGTGGCCGCCGGCCGCGAAGGGCTCGCGATCATCGACGTGGAGAAACCGGAGGCGCCGAAGCTCATGACGAAGTTCACCGCCGACGGAAAATTGAGCGACGCGCGCGACGTGATCGTCGGCTCGACCAACGCCTCGGCCTTCGCCTACGTCGCCGACGGCAGGAACGGCCTCAAGGTGCTGCAGCTCACCTCGCCCGAGATCCAGCCGAAGTTCTACGGCTTCAGCCCCGAGCCGAGGCCCCGCCTCATCGCCTGGCGCGAGACCGCCTCGCCCGCGATCGCGCTCGCCAAGGGACTGGACCGCGACCGCGCCGTAGACGAGACCGGCGGGCAGATCGCCGTGTTCGGCCGCATCGGCTCGCGCCCCTTCACGCGCGAGGAGCAGGAGCGCTTCTACCTGCGGCCCGACGGCACCGTGTGGACGGTGCAGGACAGGCCATGAGAGCGCTCGCCGCCCTGCTCCTTCTGGTTTCCGCGGCCGCGGCGGCGGACGCGCCGCTGCCCTACCGCGCGCCCGGAAAGCACCTCGGCGTGGTGAACTGCGCGAGCAGCCTGTGCCACGGCTCGGTCACGCCGTGGAAGGACTCCAACGTCCTGCAGACGGAGTACGTGACCTGGTCGCGCGTCGACAAGCACGCGAACCGGGCCTACGCGGTGCTGTTCGAGGAGCGCTCGCAGCGGATCGCGCGCAACCTCGGCCTGGCGGAGCCCGCGCACCAGGCGAAGATCTGCCTGGATTGCCACGCCGACAACCCGCCCGCGGCGCGGCGCGGGGAGCGCTTCAAGCTCGCAGACGGCGTCGGCTGCGAAGCCTGCCACGGCCCCTCCGAAGACTGGATCCGTTCGCACGTCGCCCCCGGGACGAGCCACGCCGACAATCTCAAGCGCGGCCTGTACCCGACCAGCGAACCGGTGGCGCAGGCGCGGCTGTGCCTCTCCTGCCACTTCGGCAACAGGGACAAGATCGTCACGCACCGCATGATGGGCGCCGGACACCCGCGCATGAGCTTCGAGCTCGACACCTTCACCCAGACCGAGCCTCCGCATTTCCTCATCGACGCCGACTGGCAGAAACGCAAGCGCACCTGGGACGGCGTGCGCGTGTGGGCGATCGGGCAGGCGATCGTCGCGCAGGAGCTGATCGACGTCCTGCTCGACCCCAAGCGCAGCCACGACGGGTTCTTTCCCGAGCTCGTCGTGTTCGACTGCCACGCCTGCCACCATCCGATGTCGAACGTGCGCTGGACCCCGAGACAGGGAACCGGGCCGGGGCGCATCCGCTTCAACGACGCGAATCTCCTGATGCTGCGGCAGATCGTGCGCCAGGTGCTGCCCGCGGAGGAGCAGGACTACAACGAGCGGGTGTCGGCGCTGTACAAGGGGGTCGCGGGCGAGGGCGGCGACACGGTTGACGCGGCGTCGAAGCTGCGCGCCGGGCTCGAGCGGCTCATCGGGCGGCTCGCGCTGCGCAGCTTCGACGGGGCCGACCTGCGCGCGATCCTCGCGGGCCTGATCGACGACGGCCTCGCCGGCCAGTACACGGACTACGCCGGCGCCGAGCAGGCGACGATGGCGATCGGCAGCGTGCTCAACTTTCTCGCCAAGCGCGGCGAGCTCGGGCGCGTGCGCGAGGCCAACGCGGCGCTCGACCGCCTGCATGCGGAAGTCCGCGACGACGAGCGCTTCCGGCCTGAAGGCTTCCGCGGCGCGCTCGCGGACCTCGGCAAGACGGTGAGGTGAATCATGGCGACACCCTTCGACCAGAGAACCGCGTTCAAGCGGAACGAGATCTGCATCATCGGCGCCGGACCCGCGGGGCTGTCCGCGGCGGCGCACTGCGCCGAGCTGGGCATCGCCTACGTGCTGCTCGAGGCCGCGGACCACCCCTCGAACACCATCTACAAGTACCAGAAGGGCAAGCACGTGATGGCCGAGCCGCAGATCCTGCCGCTGCGCAGCCCCCTCTCCTTCGCCGCCGGCAGGCGCGAGGCCGTGCTCGAGACCTGGAACAGCGAGATCGCAAGGCTGCGGGTGGACATCCGCTACGGGGCGGAGGTCACCGGGATCGGCGGCGAGAACGGGGCCTTCGAGGTGCGCACGCGCCCGGGCGAGACCTACTTTGCGGGCAAGGTGATCCTCGCGATCGGCCTGCAGGGGAACCTGCGCCCGCTCGGCGTCCCCGGCGAGGATCTGCCCCGCGTGCAGTACCAGCTCGACGATCCGCAGGCCTTCGACGGCGAGACCATCGTGGTCGTCGGCGCGGGAGACGCCGCGATCGAGAACGCCGTGGCTCTCGCCGAGCAGAACCAGGTGATCCTCATCAACCGCAACGAGGAGTTCGCGCGCTGCAAGGAGGGCAACCTGACGCTGGTGCTGAACGCCATCAAGGAAGGCAAGCTCGAGTGCCGCTACGGCACCACGGCGATGAAGATCGAGGACGCGGGCGGCGACATGCCGCTGCGGTTCAAGGTGAAGACGCCCGACGGGCCGGACGTGATCGAGTGCCACCGCATCATCGCGCGCCTGGGCGCGGTGCCGCCCCGCAAGCTGGTCGAGAGCTTCGGCGTGAAATTCCCCAACGCCGATCCCAACGCCGTGCCCAGGCTCACCGACCGCTACGAGTCCAACGTCAAGGGCCTCTACATCATCGGCGCGCTCGGCGGCTATCCGCTCATCAAGCAGGCGATGAACCAGGGCTACGAGGCGGTGGAGTTCGCGCTCGGGAAGTCGGTCGCGCCCGCCGACGAGCCGCTGCTCGCGCAGAAGTTCGCCGCGTTCGCGCGCGGGAAGAGCGTCGCGGAGGTCCTCGATTTCGTCCAGGACAGGGTGCCGCTGCTCTCGGGCATCAACCGGCTGCAGCTGCGCGAGTTCATGCTCGAGAGCGAGCTGCTGGCGCCGCCCCTGGACGAGATCGTCTTCAAGAAGAACGACTACACCAACTCCTTCTTCATGGTGGCCGGCGGCCAGGTGCTGGTCGAGATCGCCGACGGCTCGTGGATCCGCATCGGCGCGGGCGAATTCTTCGGCGAGCTGGGGCTGGTCTCGGGAAGGCGGCGCTCGAGCACCGTCAAGGCGGGCGGCGACTGCGTGCTGGTCGAGGCGCCGCGCCGCGCAATGCTCAAGCTCATCGCCTCGGTCGAATCGGTGCGCAGGAGCGTCGACGAGACCTTCATGAAGCGCGCGGTGCGCGCCTACCTCGCGCCCATGCTGCCCGACGCGGAGCTCCACGAGCTGGTCACCGACGGCGTGCAGGTGCGCCGCTGCGCCGGCGGCGAAGTGCTCTTCAAGGAAGGCGACCCGGCGGACGGGCTCTACCTCATCCGCCGCGGCTCGGTCATGATCTCGCGCACCATCGCCGGGCGCGAAGTCGTCCTCTCCTACCTGTCGGCCGGCAACTACGTGGGCGAGATGGCCCTGCTCACCGAAACGCCGCGCACGGCGACGGTGAAAGCGGCGGTCACCACCGAGGTCGTCGTGCTGAACGCCGCGACCTTCAAACGCGTGCTCGCGCGCAACCCCAAGTGGCGCGAGGAGATGGAGTCGAGGTTCCTCGACCGCATGCGCGTCAACGCCGCGATGGAGGCGCAGCCCGACCCGGGCAACATCATCGCTTTCCTGCTGCAGCAGGGCATGGGCGAGGCGACCGACGTGCTGCTCATCGACGAGTCGCTGTGCATCCGCTGCAACCACTGCGAGAAGGCCTGCGCCGACGTGCACGACGGGACCTCGCGCCTGGACCGAGAGGCGGGCCCGACCTTCGCCCAGATCCACGTCCCGACCTCGTGCCGGCACTGCGAGCACCCGCATTGCATGAAGGACTGCCCGCCCGACGCGATCCATCGCTCGGGGAACGGCGAGGTGTTCATCAACGATACCTGCATCGGCTGCGGCAACTGCGAGCGCAACTGCCCCTACGGCGTCATTCAGCTCGCGCCCGTGGACCCCGCGCGCAAGCCGCCCGGCCTGCTGTCGTGGCTGCTGCTGGGAATGGGGCCCGAGCCGGGACTCGAGCCCAAGCCCGAGTCCGGGGACGCCCCGAAGAAGGCGGTGAAGTGCGACATGTGCAAGGACCTCCCCGGCGGCGCGGCCTGCGTGCGGGCCTGCCCCACGGGAGCGGCGCTGCGCGTGAGCCCCGAGCGCTTTCTCGGCTACACGGAAACGAGAGAGTGATACAGCGCTCCGACTTCACCTTCGTGCACTCCTTGAGAGTGCGCTGGGCCGAGGTCGATCGCCAGGACGTGGTCTTCAACGGCCACTACTTCCTCTACTTCGACGTCGCCGTCGCCGAATACTGGCGCGCGATCGGTTTCCGCTACCCGCAGGATCTCGTCGAGAAGTTCGGCACCGACATCTACGCCGTGAAGGCGAGCGCGGAATACCACGGCTCGGCCACCTACGACGAGCTGCTCGACATCGGCTGCCGCGCGGCCCGCATCGGCCGCTCCTCGATGCAGCTGCTGCTCGGCATCTGGCGCGGGGCCGAGCACCTCACCAGCGGCGAGCTGGTCTACGTCAACGCGGACGTGAAGACCCGGAAGTCCGCGCCCTGGCCCGAAGCGGTGAGGCAGGCGATTCTGAGGTACGAGCGGACGCCGCCCGAGCTCGCCTAGCGCAGAGCGGCGAGCGCCGCCTTCACGCGGGAGCGGAACTCCCGCTCCGCGGGGTCGTCGGTATACGGCGCCGAGGCGATGAAGCGCCCGATCGACTCGCGGGTCGGCTCGAGGCGGTCGAGCTCGCGGGCGAGCCTGCCCTGCTGCTCGTACAGGTGATTGAACTGCGCATCGCAACGGGGAATCGGCGTCGGATAAGTGCGGATCTCCTCGGCGAGCCGCTGCCGCACGCCGCGCAGGTGCTCGGCGATCTCGCGCCGCAGGGTGGCGAGGCTTCGTTCGGCTACGGCCGGCATGGGCGAAATTCTACTCCGCCTTGATGTTCGCCTCGCGCGCGATCCTGGTGAACACTGCGGCGTCGTCGCGGATCAGCTGGTCGAAGCCCTCCGGCGTCGTCGGGCGCGGCGTCATGCCGATCGGGGCGAAGCGCTTCTGCGTTTCGGCGTCGCCGAGGATGCGCACGATCTCGCGGTTGAGCTTGTCGACGACGGGCCGCGGCACGCCAGAGGAGGTCAGCAGCCCGAACCACAGGATCGACTCGTAGCCCGGCACGCCGCTTTCCGCGACCGTGGGCAGGTCGGGGAGCAGCGGATCGCGCTTCGCCGAGGACACCGCGAGGCCGGCGAGCTTGCCCTCGCGCACCAGGTTCACGCTGTTCGCGATCGGCGCCATGAAGAACTGCACCCGCCCGGTCATGATCTCGGTGAGCGACTCCGGGATTCCCTTGAAGGGCACGTGCACCACGTCGATCCCGGCCATGGCCTTGAACATTTCACCGGCGAAATGCGTGCCGCTGCCGACGCCGGCCGAGGAAAAATTGAGGCGCCCGGGACTGGCCTTCGCGCGGGCGACGAGCTCGCCCACCGAGCGGACGCCCAGCGACGGCGGCACCACCAGCACGTAGCTCGAGCTCGCCGTCTCGGTGATCCCGGCGAGGTCCTTGAAGGTGTCGTACGGCAGCTTCGGATAGACCGCGGCGGCGACGGCGTGCGCCGAGGACACCGACAGCAGCGTGTAGCCGTCGGGCGCGGCGCGCGCCACCGTGCCCGCGGCGATGGTGCCGCCGGCACCGGGCCGGTTGTCGACGATGACCTGCTGCTTCCACGTGTCGCCGAGCCGCTGCGCGACGTAGCGCGCGGTGATGTCGGGCCCGCCGCCCGGAGTGAAGCCGACGAGGATGTGGACGGTCCTGGCGGGATAGTCGTCGGCCCGCTGGGAAAGAGCGGTAATCGGCGCCAGCGCGAGCAGCAGAACGACGAGTCTCATGCGCTCTCCTTTCGGCCCCGCAGCAGCTCGCGCCCGAGCAGCGCCCCGCCGAGCGCGAGCCCCGCGATGTCGGCGAGCCCGGCATAGCGAAAGGCGTCCGAGGGAATCAGCAGCAGCACCCCGGCGACGATGAACAGCACCCGCAGGGAAGCCGGAATGGGCGCGGAGTAGTAGCCCACCACGCCTATCGTTCCCATCCAGATGCCCAGCGCGGCGGTGAGCACCGCCCAGGCGATCGTCAGCGGCTCGCCCTGCATCAGCAGGCTCGGCGAGACCGCGAACAGGAAGGGCACGATATACGCGGCCCAGCCGATGCGGGTGGCGGTCCAGCCGGTCTTGTCGACGTCGGCTCCGGCGATATTGGCGGCGGCGAAGGCCGAGAGCGCGACCGGAGGCGTCACCATCGACATCACCCCGAAGTAGAGCAGGAACATGTGCGCCGCCATCGGCGCGACGCCGACCTTCACCAGGGCCGGCGCGATCAGCGTGGCCATGATGATGTATACGCCCACCGTCGGCAGGCCCAGGCCCAGCAGGATCGCCATCACCGCGGTGAGCGCGAGCATCATCGGCAGGCTCTGGCCCGTGATCTCGAGCAGCTGCAGCGTCATGCCGAAGGCAAGACCGGTGATGTTGAGGATGCCGATGAACATGCCCGACACCGCGCAGATCAGGATCAGGTCCACCACCGTGCCGCCGGTCGAGACGATCGCCTTGACGATGTCCTTCAGCGGCACGCGCTCGCCCTTGTAGCCGAAAGCGAGCGACAGGACGATGAGCACGGCGGTGGCAAGCAGCGCCGCGTGCTCGGCCTGCCAGTTCCACTGGACGAGCGCGTACACCAGCACCACGAAAGGCAGAGGGAAATACCAGCCCGCTTTCAGCACCGCGAGGGTCTGCGGCAGGCGCTCGGCGGGCTCTCCGCTGATGCCGCGCTTGGCGGCCTCGATGTCCACCGCGAAGAACAGCGCGAGGTAGTAGAGCAGCGCGGGGATGATCGCCGCGATCATCACCTGCGCGTACGGCACCTGCAGCACCTCGGCCATCAGGAACGCCGCGGCTCCCATCACCGGCGGCATGAGCTGCCCGCCGGTCGAGCCGACGGCTTCTATCGCCGCGGCGATCTGCGCCGGGAATCCCGAGCGCTTCATCAACGGGATGGTGACCACGCCGACCGCCGAGACGTTGGCCACCGCGCTGCCCGAGATCATGCCGAAGAACGCCGAGCCGACCACCGCCACCTTCGCCGAGCCGCCGCGATAGCGCCCCATCCAGGCGCGCGCGAGGTCGGTGAAGAACTCCGAGCCGCCGCAGCGCCCGAGCACCTGCCCGAGCAGGATGAAAGGCACGATGACGATGACGCCGATCTGCAGGGACGTTCCGAGCAGCGCATTGGTGTCGAGATTCAGGTAGACGAGCAGCCGCGTGAAATCCACCGGCCGCGCCTGGAACACGCCGGGCAGGTGGTGGCCGAGCATCGCGTACGCCACGCCGGCGAGCGTGAAGCCGACTAGCGAGAATCCCGCCATGCGCCGCGTCCCCTCGAGCACCAGCAGCGCGAGCGCCGCGGACATCAGGATGCCGTCGAGCGGCCGCGTCGTGAGGCGGTCGCTCAGTTCGGGATAGCGCCAGGCGAGCCAGGAGCACAGCGCGAGCCCGGCGGACGCGGCGCCCAGGTCCCACCAGGGAACGCGGCCCTTGTAGCTCGGGCTCGCCGGCGCGATCAGAAAGCAGATCGCGATGGCGAGGCCGAGGACGGCGAGCAGCAGCTGCTCGGTGTAGAGGTTCAGCCCCAACGGGCGCGGGAGGTCGAGCACCCATCCCGTGACGCAGACCACGAGCAGCGCCTGCAACGCGAACAGCGTGCGGGCGTAGGGCCGCTTGCCCGGGGAGCTGACCTCGATGAATTCTTCGGCCATCGAGGACCGCTACTTGGCGCCGATGCCCTTCTCTTTGAAGAATTTCTCCGAGCCCGGATGGAAGGACGCCGGCATCTGCTTGCTCATGCTCTGCGGGTCCCAGCCGCCGAAGGCGCGCAGGCTCTCGGCAAGCTTGGACTTGTTCTCGTACATCGCCTTCGCGATCTTGTACACCACGTCGTCCTTGACGTGCGCGCCGACCGCGACGAGGTAGTCGTACGCCATCAGCTTCGTCGGACCGTCCAGACCCGCGAACGCGGGCGAGGGATTGACGAGCTTCACGTACGCGTAGGGCATGATCTGCTTCATCGCCGCCACCGCCTTGGGGTCGTCGGAGACCGGCAGGTAGCGGATGCCGCCGACGGACTTGTCCACTTCCGCGACCTTCGCCGCGCCCAGCGCGAAGAAGCCGCCGTCGATCTTGCCCTCGATGAAATCGTCGGCGCCGCGGACCACGTTCGGCACGAGCACCGGAACGACGTCGCGCCGGGTAAGCCCGCCCGTCGCGATGACCGCGTCGACGATGCGCTCGAGGGTCACCTGCGCCGAGAAACCGTAGGGCAGGCGCTTGCCCTTCAGCTCGGCGAGCGTCTTGATGGCCGAGTCCTTGCGCACGAAGATGCTCGAGTACAGCGGAAAGATCACGCCGAGGACGCGCAGGTTCGCCTGCTTGCGGCCGTTGTAGGGGCCCTCGCCCCTGGTCGCCTCCTCGATTTCCAGCACGTTGCACACGGCGAGATCGAGCTCGCCGGTGTTCACCAGCGGCAGCACCGCGCTCGAACCCGAATAGGGCTGCACGCGGCTCTGGACTTGCGCCGATTCCGACATGACGCGCGCGATCGCCGAGCTCATGTTGTAGCCGATCGAGCCCTGCGGCGCGCTGCCGAAGCCGAGGACCTGGGCGTGGGCGCCGCAGGCGATGAGCGCCGCCACGGCGGCAGTCAGGATGCGTGACATGTAGTCTCCTTTCGGGCTGTTGGTCTTTTGGCCAATGTAACAAACGCCCCTACAGGAGGCAAACGGGGAATTGCCGCCCTATTCCAGCCTTAAGTTCGGCGGCCTGCTGACGATAATTACAGCAGGAGCGGCGTGCTTGGGCGCCGCCATGCCAGGAAGGGACCGCCATGGTACTGCTCGCTAGCTTGGTCATCTCGTGGCTGCTGATCGCCTGCGCCGTCGCGTGGGCCGTGGGAAGGGCCGCGGACGTCGGCGGCCCGGTGCAGGACCCGCCGCGCAAGGCCAGGCGTCCCTACGCGCGCCGCCGGCTCCCCGGCAAGGTCATCCGCCCGGCGAGGCAGCACGACGCCTCTCCCCGGCAAGTCCAGAGCAGGGCTTCGAGGTCCGTGCACTGAGCCGGGCGCTCGCTGGAGCTTCTTCGGCGAGCCTCCAGGGGATACCGGCGGCGGTGCCTGTGCCGGAGCAACGCGCTCAGTGCACTTCCAGCGGCAGCAGCATGCGCACCGTCGTCCCCGCGCCGGGGGCGCTCTCCAGGAATATCTTGCCCTCCAGCGGCCCGGTGACCAGATTGTTCGAGATGGTCAGGCCCAGCCCGGAGCCGCCGCGTCCGAGCTTGGTGGTGAAGAACGGATCGAACACGCGCTTCTGATCGGCGCTGGAAATGCCCACTCCGTCGTCGGCGACGGCGATCTCCACCCGGTGCGCGTCGACCCGCGCCGCGCGGATCGTCACCGAGCCGTCGCGGCGCCCGTCGAAGGCGTGGGTGGCCGCGTTCTGCACCAGGTTGATCAGGACCTGGCTCAAGGGTCCGGGGTAGCTGTCCATCTCGATATCGCCGGGAACCGAGCTGCTGACGCTGAACCGCGAGCGCTTGAGCGTCGGACGCATCGCCATCAGCACTTCGTCGACTACTTCCCGCAGCAGAAAGCGCCTGCGCTGCTCGCTCAGCTGGTCGGCCGACAAGCGCTTGAACCCCGTGATCAGGTCGGCCGCCGAATGCAGATTTCGCTGCAGGATCTCGCCCGCCTCGCGCGTCTCCTCGAGAAAGCGGTCGAGCGCCGAGCGGCGCAGCGCGCCCCCCGCCACGTCCCTGGCGAAGGCGCGCGTGTTCTCGCCCAGGGTGCTCGCGGCGAGCAGGCTGTTGCCTATGGGGGTATTCAGCTCGTGCGCCACGCCCGCCACCATGCTCCCCAGCGCGGCGAGCTTCTCGGAGCGGATCAGCTCCTCGCTCGCCCGGGTCAGCTCGCGCGTGCGCTCCGCGACGCGTTGCTCGAGTTCCGCGTTGAGGCGGCGCACCTCCTCCTCGTTGCGCTTGCGCTCGGTGATGTCCACCACCGCGCCGACGAGCAGCGAGCGCCCGCCTTCCGTTCTCGGCACCGCCGCGCGCGACAGGAAGGTGCGGTAGCTCCCGTCGCGGTGACGCAGGCGCATTTCGGCCTCGTACCGGCCGCCGCGCGCCCGGCTCGCGTCGCCGACCCGCTTCAGAGACGCCTCGCGGTCGTCCGGATGCAGGCGCGAGAGCCATTCCTCGTGGCTCTCCTTCAGCTCGCCGGGCTCATAGCCGAGAAGCCGCTTGAACTCGGCGGACCATAGGAGCGCGCCGCTGTGCAGATCGCGCTCCCACCAGCCCATCTGCGCCGCTGCGGCGGCGACCTCGAGGCGCGTGTCGCGCTCCTCCTCCCACGATTGCTGCCGACGCCTCACCCAGCGGTAGATCGCGAACCCGCCGGCCAGCCACACCAGCATCAGCAGGAAGGGCACGCGCACGTCGCGCCACCACTCGGTCCAGACATTCGATTGGGGATTGTTGATGTAGAGGGTGGCCGGATAGTCCGTGAGGCGGCGGTACGCGTACAGGGCGCCTTCGCGCGTCAGGTTGCTGACGCCCTCGACTGTGCCGCCCCGCGGAAGCTTTTCCCGCAGGAGATGGCGGGTGAGCGGGCCCGACTGGGCGCTTCCGTAGATCCTGCGGAGATCCCCGCCCTCGGGAACCGGATACCGGCTCACCACGTACATGTCGTCGCGCACGAGCCCCATGGCGGCGCCCGGAGGCAGCGGCGCGGAACTCCAGAAGGTCTGCGGCTTGGACACCGGCAGGCCCACGCCCAGCATGTAGCGCAGCGTCCCGTTCGGATCGCGGACGCCGTAGCGGATGGGAATGACCCAGTCGCCGCTCACCGGTCCGAGGAACGGCCGGCCGATGCTGAGCTTGTCGCCGCGCGCGAGTTCCTCGCGGCTGCGGATGAAGGAGGGCTCGGCGCCCAGCGTCGGCAGGGGCGCGCCGGGAGCGCCCTCGGAAGTCGCGAGGATCTGCCCGTCGGGCCGGGCGACGATGACGATCCGCGATTCCGGATAGACCCTCTTGAAGCGCTTGAGCAGAACGCTCGCGGCGCGGACATCGACGTTCCCGTCCCTGCCGCGGACATCCTCGCCCAGGATGGTGAGTGCTTTCTCGATGTCGCCGAAGTACGCGTTGAGCGCTCTTTCGCCCATTTCCACGAGCGAAACCAGGTACGCCGACTGGCGCGCGCGCTCCGCCTCCCACGCCAGCCCGGAGAACGCCAGCCCGAACACCAGCACCAGGAGCGAGGCGAGAACGACGGCGCGGCGCAGGTTGCGCAGGGCCTGAAAGCGCTTGGTTTTCTTTGCCACGGCTCGCCTGGTGTCTCTCCGTCCCGGGTCCGCTAACGGCCTGGACCCGGGATGTCTTGAGTCCGGAGGGCTGGTATCGGTGCGGTCGGAGACTCTCAGCCGGACTCGACCGAGGCCCACTCCTCTTGCGCCGCGCGAAACGCCCGCCACTGGGCTTCGAGCTGCCCGCGGCCGGCGGCGCGCGCCTCCGCGATCCGCTTCGCCAGCAGCTTGCGCGCCTTGCGCCGCTTCGGTCCGCGCGCTTCCGCGCGCGCCCGCTCGATCAGTGTCTCGCCGACCGCGCAATCGTTGAGCACGCCCAGGGTCTCCTGCATCGCCTCGACCGCGGCGGCGAGCGGCCGCACGCGCGCCTCCGGCAGGAGCGGAGCGAGAAACAGCAGGCCGTAGCGCAGGCGCCTGACCGCCTTGCGCAGGCGGTGGAGCTCCGCGGCGTCGAGGCGCGCGAGCCTGCGGCCGCGCTTCCTCGCCTTGCCGATCAGGGCCGCGATCGCCGCGAGCGCATGCCGCCGCAGCTGCGGCGGTCGCGCCGCGCCCGCCGCACGCGAGGGAAGCGGCGCGTCGCCGTAGCTCAGGGCGCGCAGCGCGCGCATGAGCGCGTAGTAGCGCCGCGACTCGAGCGCTCGGCGCGACGCGGTCCTCGCCTCCGCGATCGAGTCCTCGCAGGCCGCGCGGATCGAGCGCAGGCCGGCGTGCCGCGGGTGGCGCGCCAGCGCCGGCTTGAGCGTGCCCGCGAGGAACACGTCCCAGTCGCGCGCTCCTCCCAGAGCGCGTCTCAGCCAGCGCAATTCGCCGAGCAGCTCCGCCGCGGCGTCCACGGGGAGCGCGTCGGCGAAGACGTCGAAGGCGGTTCGCAGCCGCCGCAGGGCGACGCGTATCTGGTGGAGATACTCGGGATCGGCGGTGGCGAGGGCGCCGTAGCGGTTGCCCTCGAGGTGCCGGACGCACACCGCGCACAAGGCGCGAAACGCCTCGAGCGGGGTCATCCACGCCTCGACCACCCGGTAGTCGGCTTTCACCGGGCCCGCCTCGCCCGGGCGCGCCTCGCCGTGCTCCCGCCGGATGCCGGCGCCGGAAACGCGGATCAGCCGCTCATCGAGCGCGTCCATCTCGGATTGGCTGCGCCGCCGGAGCGGCGGCTACTTCTTCCCGGCCTTGTTGAATTCCGCCGCGCATGCCGGAGCGAGCTCCGACTGATGGCTCTTCAGGCAGGCGAGGATGCGCCCGCCTCCGGGCCGGATGCCCTTGCAGAACTTCTTGGCGTCCGCGCCGCATTCCTCCTTCACCTGCTCGATCCTCTCCTCGGCCTTCTTCATCTCGGCCTGGCACGCGGGCGAGAGCTCGGCCTCGTGGCTCTTCATGCATTTCGCGACCCTGCCTCCGCCGGGCTTGGCATCGCCGCAGAATTTCTTGGCGTCTTCCGCGCAGGGTCCATTTCCTTTTCTCCCCTGCGCCCCGGCGTTCACGGCAAACCCGGCGGCGAGCAGTGCGATTGCGATCGAGATCGATGCGTTTCTGAGCGACATGCTGCCTCCTTGGTGAGTGGTCACTGCGCTACCGTCGGGTCGCTGCCCGCGCGCCTGAATTCGGCGGCGCATGCGGGGCTGAGGTCCGACTCGCGCCCCTTGAGACAGGACAGGATGCGTCCTTCCCCGGGCCGGATACCCTTGCAGAACTTGTCGGTGTCGGCCTTGCACGCCTTCGCCATGCTGCCGAGCTTGTCCAGGGCGGCCTGCACCTTGCCCTGGCACGCCGGCTCGAGCTTGCGGAAGTTGTCCGCCATGCACTTGGCGACCCGGCCGTCGCCCGGCTTGACGCGGGCGCAGAATTTCTTCAGGTCGTTGGAGCAGGGCCCTTGTTTGTAGGCGCTGTCCAGCTTCTTTTCCGCGCTCCCCTGGGCATGGACATCGGTGGCCATACCTGCGGCGGACAAGGCCAACACCATCGAGACGAATGCGTTTCTGATCGACATGGTTCCTCCTGTATCGTGGACTGCGGCGGTTATGGTACGCCCGCTCCGATCGCCGTCAGCGCCCGTCTCACCTCGGCGATCCCCTCGGGCGGCAGGGGCGCCTGCGGCGGCAGCGGCACCCCGACATCATAGCCCTGAAGCTCAAGCCCGCCCTTGATGCACGCGGCGAGATTGTATTTGGCGAAGGCCTGGTTGAGCGCCCACAGGGGGCGCTGCTGCTCCATCGCCGCGCTCCAGTCGCCGCGCAGGCAGGTCTCGTAGAGACGCACGCTCTGGCGCGGCGCGACGCACGCCGGGCCGGCCATCCAGCCCACCCCGCCGATGAGCATCACGCAGACCGGGATGTGGGCCGAGGCGGCGAACACCTTCATCCTGCCCTCGACGCGCTCGATGATGGAGAGCAGGCGCCCGGTGTTGAAGGAGGCGTCCTTGATGTAGCGGATGTTCGCCACGCGGGAGAGGCGCTCGATCACCGGCAGGGAGAGGTCCGAGCGCTGGAAATTCGGGTTGGTGTAGAGCACCACCGGCAGCGACACCGCCTCGGCGATCGCGGCGAAGTAGGCGAACACGCCCTCGTCGCTCAGCGGAAAGTAGGCTTCCAGGATCGCGAGGATGCCGTTCGCACCGAGGCGCTCGAACTCGCGCGCCTGCATCACCGCGTCGGCGATGGTGGTCGAGGCGACGCCCGCGACTACCGGGACGCGCCTTTTCGCCGCGCGCACCACGCACTCGACGATCGCCCGCCGCTGCGGCCAGGACAGGTAGGCGAACTCCCCGGTCGAGCCGAGCGGCGTGAGGCCGTGCACGCCCGCCGCGATCAGGTCCTCGCACAGCCGTTCGAGCACCTGCGCTTTCACTTCGCCGGACGCGTCGATCGGCGAGACGAGGTAGGGAAAGACGCCGTGGAAATCGTCCCCGGCCACTCCTCAGCTTTCCTTCCTCACGCGGTTCGCGAGCGTCCCTATCGCTTCGTTCACCACTTCGACGAGGTCGCCGTCCTTCAGCGCCGGCTCGGTCGGCCCGTCGCAGCCGAACCAGATGACGTCGTCGGGCCAGAGCGTGACGTAGCGCGACATGCGCTCGATGTAGCGCGCCACGCTGAAGATCATGCCCTTGGTGTTGTAGCTCGAGACGATACGGCCGTTGACGCGGACCTCGATCACCTGGTTCATGGGGTCGATGCCCGACACGATCCTCGGGCCCATCGGCTTGAAGGTGTCGGCGCTCTTCGCGCGCCACAGCGTGCGGTCGGTTTTCTGCCAGGTGCGCTCGCTGATGTCGTTGCCCAGGGTGTAGCCGCGCACGCAGTCCAGAGCGCGATCTTCCGAGACGTTTCTCGCCTGCTTCCCGATCACGGCGACCAGCTCGCCCTCGTACTCGACCGGCCCGGGCGAGTCCGCCGGGATCACGATGTCGTCGCCCGAGCCGATCAGCGCGGCGGCCGACCGGTAGCCGATGTCGGGTTGCGCGGGCACCTTGTGGCTCGCGCCGCGGCTGTTGGCCCACTCGATGTGCGCGAGGTAGTTGAGCCCCGCCGCGTAGAAATTGCGCGGGATGACGGGCGGTGGAAGCCTGGCGCCGCTCATCGGATGCTCCCCCCCGCCGTATCCGCCAGCCTGGCGACGTCCTTGCGCTCGACGAAGGCCAGCGACTCCGAATTGACGCAGAAGCGCAGGCCGGTGGGGCGCGGGCCGTCCTCGAACACGTGGCCGAGGTGGGCGGAGCAGCGCGCGCACAGGATCTCGGTGCGCCGCATGCCGTAGCTGCGATCCTCCTCGGTGACGACGTTCTCCGGCGCCACCGGCTGGAAAAAGCTCGGCCAGCCGGTGCCCGAGTGGAATTTCGAGTCCGACGCGAACAGCGGCAGCGCACAGCACACGCAGGTGTAGACGCCGTCGAGCTTGTTGTCGAGGAGCAGGCCGCAGAAGGCCGGCTCGGTGCCCTTGCCCCGCGCCACTTCGTACTGTCTGGGCGTGAGCTGGCGCTGCCACTCGGCGTCGGTCTTCACCACCGGCGTGCTTTCCACCGGGCCGACGAGCTCGCCCCGCTCGTTGTAGACGCGGATCTTCACGGTACCGCTCATGTCCCCGAATCCACACGACGGGACGCGGCGGTCTCCTCGGCGCGGAGCGCTCCGGCGCAAACCACGCGGTTGCGGCCCGCCTGCTTCGCCGCGTACATGGCGTCGTCGGCGTGCTTCATCCAGGAGTCGAGCGATTCGCCGGCTCGCAGCTCGCTGCACCCTACGCTCACCGTGACGGGCCGGCCCTCCACCAGGGGCGATTCCGCGACGGACGCGCGAAGCTGCTCCGCGACGACCGCGGCCGCGGCTTCCTGCGTGTCGGGCAGCAACAGCATGAATTCCTCGCCGCCGATGCGAAACAGCAGATCGAGCTTGCGCGAGCGCTTCCCTATCAGCGAGACGATGCCCTTGAGCACGCCGTCGCCCGCCGCGTGGCCGAGTTGATCGTTGATGCCCTTGAAGCGGTCGACGTCGATCAGCAGCAGCGAAGCCGGGGCCGAGTTGCGCCGCTTGCGCTCGATGGCGTCGCTCAGGCAGCGCTCCATGTGGCGCCGGTTGAAGACGCCGGTCAGCGGATCCACGATCGCCTGGTCGAGGAGCCTGCGATGGAGGGTGCCGATGATGCTCAGGGTGATATTGGCGAGGACGATGGTGAGCGTCAGCGTCACGAAAAACCGGATGGTATAGGCGAGGCCGACATAGTGATACACCAGCGCGGTGAGGCACGCGAGCAGAACGATGTTGCCGGCGTTGGCGGTGCGCCGCGAGAGGGAGAAGGTAAACAGCAGCACCATGGGATAGGACCACAGCGCCCCGAAGAATCCCTGGGTCTTGAGGGACAGCCCCATGCCCGGGATCGCCGGGATGAGCAGCAGGATCAGCGGGAGAGGGGGAGGTTTCTTGAGGTAGATGGCGAGGGCGTCGACCCCGAGGAGGAGGAACGCGCAGAGAATGCCGGTCCCCAGGGCGGGCTGCCCCTGCACGTAGGCGTTCACGGAAAACGGAATGAGGAAGAACGCGGCCGCGGTAGCGGTGGCGTACAGGATCCGCTCGCGGTAGACGGCAAGCGGATCGCCGCCTTCGGCCGGACTGGCGCTTTGCATCCCCTTCCCCCTGTTGTGCGGCGTCTGGTGAATCCGAACGGTCCGGCAAGGGTATCACCGGACAAGGCGGCCGGCGGAGCTGATCCCTTCACTCATTCGGAAAAGCGCTGTCGCGCTGCACGCTGCAGATCTGGATGCGGTATTCCGAGTAGAAGCTCGCGCGTCCCTTCTTCTTCGCCTCGACGTGCCCGGGGTGCAGGCTCCAGGCGCGCTGCGCCTCCTCGGACTCGAATTCCACGATCGTGACGCGTTCGCCGTCCTCGGCGACGAATCCCTTGTGCGAGACGTACCCCGGCATCTGCCGCGCCAGCTCGCTCATCCTCGCGGCCCAGCGGCCGTACTCCTCCTGCGCCTCGGGCTTGACCCGCGAACGAAACACCGTGATGACCATGGAATCCGCCTCCGATTCGAATCCGCCGCGCCCGTATTTTATGCCGCCGCGGCGCAACCGGCTCTGGCGGGACGGAGAATCGCTGGATCTCAGGCGCCCACGACGCGGTTCCTGCCGGCGCGCTTGGCGAGGTACATGGCCTTGTCGGCGCGCTTGACCGCGTCCTGTCCGGATTCCTCCGGTACGAGCTGGACCACCCCGGCGCTGAAGGTGATGAGGATTTTTTCCATGCCCGCCATGAAGAAGCGCCGGGTGAGCGCGCGCTGCAGGCGCGTCATGGCGTCGATGCCGTCCTCCAGCACCGTGTCCGGCATGAGCACCACGAATTCCTCGCCGCCGTAGCGCGCAAACGTATCCTGCAGGCGCATGGATTCCCGCGTCACCGCTGCCAGGTGCGCGAGCGCCGCGTCGCCGGTGTCGTGGCCGCGGCTGTCGTTCAGCTTCTTGAAGTTGTCGATGTCGAGCAACGCCACGCACAGGGACGAACCCTTGCGCCGCATGATGGCAAGCTCGCGCTCCAGGGCCTCGTCCAGTCCCTTGCGGTTGAGCGCGCCGGTGAGCACGTCGTGCCGTGCCTGGGCGCTGACGCGATCGAGCTTCTCGTGCAGCGCGGCGATTTCCTTCTCGGTCGCCTGGGTTTTTTCGCGCATGCTGCGCAATTCGTCCCGGGTCTTCTTCGCTTCCTCGGCGATGCCGCGGGTGGCGCTGACGACCTCCTTCAGGACCGGCGCGATCTCCTCGATGCTGGCGGCCTGCTCGATCTGGCGTGCGCTCGTTTCCATCTTGTCGTGGTACCTGCCGGTGGATTCGGTCATCTGCGACAGCCGCTCGATGAACGTCGCCAGCATCTGCCGCATCTGCTCCTGCGCTTCCAGCGTCCGCCCCTTGGCCTCCGTCTGCTTGAACATGACGTCCTTCAGCCGCCGCCCGAGGTCGTCCAGGCGGCGCAGCGTGAGCGGCGGCTCGGCGGCGGTCACCAGCTCCTCGACCCTGCGCTTGAGCCAGCGGTCGTCCAGGCTGAATTCGCCGATGCCCTCGAACACCTGGTGCAGCAGCTTGAGCAGGGTCGCCCGGATCTCGGCCTGGTCCTCGGCGGCAAAAGACAGCCGGTGGTTGAAGTTGGCCAGCATGGACTTCGATGCCGCGAGGTCGGGTGCGGGCGCGCGCAGCGCCGCCACCAGTTCCCTGGCCTGCTGGGTGAGACGGGGGTCGTCGGTTCCCAGCGCGGGCAGGGTGTTTTCTATCAGCCTCGCGGATTGCTCCAGAAGCTCCGAGGCCGGCGCGGGCGCCGGTTCGGCTGCCGCCGCGCTCGCGGCCGGATCGGGCGTGCCCGCGATCTCGTGATAAGCCACCCGATAGTTCTCGGGAGTGGGCGCGAGCTTGCGCGAAGTCAGAAGCGTGATCGCTTCGCGCAGAATATCGACGGGTCTTTTCTCAGTCACGGAAGAAGCAAAGCTCGCGATCCGTCATGATTGCGGCCCGACCCGGTGCGGGCCGGTGGTGGCATGTCGCTCAGGTGCTGCCGATGGGCTCCTCGATCGCCTTAACGGGCGTTAGGTTCGCATCCTTGAGTCGGTGCGGCGCCGGCCAGGCTCCGACCCGCCTGGCCGTGAACCGCCTTGCTACAGCTGCCAGCCGAGCTTGCGGTCGAGCGAATAGGCGCCGCCGCCGCGCAGCGCCACCACCAGCATGATGATGCCCCACATCAGCGGATACTCGTAGCCCGGATTGGTCCATCCGAACTTGGGCAGGTGGTGATAGACGATCACCGCCATCTCGATGGTGATGGCCGCGGCGAAAAACCGCGTGAACAGGCCCAGCGCCACGCACAGCCCGCCGACGGTCTCGAGGATGATGAGGATAACGGCGAGCGGCTCGGCCGGCGCGATGCCGCGCTTGACCAGCGCGAACTGGGCAGTCGCCGAGACGCCCATCATCAGCTTGGGCCAGCCGTGCGGGATGATCATCAGCCCGACGGTGAGGCGGACCAGCGGCCAGGTGTAGGGCTCGACCCAGTCGTAGAACGGCTTGAGCTTGGGAAACAGCAGACGCGGTTCTTTCACAGCTTCCATAGCGGCGACTCCCCCTTTGGTTTATTAGGCGTTGCTTCTTGGCCGGATGCTCCGGCAGGCGAACGCTAGCACGTCCGTGCCGTCCGTTCAGGCGCTTCGTTTCCCGGTTTCAGGGATTCCACTGCCTGAGCTCGATATGATAGCCGTTCGGGTCGAGGATCTCGGCGCGCGCGTACTTCTCGCGGAACACCGGCCCCCAGACCGCCTCGACGCCCTTCCCCTTCAGATACTGGAGCGTCGCCTTCATGTCGTGGACCTCGAGCGCCATCATGCGGTAGCCGAGCTGCAGCTTGTGCGGCGCGGGCTCGGCCGGCACGCCGCCGTAGGTAAGCAGCTCGACCGCCGTCCCGCCCAGGTCCAGGTACACGATGTCGAGCGCCCCGTCGCTCCCGGGCAAGGGCACGCGGTCGCGGAACCTGACCTTGAAGCCGAGCACGCCGGTGTAGAACGCGACGCTGCGCTCGGGCTCGTTGGTGACGATCTCGACGTGGTCGATCTTCTTGAACATCGCGGACTCCTCCCGAGGTCGCCCGGGCCTCTAAAAGTACTTGACCAGCAAATACACGATCAGCAGCACGCACAGCGCGATTCCGGGAATGGCGACCCAGGACACGCGCCTGACCCTCTCGACCGCCTGGCGCTGGAGCAGTATCGACTCCTGTACCTGATTCCGGGAGCGGTCGATCTGCTCCCTTGCAATGGCCAGGTGTTCCTCCTGCCGCTGCAAGGCCAGCCGCTGATTGTCCCGGATCTCGATCAGGAGGTCCCGGATTTCCGGAGAATCGCTCAAGCTCGTTCCCTCCTGCCGGCTCCTGTCGTTCCGTCCCTCACCGCACCAGCCCCTGCTTCGCGAGCCAGTCCTGGATCAGCGCGGCGACCTGAAGGTTGTTCTTGTCCATCATCAGCATGTGCGAGTTGCCGACGAGCCCGGCCTTGGGCAGATCGAGCACGTCGACCTTGCCTCCCGCCTTGGTGATCTCGTCGAAGAAGGCGTCGTCGTTCTTCCGCATCTGCGGCCAGCGCGAGTCGAGCGCGATGTTGTCGCCGAACACGGCGAGCATCGGGATGCCTTTCAGCGCCGCCGCCTGCTTCGGATCGCCCACCCCCGCAGGCTCGACCGCGACCAGCGCCTTGACCTTGTCCGGACGCGCCTGCGCCACCTTGAAGCCGAACTGCCCGGCCTGCGAGTGGAACAGGATCACGCAGGGACACACGCGATCGACGAGCGCGATATAGGCGCGGATGATCGCGTCGTCCGTCGTCGTCCAGCGCGGCACCGCCTGCTTCACGAAATTATCGTAGGCCTCGACCGGAAACTGAGAGTTCGGCATGAGCTTCCTCTGCGCCGGATCGGTACTCCAGGAACCGGGACCCTGCCCGATGCGGAAGCGCTCCCAGGGATTCGCCTTGGCGAGAAACACCGGCTCGCCCTTGAAAATGTCCGGATACATCGCCCAGCCCGCGCGGCCGCGCTCCACCGCGTCCGAGTTGTACGTGTCCCAGCCCTGCTTCACGAAATAATTCAGCCAGCCCTCGCGCCCGTCCGGCGTCGACTCGTACGAGACGCCCGTCAGCCCGCCGCCGTGCCACATCAGGAGCGGCACCGAGCCGCGGCGATTCGCCGGCAGAAAATATTGAACGTACATCGCCTCTACCGCGTACGTCCCGTTCAGGTCGATCTTGGCCGGCACCCCGCCCGGCGTGAACACCACCTCCTTCACCGGCTTCCCGGAAATCTCCACATCGCGCCCGCCGACGTGGAACGAGCCCATGTCGCGGAGAGCGTAGGGGGCGGAGGTGCAGGCGGCGAGGAGCAAGGTGATCAACAAGACCGTCATAGCACGCATTGCGTGGCTCCTTCGGTTTTCGAGGATGTCGAATCGATAGAAACTGTAATTACAGCTACGGGTCGAGGTCGTACTTAGAATGCAATGAAGAACCCCATACGGACAACGCCTGCTTCAAAAGCCACCAGAGCCCCGTTCCCAGACATCGCAAACGACGGGTCAGCGTTACCAAGAGACATGTGACTAGATTGGCTTGCCAGGGCGACTTCCTTGGATGCTGCATTCCATCTGTAAATACTGTCCTGTGCTTCATCGAACGTCAGTGGCACAGCAGGCGAGACAACAAGATTTGTAGCATTACCACTGAATACAACCACCTGTCCATCATCGGATAGCGCCGGGAACTGC
>DATIWX010000049.1:0-27225 GCA_035519135.1 Burkholderiales bacterium | reverse complement strand
CGACGACGCCATCGAATTCTCGGTCTGCGACAGCGGCGCACCGGTCGCCTCGGAAGTCCTGCGGGGGCTGATGAGGGGGCCGGTGCCTTCGGAGACCGGATTCGGAATCGGTCTCTACCAGACCAGCCGTCTCGCCGAGATTTCGGGATTCTCGCTACAGCTGCGCGAGAACGACCCGGGCAGGGTCTGCTTCAGCCTCCGCGGTGAAGTGCGCCGCGGCGCACGGCCATAGAGAGTCCGCCTCCTGGAATGCGCGGGCACTGGCCCGCTATGCCCGCTCAGGGCAGCTTGCCTGCGGCGACCATGCGCACGACCAGGGCGTTCGTCGAGATCGGGAGTACGATGTCGTCGAATTCGCAGAAGGGGGCTGCGCCGACGGCCCCAAACGGCGTCGGATCGGCGCATCCTGCGGCGGCGCTTGTCGGCGTTCTGCTGTAAAAGAGCCAAGTCGAATAGGTACCCGGGGGCAGCGCTCCGATCGGCGTGGTAGTGCCCGCTGCATTGGCTGCTTCGTCGCTGCCGGCCGGCGGAAGCGCGAGCTGCCCCCCGCTGGACTGCCAGGCTCCATAGCCGTTCTTTCCGTGCGAGATGATGACCGCAGGGATCGCCGCGACCAGCGGGACCGCCGCCGTGCCCGGGCTGCTGCGTGTGAAAACCGTGATGTCGCCGAGCGTGCAGAGCGCAAAAGACGATTGAGTGGGCGCGGTAGTCAGATCGCATGGGGCAGTCTGGTCCCCCGGGCTCAGCGGAGCGGAGGGGAAGGGTTGAGGGAGGTAGGTGGGCGGCCCCGCAGGCGGGGCGTACCCCGTCGCGCGCGTGTTCCAGGTTGCGAGCAATGTCCCCACCGGATTGGGCGGGCTCGGTGCGAGGATCGCGTCGGCGAAGGCCGGTGAAACGCGGTAGGAGAATCGCCGCCCCCAGGCATCCACTTCGGGCGTGCCCAGTGTCGCCCACGGAACGACGCCAAAGGCGGCGACACAGGAGGTACCGTTGAATTGCTCGATTCCCGCGCCGGCAGAACCGAAAGCGATGTTGCCGTTGGCCGGGCAGGGCAGGCGTCCGTTCGCCTGTGTGAATCCGATGATCGCTTCCCGGATCGAGTCCATCGTGCGCCGCGTATCGGCCACGTTGCGAAGGTCCATCTGGGCGGAGAACGGGACCATCGCGCTGAAGAGCAGCAGGGCGAGCACGGCGATGGCTATCGCCAGCTCGGCGATGGTGAATCCCCTGGACTTCGGCAGCGTCGGTCTCATGGGGCAACGACGACAACGCGATCGTTGATCGAGCTCGGGGAGCCGGCGCGGTGCTCATAGGTGTTGGTCGCCGTCGCGGTCTGGTTCGCGCCTTCCATATAGTCGTTCCATGTGCCAGATGGCCGGAGGCTGCCGTTCAGCGTGCGGCCGGCGAGGATCAATATCGCCTGCTTGTCGTTCTTCGCTGTGAACTTCGCGGGCAGGTTGTTCACGGTCAGGCAGGGAGGATTTGCGACACAGTTCCCGTTCGTAGTGGGAGGGGTACCGGGTAGCAGGTCGTTGGCCACGGCGTAGAAAGTCTGGCGATACCATTCGTTGGCGATGAACCAGCCGGCGGTCAGGTCGGCGCTGGCGATGTCGCTTGAGACGACGTCCGGAATGGTGACGATGATGCTGTAACTGGGATTGCAGGTCGTGCAGTTGAAAGGGAGGGTGGCCACATAGGTGACCGTTCCCACGCCGGTGTTGTCGAGCGAGCCCGCGATCGAATCCGAAAGAAACGCACTGGGGGCGCCGTCGAGCAAGGTCGAGACGTCCGACATGTTGGGCACGCGCGCAAAGCTGCGCCCGGCGTTTGAGCCGACCTGCGCTTGAATCCGGAAGCCAAGGTTGTTAATGCAGTTGCCGGGGCCGCAGAATTCGTCGTGCGCCTGGAACATGCATTGCAGGCCGGGAGAAGAAGGAGGGCCTACCGTCGAGCAGAGGATACTGTCGATTATTCCGGAGCCGCCGGTCTTGCTCACCGACCAGCCGCTCCAGGGGTAAGACCGCGTAACGGTCCCGCCTCTGATGTAGCTCCCGCTGCCGGAGGAGCCGTTGAGCTGGAAATGGGTAGCATCGACTACCGTCACTGTCCGCTTGCCATTCGCTGCCGTGTTGCCTTGCACGCCGGAGACCAAGATCTCGTCGCCGTCGAACAGGTTATGTGCCGAGTTGGTGGTGATGACGATCGGCGACGCGTTGCTCGCCGCGGAGATCGCCACAGCAGCGATGGGCAGCAGTCCGTACGAATTGCTACCAGGGGGAGGGTAAACAGGGTTTCCTAAGTAGGTCATCGGGGGGCGCATCGTGCCGCTGCCGCTCGCTCCCGGATCGAAGCCAACGCCGAATTTCACCGGAAACGGAAAGCGGCCCCACTGAGACGCAGAGGCGTAGCTGTTGAGATACGGCTTCACGTCGCGCTCGATCCGGGCGGCGACCACCGGCTCGACCGCTGCCATCAATTCGGCTTGGGTGATTACAAGTAGGCGGTCGTTGAATGTGTCGGAGGGGCGAGCGTTGGATGTAAAAACGTAGTTGACGGGGTCGCTTAAATCGAACCCCTCCAGATAGTTCGCCGGAGAATTGTGCGCGGGGTTCGCCGGATTGGAAGGGCGGGTCTGATTCAAAACCGACTCTCCAGGTGCAAACAAGACTGCGACAACGTTGTTGATGGGTGCGGTACCCGTAACGTTGAGTTGGCCCTGAGTGTCGCTGTTGATGACGGTTGGAGGCGAGCCTCCTTGCAATTTACGGAAATTCCACGAGAGGGCATACCAAAGGCGCTCGCCGCTGGCATCGCGCAGGTCATCAACGCCAAGGGTCTTCCACGGCAGTCGGCCGATGATGCTCGAGGTGGGCGTGATACCTGCGCCGACGCAGTCGGCGTCACCGTCATCATTTTTGTCGGGACACGGAAGTGCGCCGGGTTGATAGTAGGCGGCCGGAGGAACGGCTGGCAGAGCCTTGTAGAGCTGCCATTCCTCACTCGCCGCATAGGCGATCAAGGCGGCCTTTGCCTGCCTCAGCGCGCTCATGTTGCGGTCCTCGCGCTCGCTCAACAGCTCGGCCTGGCTGCGGTTCAGGCCGATGGAGATCAGGAAAGCGGTGATCATCGCCGCCAGCGCCAGCATGGCGATCAAGGCGAATCCGCGCTGATGGAGGGCGGTCGCTCCGGTGTGGAGTCGCCCGAGCTTCACGGCTGGGGCGTACGTCTTCCCGAAGGCGTGAGGATCCTGCCGCCTTCGATGGGGTCCTTGACGCGGCCGCGGACCTTGTCGAGGGTCTGGCCTATCTTGATGTTGACGGAGGGCTCGCCTTCGCCAGCGGGGAGGACAACCCGGGCGGGATCGGGCGGCCTCCTGGTATTTTCCTGAGGGACGCCGTTGATCCAGACGGTGTTCTTGCCGCGCGAGCGCGACACCTGGCCGTTCACGGTGAGGGAGCTGTTGACGGTTACCGCCGACTCCTGGATGTTGGCCTGGCGGCGACGGTCGAGATCCTGGCGCTGCTGCGGGGTGAAAAAGAGACGCCCGAGATTGTCGGCGGCTACGGTGGAATTCGCGAGGCCGAGCAGAAGCACGCCTGTCAGAAGGGGAGCGGAAGGGCTACGCATTGGGTTTCTCGCCCGGTCTTATGCCTCTCACCGAAATAAGGTCCAGCTGACATTCGGCCTGCAGGCGCGGTTGCAGGGCGGTTGCGCTCTGGCCCCCGCGTTCAACCCGAGTCACTGCGCATTGCCGCACCGATATGAACGCCTTCTTGGATGACTGCAGGTCCGCCAGGAAATTCAGAAGGTCGTCTTCGTGCAGCAACAGCATGTCGAGCTTCATCCGGCTGACGACCAGGTCGGCAGCGCCGGTGGCGACGATTCCCGGGTAGTCGAGGGGTCGCTGCGCTTCGATCCTGTACCTGATCTCGAAGAGCTTCCGGCTGTTCTTGATGCGCGCGATCGACTCGATCCATTCGATCCGGTTCTGGTCGCTCATCATGCCGTGCTCGCGCATCCGCTCGTAATCCACCAGGTTCTCTCGGATTTCGCGCTCTTCCTCGGAAACCCTCAAGACGCGTTCCTGCGCGGCGACGCGGCTCGCGCGGCTCGCATCCCGCGCGCTCTTGGCTGAATCCAGGTAAGACTGGCTGGTAACCAGGGTGGCCACGCCGACCGCGGTCAACACCGCGGCTACCGCAAGGGGCGCGCGCAGGCGCTTCAGGTCGTCGCGGGTGATGTTCATGTGCCCCTCCGTCGCGCGACCGCCACGGAGAACAGCGGCACTTCCTCCCGCTTTGCCGCCCCGATATCGCCGCTCAGGCTCTTCTCAGCGTTGATGTCGAAGGGCAGCTGGGTACGGGTGATCTCGGTCCCGGGCCGAGCGCGGAGAGCGTCGGTGAACTGCGAAACGAGCGCTGTCACCGCGCGGTAGTCGGACGCTTGCGGCACGATCAGCCTTCCCGAGATCTCGGCGGTCTGGACCGGCACGTCGGCGGCCCCCGCCTGCGCCGGGCTCGCAGGAACCGGACGGACTAGCGGCGCTTTGGGGGCGCCGGCGGCTGCCGCCGCCTTTGTGCCGCCCACCTCCCATTCGATCCTGTCGATTTCGATCTGAGGCAATGGCGTCAGCGCCTGGCTGATCTCGCTGAACATGTTTCCGGGCGAGGCGCTTTGCTTGAGCAGCGTGCGGTAATTCTTGACCAGCAGCCTGAGGTTCTCGGTCGAGGTCGGTGTTTTGGGAAACCGCTCCTGCAAGCGCGAATACTCCTCCGATGCCCGCGTCTCCTGCGCGCGGTCCGCCGCCACCTCCTGGGTGACCTGATAGGCATCGAGAAATTTCCCCCCCGCGAGCAGCCCGCACAAACCGAGTGCCGCAGCCCCGGCGGTGATCAGGGCGACACGCCCGCGCCACAGGTGGTAGAAATGCCGCAGGCTGTCGTCGGCAAACTGTTCGCGCGGCTGGTACTCGGAGAGCACCTGCAGAAACACGGCTTCGCTGAGTGCCTCGGTCGGCAGCGACTTCAAGCCGACGCTCCGCGCCACCTTGTCGAGAGCTTGCACGTGGAAGTGCAGCCGCGGCGAGTCGACGCAGGCCGCATTGTAGAGTGCCTCCTCCTTGCCTGGAGCCAGAACCAGCACGTCGAGCGGCGGCCCCTCGCGCGGCAGAATTCTAGAATTGACGAGATATTGATGGGTTCGGAGAGATTCCGCGGCACAGTCCTCGGCGATCGCGCGAGGATCGGAAAAGTTGACGCGAACGATACGCGAGAAGCGGATCCGGCCGTTTTCGATATAGCTCTGGCGCAGGCCCGCCTGCTGCAGGCTCACCATGACGTAACGCGCGGCTTTGAACCCGAGGCGCTTTCCCAGCGACGCGGCGACGAGCGCGACGGAGAACACTCCGACCACCCGCACCTTGTTCGCGCGCAGAGCTTCGATCCAGGGCTGGAATTGCTGCGTGTTGGTGAACGAGGTGTACAGCACCCGTTCTTCTCGGCGGCCCGCGTGAGTCTCCGAGCCGAGCGAGATCGGTACAGCGAGCGAGGGGTCGCGGTAGCGCTGGGCGAGCCTGCGCGCCAGCAAAGCGCGCCGGTCCGAGCCGCGTACGTAGGGAAGGTTTTCCTGAAAGAAGTCCTCCTCTACGACATCGGCAAGCAGGTAGAAGAGGCTTTCAGGGTTACCCGACACGTAGCGCGAGAATCCGGCCACCCCCTTCTCGTTCATGTCGAAGGAGGCTTCCTTGAGCAGCTCGCCCCTGTGCGACCGATAGGCGGTGACCTGCTGGGAGGTGAAATAGCAAAGGCGCTTGACCGGCACGACCCTAGACCTTGAGCTTGGTGATCACGTCGTAGATCGGCCCCAGGACGGAAAGCATGACCCAGCCGAGAATGATCCCGAGGAACACGGTCAGAGCGGGCTCGATCAAGACCTGGATCTTGGCGATCGATTCGCGCACTTCACGGTTGTAGAAATACGACACGTTGAGCAGCGCGGTATCGAGTGCGCCGGTTGCCTCGCCAACGCGGAGCATCCTCACGACGAGCGGAGGGAATAGCCCGACCTCCTGGAACGCGGCGGTCACGTTCTTGCCTTCGCCGATTTGCTGGCCCGCGAGTTTGAGCCCTTCCTGGATCACCATGTTGCCGGCAGTTTCCTCGGAGCTGCGGATCGCCTCCAGGATGGTGATCCCGGAGGCGTACATCAGAGCGAAAATGCTGGCGAATCGCGACAGGATGATCTTGCGCATGATTTCCCCGGACACGGGGAGCGCGAGCTTGAGGCGGTCGAGCTGATACCTCACCGAGGGGTTTGCGCGAGCGGCGAGCACGACACCGGCGACCGCGATTATGGGAACCGTGATCACGGCCCACCAATAGTTGACGAGAAATGCCGAGACTTCGATGAGGATGCGTGTCTGCAGGGGGATCTGCTGCCCCATGTTCTTGATGAACGCGACCATCTGCGGCACGAGGTAGATCATCAGGAAGAGGGTTACGATCAGAACGATCGAACCCACGAAGGCCGGGTACATGATGAGTTTCTTCATGTGCTCCGCGAGCTCGTCTTCCCACTTCAGGGTATCGACGAGACTCTTCAGGACGGTTGGCAGCTTCCCGGTGTCCTCGCCGGCGCGAACGAGGCTCGTGAACACCGGGGTGAAGATCTGGGGGTACTGGGCGAGCGCTTGCGACAGCCTGAGCCCGCCCTGAATGCTCTCGATCACGCCCGAGATCACCTCGCGAAACCGCGCGTTTTCGATGGTGTCGCGCAGGTCGATCAACGATTCGATGAGCGGGACCCCCGCGGCGGTGAGCTGCTCCAGGTGGAAGCAGAAGTTGATGAGCTCGGAGCGCTTGATCGAGCCGACCCGCAGCCAGGTTCCTCCGCGACGGGTCGGCCCCCCCCGCACGAAATCGAGCCCCATGCGCTTGAGGCGCTGCTCGAGGTCGACGAGGTTGACCGCCTCGATCTGCCCGAGCATGGTCTTCCCGCGGGTATCGATCGCCTTGTAGGTGAACAGTGCCATGGCGGTTCCGGCGCGAAGGGCGCGCCGCGCTACATGCGATCAGTCAGGTCGACGACGCGCATCAGTTCCTCGAGCGAGGTCGAACCATCGAGCACGCGGCGAATGCCATCGTCGGCCAGGGTCCGAAATCCCTTGGCGACCGCGGCCTTGTGCATTTCGCGACCGGTGGCGCGATGCGCAATCAATTCATCGAGATCGCCGTCCATTTTCAGGATCTCGATGATGGCCATGCGGCCCCGATAGCCTTGGTAGTCGCACTGGTCGCAGCCCACCGCGCGGTACAGGGTGGGCGCTTTGTCCGACTTCACTCCCGTCATGCCGCGTTCGCTTGGGCTGGCCTGATAGGCTTGCTTGCAGTGCTTGCACAGGCGCCGGACCAGGCGCTGCGCCACCACGCCGATGATGTTGCCGGCAAGAATGTCCGGGACGATTCCGATGTCGAGAAGGCGCGGAATCGCGCCGACCGCGGAATTGGTGTGCAGCGTCGAGTACACCTGGTGGCCGGTCATCGCCGCCCGGAACGCCATCGTCGCCGTGTCCTCGTCGCGGATCTCACCCACGAGGATGACGTCGGGGTCCTGCCGCATGAGCGAGCGGATGCCGTTGCCGAAATCCATCTTCGCCGCCTCGTTCACCGAAGTCTGGCGTATCAAGGTCATCGGATATTCGACCGGATCCTCCAGGGTCATGATGTTGAGGCCGTCGTTGTTGATGTGGTTGAGCACCGAATAGAGCGTGGTCGTCTTGCCGCTGCCGGTGGGGCCGGTGACCAGGATGATGCCTTCGGGCCGCGCGATCATCCGCTTCAGAAGTTGCAGCTGGCTTGCTTCCAGGCCCAGCCCGTCCAGGGGGACGATGCCCTTCTGCCGGTCGAGAATGCGCAGGACGATGTTCTCGCCGTGCGATGTCGCTTGCGAGGAGACGCGGAAATCGACGGCGCGTCCGGTGAGCATCAGGGAGATACGCCCGTCTTGCGGAGCCCGCGTTTCCGCGATGTTCATCTTCGACATCACCTTGATGCGCACCGCCATCGCCGGCCAGTAGGTCTTGTGCAGCGAGCGGATCTGGCGCAGCACGCCGTCGATGCGATAGCGGATGCGCAGGAAGCTCTGCTCGGGCTCGAAATGGATGTCGGAAGCGCCACGCTCGACCGCGTCCGCGAGCAAGGCGGAGATGAGGCGCACTACGGGCTGCGAATAGGCGTCGCCCGAGGCCTGGAGGCTCTGGTAGTCGATCTCTCCTGTCTCGATCTCGTGCAGAATTCCGTCGATCGAGAAATCGTGACCGTAGTACTGGTCGATTGCCCGGCCGATCTCGCCTTCGCCCGCGAGTCGGGCCTCGATCGAGAATTCGCCGCGCAGCTGCGCGCGCAACTGATCGAGGGCGACGATGTTGTTGGTGTCGGCCAGCGCGACGATCAGCTTGCGGGCCTCCCGGTCGAGCGCCACCGGAAATACGGCGTGGCGCTTGGAGAATTCCCTGGGCACCAGCTTCAAGGCCATCGAATCGACGACAATCTGCGTGAGGTCGACGCTCTGCAGGCCGAGCTTCTCGGACAAGGCATCGCGCAGCGTTGCCTCGGACACGAAGCCCAAATTGACGAGCAGCTTGCCCACCGGCTGGTGGGTCTTCAGCTGCTCGAGAAGCGCGATCCGCAGCTGATCCTCGGTAAGGATCCCCTGCGAGATCAGAATCTGCCCGATATGGCGCTTCGCCTGCGGGGAGACGGTTTGGGTGGAAAGACGCGGCGAGTTCATTGAACGGGCTATTTGCTCAGCTCCTGCACGCGCGCGCGTGCCTGGCCGGGGTCGAACGTTGCAGTGCGCTTCGCGGCAAGGGCGATCGCGCGCTGGTAATACTCCAGGGCGGGGCTCTTCTGGCGCAGCTGGTCGAGGCTGATAGCCAGATTGAACGCGTAGTCGGCATTCTCAGGATCGATCGAGTAGGCCTTGAAGTACGCCGCTTGAGCTTCGGACCATCGCGATTGCTGTCCGTACTGGTTGCCCAGTGAAAAGTAAAGCTGCGCGACATCGGGCTGGTTTGCGATGAGGGTTTTCAGGCGGCTTTCCGCCGCTACCGGATCGAGCCGCCCGCGGAGCCCTACGAGAGAGGCGACGGCTTGGCTGTCGCGCGGATCCAATTCGAGCAGCTTCAGGTAGCGCGCTTCCGCTGCCTCGAGCTGGCCGCTGCGCACGTCGATGGCGGCGAGCCCGAGCAGCGCGTCGCGGTTGTTGGGCTCGCGCGCGAGCGCCTTCTGATAGCTGTCGCGGGCGGCCGCCAGATCGTTTCTCTGGAATGCCCGATATCCCTGCTGGACGAGCGGGTCGACGGCGAGTATCGGGGCGTTGATTTCGACCGGTCGCTCGGCCCCCGCCGCGGCAGCGGGGCTCTCTGCAGCCGGCGCCGGCGTGCTTCGCGGCTGCAACCTCGGGCGGGCCGTCCGCGTCGGCTGGATGGGTGGGATCACGGCGACCGCGGCCGCCGCCGGGGCGGCGGGCGCGGCCTGTGCCGCCGCAACGGCAGCTGGCGGGGTCGGCACCGGATTGGTCACGATCGCGACCTGAGTCGCAGGCGCGGCCGCAGCGACCTGCGCACCCGCCGGAGGGATACTGTAGTGCGGCTGCATCTGCCACCACACATAACCGCCGTAACCTACCGCGACGAGGGCGAGGGCGCAAAGAGTGAGATAGAAGGGTCGACGCGGGTTGTAGTCCATTTCCTTGACCTGAAATAGCTGATCTGCCTGGGCGCGTCCACCGCTGTGCGCGGGTTCACTCGCCAACGGGGCCGGCTGCGCAGGCACGGAGGTCTCCGGCTCCTGGAGCGACAGCTCGGGGCGCGAAGCTGACGTCTCCGCAGGCTTCTGTTCCGAGGAAGGCAGGTCGTCGGTGAGAATCTCCAGGGGCTGTGTGATGTCGGGGAGCTTCGCGCGGGTCGTGATCGCGCGAGGCGCCGACTCCTCCGCGGCGGGCTCGGCCTCGGCGGCCTGTTCAGGCGCAGGCGAATCCGCCTTGGCGATCTGCTTGGCGAGCTCCGCTTTCTTCAGGGCGTCGAGGAGCAGGCTCATCTCATCCCGCTCAGCGGCGCCGTCTTGCCGGGGTTGGGTTTGGAAATGAAATCCTCACCCGGCATCATCGCGCGGAACGAGCGATAGTCACCGTCGATGCTCGGATCCTTGACGACGATCGGGCGCAGGAATATCACCAGCTCGGTCTTGGTGTTGTTGCGATTGCGCGAGCTGAAGAGCGATCCGAGAATCGGGATGCTGTTGATGATCGGCACCGTGTCCTCGATATCGTTGACCGAGTCCTCGATCAGTCCGCCGAGCACCGCGATCTGACCGCTGTTGACCTTGATCAGGGACTCCATCTCCCGCATGCGAAGCTGGGGCACTTGGTTGACGACCCCCGCCTTTGCCAGTTCTGGATTCGGATCGTTGACGAATTTGACCAAGCGCGTGGTGGTGGGCTTGACGTTCAATAGGATCGTATCGTCGTCGCTGACCTGGGGGGTAACGTTCATCACGAACCCCACGGGCACCGTGACCGGGGTCGTGTTGGTGGCGCTCACGGCATTCGAGTTCAGGTTTCCTGCGGCGAGGCTCACCTGAACGTTGAAGTACACGATGTTGTCGACGACCCGTAGAAGCGCCGTTTGATTGTTGAGCACCGAGAGCTTCGGGCTCGAGAGCACGCGCACGTTTCCGAAGGACTCTAGCAGCTGCAGGACGCCGGAGATGTTCGCTCCTACTGCTCCGAGGGTGAGGATGTTCGGAATCGCCGAGGCGCTGGGCAGCGACCCGGGAGGCGTCACGGCGATATTCGGCGGGAAGTTGGGAGCCGTTGAAACGTTTCCTGAGCTAATCTGGTTGCCGAACGTGGTCATCGATCCGCGTACGCGCAGCGCCGACCAGTCGATTCCCTGTTGATACTGGTTGTTCAGCTGGACCTCGGCGATCGTCGCCTCGATCAGGACTTGACGCTTCACGTTGGCCAGGACCTGATCGACGAACTCCTGGATCCTTTCATGCTGGCGCGCCGTTGCCCGCACGATCGCAATGCTCGCCTCCGGATTGACGATCACCGCGGCGGCTTCCCTGAAGGTGATGTTGGGTTGAGGGGGCGCGGAGGCGCCGGGCGGCGCCCCGGGAGGTGCCTGGGCAGCACCTGGCTGAGGAATTCCGCCCGCAGGCAGCACCTTGTCGGTCTCGTGGAGGATGTCTTTGATGTTCCTTTCCAAGGTGGCCCAGAACTTGTTGTCGGACGTATTGCGCAGCGTGGTGATCGAGCCGTTCGCGCCGGACGCACCGCCCACACCGCTCCCGCCTCCACCGGAACCGCTGATGCTGCCGATCTGAGAGGACACGCCGACCGCGCCTGCGACAAGGCGCTCCATGTTGACGTAGTCGATGCGGTAGATGTGCAGATACGGGGAATCGGGCATCACCACCAGGTTCGGACCATCGAGTTCCCAGCGCATGTCGACCTGTTTTGCGATGCGCGAAAGGAGCTGCGGCAGCGTCTGATCGATCGCGTTGAGCGTGACTACCCCGGTGATCCCCGAGTGGATGTCGACGTTCAGCTTGGCGTCGCGGGCGAGTGCAAACAGGAGCTCCTGCACCTTGACCCCATTCACCACGACCGTATACGTCTCCGGTCGCAGTGTCGGCTTGGGTTCGGGCAGTACCGTGGAGAGTTGTACCGCTGCGGGGATCGTGCCGGCGGGAGGGGGCGGCCCCGGTTTCAGATGGGATTGCGATTGCTGAATCGGCGCGTGTGCGCAGGCGCTCACTGCGAGTGCAAGAACCGTCTGCGAAATGCGTCGCAAGGTGGCCTCCGATTCCTTGTTTGACCTGACCGGGCGCAAATTTCCAAGCTCAGTATAACAGTACCACGTAACAAGCTGATTTAACAAACCAAACGACCGGACCTGCCGCTTATTTCACGAATTCGTTTTTCACGTGGCCCGGGACCGGCAGGCCGGGATGGTTGCTTACTGGCGATTCTGGCTCCGCATGCGCTCCACGCTGCGTGCGTACGGCTGATACGCAGCGAGAATCTGCGGCAACCCTTTCATTGCATCGAACGCTTTGGCCGCGCTCGGATAAGTCCCGTAAGCAACGCGATAGTGTTGCCGCCCATCGATCTTGACGCTGTAGACAAACAACTCGCTGACAGGCAAGGTTGCGGCTGTTTTTCTCAGAAAATCCTCAAGTTGTGGCAATTCTCCATCGCTCACCGTGGCGAGCTGAATAACGTACCAGTCCCCGGGGGCGCCGCGCAGCCACGTCTGGGTTGCCTCGAAGCGTTCCCGGGCAAGTTCCCCTCGCGCCGGAGCCACGGGCTTCCTCTCGGGTGCAACGCCCGCCACCGCAGGGAGCGGCTTCAGGTCCGTAGCGGACGGTGCCGGCGCGACGAGCATCGCTGCCGCGGTGCCGCTGCCCGCCAGTCCTGGCGAAGCGGGAGCATGGGTCGCAAGCCGGGCCGGCTCCGGCTTGTCGGATGCCGAAGGCGTGAAAGAAGAATCGGATGCAGGAACAGCGGGAGGAACAGGCGTTGCCGCGGCGGCCGGTGGGACGGGCACGATCCTGGAATCCGGGCGAACGGGCGTCGAGGGCACGGTGGCGGCGGAAGCCTGGGGCCGTGGTGGCGCGCCATTCGACAGCAGCACATGAATTGCCCACCCGAGGATGAGTCCGGCCGTCAGAGCGGCCGCCCCGATGCTGATCTTCTGCGTTCCGCTTCTGGCACGATAGAACTCCGAGTCGCGTACCGCCCTTTTGACTTCCGCAGCAGTGACAGCGTGGGTGCCGGCCGCGTACGCGGCGAGCAGGGCTTTGTCCGCGAGGATATTGATACGACGGGTCAGACCCTGGGAAGTGCGAGCGATCAGCCTGATCGCTTCCCGGGTAAACACCTTGGGGCCGCGGTATCCCGCGGCGCGCATGCGGAAATCGACGTAGTTCTCGATATCGCCGCGCACCAGGGGCTCGAGCCGGAAGCTGTGGGTCACGCGCTCCTTGAGCTGGCGCATCCCGGCGGTATCGAGATGCTCGTCGAGCTCGGGCTGGCCGAACAGGACGATCTGCAGCAGCTTGTGCCGGTTCGACTCCAGGTTCGACAGCAGCCGAATCTCTTCGAGCGTGTCATCGGGCATGGCGTGCGCCTCGTCGATCAGCACGACCACGCGCCGGCCTTGGGCGAACAAGTGCAACAGGTGTTCCTGAAGCGACCGCAGCACGCGCGTAGGACGATCGTTCTCCAGCTGGAGCTTGAGCTCGTCGCCGATCGCATACAGGATTTCATCGCGAGACAGCGACGGATTGGCGAGATAGATGGTTTCGACCGTCGCGGGCAGTCGCTCCATCAGCACCCGGCACAGCATCGTCTTCCCGCTACCCACTTCGCCGGAGACCTTGACGATCCCTTCGTCGTGGGTGATGGCGTAAAGCAGCGCCTCGAGCGTCGCCCCGCGATTGGCTCCCTGAAAGAAGAAATCGGTGTGCGGCGTGATGCGGAAAGGCGGCTCTTTCAGCCCGAAATGTTCGAGATACATCGAGTCTCGCTCCCCCCGGGCGGCCGAGGCCTATTCTTGCTTTTGCGCCGATTCCATGCGGGAGTACAGCGTGGTGCGATTGATGCCGAGCATCTTGGCCGCCTGGCTGACGTTGCCTCTTGTGAGCTTCATCGCCGCCTCGATGTAGCCCTGCTCCCAGGCCTTGAGCATCTGGTCCAGATTGAAGCTCCGCTCGCGTTGCAGGTGGCGCTGTGCCTGGTCGATCAGGGTTCCGGGCTCGGAGGGCATTCCGGGCCCCCCCTCGGTCTGGGCCTCGAGATCGAACTCGGGCTCGAGCTCCGCGAGGGAGAGCTTCTGCCCCGCGTATTTCGTGGTCAGCCGGATGACTACGTTGCGCAACTCGCGCACGTTACCCGGGAAGTGATATGCGCGCCAGGCCTTTTGCGATGCGTCGTCGAGTGCGAACGGCGGAAGCTTCGCCTGCTCGGCGTAGAACTTGCGGTAATGCTCGAGGAGCATCACGCGATCGTCGTCCATTTCGCGGAGCGACGGAACCTCGATCGTGAAGACCGAGAGGCGGTGATACAGATCGGCACGGAAATTTCCTTTCCGGACTTCCTGGCGCAGGTCGCGGTTGGTCGCCGCGATCACGCGTGCGCGGGAGAATCGCTGCTGCGTCTCGCCGACGCGCTGGAATTCGCCGTTCTCCAGCACGCGCAGTAGCTTGGCCTGGAGCTCGAGCGGCAGCTCGCCGATCTCGTCGAGAAACAGCGTGCCGTCGCTCGCGTCCTCGAAATAGCCCGACTTGTTCTGCGTTGCCCCCGTAAACGCACCCTTGGTGTAGCCGAACAGCGTCGGCTCGACCAGCGTCGGCGCGATCGCCGCGCAATTCAGGGCGAACCAGGGCTTCACACGCCTCCACGACAGGCGGTGGAGCAGGTTCGCGACCAGTTCCTTTCCGGTACCGGATTCGCCCTCGATCAAGGCGGGAAACGGCGAATCGGCGTACTGACTGATCTGGCTTTTCAGTTTTTGCAGCGCCGGGCTCTTGCCGATCAGAGGGTCGGTTTCGGCGATTCCCTCTCCGGAGATTTCCGCGGCGCGGAACTGGAGCGCGTGCAGCAGGATCTTCTTCAGGTTCTCCGGATCGCACGGCTTGGCGACGAACTCCGCAGCGCCCAGCGTGCGTGCGTGCCGGGCGTTCGCGGCGTCGTTTTGCCCCGAGAGCACCAGGATCTTCATCGAAGGCGAGTGCGCCAGCAGATCGCTGATCAGCTGGAATCCTTCGTCCGGCCTGTGCGGCGCGGGCGGCAGACCCAGATCGACCAGCGCCAGCTGCGGCGCCTCGTCCAGCTGCCTCAGGAGGCTCACAGCATGCTGGCGCGAGTCGCTCGTCATCACCTCGAAATCCTTGCCGAGGGCGTAGGACAGGGACTCGGAGATCAGCGGGTCGTCGTCGACGATGAGCAGACTCGGCTTGGTCTTATCCGGCATGGGCCTCTATGCATTTCAGGAAGGCGCGTTCCAGAGAAGGTTCCTCGTACAACTCGCGCAGCCCGGCGGGTGTGCCGGTGTAGGCGAGGGTGCCGCCGTGCAGGACGGTGAGCTGGTCGCATACCTCCTCGACGTCGGCGAGCGAATGCGACGTGAGCAGGATGGCTCGTCCTTCGGCCTTGAGCTTGAGCAGCAAGGCCTTGGCGCGGGCGCGCGCAGCCGGATCGAGCCCGCTCATCGGCTCATCGAGAATGTACAAGTCTCGCTGCGACAGAAAACAGGCTGCGAGCCCCAGTTTCTGCGTCATTCCCTTGGAGTAGTCCCGGACCGGCTTGTCCAGAGCCGCGGGCTCCAGATCGAGGGCGGCGAACATCTCGTGCACCGATTCCTCCTCGTAGCGGCCGCCGAACAACTCGAGCATCATCCTGATGAATTCACGGCCGGTCAGAAAGTAAGGGGCGGTGAAGCGCTCCGGGAGAAACGCGAGGCTAGCGCGTGCCCGCGGACGCCGGTGCTCGACGCCCTGCACTTCGATCGCCCCCGAGTCGAGCTCGCAGAAATCCAGGAGGCACTTGATGAGCGTCGTCTTCCCGGCCCCGTTGACTCCGGTAAGCCCCAGGCAGCCGCCCGGAGGCAGATCGAGGTCGATGCCGCGCAGCACTTCGGCGCGCCCGAAGGTCTTGCTCACTCCACGGAATCGAACCAAAGGCTCGGGCATCGGACGGCCCTGTGTCGGATGCGCCGATGATAGCGCAAAGACCGCGCCCTTTCACCTTGTTGCGCGCCCGGAGTCGTGCCGCGCATGCGCGGTCAACGCTATTGGGCCGCGCTTTTCTGGGCTAGAATCCGCTCTTCGCTGCTCCGAGCAGGACGCCGTGGCGACAAGCAACCTTGTCGAAGTCCAGAACGTCACCTTCAGCTATGATCAGCGCCAGGTTCTGAAAGACATCAACCTGGTCGTCCCCAAGGGCAAGGTCGTCGCCATCATGGGCCTGTCCGGCTGCGGGAAGACGACGCTGCTGCGTCTCATCGGCGGCGCGCTGCTCCCCGACCAGGGCGAGATCCGGGTCGCCGGCGAGGTGGTGAACAAGCTCGACGATGAAGGTCTTTTCGCGATGCGGCGCAAGATCGGAATGCTGTTCCAGTTCGGCGCCCTGTTCACGGACATGTCCTCGTTCGACAACGTTGCATTTCAGATGCGCGAGCACACGCAGCTGCCGGAAGCCCTGATCCGGGACCTCACGTTGATGAAGCTCCAGGCGGTGGGTTTGCGCGGCGCGGCGGATCTCATGCCGTCGGAGCTCTCCGGCGGCATGGCACGGCGCGTGGCGCTGGCGCGGTCGATCGCCCTCGACCCGATGCTGATGCTGTACGACGAGCCCTTCACCGGGCTCGACCCGATATCCCTCGGCGTGATCGGGCAGCTGATCCGCCGGCTCAACGATGCGCTGGGCGCGACCTCGATCGTCGTGACTCACGATGTCGCGGAGGCGCTCGAGCTGGTCGACTATGTCTACTACATGTCGTCCGGGAAAGTCGAGTTTCAGGGCACGCCGCAGGAGGTGCGCGCTGCAACGCTTCCTTCGTTGCGGCAGTTCGTCTACGGTGAGCCCGATGGGCCCGTGCCGTTTCACTATCCTGCGCCGGACTACCGGCAGGATCTGCTGGCGCAATGACGGAGCGCGTCCTGGAGCTGATGCGCGCGCTCGGCGCGCGCATCGTTACCGCATGGGTATGGCGCCTCGGTTTCGCTTGCCGTTTCCTCTGGCTCACCTTGAAGGAGTCGGGGCCGAGCTTCAGGCGGTTTCCCCTCACCATCCGCGAAATCTACTTTTCCGGGGTTTTGTCCCTTGTCATCATTCTCGTCTCGGGCCTGTTCGTCGGCATGGTCCTGGGCCTGCAGGGCTACGACACGCTGGTGCGGTACGGCTCGTCCGAGGCGCTTGGCGTGCTCGTGAGCCTGTCCCTGGTGCGCGAGCTCGGGCCGGTGGTCGCCGGCCTGCTGTTCGCGAGTCGCGCCGGGAGCGCGATCACGGCGGAGATCGGCCTGATGAAGGCGACCGAGCAACTCTCCGCGATGGAGATGATGGCCGTGGACCCGATCGCACGGGTCGTCGCTCCGCGTTTCTGGGGCGGGGTGATCTCCATGCCGCTGCTCGCGGCTCTGTTTTCGGCGATGGGAGTATTCGGCGGCTATCTCGTGGGCGTTCGCCTCATCGGGGTCGACGAAGGCTCGTTCTGGTCGCAAATGCAGGCGGCCGTAGACTTTCGCGAAGATATCGTGAACGGCATCATCAAGAGTTTCGTGTTCGGGGTGGCAGTGACCTGGATTGCCGTTTTCGAGGGTTACGACGCCCCGCCGACCGCGGAGGGCGTGTCGGGCGCGACCACGCGCACGGTGGTGACCTCGTCGCTCGCGATTCTCGCACTCGATTTCGTGCTGACGGCATTGATGTTCAGAGGACTGTAAAGCCATGATGACGCGCAAAGAGCTGGACTTGTGGGTGGGAATCTTCGCTGTGGTCGGCATCGGCGCGATGCTGTTTCTTTCGCTCAAGGTGGCGAACCTCGCATCGTTTACCGCGGCGGACACGTATCAGGTGAACGCAAAGTTCGAGAATATCGGAGGGCTCAAGGTCCGTGCCCCGGTGAAGAGCGCCGGCGTCGTGGTGGGCCGGGTCGGCGAGATTCGTTTCGACAACGAGAGCTTCGAGGCGGTTGTGGCGATGAACATCGATAGCCGCTTCCAGTTTCCCAAAGACAGTTCCGCGAAGATCCTGACGTCCGGGCTGCTTGGCGAGCAGTACATCGGAATTACGGCCGGCGGCGACTCGGCAAACCTGAAGAGCGGCGATGCGCTCAAGCTCACGCAGTCCGCGGTGGTCCTGGAAAATCTCATCGGCCAGTTCCTGTACAATAAAGCGGCCGAGGGAGACGGCAAGAAGTAAGGGATGGAAAGCCGATCGCGTGGAGGTTAAGAGGCTGTGCGCGGCGCTGCTCCTTGCCGGCTCGCTGGCGGGCTGCGCCACCTCCGGCGGAAATCCGGCCGATCCCCTCGAGCGGGTGAACCGGGCGGTGTACGCTTTCAATGACGTGGCGGACAAAGCCGTGATGACGCCGCTGGCCAGGGGTTATCGCGCCGTCCTCCCCGGATTCCTGCGCACCGGCATCTCCAACTTCTTTTCCAACCTCGAGGACGTCTGGGTTACGGTGAACGATGTGTTGCAGGGCAAGTTCCAAGAAGCGTCGGAGGACGCAACCCGTGTCATTTTCAACTCGACGTTCGGGATTGCAGGGATTTTCGATTTTGCCGCCGGCGCGGGGATGCCGAAGCACAACGAGGACTTCGGCCAGACCCTCGGCCGGTGGGGCATCGAAAGCGGCCCTTATGTGGTCATACCGTTCCTCGGTCCCTCGACCTTCCGCGACGGCTTCGGGCTCCTGTTCGACTACAAGGCGGACCTCGTCTATTGGGCAACCGAGAGTATTCCCGTGCGCAACTCGCTCTACGCGACGCGCGCGATCAGCAATCGCGCCAAGCTCCTCGACGCGACGAGCCTCATCGAGCAGGCGGCGCTCGACAAATACGCGTTCACGCGCGACGCCTGGCTGCAGCGCAGGCGCAACCTGGTCTACGACGGCAACCCGCCGCGCGAGCGCGACGAATCGGATGATGAACCCACCAAGTGAACCGGCTCGACTTGCCATGAAAATCGCGTTCTGCCTTCTCCTCGCGGTTCTGTCTCCTCTGGTGCAGGCCCAGGCGCTCGCACCCGACGTCCTGATGAAGACGATCACCGATGACGTGATCGCGACCCTGAAGAAGGACAAGGACATCCAGGCGGGCGATACGAAAAAAGCCGCCGATCTCATCGAAACCAAGATCGTGCCGCACTTCAACTTCACGCGGATGGCACGTATCGCCATGGCGCGCAACTGGCGCTCCGCTACCCCCGAGCAGCAGAAAGAGCTCGCTTCCGAGTTCAAGACCCTGCTGGTGCGCACCTATTCCAGCGCCCTGGTGAACTATCGGGAACAGCAAATCGACTACAAGCCGCTGCGCGCGAAGCCCGAAGACAGCGAGGTCACGGTGAAATCCGACGTCAGACCAACGGGCTCGACCCAGCCCGTGACGATCGACTACGAGCTGGAGAAGACCAGCAACGGGTGGAAGATCTACGACGTCAAGGTGGACGGCGTGAGCCTGGTCACGACGTACCGCGACACCTTCGCGACCGAGGTCCGCGAACACGGAATCGACGGGCTCATCAAATCGCTCGCCGCGAAAAACCGCGAGCCCGCGGTTTCGAGAGCAGGCAGGTCATGATCCGCAGGGACGGCGATTCGCTCTTCCTCGAGGGAGCGCTCACCCTGGGGACGGTCTCCGAGCTGGCCGCAAGTGTGGAGGAACACCTGAGGCGGGGAGCGAAGGTCGTCGATTTCCGCGGCGTCTCCGAGGTCGATTCTTCCGCAGTGGCGCTCGCTCTCGAGTGGCAGCGCCAGGCCGCCGAGAGCAACACGGGTCTGCGCTTCGCCAATCTGCCTGCAGCGATGCAGAATCTCGCCACGCTGTACGGAGTCTCCGAGCTGCTCCAGCCGGCTTCGAGCTGATCCCGGGCGGCGACGCATCGGCATGCCCGCGGCGATCGAGATCCGCGACGTCCACAAGCGCTTCGGCGACCTGCAGGCGCTGTCCGGAATCGACCTCGAGGTTCCTCGAGGAGAGTTCTTCGGGCTGCTCGGCCCGAACGGCGCGGGCAAGACTACGCTGATCAGCGTTCTCGCCGGCCTGGTGCGCGCCGATCGCGGGTCGGCTCACGTCATGGGCCACGATGTGCGCTCCGACTACCGCGCCGCCAGGCGTTCGCTCGGGGTCGTGCCCCAGGAGCTCGTGTTCGACCCCTTCTTCACGGTGCGCGAGACCCTCGACATCCAGTCGGGCTACTTCGGGATGCGCGACAACCGGGCGTGGATCGACGAGGTCATGCACAACCTGGATCTCTCCTCCAAGGCCGACGTCAACATGCGTGCGCTCTCGGGAGGCATGAAGCGGCGCGTGCTCGTGGCGCAGGCCCTGGTGCACAAGCCGCCGGTGATCATTCTCGACGAGCCGACCGCCGGGGTCGACGTCGAGCTACGGCAGGCGCTGTGGCGATTCATCCGCCGGCTCAACCGCGACGGCCATACCATCGTCCTGACGACGCACTATCTCGAAGAGGCCGAGGCCCTGTGCGCGCGCATCGCGATGCTCAAGCAGGGGCGCGTGGTCGCGCTCGACTCGACTCCCAACCTGCTCAAGCGGGTGCATCATCTGCTGCTTCGCCTGCGCTTGGCGGGCGAGCTGCCGGAAGAGTTGCGCGCGTTCGAGCACGGGGGCGCGGAGGACGCCCACATCCTGCGGCTGAAGACCTACGACGACGTCGAGCAGGCGCTCGCGAGTATCCGCCGGGCGGGCTCCCGCATCGAGGAAATGGAGCTGGTGCAGCCCGATCTGGAAGACGCCTTTGTCGACGTGATGCGTCGCTCATGAGCGGTTTTGCCACGCTGTTCCACAAGGAGGTGCTGCGCTTCTGGAAGGTCGGCACTCAGACGATAGGCGCGCCGGTGCTCACCGCGGTGCTTTTCCTCTTCATTTTCGGCCACGTCATGGAAGGCCGCGTGCGCATGTACGATAGCGTTCCGTATACGGCGTTCCTCGTGCCGGGCCTGGTGATGATGGCGGTACTGCAGAACGCGTTCGCCAACACCTCGTCATCGCTGATTCAATCCAAGATCACGGGTAATATCATCTTCGTGCTGCTCCCGCCCCTCTCCTACGGGGAGTTCTTCGCCGCGTACGTGCTCGCCGCCGTCGTTCGGGGGATGGTGGTGGGTGCGGCGGTGATGCTGGTGACGCTGCCCTTCGTCGACGTGGAATTCCGTCATCCGCTATGGATCATCGCGTTCGCATCTTGCGGAAGCGCGGTTCTGGGCGCGCTGGGAATGATGGCGGGCATCTGGGCCGAGAAGATCGACCAGGTCGCTGCGTTCCAGAATTTTCTCGTCATGCCTCTGACCTTCCTGTCGGGCGTGTTCTACTCGATCCATTCGCTTCCCGCCTTCTGGCAGGGGCTTTCGCATTTCAACCCGTTCTTCTACATGATCGACGGCTTCCGTTACGGATTCTTCGGTGTTTCCGACGTGCATCCGCTTCGGAGCCTCGCCGTGGTCGGGGTCTTCCTCGCCGTCGTCTCCGGACTGACGCTGGTCGTGCTCAGAAGCGGATACAAACTGAGGCATTAGCATGGTGACGCCCGAGCAGGTCCGGAGCTATATCGAAAGAGGGCTTCAGTGTCTCGAGGTGCGCGTCGTGGGCGACGGGCAGCATTTCGAGGCGCTCATCGTAAGCGAGGCCTTTCGCGGCAAGAGCCGCGTTCAGCGCCACCAGCTCGTCTACGTCGCCCTGGGCGAGCGCATGCGCGAAGAAATTCACGCGCTGTCGATGCGTACCCTGACGCCGGAAGAAGCGGTCGATGGATAAGCTCGTCATCCAGGGCGGCGTCCCCTTGTCGGGCGAGGTGCGCGTTTCGGGCGCGAAGAACGCGGCCCTGCCGCTCATGTGCGCGGCGCTGCTGACCGGGGACGAGCTCACGCTCTCCAACGTGCCGCACCTGCGGGACGTGAGCACCATGGTGCGGCTGCTCTCGCAGATGGGCGTGGAAGTGTCGCTCGACGACAAGCTGGGGCTGTCGCTGCGTGCGGAGCGACTTTCCAGCCCGGTCGCGCCCTACGACCTGGTCAAGACCATGCGGGCCTCGATCCTCGTTCTCGGGCCCCTGGTGGCGCGTGCCGGCGAGGCTCGCGTCTCGTTGCCCGGGGGCTGCGCCATCGGGGCGCGCCCGGTGGACCTGCACATCAAGGGACTCGAGGCTCTCGGTGCGGAGATCTCGGTGGAGCAAGGGTACATTTCGGCGAAAGCGAAGCGGCTGAAGGGCGCACGTATCGTCATGGACCTGGTGACCGTCACCGGCACGGAGAATCTCATGACGGCGGCGTGCCTAGCCGAAGGCACCACCGTCATCGAGAACGCGGCGCGCGAGCCCGAGGTCGCGGACCTCGCCCAATGCCTCGCGGCGATGGGAGCGAAGATCAGGGGCGCGGGCAGCGATGTGATTGCGATCGAGGGCGTGCCCCGGCTCCACGGCGCGAGCCACCGCATCATGGCCGACCGCATCGAGACCGGGACCTTTCTCGCCGCCGCCGCCGCGACCGGCGGAAGCGTCATCCTGCACGGCACGAGCCCGGGCACGCTCGACGCTGTCCTCGAGAAGCTGCGCGAATCGGGAGCGGATATCCGCGCGGAGAACGGCAGACTCTCGCTGGCGATGCGGGGCAGGCCCGCGAGCGTCAATGTGCGTACCGCGCCTTACCCGGCGTTCCCCACCGACATGCAGGCGCAATTGATGGCGCTCGACGCCATCGCGGAGGGCACCGCCGTGATCACCGAGACTATTTTCGAGAACCGCTTCATGCACGCCCTGGAGATGCAGCGTCTCGGCGCCGACATCGAGATCTCGGGAAACACCGCGGTCGTCCACGGCGTCGCCAGGCTGCAAGGCGCGAACGTGATGGCGACGGATCTGCGCGCCTCGGCGAGCCTCGTCATCGCCGGTCTCGTCGCCGAGGGCGAGACCCGGATCGACCGGATCTACCACCTCGACCGCGGCTACGAATGCATCGAGGAGAAGCTCGCGCAGCTCGGCGCGCGCATCAAGCGCGTGACCTGATAAATTTCCTGTAAAATCCGCGCTTTACTTAGATCGCGCAACCCGTGATCACGCTCGCGCTCTCCAAAGGCCGTATCTTCGACGAGACCCTGCCGCTGCTGGCCGCGGCGGGCATCCGCGCCCTCGACGACCCTGAAGCGTCGCGCAAGCTCGTTCTGCGAACCAGCCGCCGCGATCTGAGGCTGCTCATCGTGCGCGCTGCCGACGTTCCGACTTACGTTCAGTACGGTGCCGCGGAGCTGGGGGTCGCGGGGAAAGACGTGCTGCTCGAGCATAGCGGCGAGGGGCTCTATCAGCCGCTCGATCTCGGTGTCGCGGTGTGCCGCATGGTGGTCGCGGTTCCCGAGGGTTTCGACTACGCGGGCGCCGTCCGCCGAGGGGCACGCCTGCGCGTCGCGACCAAGTACATGCAGACCGCACGCGAGCATTTTGCGGCGAAGGGCGTGCACGTCGATCTCATCAAGCTATACGGCTCGATGGAGCTCGCGCCGCTCCTCGGCCTCGCCGACGCGATCGTCGATCTCGTGGCCACCGGGAACACGCTGCGCGCCAATCGCCTGCAGGCCGTCGAGGAGATCCGCCCGATCAGCGCCCGCCTGATCGTCAACCAGGCGGCGCTCAAGCTGAAGCGCGATGTCATCCAGCCGCTTCTGGACACCTTCTCGAAGGTGGCCGGCAAACATGCCTGAAATCGCACGGCTGTCGACGCGAGAACCCGACTTCGATGCGCGTCTCAAGGCGCTGACCGCGTTCGACACGACCTTCGACCAGAAGGTCGAAGACGATGTCGCGGCGATTCTCGCCGGCGTGCGCGAGAGGGGCGACGCAGCGGTGCTCGAATACACGGAACGCTTCGACCGGATCAAGGCGGCGCGGGTCGCCGATCTGGAGCTGTCGCCCCGCGATCTCACAAAGGCGCGCTCGGAATTGAAACGCGACGAGCGTGAGGCGCTCGAGCAGGCCTCGATGCGCATCCGCAAGTACCATCGGCGGCAGCTTGCGAAGTCCTGGCAATACAGCGAAGCCGACGGCACCCTGCTCGGCCAGCGCGTCACGCCGCTCGACCGTGTCGGGCTGTATGTACCCGGCGGCTTGGCGGCCTATCCCTCCTCGGTGCTGATGAACGCCATCCCGGCCAAGATAGCCGGAGTCCGCGAGCTCATAATGACCGTCCCCACGCCAGGGGGTGAACGCAATCCCCTTGTTCTCGCCGCGGCCGCGGTCGCCGGCGTCGACCGCGTGTTCACCGTCGGTGGCGCGCAGGCGATCGCCGCGCTGGCCTACGGCACGCAGACCATCCCGCAAGTCGACAAGATCGTCGGACCCGGCAACGCATGGGTTGTGGCGGCGAAGCGACGGGTGTTCGGCACGGTGGGCATCGACATGATCTCCGGTCCGACGGAGATCCTGGTGATCTGCGACGGCTCGACCGATCCGGATTGGATAGCCATGGATCTTTTCTCCCAGGCCGAGCACCACGAGACTTCGCAGGCCATCCTTCTTTCGCCCGATGGGGAGTTCATCCGGAAGGTGAAGGAAAGCATCGATCGCCTGCTCGAGGAAATGCCGCGCAAGGGAATCATCGGAGAATCGCTGCGCCGCCGCGGCGCGCTCGTCGAAGTGAGGAATCTCGACGAGGCGTGCGAGATTGCCAACCGGGTTGCTCCCGAGCACCTGGAGCTTTCCGTCGCCGAGCCGAAGAAATGGCTCGGGAAAATCCGCCACGCGGGCGCGATCTTCCTCGGGCGTTACGCGTCCGAGGCGGTGGGCGACTACTGCGCCGGCCCGAACCACGTGCTGCCGACCTCGCGCACGGCGCGTTTTTCCTCGCCGCTCGGCGTATACGATTTCCAGAAGCGCTCGAGCATCATCGGCGTATCGCGCAAGGGTGCGCAGAAGCTGGGGCGGTTGGCAGCGACGCTTGCCCGGGGCGAAGGCTTCCAGGCGCACGCGCGCTCGGCCGAGCTCAGGCTGCGAGAGAAGCCCAAAGGCAAGCGGTGAGCGCGGGTCCCGAACAGATCGTCCGCGACGAGGTGCGCGCGATGAAGGCCTACGCCGTCGCCCGGGCCGACGGCCTGGTGAAGCTCGACGCGATGGAAAATCCCTACGGATTGCCGCCGGCGCTGCAGCGCGAAATCGCCGAAGCGGTGTCCCGGGTCGCCGTCAATCGCTATCCCGATCCGACCGCGCCGGCCCTGGTGCGGCGCCTGCGCGAAACGATGGGAATCCGGCCCGAACACGACGTGCTCCTCGGCAACGGCTCCGACGAGATCATTCACATTGTCGTACAGAGCGTCGCGCGGCGAGGTGCGGTGGTGCTGGCGCCGCGACCGAGCTTCGTCATGTTCAGCGCGTACGCCGCTCTCGCCGGGATCGAGTACGTCGGCGTGCCGCTCCGCCCCGATTTCACTCTCGATGCGCAGGCCTTTCTCGAGGCGATGAGGCGGCACCGGCCCGCGGTCGTGTTTATCCCCTATCCGAACAACCCGAGCGGCAATCTGTTCGACGAAGGTGCGCTCGCCACGATCATCGCTGCGGCGCCGGGACTGGTCGTGATCGACGAGGCCTATCACGCATTCGCCCGCAAGACCTTCATGACGCGTCTCGCGGAGTTCCCCAATCTCGTGGTCATGCGGACGCTGTCGAAGCTCGGTCTCGCGGGAATACGTCTGGGCTACGCGGTGGGGCGGCCGGAGTGGATCCGCGAATTCGACAAGGTGCGCTCGCCCTACAACGTCAACTCCCTCACGCACGCCGTCGCCGAGCGCATCCTCGCGCACCACGACGTGCTCGACGCGCAGGCGCAGAGCATCATCGCCGAGCGCGAGCGCCTGGACGCCGAGCTGCGCAAGCTCTCCGGCGTCACCGTATTCCCGAGCGATGCGAATTTCATCCTGGTTCGCGTTCCCGACGCGGCCGCCGTGTTCGAGGGCATGCGCCGCCGCGGCGTGCTTATCAAGAACCTGCACACCGGTGTGCCGCTGCTCGACGGTTGCGTCCGGCTTACCATCGGGACGCCGGAGGAGAACCGGCGGTGCCTCGCCGCGTTCCGGGAATCGCTCGCCGAGTGCTGATTTCGTGTAGGCTATTCACCTGAAGCTCGCCGCAATGCCCACGCGCGCCGCCAAAGCAGACCGCAAGACCGCAGAAACGCAAATCGCGCTGTCCGTCGACCTCGACGGCGCCGGCCGCGCCGTTCTGGCCACCGGCATTCCGTTCCTGGACCACATGCTCGACCAGGTCGCGCGGCACGGAATGCTCGATCTCGACATCCAGGCGAAAGGGGACCTGCAAGTCGACGCCCACCACACGGTCGAGGACATCGGCATCACGCTCGGCCAGGCAGTGGCGCGCGCCGTCGGCGACAAGAAGGGCATACGGCGTTACGGCCATGCCTACGTTCCCCTCGACGAGGCTTTGTCGCGCGTCGTCATCGATTTTTCCGGGCGTCCCGGTCTCGAGTATCACGTCCAGTTCAAGCGCGCGCTGATCGGCGAGTTCGACGTCGACCTGGTACACGAGTTCTTCCAGGGATTCGCGAATCACGCGCAGGTGACGCTGCACATCGACAACCTGCGCGGTGACAACGCACACCACCAGTGCGAAACGATGTTCAAGGCGTTCGCGCGGGCGCTGCGCATGGCGCTCGAGCCGGATCCGCGCGCGGCGGGCACCGTTCCCTCCACCAAGGGGACGCTCTAGACTCTCGTCCGAGCCGCGATGCGCGTCGCAGTCGTCGATTACGGTATGGGCAACCTCCACTCCGTTTCCAAGGCGGTGGAGCACGTCGCGCCCGGGGCGCGGGTGGAAGTCACCTCCGATCCCGCGCGGGTGTCCCGGGCGGACCGCGTCGTGTTCCCGGGCCAGGGCGCCATGCCCGATTGCATGAGGGAGATGGATGCGCGGGGGCTGCGACCCGCGGTCGTCGAAGCCGCGCGCAACCGGCCGTTCCTGGGAATCTGCATCGGGCTCCAGATGCTGTTCGAGCGCAGCGACGAGGGCGGGGTGGAGGGCTTGGCCCTGCTCCCGGGAACGGTGCGCCGGTTTCCCGTTCCGGCCATGGTCGACTCCGAGGGACGCAGGCTGAAGGTTCCCCACATGGGCTGGAATCGGGTGGCCCAGGCCAAGCCGCACCCGCTTTGGACGGGCATCGAGGACGGCAGCCGCTTCTATTTCGTCCACAGCTACTTTCCCGAGACGGGCGAGGCCGTGGTTCGGGGCATGACCGAGTACGGCATCCCCTTTACCTGCGCGGTGGCACGCGATAACATTTTTGCAGTACAGTTCCACCCAGAAAAAAGCGATACTGCAGGCCTGCGGCTCCTCGCCAACTTCCTCAACTGGAATCCCTGATCTTTTCCATCGCCGGTCCCGCCCTCCCTGGGCCTCCGCTTTTTCCGACTCAATGCTGATCATTCC
>DATIWX010000048.1:0-26696 GCA_035519135.1 Burkholderiales bacterium | reverse complement strand
CGCGGCGAACTCGTCCATCTGCCTGCGGCCGATGCCGAAGCGGTGGGCGAGGTTCTCGGCGGTCTGCCCCATGAGCAGTCCCACGTAAGGATCGGTCAGTCCCTTCATCAGGCCGATGACGGGCGCGAGCAGCTGCGTCGGTTTCAGCTTCAGGAACATGGCGGCCTTTTGCAAGGGGCTCTTCGCCGCCATGAAGTTGGAGAACCACACCACCATCACGTCCGAATAGAGCAGCGGAACGCGCGACAGGGCGTCGACCCCGCCCGCGAGCACCAGGTTCGAGCGGCCCGAGAGCATGTTGGCGATCGCCGAATCGAGCGCCTGCATGCCCGAGGCGCAGTTGCGCATCACCGTCCAGCCGGGGACTTTCTGTCCGCAGCCCATGCGCAGTGCGGCGACGCGCCCGATGTTGACCTCGTCCACCGAGGGCGCGGCGCAGCCGAGGATCACCTCGTCGAGCTCATCCGAGGAGAACGCCTGCCGGATCAGCAGCGACTTTCCGGCCGCGGTCGCGAGATCGCTCGCCGAGAAAGGGCCCGGCCGGTTGCGCGACTTCAGGAACGGCGTGCGCGTCCCGTCGATGATGTAGATGGCATTTGACATCGCAGACTAAACCGGGGACAGACCCCTATTTTTGACTACGTACGGTCAGCGCATCAGAGAAAAACAGGGGTCTGTCCCCGGTTTCAGGCGGCGGCGCGCTGCGGCTGCGCCGGCCGCCCCGCTTCGGCGCGTCCGAGGTCCTGCGGGAAGTGGTCCACGCGGATGACCTCGTCGCGCAGCTGCGCGGCGCGTTTGAGCAGCGACACGTCCTCGCCGCTGATCACTTTCGCGGCGAACGCCGCCTGCGCAAGCTCCTCGGCTCCGGTCCCGCTGATCGTGCCGGATTTCTGCGCGGTGCGGATCCTGGCCTCGACCGCCTCGGCTTTGATCGCCGCCTCCAGCGCCGCCTCCAGGCAACCCAGCGGATCGCTCTCCGCCCTGTTCAGGTACATGCCCGCGCACAGCCGCTCGCGCACGGCCGACGGCGCGATCAGCAGGCGCGCGACCTCGTGCCCGAGCCGGTCCTGCGGCGGCGCGAAGTGCCGGCCGAGCGGGAAGATCACCGTGCGCAGGAACGCTCCGATCCAGCCGGACGGGTAGTTCGCCACGACCCCGTGCAGGGCCTCGGCCGCGCGGGCGAGCGCGTCCTGAAGCGACCAGTGCACCAGCGGAAGATCGGCCTCCTGCCGGCCCTCGTCCTCGAAGCGCTTCAGCGTCGCCGAGGCAAGATAGAGCATCGAGAGAACGTCGCCCAGGCGGGCGGAGATCCGCTCGCGGCGCTTGAGCGACCCGCCGAGCGCGAGCATCGAGACGTCCGCCGCGTAGGCGAGCGCCGACGACATCCTGGTGAGATGCCGATAGTAGCGGCGGAGCTGCGGCGCGGCGCCGGACGGAACCGCGGCGAAGCGCGATCCGGTGAGCGCCATGAAGAAGGCGCGCAGCTTGTTCGCGATGACGTGGCGCACGTGCCCGAACAGCGCGCGGTCGAACGCCGCCAGGTCGCCGTCGCGCGCGGCGTGCATCTCCTTCAGCACGTAGGGGTGGCAGCGGATCGCGCCCTGCCCGAACACGATCAGGTTGCGCGTGAGGATGTTGGCGCCTTCGACCGTGATCGCGATCGGAAGCTGCTGGTAGGAGCGCCCCATGAAGTTGTTCGGCCCGAGGCAGATGCCCTTGCCGCCGAGAATGTCCATCGCGTCGTTGATCACGGCGCGGCCGCGCTCGGTGAGGTGATACTTGACGATCGCGGAGATGACCGAGGGCTTCTCGCCGAGGTCGACGGCTCCGGCGGTCATCGCGCGCGCCGCGTCCATGGTGTAGAGGTTCGCGCCGATGCGGGCGAGCGGCTCCTCGATGCCCTCGAACTTGCCTATCGCCGTCTTGAACTGGCTGCGTACGCGCGCATACGCGCCGGTCGCGCGCACGGCGAGCTTGGTGTAGCCGGTGCTCGAAGAGGGCAGCGAGATCGAGCGGCCCGCGGCGAGGCACTCCATCAGCATGCGCCAGCCCTGGCCGGCCATTTTCGACCCGCCGATGATCCAGTCGAGGGGCATGAACACTTCCTTGCCCCAGTTCGGGCCGTTCTGGAACACGGCGTTCAGGGGATTGTGGCGGCGGCCGATGTTGACCCCGGGCGTGTGGCTCGGCACGAGCACGCAGGTGATGCCGACGTCGTCTCTCCCACCAAACTGAGCGCCCAGCAGGTGATCCGGGTCGCGCAGGCGGATCGCGAGGCCGAGCAGGGTCGAAATCGGCCCGAGCGTGATGTAGCGCTTCTCCCAGGTGACGCGCATGCCGAGGATCTCTTTGCCTTCCCAACTGCCTTTGCAGACCACGCCGAAGTCGGGAATCGCCGCGGCGTCGGAGCCGGCGTGAGGATTGGTCAGCCCGAAGCAGGGAATTTCGAGGCCTTTCGCGAGCCGCGGGAGATAATGGTTCTTCTGCTCCTCGGTGCCGTAGTGGAGGAGCAACTCGGCCGGTCCCAGCGAATTGGGCACCATCACGTGCACCGCCGCCACGCCGCAGCGCGAGGCGAGCTTCTGGATCACCTGGGAATGCATGGTCGCGGAAAATTCCTTGCCGCCATAGCGCTTCGGGATGATCATCCCGAGAAAGCCCTTGTCCTTGATGAACTGCCAGGCCTGCGGCGGCAGATCCTGATAGATCTGGGTGGTCTCCCAGTCGCTCACCATGGCGCACAACTGCTCGGTTTCGTTGTCGAGGAAGGACTGTTCCTCGGCGGTGAGCCTGGGTCGCGGCACGGCGAGCAGCTTGTTCCAGTCCGGGCGGCCCGAGAACAGATCTCCGTCCCACCACACCGTGCCCGCGTCGATCGCTTCCCGCTCGGTCTGGGACATGGCCGGAAGCTGCCCGCGGTACCAGCGAAGGAGAAGGCGCGAGACGAAAAGACGGCGCAAGGGTGCGACGGTCACGACGACGCAGCAGGCAACGAGCACGGCCGCGAGAATGGCGAGGGAATTCATGGGCCCTCCGGAATTTACTGGGCGTCAGAGCAATATCGGATGATACCCCCTCCGTCTGAAGGCGGGGCGGAAGACGCCGACCTTGCCCCGGCCCCTTCCGCCCCCATGTAACATCGACCCATGGCCCACGATCACCGCAGCTTCGCCCTGCCCGCTGCGCCGGGACAGACCGACACGCCGAAGCAGCGCAGCGAATGGCGCGCGGTCGGCATGCTGGTTCCCTATCTCTGGGAATTCCGGACGCGGGTGGTGATCGCGCTCGCGTTCCTGGTCGGCGCCAAGCTCGCCAATGTCGGCGTGCCGCTGGTCCTCAAGGAGGTGGTCGATTCCCTCGACCCCCGCACGGCGGCGCTGGTCGTGCCGCTGGCGCTTCTCGCCGCATACGGGATCCTGAGATTCTCGACGACGCTGTTCGCGGAGCTGCGCGACATCGTGTTCGTGCGAGTGGCGCAGCGCGCCATCCGGCGCGTCGCGCTCACCGTTTTCCGCCACATGCACAGCCTGTCGCTGCGCTTTCACCTCGAGCGCCAGACCGGGGGCGTGTCGCGCGACATCGAGCGCGGCTCCCGCGGCATCTCGACGCTGCTGAGCTACATGCTGTTCTCGATCATCCCCGTGGTGCTGGAGTTCAGCCTGGTGGCGGCGATTCTCCTCGCCAAGTTCGACTGGCGCTTCGCGGCGGTCACCTTCACTGCGGTGGTCGTCTACCTCGCTTTCACCGTTTCGGTCACCGAGTGGCGCATGGACATCCGCCGCCGCGCCAACGAGCTCGACTCGAAGGCCAATACGCGCGCGATCGACAGTCTGCTCAACTACGAGACGGTGAAGTATTTCAACAACGAGGAGTACGAGGCGCGCCGCTACGACGAGAACCTGCAGAAGTACGAGTCGGCCGCGGTGAAGAACGAAGCCTCGCTCGGGCTCCTCAACATAGGACAGAGCTGCATCATCGCCGTCGCGGTGACGCTGCTGATGGTGCTCGCCGCTCGGGGCGTGGTGGCGAATACCCTGACGCTGGGCGATCTCGTGCTCGTCAACGGTCTCTTGATCCAGCTCTATATTCCGCTCAATTTCCTCGGCATGGTCTACCGCGAGATCAAGCAGGCGCTCATCGACATGGATCGCATGTTCCGCCTGCTCACCCAGGACCGTGAGATACAGGACCGGCCCGACGCGGCGCCGCTGCCTCTCGGGAAGAGCGGTGCCACGGTGCGTTTCGAGCGCGTCGATTTCAGCTACGAGCCGCGGCGCCAGATCCTGTTCGATGTGTCCTTCGAGATCCCGGCCGGGAGCAAGGTCGCGGTGGTGGGACACAGCGGCTCCGGAAAATCCACCCTTGCGCGTCTCTTGTTCCGCTTCTACGACGCGAACGCGGGCCGCATCGTTATCAACGGTGCCGATATTCGCGGCGTGATCCAGTCGTCGCTGCGCGCCGCCATCGGCATCGTCCCGCAGGACACGGTGCTCTTCAACGATACGATCCTCTACAACATCCACTACGGCAGGCCGGAGGCCACGCTCGAAGAGGTCGTCGAGGCCGCGAAGGCGGCGCACATCCACGAATTCATCGAAAGCCTGCCGGACCGGTACGAGACGCGGGTGGGTGAGCGCGGGCTGAAGCTCTCGGGGGGCGAGAAGCAGCGCGTCGCGATCGCCCGCGCGATCCTCAAGAACCCGAGCATCCTCATCTTCGACGAGGCCACGTCCGCCCTCGATTCGGAAACCGAGAAAGGCATCCAGGCGGAGCTGGACCGCATCGCGCGTGGGCGCACCACGCTAGTGATCGCTCACCGCCTCTCCACCGTGATGGATGCCGACCAGATTCTCGTGCTGGATCAAGGACGTATCGTCGAACGCGGAACGCACAGAGAGCTTCTGGCACGCGACGGCGCCTACGCCCAGATGTGGGCGCTGCAGCAGCAGGAAGAAGCCGAACATGCGGCCGCTTGAAGCCTAGGGCGCGGCTGCGATTCACGAGGTCGCGCGAAGTGTTCCGCGTATCTCGTTATTTTCGTTGCAAATTGCAAATCCCGAAGCTAAACTGGCCGGCCCAAACAATAAGCTTGGAGGGAGGGTGCGAGTCCTCTTTGCGTGCCTGATTGCTCTGGCGGCTGCCTCGGCGCCGGCCTTGGCTGCTCGCGAGCCGCGCCAGCCGTCGCTGAAGTCGCAGGCGGCCCTGGTCGTCGATCAGGAATCGGGCGAGATCCTGCTGGGCAAGAACGCAGAGTCGAAGCTCCCGATCGCTTCGCTCACCAAGCTGATGACCGCGATCGTCACGCTCGACGCCGAGCTCGATCCGGACGAGCCGGTCACGGTAACCAAGGCGGACGTCGACAGGCTGCGCGGGTCCCACTCGCGCCTGCAGGTCGGCACTACCCTGACGCGCGACGAGATGCTGCACCTTGCCCTCATGGCTTCGGAGAACCGCGCCGCATCGGCGATCGCGAACTCCTATCCGGGCGGAAGGGATTCGTGCGTGCTCGCGATGAACCTGAAGGCGCAGCTCCTGGGGATGTCGGGCACGCGCTTCGAGGACGGCACCGGGCTCTCGGGACGCAACGTGTCCACGGCGCAGGATCTTGCGAAGCTGGTCCAGGCCGCCCACGCCTATCCGAAGATCCGCGACTTCACGACCTCGACCTCGTATCAGGTGAAGGTCGGTCGTCGCATGATGCGTTTCGGCAACACCAACAATCTGACGCGCAGCTCGCGCTGGGACATCGGCCTGTCGAAGACCGGGTACATCGCCGAGGCCGGGCGCTGCCTGGTCATGCAGGTGACGCTGACCGGACGTTCCATTATCATCGTGCTGCTTGACTCCTGGGGTAAATACACTCGTGTCGGCGACGCGACCCGGATACGCCAGTGGCTGGAGTTCGCGTCCGGCCATCCCGCGCATCGAACTTCCGCAGCTCTGTCGATACCCGGCGGTCTCGCCGCGCTCCCCGGGACGAACGACCAGCCCGGCTAGACTCGGGTGGTCGGCATGAAGGCCGAGCCGACACCCCAGCCGCTGGCCCCGGGGCTGGTCCGCTTCTACACTTTCCTGCCCAGCGCGGAACGGCTTCGCGAGGACGTGCTCGCCGGCCTCGCGCTTCCTCAAAAGAGCATTCCGCCGAAGTACTTCTACGACGAGGAAGGCTGCCGCCTGTTCGAGGCGATCTGCGAGCTGCCCGAGTACTATCTGACTCGCACCGAGACGGCGATCCTCCGCGCCAACGTCGCGGACATCGTGCAGTTCGTCGGGCCCGACGCCGAGCTGATCGAATTCGGCAGCGGCGTGCAGGCGAAGACGCGCATCCTGATCCAGGCGCTGCAGACGCGGCTGTACGTTCCCATCGACATCGCGATGGACACGCTGCGCGCCTCCTCGAACGAGCTCGCGGGCCGCTTTCCTTTCTTGAACGTGGTCGGCATCTGCGCCGACTACACGCGGCCCCTCGCCTTGCCCGAGATCGCGGGCGTGCCGATCCGCAGGAAGGTGGTGTTCTTCCCGGGCTCGACCGTCGGCAATTTCACCCCGCCCGAGGCGCTGCAGTTCCTGAAGCAGGCGCGCCGGGCGGTGGGCGCAGGCGGGGCGCTGCTGATCGGGGTCGACCTGAAGAAGGACAAGGCGACGCTGGATGCGGCCTACGCCGACGCGAAGGGAGTCACCGCGCGATTCAACCTCAATCTGCTGCAGCGGCTCAACCGCGAGCTCGGAGCGGATTTCCAGGTGAACCGCTTCCGCCACAAGGCGTTCTACGAGCCGAGCCAGGGGCGGGTGGAAATGCACCTGGAGAGCCTCTACGCCCAGATCGTGCACGTCGCCGGGCGGCGCTTCGATTTCGCGCCCGGCGAGACGATCCACACCGAGATCTCCTGCAAGTACTCGATCGCCGAGTTCCAGGAGCTGGGCAAGCGCGCCGGGTTCTCGCCCGAGAAGGTCTGGACCGACCCGGAGCAGCTGTTCAGCGTCCACGGCATGGTGGCCGCCTAGGGTCTAGGGCGAACGGCAGCTGATGGAAATGCCTTCGCTCGACGCGCCCTCGGCAAAGCGCAGGCCGAATCCCGGGCGCTTCTTCACGTAATCCAGGAACTCGGTCACCTGGCGTGCGTAGGGCCGAGCCACGTTGTGCGCAGTGTAGCAGCCGCCCGGTGCCATCTTCGCTTCCAGGTCGAGGAAGTACTGCAAGTACCACTCCTTGTCGGCGTCCTGGAAGACGAAGTCCCAGGGTCCGGGCAGCGATTTCACCAGGTCGTGCGCGTCGCCGAGCCGGGCGTCGACGTACTCGGCCACGCCCGCGCGTTTGAGGTTGGCGAGCGCGCGCTCATGCCGGCCCCGGTCGATCTCGATGGTCGTGACTTTCCCGCCGGTCTTCGCCGCCGCCCAGGCGAGCCATACGGTGGAGTGGCCGGTCGACGTGCCGATCTCCAGAATGCGCCTGTGCCCGTTCTTCACGACGAGGTCGTGGAGGATGCGGCCGTCCTGGTAGGGCACGTTGAGGTAGTCCCACTTGCCGCGCTCGGCGGACAGGAACTCCCGGACCTTGCGGTCGAGCTCCGGTCCGGCGCCCGCCGCGCCCGGCGCGACGACGAAGCAGGCGGCGAGGGCGCCGATCCAGGGATCGAGGCGCATGGGGTCAGCCGCGGTAGCCGATCGACCGCGAGATATTCTCCGCGGTCTTTCGCACGAGCGAAGACCACGCGCTCTTCATGCGCTCGGCAGGAGCGGAGACCGACAGCCCTGCGACCAGAGCCCCGCTGTCGTCGCGCACGCCCGCCCCGATGCAGCGCACGCCGAGCTCGGCTTCCTCGTTGTCGACCGCGTAGCCGCTTTTCCGTATCCGCTCGAGCTCGCGGTCGAGCGCGCCGGCGCTGGTGATGGTGTTGCGGGTGTACTGCGGCAGGTGCGTCCTCTGCGAGTAGGTCCTCAGGCCCTCGGGTCCGTCCTCAAGAAGGAACAGCTTCCCGACCGCGGTGATGTGCAGCGGCGCGCGCGCTCCGACGATGTTCACCACGCGCATGTGCGAGCGGTCGGCCGAAGTGCGCTCGACATAGACGATTTCGTCATCGTGCCGCACCGACAGATTGACCGCTTCGCCGGTCGCGGCGTGCAGCTCGCGCATGTGCGGAAGGGCGTGCTCGCGCACGCTGATGCGCGCTTTCACGAGGTTGCCCAGCTCGAGCAGCCGGATGCCGAGGCGATAGCTGCCCGGCTCGGCGCGCTCGACCAGGCGATCGCTCGCGAGGGCGGCGAGGATACGGTGTGTGGTCGAAGGGTGCAGGCCGCTCGCCTGGGCCAGGGCCTTCAGCGCCGCCGGTTGCTCGTGACGGGCGAGCACTTCGAGCAGCCGGGTCATCCGCCCGATGACCTGGATGGAATTCCTGGATTCGGCCTTGGCCACGGAGTCGGGTCGATATCGAATGACGGAATTCTATACCACGCTGCGGAACGGCCTGCGACGGCCGCCGCTCGCGCGCGTGCTATGATTTCCGCGCCCAATTCCCTCGAGCCGCCATGCGCGTCGGCCTGTTCGTCACCTGCCTGGTCGATCTGATGCGGCCGTCGATCGGTTTTGCCGCGCTCAAGCTTCTCGAGGACGCCGGTTGCGAAGTCGTGGTTCCCGCGACGCAGACCTGCTGCGGCCAGCCGGGCTGGAATTCCGGCGACCGCAAATCGGCTCGCGAGCTCGCCGGAAAGCTCATCGCCGAATTCGACGACTGCCCCTACGTGGTCGTGCCCTCGGGCTCCTGCGCCGGCATGATCCGGGTGCATTTTCCGGAGGTCTTCGCCGGCGAGCCCGGGATGCGCGCCCGGGCCGAGCGCCTCGCAGCGCGCACCTACGAGCTGACCGAGTTCCTGACCAAGGTCGCGCATCGCCCCAAGGTCTCGGCGAGCCTCGAGGGCACCGTGACCTACCACGATTCGTGCTCGGGCCTGAGGGAGCTGGGCGTGAAGGCGGGGCCGCGGCAGCTTCTGGCCAAGGTGACGGGACTGAAGCTCGTCGAGATGGAGGAATGCGAGACCTGCTGCGGTTTCGGCGGAACTTTCTCGATCAAGTTCGGCGAGATCTCCGCGGAGATGGCCGAGCGCAAGTGCGTCCATATCGCGGCGAGCGGGGCGCGGGCCGTGGTTCTCGGCGACCTGGGATGCATGCTCAACATCGAGGGCCGCCTGCGCCGCCGCGGCGACACCGGGACGCGCGTGCTGCATGTCGCCGAGGTGCTCGCGGGAGAAGCCTGATGCGGGCCCAGTCGATGCACTTCAAGCCGCGGGCGGCCGCGGCGCTCGGCAACGAGACGCTGCAGTCGAATCTTAAAAAATTCAACTCGACCGGTTTCACCGCGCTGCGCGCCGGGGCGGTCGCCGAATTCGGGGCCGGGCTCTTCGAGATCCTGCGCGGCGAGGGCGCCGCGATCCGCGATCGGGCGCTCGCGAACCTGGACGCCTGGATCGAGCGCTTCGAGTCGGAGGCGATGCGCCGGGGCGCGACCGTGCTCTTCGCGGAGACGCGCGAGGAGGCCTGCGGGCTGCTGCTCGACATCTGCCGGCGCCACGGCGTCAGGAAGGCGATCAAGTCGAAGTCGATGCTGTCGGAGGAGGCCGGCGTGAACGAGGCGCTCGAGGCGGCGGGCGTGACGCCGGTCGAGACCGACCTCGGCGAATACATCCTGCAGCTCGCCGGCGAGCCCCCCTCGCACATCATTGCGCCTGCGCTGCACAAGAACATGCGCGAGGTGGCGGACCTGTTCGAGTCCCGCCACCGCACGCCGCGCAAGAGCGATATTCCGCTGATGACGCGCGAGGCGCGCGAGGTGCTGCGCGGCCACTTCCTCTCGGCCGACCTCGGCCTCTCGGGCGGCAACTTCCTGATCGCCGAGAGCGGCTCCGGCGTGATCGTCACCAACGAGGGCAACGGCCGCATGGTGACGACCCTGCCGCGCGTGCACGTGTGCCTCACCGGCATCGAGAAGGTGATCCCGACGCTCGAGGACTTCGCGACGCTGCTGCGGCTGCTCACGCGCTCGGCAACGGGCCAGCCGATCTCCAACTACGTGAGCCTGTTCACGGGGCCGCGCGGCGCGCTCGACCGCGACGGGCCGGAGCACATGTATTTCATTCTCGTCGACGCGGGCCGCACCGGCCTGGTCGGCGGGGCGATGCAGGAGATGCTGCGTTGCATACGCTGCGGGGCGTGCATGAACCACTGCCCCGTATACCGGGCGGTCGGAGGGCACAGCTACGGCTGGGTCTATCCGGGCCCGATGGGCTCGGTGCTCACGCCCAGCTATCTCGGCCTCGAGAACGCGCTCGATCTGCCGCACGCGGCGACGCTGTGCGGCGCGTGCTCGGTGGCGTGCCCGGTGAAGATCCCGCTGCCCGAGCTCCTGCGGGACTTGCGCCAGCAGCAGGTCGAGCGGGGCCTGCGCCCGCGCGGCGAGAGGCTGGCCGTTCGCGCCTGGGCCTGGACGGCGTTGCACCCCCGTCTCTACGCGCTGGCGACCGGACTCGCCGCCCGCTGCCTGCGCCTGCTCGGGGGACGAAACGGCAGCATCGCCATCCTGCCCTTCGGAAGGGAATGGACGCGGGCCCGCTACTTCCCCGCGCCCAAGTCCGGCAGAACCTTCCGCGCGCTCTACGCCTTGCGTAGAAACCGGGGACAGACCACGGTTTCAAGGTCGAACCGGGGGTAAAACCGTGGTCTGTCCCCGGTTTCTCTACAGCCAGCCCGCGCTGCGGAAGCGTCTGAAAAGAAGGAAATTGATCAGCGCCATGGCGCCGACCACGACGGGATAGCCGAAGGCCCAGTCGAGCTCGGGCATGTGCTTGAAGTTCATGCCGTAGAGACTGGCGATGAAGGTCGGCACCGCGATCAGCGCGCCCCAGGCCGCCAGGCGCTTGGTCACCTCCGTCTCGCTGAACGTGATCATGGCGACGTTGACCTGGATCGCTGTGGTCACCGTGTCGCGCTGGCTGTTGATCGTCTGGCTGATCCGGACCAGGTGGTCGTACACGTCGCGGTAGTAGTCCTGCATCCCGGCGCACACCTGCGGGACGCGGCCGCCGTACAGTTTGCCGACGGCCTCGAGCAGCGGCAGCACGGCGTGCTGCAGCGTGGTGAGCTTCTGCCTGACGTAGTAGAGGCCCTCGATGTTCGCTCTCAGCGAGTGTCCGGAGAAGATCTGCTCCTCGAACTTCTCGAACTCGTCCTCGATGGCATCGAGCACCGGAAAATAGCGGTCGACGACGGCGTCGATCAGCGCGTAGAAAACGAAACCCGCGCCGTACTTGAGCAGGTCTGGCTCGCGCTCGCAGCGGGCGCGCACGGCGGCGAAGCCGGGCTCGGCCTGGTTGCGCACCGACAACACGTAGTTCCGGCCGACGAAGAGGTCGATTTCTCCGAGCTTGAGCTCATCCCCGGTTACGGTGAGGTTATGCAGCACCGCGAACAGCGAATCGCCGTATTCGTCGATCTTGGGGCGCTGGTGGCCGTGACGTGCGTCCTCGATTGCGAGCTCGTGCAGGTCGAACTCGTTCTGCAGGGCGGCGAGCTCTCCGGGGCCGGGGTCCTTCAGCGCGACCCAGACAAAGCACTCCGGGCGGCTCACGTACTGGCCGATCTCCTCGGGCTTGATGTCGCCGAGCTTCTTTCCCTCCTGGTAGGCCGCGCAGTTGACCAGCATCACGAACTCCCGTCTCGCGCCGGAAATGATAAGCCACGAAGGCGTTCCCGCATAGGATAAAATGGCTTGCTTGACACCCGCCTGACACGCCCGCATGCCCAGGATCAGCCGCCGCACGGAGAATCTCGGCACGGAGAACGCCTTCGTGGTCCTCGCCGAGGTGAACGAGCTCGCCCGCAAGGGGAAGGACCTCATCTCTTTCTGCATCGGCCAGCCGGACTTCCACACGCCGGCCAACATCCAGGACGCGGCGGTGCGCGCCGTGCGCGAGGGCAAGCACGGATATACGCCCTCGGCCGGCATCGCCGAGCTTCGCGAGGCCGCGGCGCGCTACATGGGCGCGATGCGCAACCTGACGATCCGGCCCGAGGACGTCGTGATCGGCGGCGGGGCGAAGCCCTTCATCGCCTACGCCATCCTCTCGACCACCGACTACGGCGTGGGCGACGAGGTGATCTACCCCAACCCAGGTTTCCCGATCTACGAGTCGCAGATCGTGGCCAACGGGGCGGTCCCGGTGCCGCTGCACCTTCGGGAGGCGCGCAGCTTCGCCTTCGATCCGGCCGAGCTGGAGTCGAAGATCACGAAGAAGACGAAGCTCCTTATCCTCAATTCGCCGCAGAACCCGACCGGCGGGATCCTGGGCAAGAAGGACCTCGAGGCGATCGCCGCGATCCTCAGGCGGCATCCGGACATCTGGATCTACGCCGACGAGATCTACTCGCGGCTGTGTTACGAGGGCGAGTTCTGCTCGATCGCGTCGCTCCCCGGGATGTATGAGCGCACCATCATTTCGGACGGCGCTTCCAAGACCTGGGCGATGACCGGCTGGCGGATCGGCTTCGCCTCGAACCCGGTGCTCGCGCCGCAGTTCGTGCGCTGGGTGACCAACACCGATTCCTGCGCCTCGCACATCAGCCAGTGGGCCGCGGTCGAGGCGATCAGCGGCCCGCAGCACGAGGCCGAGCGGATGCGCGCCTCCTTCCTCGCGCGGCGCGACCTGATCGTGGGCCTGCTCAACAAGGTGCCGGGGGTCTTCTGCAAGACCCCCGGGGGAGCCTTCTACGCCTGGCCCAACGTCACCGAGGCCTGCCGCATGGTCGGCGCTGCGGACTCCGAGGAGTTCAGGAAGCGGCTGCTGAACGAGGCGGGCGTCGCGGTGCTCGCCGACATTCACTTCGGCGCGCGCGTGCCCGGCGAAGGCCAGCACATCCGCTTCTCCTACGCGGCCTCCAACGCCGCGATCGAGCAGGGCGTTGCGCGCATGGCGGAGTTCATCCGGAAGAACCAGCGCCGCGTGGCGTAGGTCGGTCCATGTCGGGCGAGAAGATCGTGGTGGGCATGTCGGGCGGCGTCGACTCGTCGGTCGCCGCGCTGCTGCTGAAGCGCCAGGGCTACGACGTCGTCGGCCTGTTCATGAAGAACTGGGAGGAGGACGACGACGACGAGTACTGCTCCACGCGAGCGGACCTGATCGACTGCGCCTCGGTCGCCGAGGTGATCGGCATCGATCTAGAGGTCGTGAATTTCTCCGCGGAATACAAGGAGCGCGTATTCAGCGCCTTCCTGGCGGAGTACTCGGCCGGCCGCACGCCCAACCCGGACGTGCTGTGCAACGCCGAGATCAAGTTCAAGGCCTTTCTCGACCACGCGATGGCCCTCGGGGCGAAGCGCATCGCCACCGGACACTACGCCAGGCTGCGCGAAATCGACGGGCGCTTCGAGCTGCTCAAGGCCCTCGACCACTCCAAGGACCAGAGCTATTTCCTGCACCGCCTCAATCAAGCGCAGCTGTCGCGAGTGCTCTTTCCGGTCGGCGAGCTGAAGAAGACCGAAGTGCGCAGGATCGCCGAAGAGGCCGGGCTGCACAATTTTTCCAAGCGCGACTCGACCGGCATCTGCTTCATCGGCGAGCGGCCATTCCGCGAGTTCCTGAATCGCTATCTGCCGACGAAGCCCGGCCCGATGCGCACGCCGGAAGGTCGGGTGCTGGGCGAGCACGTCGGCCTTTCCTTCTACACCATCGGCCAGAGGAGGGGCGTCGGCATCGGCGGTCTGAAGAACGCGGACGGCGGCGCGTGGTACGTGTGCGGCAAGGACCTGGAGAAGAACGAGCTGATCGTGGTGCAGGGGCACGATCATCCCCTGCTGCTGTCGAGCCGGCTTCGTGCCCAGGATCTCGCCTGGGTGAGCGGCGAGGGGCCGAGGGGGGGCGAAGCGTATAGCGCGAAGACGCGCTACCGGCAGGCCGACGCGGCCTGCCGCGTCCATGGCTCGGGCGGGGAGGACCTCGAGGTCGAGTTCACCACGCCCCAGTGGGCGGTGACCCCGGGGCAATCCGTCGTGCTATACCGGGACGAAGCTTGTCTCGGGGGCGGGGTGATTCAGTAGTCATCACTCCCGGGGAACGGTCTCCGAAAACGACGGGCGTTCGCACAGCTTCTCGAAATGCCGCGCGAGGTTGGCGTGGTCCTTCCTCCAGTCGATCTTGGGATGGCGGAAATCGAGCCAGCCCAGGCACACACCCGAGGCGATGTCGGCGAGCGTGTAGCCGTTCCCGGCGCACCAAGGCTTGTCCCCCAGCTCCGCGTCCATCGCCGCGAGGCCGGAGCGGATCTTGCCCACCTGGCGGTCGATCCATGGCGCGCTCCGCAATTTCGCCTCGCGCCGGTTCTCCTGCCGCACTGCCACTCCTGCGTCGACCACGCCGTCGGCGAGCGCTTCCCAGCGGCGTACCTCGACCCGTTCGCGGGGATCGGCGGGAATCAGGCGCGCGAGCGGCGAGGCGCCGTCCAGGAACGCGGCGATGACGCGCGAGTCGAACAGGGTGGTGCCGTCGTCGAGGAGCAGCACCGGCACCTTGCCCAGCGGATTGAACTTCGCGGCGCGCGCATCCGCTTCCCAGGGGTTGTCGACCTCGAAGTCGTAGTCGATTTTCTTCTCCGCGAGCACGACGCGGACCTTGCGCACGTACGGGCTGGCATGCGAGCCGATGAGTTTCATGCCGCGGATTTTACCCGTTCCGAGGAAGAATCCCGGGGCGCGGCGCGCAGGCATGACTTGACTCGCCTCCTCAACTGCGGCAGCACTTCGCTCTCGAACCAGGCGTTGTTCTTCATCCAGCGGCGGTTGCGCGGGCTGGGATGCGGCAGCGGAAAGAACTCGGGCAGGTATTCGCCGCGCGCGCGCACGGTTTCCGCGAGCGTCTTCTTCCGCTTCGCTCCGAGGTAGTAGGCGTGAGCGTAGCTGCCTACCAGCAGGGTCAGCCGGATGGCGGGCAGCAGGGCGCGCAGCTTCGGATGCCAGTGCGGGGCGCATTCGGGCCGCGGCGGGAGATCGCCCGAGTCGCCGGTACCCGGATAGCAGAAGCCCACCGGAATGATGGCGATGCGGCGCTCGTCGTAGAAATCCTCGCGCTCGAGGAGCAGCCACTTCCGCAGGAGATCACCGGAAGGATCGTTCCAGGGAATGCCGCTCTCGTGCACGCGCCGGCCGGGCGCCTGCCCGACGATCAGCAGGCTCGCAGTCGGCGAAGCGCGCAGCACCGGCCGCGGCGGGTTGGGAAGATGGGCTTCGCAGATCCTGCAGGAGCGGACTTCGGTGAGGAGCCGCTCGAAGCCGGCCGCCGTCACCCGCATGCTAAAATTGCTCTTGCTCATCACACAGGTCCGTCGATGCCGCCGCTCTCACCGCTGAGCGCATTATCTCCTCTGGACGGACGCTACCACAAGCAACTCGAGCCGCTGCGTTCCTGCTTCAGCGAAGCCGCTCTCTTCCGTCACCGCATCGCGATCGAGATCCGCTGGCTGCTGGCGCTTGCCGACGATGCAGGCATCGCCGAGATCAAGCCCTTCTCGAAGGACACGACCCGGGCGCTCGAGGGCCTCATCGCGGGGTTCTCGGACGAGGACGCGGGCCAGGTGAAGGCGATCGAGGCCGAGACCAACCACGACGTCAAGGCGATCGAGTACTGGCTGAAGCAGCGGCTGGGCGGAAACCCCGAGGCCGCGCGCGTCGCGGGTTTCGTGCACTTCGCCTGCACTTCCGAGGACATCAACAATCTCGCCTACGCTCTGATGCTGAAGGACGGGCGCGACCGCGTGCTGCTGCCCGCGCTCGACCGCGTGACCGAGACGCTCGCGGCGATGGCGAGATCGCTCGCCGACGCGGCGATGCTGTCGCGCACCCACGGCCAGCCGGCGACGCCGACGACGCTCGGCAAGGAGTTCGCGAACTTCGCGCACCGCCTGCGCCGCGCACGCAAGAGCATCGCGGCGGTCTCGTTGACGGGAAAGATCAACGGCGCGGTGGGTAACTACAACGCCCACCTCGCGGCGTACCCGGGCTTCGACTGGGAGACTTTCGCGGCGCGCTTCGTCGAGTCGCTGGGACTCGAGTTCAATTCGCACACGACTCAGATCGAGCCGCACGACAGCCTCGCCGAGCAGTTCGACGCCTTTGCGCGCGCCAACACCGTGCTCCTCGACCTGGACCGCGACCTGTGGGGCTATGTCTCGCTGGGCTACTTCAGGCAGAAGACGAAGGCGGGCGAGGTGGGCTCCTCGACCATGCCGCACAAGGTGAATCCCATCGATTTCGAGAATTCGGAGGGCAATCTCGGTATCGCCAACGCGCTGTTGCGCCATCTCTCCGAAAAGCTGCCGGTATCGCGCTGGCAGCGCGACCTGTCCGATTCGACCGTGCTCAGGAACGTCGGCGTCGCGCTCGGCCACAGCCTGCTCGCGTACGAGTCCTGCCTCAAGGGACTCGCTAAGCTCGAGGCCGATCGCTCGCGCATGCTCGAGGACCTCGACGCCAACTGGGAAGTGCTCGGCGAGGCGGTGCAGACCGTGATGCGCCGCTACGGCCTGCCCGACCCCTACGAGCAGCTCAAGGCGCTGACGCGCGGCAAACGGATCGACGGCGAGGCGATGCGCGCCTTCATCCGCGGCCTCGCGCTGCCCGAGCCCGAGAAGGCGCGGCTGCTGAAGCTCACCCCGGCCACCTACACCGGCAAGGCCGCCGAGCTCGCGCGCAAGCCTTGACGGAAACCGGGGACAGACCACGGTTTTCCACCTTGCCGATATCGAATGGTGACGGGTAACCCGCAAAACCGTGGTCTGTCCCCGGTTTTCTCGGATTTTGGCGGCGTCTATTTCGCGAACGCCGTTGTCGCGTTTCTCTTCGCGGCTTCGGGCCCGGTGGCGATCATTCTCGCGGTCGGCACGCGCGGCGGGCTCACGCCTTCGGACCTGTCCTCTTGGATCTTCGGCGCGTTCTTCGTCAACGGCCTCATCAGCATCGCTTTCTGCTTCTTCTACCGGCAGCCGCTCGTCTTTTTCTGGACCATTCCCGGCGCGGTGCTGGTCGGACCGGCACTGGGCCACTTGAGCTGGGCGGAGGTGATCGGCGCCTTCGTCGCGACGGGGATCCTGATGCTGGCACTCGGGCTCTCGGGCTGGGTACGGCGCGCGATGGAGGCGTTCCCCATGCCGATCGTGATGGGCATGGTCGCGGGCGTGTTTCTGCGCTTCGGCCTGGACCTGGTCTACGCGGTCCGCGACGACCCTTGGATCGCCGCGCCCATGGTCGCGGCCTTTGTCGTCGTCGGCGCCTTCCCGCGCATCGCGCGCCTCGCCCCGCCGCTGATTGTGGCGCTCGCGGTCGGCATGGTCACGATCTGGGCTCTCGGCCGCTTTCAGGCCGCACCCGAGACTCTGGCCGTAGTGCATCCCAACTTCTACGTGCCCGCATTCTCGTGGCGCGCGATGGTGGAGCTGGTGGTGCCGCTCGCGATCACGGTGCTGGTGGTGCAGAACGGGCAGGGGATCACGGTGCTGCGCTCTGCGGGCCACGCGCCGCCCGTGAACGCGATCGCGGCCGCCTGCGGCGCGGGGGCCGTCGTCACCGCCTTCGTCGGCGCGGTGCCGACCTGCCTGACGGGACCGGTCAACGCGATCCTCTCGTCCTCCGGGGAGAAGCGGCGGCAGTACACCGGCGGGATCTTCGTGGGACTCCTCGCGCTCGGCTTCGGCGTGTTCGCGCCGGTGTTCACCCGGCTCATGCTCGGCACGCCCAAGGCTTTCATCGCGGCGCTCGCCGGACTTGCCATGCTGCGCGTGCTGCAGTCCGCCTTCACGGTGAGCTTCCGCGGCGGCTTCGCGCTCGGCGCGCTGGTCACCTTCCTCGTCACGGTCGCCGACATTCCCATCCTCAATATCGGGGCGCCCTTCTGGGGCCTCGTGTCGGGCTACATCGCCTCGCGGCTCCTGGAGCGCGAGGACTTCGCGGTCAAGGTCTGAATGAAAACCGGGGACAGACCACGGTTTTCGGGCACGAGAACAATCGTGCGGTGAACACCGAAATGGCAAAACCGTGGTCTGTCCCCCTTTCCCCCGCGCTGCGCGGCGCCGTGTGGATGGTGGGCGCGCTGGTCTCGTTTTCGATCATGGCAATATCGGTGCGCGAGCTGCTGCCCAGCATGGGGAACTTCGAGATCCTGACGATCCGGAGCTTCATGTCCCTGCTCATCCTTCTTTTCCTCCTGCCGCGCCACGGCCTTCCGGCGCTGCGCACGCGCCACTTCGGGCTGCACGTGCTGCGCAACGCGTTCCACTTCGGCGGGCAGTACGCGTGGGTATACGCCATTTCGCTCCTGCCGCTCGCCACCGTGTTCGCGATCGAGTTCACCATGCCGGTGTGGGCGGCGGTGCTCGCGATGATCTTCCTCGGCGAGCGGCTGAACCAAGGCCGGATCGTGATGCTCGTGCTCGGGGTCGTCGGGGTCTTCGTGATGCTCAGGCCGGGCATGGCCGTGATCCAGCCCGCGGCGCTGGTGATGCTGCTCGGCGCCTTCGCCTACGCCTCGACCATGATCGCGACCAAGCGCCTGGCCGGGCACGACTCGGCGTTCGCCATCCTTTTCTACATGGCGGTGATCCAGCTGCCGCTCGGCCTCGTCCCCGCGCTGCCGCAGTGGGTGTGGCCGGGGCTGCGCGATCTCCCCTGGGTGATCGCGCTGGGCGTGGTCGGCCTCACCGCGCACTACTGCATGACGCGCGCTTTCCGCCTGGCCGACGCCATGGTCGTTGTGCCGATCGATTTCCTGCGGCTGCCGCTGATCGCCGTGGTGGGCGCGGTGTTCTACGGCGAGCGGCTCGAGGTGCCCATCATGGTCGGGGCGGCGGTAATCTTCGCGGGGACCTTCTATAGCATCCGCCGCGAGAGCACCGGGCGGCTGGAGAAACCGGGGACAGACCACGGTTTGTAAGCCCGAGCGCAGCAGGTGCGTTATAGATCCATCGAGAGGACCCGACACACTCGACATGCCCCGCCGCGCCCGCCTGAGAATCGCCGGTGCCCCGCTGCACATCATTCAACGCGGGAACAACCGCGGCGCCTGCTTCTTCGCCGATCAAGACTACGGTCGCTATCTGCAGCACCTGGAGGAGCTGGCGCTGCGCTACGCCTGCGCGATCCACGCCCACGTCCTCATGAGCAATCACGTGCACCTGCTGCTCACGCCCGGTCGGCCCGAGGGCGCCTCGCCGCTGATGAAGCACCTGGGTCAGCGTTACGTGCAGTACGTCAATCGCGTCTACGGGCGCAGCGGCACATTGTGGGAAGGGCGCTTCCGCTCGAGCATCGTCCAGGCCGAGGCGTATCTCCTGCGCTGCCAGCGCTACATCGAGCTGAATCCCGTGCGGGCCGGGATGGTCGATTCGCCCGGCGCCTACCGGTGGTCGAGCTTCGGCGCCAACGCGCTGGGCCGCCGCGACACGCTGATCACGCCGCACCCGGTGTTTCGCGCGCTCGGTTTGGACGACTCGAGCCGAAGGGCTGCGTATCTCGAATTGTTCCGGAGCGAACTCGCATCCGGTGAGCTGGAGGAAATCCGCGTATCGACCAACGCGGGCTATGCGCTAGGGAGCGAGCGATTCAGGAAGGAGATTGCAGCCGCCCTTGGCCGTCGCGCCGGACCCGGGAGGTCGGGGCGGCCCGTCGAGACGTTCAAGCGGCAGGGCGGGGAGGGGTTGTTCTAGTCAAGTGCGGCCACGAGAGAAACCGTGGTCTGTCCCCCGTTTACTTCTTCTCGCTCGGCAGCGGCGGAAGGGTGCGCAGGTAAGCGATCAGCGCGTCGAGGTCGGCAGGCGTCAGCTGGCTGGTGGTGTTCTTGATGACCTCGCCCATCGCCTCGGCGGGAACGTCTCCCTCGGAGGTGAGACCGGTGACGAGGAAGTCCTTTATCTCCTTGTCGCTCTGCTTCTTCAGCGCGGTTGGGGTGAGGTTGGCCACCGACTTGCCGTCGGGGCCTTTGCCGCCGGCGAGGAAGCGGCTCGATTTCGGGCCGCCGAGGAAGTTGCGCGGCGTGTGGCACTCGCCGCAGTGGCCGAGCGCCTGCACCAGATACGCGCCGCGGTTGGCGACATCGGAGAGCCCTGCGATATTGGTGAAGGGCCCGGCGGTGAAATAGAACCACTTCCAGAACGTCACCAGCCAGCGCCAGCCGAAGAAGAACCACAGATCGTGCTCCCGGCTCGGCGTCGCGCTCGGCGGGAGCGTGCGCAGGTAGGCCCACAGGTCGCGGGCGTCGCTGTCGGTGATCTTGGTGAACGATGGATAGGGGAAGGCCGGGAAGTAGTTGGAGCCGTCGGGCCGCTCGCCCTCGCGCAGCGCGCGCATGAAGTCGGCCTCGCTCCAGTTCCCGATCCCGGCCTTCTTGTCCGGGGTGATGTTCGGCCCGTAGAAGGTGCCGAAGGGCGTCTTCAGGGCGCGTCCGCCGGCGTAGGGCACGGCGCCTTCCTTCTCCTCGGTGTGGCAGCCGACGCAGCCCCCCGCCTTGGCGAGGTATTCGCCGCGCTTGGCGTCGCCCTGGGCCAGGGCGCTTGCCGCGGCGAACGACAGAACAAGTACGAGGGAGGGACGGATCATGTGCGCGGATTATGCCCCAGAAAAAGAAAGCCCCGCCTCGAGCGGGGCCCTCCCGGACGACTCGACGCTCAGTTCTGCTTTTCGCGGAAATTCTGGTGGCAGCCGCCGCAGGTCTTGCCGACGCCGCCGATCGCCGCCTTCTGCGCGGCCTCGTCGCCGCTCCGGCTCACCTTCACCAGCGCCTGGACGGCGTTCTGGAAGTTGGTCTGGGCTTCCTGGAACTTGGCGCCTTCGCTCCAGACCGCGGGCAGCGCCGCGCTCTTCACGTCCTTGGTGCTCGCCGCGAACCCGTCCCAGGGCATCCGGCTCAGCGCGTCGAGCAGCGCCGCGTTGAGCGCTACGGTATCGGCGTTGTAGGGGAGCTTGCCCTGGGCCATGCCGGCCATGGGGCCGAAGTACTTGCCCTGCAGGGTCATCGCCGCCTGCCGCTGCTTGACCAGGATCTCGGGCTTGACCTGGGAATAAGCGCTAAGGGTGAAGCCCGCGCCCAGCGCGAACGCCAGACCGGTCAAAAGAAGCCTCTTTTTCATTCGATTCTCCTCGTTAGGGTTGCTCGGGGGTATGCAAACGGCATTGTAGCGGCATCCGCCGCACGGGTTGCATAACAGTTCCCGCGGGGACTTTATTCCCGCGCGCTCAGACGACCGCCTCTTCCTTCCTGTCCTTGACCGGCTTCACCAGGTCCTCGCGCTGCACGCCCAGCCAGCGCACCAGCGGCGCCATCACCAGCACCGAGGAGTAGATCCCGAAGCAGATGCCGATGGTGAGGGCGAGGGCGAAGTAGTGCAGCGCCGGCCCGCCGAACACCAGCATCGAGGACACCATGGTCTGGGTGCAGCCATGGGTGATGATGGTGCGCGAGATGGTGCGGGTGATGGCGTTGTCGATGATCTCTGTGACCGAGGCTTTTCTCATCTTCCTGAAGTTTTCCCTGATCCGGTCGGCGATCACCACCGACTCGTTCACCGAGTACCCCAGCACGGCGAGTACCGCCGCGAGCACGGGCAGAGAGAACTCCCACTGGAACAGGGCGAAGAACCCCAGGATGATGACCACATCGTGCAGGTTGGCGATGATCGCGGCGACGCCGAACTTCCACTCGAAGCGCAGCGCGAGGTAGAGGACGATGCCGATGGAGGTGATGAGCAGCGCCAGGGCGCCGTTCTCGGCGAGCTCGCGGCCGACCTGCGGTCCGACGAACTCGACGCGCCGCAGCGTTGCGGCGGGATCTTGCGCGGTCAGACCTTCCATCACCGCCCGCGAGAGCTCCGAGCTGTTCTGTCCGGGCTTGAGCGGCATCCGGATCAGCACGTCGCGCGAGGACCCGAAGTTCTGCACCGAGTAGTCGTTGTACCCGCGCGAGTCGAGGGCCTTGCGGATCTTGTCGACGTCGGCGGCCTGCTGGTAGCTCACTTCCATCACCGTGCCGCCGGTGAACTCGATCGAGAAATTCAGCCCCTTGGTGGCGAGGAAGAACACCGCGAGCAGGAACGTGACCAGCGACACCACGTTGAACGCCAGCGCGTGGCGCATGAACGGGATGTCGCGGCGGATTTTGAAAAATTCCATGCCCTAGTTCCTGCCGTTGCCTATTTCCACGCCGTATTTCCGATCGACACGCCCTCGAGCTTCTTGCGCGTGCCGTACACGAGATTGACCATGCCGCGGCTGACCACGACCGAGGAGAAGATCGAGGTGAGGATGCCCAGGCAGTGCACCACCGCGAAGCCGCGCACCGGGCCCGAGCCGAATATCAGCAGCGCGAGGCCCGCGATGAGCGTGGTGACGTTGGAGTCGAGGATGGTGCCGAAGGCGCGCTCGTAGCCCGCGTGGATCGCCGCCTGGGGCGTCGCCCCGCCGCGCAGCTCCTCGCGCACGCGTTCGTTGATGAGGACGTTCGCGTCGATCGCCATGCCGAGCGTCAGTGCGATCGCGGCGATCCCCGGAAGCGTGAGCGTCGCCTGCAGCGCCGACAGCACCGCGATCAGGAACAGCAGGTTCGCGCACAGGGCCAGGGTGGAGAACACGCCGAAAAGCGCGTAGTAGACGACGATGAACAGCGACAGGGCCGCGAAGCCGTATACCGTCGAGTCGAAGCCCTTCCTGATGTTCTCCGCGCCGAGCGAGGGCCCGACGGTACGCTCCTCGACGATTTCCATGGGCGCGGCGAGGGCGCCCGCCCTCAGAAGCAGCGCCACGTCGTTCGCCTCCATCGTCGTCATGCGCCCGCTGATCTGCACGCGCCCGCCGCCGATCTCGGTGCGGATCACCGGCGCGGTGACGACTTCGCCGCGGCCTTTCTCGATCAGCAGGATCGCCATGCGCTTGCCGACGTTCTCGCGCGTGACCTCCTTGAAGATGCGCGCGCCGGTCGCGTCCAGCGTCAGGTGCACGGCGGGCTCGTGCGTCTGGTTGTCGAACCCGGGCTGCGCATCGGTGAGCCGGTCGCCGGTGAGCACGACCTGCTTGCGCACCAGCAGCGGCTGGCCGCCGCGCTCGATGTAGAACTCGTCGCCGAAGGGCACCTGTCCCCCCCGCGCCGCGGCCAGGGCCGCGGGGTTCATGTTGTCCTCGTCGACCATGCGCACTTCCAGGGTCGCCGTGCGTCCGAGAATCTCCTTCGCCTTGGCCGTGTCCTGCACGCCCGGGAGCTGCACCACCACGCGGTCCGAGCCCTGCTGCTGGATCACCGGCTCGGCCACGCCCAGCTCGTTGATGCGGTTGTGCAGGGTCTGGATGTTCTGCCTGAGGGCGAATTCCTGCGTGCGCTTCTGCGCCTCGGGCTTGATCGACGCGACCAGGAGCAGCTCGCTTCCCGAGCTCGAGTCGGCGAGCTGGAGATCGGCGAGCTGGTCGCCAATGAGGGCGCGCGCCTTGTCGCGGGTCTCGGCGTCGCGGAAGCGGACCACGATGTTGTTGCCTTCGCGGGTGATGCCCGAGTGGCGCACGCTCTTGTCGCGCAGCTGCGAGCGCATGTCGCCGGCGAGGCCCTCCGCGCGCTTGGCGATCGCCGCGCGCATGTCCACCTGCAGCAGGAAGTGGACGCCGCCGCGCAGGTCCAGGCCGAGGTACATGGGCTGCGCGATCGCCGCGAGCCACCGGGGAGAGTTCGGCAGGAGGTTGAGCGCGACGGTGTACGACGGGCTCGCGGCGTCCGGATTCAGCGCCTGATCGACGACGTCCTTCGCCTTGAGCTGGGTGTCGGTATCGGCGAAGCGTACCTTGACGCCGACGAGGTCGAGAAAGATCCCGGTCGGCTGGATCCCCGCCTTCTTGAGCGCGTCCTCGACGCGCCCGAGGACCGCCGTGTCGGCCTTCAGCGTGGCGCGCGCCGGCGAGACCTGCACCGCGGGCGCTTCGCCGAAGAAATTCGGCAGCGTATACAGCGCGCCCAGCAGCAGCGCCACCGCGATGGTGACGTAGACCCAGACGGGGTAGCGGTTCATCTAGATGGACTTGATCGTGCCTTTCGGCAGCAGCGTCTGGATCGCGCTCCTCTGGAGCTGCACCTCGGTGTTCGGCGCGATCTCGATCGACACGTAAGCCTCGCCGATCTTGGTGATCTTTCCGAGGACGCCGCCCGATGTGATGACCTCGTCGCCCTTCTGCAGGGCCTCGGTCATCTGCTTGTGTTCCTTTGCGCGCTTCATCTGCGGGCGGATCATCAGGAAGTAGAGCAGGGCGAACATCCCGATGATGATGAAGAACTGCTCGTAGCCGGGGCCCGCTCCCGGGGCGCCCTGCGCGAATGCGGGGGAAATCAGCACGTCGGTCTCCAATGCGGTATTCAGCGAGCCGGGCAGTATACCATCGGGAACTTGCGGTTTACCCGGTTTTCCCGAGCTGCCCGCGCGCTTCGCGAAACGCGGCCAGGTAGTCCCCCAGCCCGCCCCCGGCGATGGCGCCGCGCAGCTCGCGCATCAGCGTCTGGTAGTAGTGCAGGTTGTGCAGGGTATTGAGCCGGGCGCCGAGGATCTCGTTCACCTTCTGCAGATGGTGCAGGTAGCCGCGCGAAAAGTTCGTGCAGGTGGTGCAGCTGCAGCTGGCGTCGAGCGCCCGCGTGTCGTCGCGGTAGCGGGCGTTGCGGATCTTGATGTCGCCGAAGCGGGTGAACAGCCAGCCGTTGCGGGCGTTGCGTGTCGGCAGGACGCAGTCGAACATGTCGATCCCCGAGGCGACCGCCTCGGCGATGTCCTCGGGCGTGCCCACGCCCATGAGATAGCGCGGGCGGTCCGCGGGCAGCCGCTCCGCCGTATGGCGCATGATGCGGCGCTGCTCGCGCCTGGGCTCGCCCACCGACAGGCCGCCGATGGCGTAGCCGTCGAAGCCGATGCCTTTCAACCCGGCGAGCGATTCGTCGCGCAAGGCCTCGAACATGCCGCCCTGCACGATGCCGAAAAGGGCGTTCGGGTTACCCGCGTGGGCGCTCTTGGAGCGTTCCGCCCAACGCAGCGACAGGCGCATCGAGTCCCGGGTCTCCTCCTCGCTGCACGGGTAGGGCGTGCACTCGTCGAACACCATTGAGATGTCGGAATCGAGCACGCGCTGGATGCGCATCGATTCCTCGGGGGTGAGCAGCAGCCGGTCGCCGTTCACGGGCGAGGCGAAGCGCACGCCTTCCTCGGTGATCTTGCGCAGCTCGCCGAGGCTGAACACCTGGTATCCGCCCGAGTCGGTGAGGATCGGGCCGCTCCAGCCCATGAAGCGGTGCAGTCCCCCGTGCGCGGCGATGACCGCCAGCCCCGGGCGCAGCCACAGGTGAAAGGTGTTGCCGAGGACGATGCGCGTGCCGTTCTCCGCGAGCTCGGCGGGGCTCATCGCCTTCACCGCGCCGTAGGTTCCCACAGGCATGAACAGCGGTGTCTCGGCCTCGCCGTGCGCGAGGGAGAGCGTTCCGCAGCGGGCTGCGCCGTCGGTGGAGTGAACCGCGAACTTCACCGCGGCATTTTATCAATCAGCATCGCGTCGCCGTAGGAGTAGAAACGGTATCTCTGCTCGATCGCGTGGCCATAGGCGCGCCGGATAGGCTCGATGCCGGCGAAAGCCGACACCAGCACCAGCAGCGTCGATCTCGGCAGGTGAAAGTTGGTGATGAGGCGATCGACGACGCGGAATTCGAAGCCCGGCGTAATGAAAAGCTCGGTCTCGCCTTCCTCCGCCTCCGGCGTGCCGTGCTTCGCCGCCGACGCTTCGAGGGTGCGCATGGTCGTCGTGCCGACGGCGATCAGCTTGCCGCCGCGCCGCTTTACCGCGGCGATCGCCGCGACGGCTGCGGCCGGAATGACATAGTGCTCGCGGTGCATATGATGCTCGGCGAGGTTTCTTTCGCGCACAGGCTGAAACGTCCCGGCGCCGACGTGCAGCGTGAGGTACGCGAATTCCACGCCGCGCTGCGCGAGCGCGGCGAGCAGCGGCTCGTCGAAGTGCAGTCCCGCGGTGGGGGCGGCAACGGCACCGGGCGCGCGCGCGTACACCGTCTGGTAGCGGTCTTCATCGTCGGACTGCGGTGCATGGGCGATGTAGGGCGGAAGGGGGACGCTGCCGTGGCGCTCGAGCAGCTCGAGCATCGACGCGCCCTCGGGGAAGCGCAGGTGGTAGAACTCGCCCACCCGGCCGAGGACGCGCAGCTCCAGCCCGCCCTCGAGGCGCAGGGTGCTGCCCGGCTTGGCCGGCCGGCCCGCGTGGAGCTGGGCGAGCGCCTCGCCCCCGGGGAGCAGGCGCTCGATCAGCACTTCGATGTGTCCCCCGGTCTGCTTTTTTCCGAACAGGCGCGCCTTGATCACGCGGGTGTCGTTGAACACCAGCAGGTCGCCCGGCGAGAGCAGCTGCGGTAGATCGGAGAATCGGCGATCGGAGAGCGCCTCCCCGCTCAGTTGGAGCAGCCGGCTCGCCGAGCGCGACTCGCTCGGATGCTGAGCGATCAGCTCGGGCGGCAGCTCGTAGTCGAAATCGTCGATGGATAGGTTCATGCGCGCGCCGCTATAATGCACGCGCAACCGGGCAGCATCCAGCCGGGATGGCGGAACTGGTAGACGCAGCGGACTCAAAATCCGCCGGTGGCAACACCATGTG
>DATIWX010000047.1:0-2954 GCA_035519135.1 Burkholderiales bacterium | reverse complement strand
AAGACCACTCGCCATCCACACGTGACGCTGAACAACGGCGTCGAGTTGCCCGCCCTCGGGCTCGGCGTGTTCCAAAGCCCGCCGGCCGAGACGGCGGCCGCTGTCGAGTCGGCCCTGGCGGTTGGTTACCGGCTGATTGATACAGCAGCCGCATACTCTAATGAGCGCGAGGTCGGCGAGGGCCTTCGTCGTTCCGGTCTTCCCCGCGACGAGGTATTTCTCGAGACGAAGGTCTGGATCAGCGACTATGGGTACGATGCTACGCTGCATGCATTCGACAAGAGCGCCAAGAAGCTCGGCGTCGACCGGCTCGACTTGTTGCTCCTGCATCAGCCACTGCCCTCGGCGTTCGATCGAACCCTCGACGCCTATCGCGCGCTCGAGACGCTACTCGCCGACGGCAGGGTGCGCGCCATCGGCGTCAGCAACTTCATGGGCGAGCACCTCGACCGTCTGCTGGGCCAGATTTCAGTCGTGCCCGCGGTGAACCAGATCGAGGTCCATCCATACTTTCAGCAGACAGCCCTACAGCGCATACACGCCGAGCACGGCATCGTGACCCAAGCCTGGTCGCCCATTGGGGGCATCACCTCATACCGCGGCGGCGAGAGGCGCACTTTCGACGACTCGACCTTGCGTGAGATCGCGCTCCAGCCCGGCAAGTCGGCCGCTCAGGTGATGCTCCGCTGGCATCTGCAGCAGGGGCGCGCCGCGATCCCGAAGTCGACGAAACCCGCCCGCATCGCCGAGAACTTCGAGCTCTTCGATTTCGAACTCACCGGCGAGCAGGTCGCCGCGATCGACGCGCTCGACACCGGAGTGCGCGGGGGGCCAGACCCCGCCAGCATCACCCTCGAGAACTACGGCCGGCCAATCCCGGAGGCGTGACAAAGCGTTAGCTGCCGGCCGGATGGCGCTGCGGGTACGGTCGCCCCGAGCCTTTGATCGCGAGCCAGAGCACGCGGTTCATCTGCACCGCGTCGGCACGATCCGGCGCGCTGAGATCGAGCGTGCGTGAGATCCGCGCGGCTACCGTCTGGGCGACGGCTTGTTCGCCACCCACCGGCCCTTCTCGTCCTGACGTGTGAATTCCCCGTAGAATGGGCACAACTGGTCGATGGCGGGATACGCGGCACCGAACGCGAGGCTTGACAGAATCGCCGCCGGCCAGAAGCCGAACACCGCAGTCAACGCGGCCAAGAGAAATCCACGAAAGACGAACTCCTCGTAGCCCATCACGAACTCGCCGGCCGGCACGTGCACGAGCGCGAGCGTCACGTTACCGCCACAGTCGAGCGAATCGCGTTCGCGCGGGCCGGCGTGCCCGGGCCGGGCGGTAGCGGCGGCTGACAGCGCGAGCGCGGCGCACACGAGGGACAGCGCAGACGGAATCGCGAGCGACCGCACGACCAGCCGGCATCGCCACCCGTGATTCGGCGTCATGCTCATGGCATTCCCGGATCAGCTATCACGGCCTCCATTGGACGCCGCCCGACCCTCCGGAGGTTGGGCAGGCCGAAGTGCGCCGGTGGCAGGGACCATGGTCAGCGCAGTCTCCCGCCGGGTCGTGCACTTTCGCTCTCCGGCGGCCGGCGGCATCGACGCCCAGGACCGAAGGGTGCGCTACACGCGGCCCCGCTCGGGGGCGGGCGGGTCTGCGCACCACCCGCGCTCGATTGCGGCTCGGCGGCTCCAATCCCCTTGCCCGCTGCGTTTCGCCAGGATCATGTTCATGATGCCTTGGGCGAGCGGGACAGTGGCGGGGAGGAGTGCGGGACGATGGCGGCCCACGCGGTGAGGCCATGACCTTCCCACGGCAACTTGCGGGCACGGAGGTGCGGCATGGAGATGGGGAATCGAGAGCGGTGGCGGGCTGAGATTGCCGAGCTTAGACGGATCTTGTCCGGGTTTGAACTAAGAGAGGAGTGCAAGTGGGGAAAGCCTTGCTACACGATGCAAGGGAAGAACGTCGTCATCATTCAGGGCTTCAAGGAATATTGTGCGTTGGGTTTCTTTCAGGGTGCGCTGCTGAAGGACCCGAAGCAGCTCTTGGTGCAACTCGGGCAGGTGCGGGCAGCGCGGGTGATGAAATTCACCAGCGCCAGGGAGATTGCCGTGAAGGCGGCGACCATCAAGGCCTACGTGCGCGAGGCCGTGGCCGCCGAGAAGGCCGGATTGAGAGTCGAGACGAAGCCCCTGGAGTTGCCCGTGCCCGAGGAGTTGAAGGAGAAGTTCCGCAGGAATCCACGGTTCAAGCGCGCGTTTGAGGCACTGACCCCGGGCCGGCAAAGGGGATACCTGTTTCACTTCGCCCGCGCGAAGCGGTCCACGACGCGGACCGCGCGGATCGAGAAGGCGATGCCGGCGATCTTCGAAGGGAGAGGGTTCCTGGATCGGCGATAGTCGAGCGGGCGTCCAAACGGCTACGCCGCTTGAACGCCGCCCGCGTCGACGCTCGGACACGCTAGACCAGCGTGACGACAAGTTCCTCCAGCTGGTCGAACGTTTCGCTCATTGCACCCGCCGCGCTCCCGGAGGCGATGGCAGCCTCGAGAGCTTCCTTCGACGGATAGAGATCATGCATGACCAGCAGCGTCTTGCCCGTGCGACACGGTCGTGAAGACGGGGAGGGTTTGTACACCCCACCCAACACGCCTCACTTCGGCCGCAATGCGACGGACCACATTTCCAGAACTCTGGTCGTGCGTATCAAGGACATGAACAAGCCCATCTCGGTCGAAGTGAAGCCGTAGGCCAGGGCTGCCTTGCGATGGGCAGCCCTGGCCTGAGATCGACGACTTCATGACCGTCCCGCTTTCGCGCCCAGGGTGACGAGAAGCTCGTCCAGTTGCGCGAACGTCTCGACCGTCGCATCCGCCGCCCCGGTGCCGGCAGCGTCGAGAGCTTCCTTCGAAGGATAGAGCTCGTGCATGACCAGCAGCGTCTTGCCATCT
>DATIWX010000046.1:0-2878 GCA_035519135.1 Burkholderiales bacterium | reverse complement strand
GCATCGATCTGACCAAGGGTGGCAGCTTCGTGATGACCGGCGGTGGCGGCGGAGCGGGCGGCGCAGCATTGAGCGCCGGTTACGGCGGGGCAGGCGGGGCGGCCGGCGACGGCGGCGTGCTCGAACTTTTCGCCCTGAACGCGAGCGGGGCCTACGGCAGCATCCTGGTTACGTCGGCCTTGTCGGTCAACGTTGCAGGCGGCGCGGGAGGCGCGGGAGGCGACACCGGCGGAATCGCCGGTGCGAACGGACTGAGCGGCTCGACAATCGTAGTCGGTGACTTGCAGGGATCCGGAACATCGAACAATCTCGACGCCAACACAGTGATCCAGGGAACGAATCAACTGGTCCAGACGAACATCGCGCCCTCGGCCGAAGAACTGCAGAAGAAGTACGAGGAGAACAAGAAGAAGAAGGAGGCGGCGGCATGCAAGTGAGCGCGCGCCTGCTCCGTACCCTCGCCGCGGGCGCCTTGCTCGCGCCGCTCCTCGCCTTCGCCCAAGGGACGGTGCAGTATCTCTCCGGCACGCTCTCGGTGCAGCGGCCCGACGGCTCGGTGAAGGTGCTGGCCGAGCGCTCGAGCGTTTCCGTGGGCGACGTGATCACCACCCAGCGCGACAGCTACGCGCAGCTGCGCTTTTCCGACGGCGGCCAGGTCACGCTGCGCCCCGAGACGCAGGTGAAGATCGAGGGCTACGCCTACGACGAGGGCCGGCCCGAGCGCGACAACTTCGCGATGCAGCTGTTCAAGGGCGGCCTGCGCTCGCTCACCGGCCTGATCGGCAAGCGCAGCAATAACCGCAACGCCTACCGCATGGTGACCTCGACCGCCACCATCGGCATCCGCGGAACCGACTACTCGGCGATCGACATCCCCGCGCCTCCGGGCGGCCAGAAACCGCCGGCAGGCTCGCTGCCGCCGGGCGTTTATGTCACGGTGGCGGACGGAGCGGTCGCATTCATTTCGGGGGGCGTCGAGCAGATCGTCAAGGTCGGGCAGGCGGCGTTCTCGAGCAACTTCAACCTGCCGCCGCAGATCATCCCGCCGCCGCCGAATCTCCCGCAGGTGACCCCGCCGCCGAGCTTCGGGCAGGGCTTCAAGCCGACCGCGATCAACGCCGGCTCGAGCATGGAGTGCATCGTCCAGTAGCTCAGGCAAGCTACACTGGAGGCCCGCCTTCCGGCGGGCTTCTGTTTTTCGGGGGCTGGCATCGCGATGGCGAAAATCGAATTCGCCTGGGAGCTGGGCGCGGGCACGGGGCACGTGACCACGCTCCTGCCGGTCGCTCAGGCGCTGAAGGCGCGCGGCCACGCAGTGCGCTTCTTTCTGCGCGACCTGTCGGCCGGCGCCGACCTCGAGGGCGCCGCGGAGATTCCACGCGAAGGCGCGCCCATCTGGACCGGGCCGCCGACGGTCGAGGCGCCGCTCAATCTCGGCGAGATCCTGCTCAACTTCGGCTACCACGACCCGCCGCAGCACAAGCAGCTCGTCGACGCCTGGCGCGAGCGGCTGCAGGGGTCGCAGGCGGTGGTGGCGAACGTCGCGCCGGCGGCGCATCTCGCCGCGCGCACCCTCGGCATCCCGAGCTTCGAGATCTCGCAGGGATTTCACGCCCCGCCCCCGGCGATGCCCTCCCCGCCGCTGCGGCACTGGGAGCCCGCGCCGCGCGCCCGCCTGGAAGCCTCCGACCGCCGCGTGCTGCAGGTGATCAACACGGTGCTTGCCGGGTACGGCGCGGCGCCGCTCGCGACCCTCGGCGAGCTGTTCGCGGGCCGCCTGATGCTGCTCACCTATCCCGAGCTCGACATCTATCCGGAGCGCGGGCCTTCGGACTACTACGGCATCACCGACTCCGGCGAGGGCAAGGCGGTGCCGGATTGGCCCGGCGGTTCCGGCCCGCGCCTGTTCGCCTATCTCTACAGCTACTTCAAGGGCCTCGATCCGCTGCTCGCGGCGATCGCCGCGCGCGGGCAGCCGGCGCTGGTCTTCTGCCGCGGCATCGACGCGAAGCTGAAGGAGAAATACGCCGGCTCCTCGATCCATTTCCCCGCCGAGGCGATGTCGGTTTCGCGCGTGCTGCCGGGAGCGGACATGGTGGTGTGCCACGCTAGCCACCAGATGACCGCGCAGGCGCTGCTCGCGGGCAAGCCCGTGCTGCTGCTGCCGACGCAGCTCGAGCAGTTCCTGATCATGCGGCGCCTGGTGCGCTTCGGCGCGGGCCTGGGCATCGCGCCCGAGGTGCCGAACGCCGACTTCGCCTCGGCGCTGAAGGCCCTCGCCGAAAATCGCGAATACGCCGCGAAGGCGCGCGAGTTCGCGGGCCGCTACGCCGGCCACAGCCGCGCCGCGGCGCTCGCCACGATGGTGGCGCGCATCGAGGCCGCGCTGCCCTCCCCTTCACGGTAACATTGCGGCGTGTCGAAGCTTCCAGAGAACAAGGAACCGGTGCTGCGCGTGGTGCCCATGCCGGCCGACGCCAACCAGCACGGCGACATCTTCGGCGGCTGGATCATGTCGCAGGTGGACATCGCGGGCGGGGTGCTCGCCGCGCGCCGCGCGCGCGGCCGCGTGGCCACGATCGCGGTGAACGCCTTCCAGTTCAAGCAACCGGTGTTCATCGGCGACGTGCTCTCCTTCTACGCCGACATCGTGCGCGTGGGCAACACCTCGATCACGGTCTATGTCGAGGTCTACGCGCAGCGCAATCCCACCGACATCGAGACCGTGAAGGTCACGGAGGCGACGCTCACCTACGTCGCGACCGGCTCCGACCGCCGGCCTCGCGCAGTCCCGGCCCAGCAGAACCCGGACTGATGGCGGACTTGGCCGGGAGGCAAGTCGCCTTCGCGGCGCTCCGCCACGGGAGCTTTCGCGCCT
>DATIWX010000045.1:0-14645 GCA_035519135.1 Burkholderiales bacterium | reverse complement strand
GTTGCGCTTCGCGACTTCGACCGTGACCGCGTCCTTCATGAAGCCGCTCGCTAACGCTCGCACTTCGTCCGGAAAGGTCGCCGAGAAGAGCAGGTTCTGCCGCTTCGCGGGCAGGAGCTTCAGGATGCGCCGGATGTCGTGGATGAAGCCCATGTCGAGCATGCGGTCGGCCTCGTCGAGGACGAGGATCTCGACCGAGCGCAGGTCGATGGTGCGCTGCTCGACGTGATCGAGCAGTCGCCCGGGCGTCGCGACGACGATCTCGACGCCGCGGCGCAGTTGCTCGGCCTGCGGGCCGAAGCCCACGCCGCCGTAGATCACCGCGGTGCGCTGCTTCATGTGCCGGCCGTAGGTGCGGATGCTCTCGTCGACCTGGGCGGCGAGCTCGCGCGTGGGCACGAGCACCAGGCAGCGCACCGGATGGCGCGCGGGCGAGTGGCTGGACGTGGATTTCCCCGCGAGCAACTGCAGCATCGGCAAAGTGAAGCCGGCAGTCTTGCCGGTGCCGGTCTGCGCGGCGCCGAGAAGATCCTTGCCTGCGAGAACGACGGGGATGGCTTGCGCCTGGATGGGGGTGGGTTGGGCGTAGCCCTGCTCGGCAACCGCCTTGAGCAGCTCGGCCGAAAGGCCGAGATTCTGGAATGACGTTTCGATGTAACTCTCCTAATGGTTTATCAGGAGGAGGATGTGAAGAGGTTTTGCCCCTTCGTTTATGCCGCTCCTGAAATCGGCCCGGGAAAGGCTTATCGCCTTCCACACCGGTTCAGGCGGATGTACTGCTGTTGAGAAATTCGGGGAACCTGGGAAGAACCGCGAAGAGGCTTGTTGCGCTAACCGGATAGAGCGAAACGGAAACCCTGGCGCGCACTATACAGGGTATTGGCGGAAGCTGCCTGGATTTCGATACAGCCCCCTGCAGTCTCCGGGTGGGGGGTGACCTACGCCTGCTGCGAGCGGCGCTTCAGGACCGTGACGAGGTTGAGGCAGATGAGGTGGATGATGCGCTTCTTCTCGGTGCTGACGCGCTTGCGCTTGAGCTGGTTGCACAGCACGCGCGCCGCCGCCAGCTCGGGCGCGGCCCGCATCTTCCTCGTCCTGACGGCCGGCTCCGGCCGCGGGGAAAACAGATCCTGGGACTGCCCGGAGGCCGGGCCGGTGTCGCGCGCTTCCTGTTCCCGTTCGAAGGTCTTCATGCATTCCTCCGCAGACAGGTTTCCATGAACTGCGTGAACTGCTGCGAGAACTCGATGTAGCCGTCCTCGATCGCCTTCAACGCGATCTTCTCGAACGGCTCGCGCCGGTCGATGGCCTGCGCCGTCTCGCACTGCGGAGGCAGCATCTGGCGAAACTCCGCGATCAGATCTTCCAAACCGGCGTTCTGTTCCATGTTCGTCCTCCACAACCATGAAAAACCAACCGGGTTGTGGCGACACGAGCAAGCCTCGTGCCATTACGAAATCAGACTGCCAGGACGCCCACTCGTTCACGCCGGCGGCCTTGCTGCACCGCATTCAGCGAGGATAACGGCCGGACTGGGCGAATTCTGAGGGTGAAACGTTACAAAAGGACGACGCCCCGGGGCCCGGAAACCCGCCCCGAGCCGGAAGTCCGACAGAGCCGTCGGGATCGCGAAGCGGGCCGGATTTACCCTTTGGCGCTGAAATCCAGCCCGTCCAGCGGCGAGGCTGCCTGAGCGGGCTTGGGCGCCGCCGCTGCCGGCGCGACCGAGGCAGGAGCCGCGGCCGCCGCCTTCCCGCTCGTGAGCCGCTCCAGGTCCGCCTTCACCTGGGCGGCGTCGAGCGCGACTCGCCCCTGCAGCCGCATCAGGATGCGCGAGGGCAGATCGATCATGCGCGGATCGCCCGCGCGCATGTTGGCGGCGAGCGTGATCATCGGCGCGGCGTGCTGGCTGCGGAAGCCCGGGTTGGCGCGGTCGATCGCGTCGATGACGGCGTTCTGCGCGCGCGCGATGCCGATGAGAATATCGGCGAGATGGTCGCTGGTGAGGTTCATGGAGGTCCTTGCCGCGGTTTGGTGATTGGATTGGGAGGATACGCCGCGCGCGCGCAGCTTGTGCCGTTTCTCGGCCAGGCTGCACCGCTTGAGGGCGCCCGCACGCCGGGCTCGCCCCTGTCAAAGCGCTGACTTTCCTTGAATTGCCTGGGAAAAGTCGCCGCGCCCGGCGGCTGGCACGGCGGTTGCATTTACTCCCTTCAGCTGGGCTCCTCGTAGCCGAGGAGTCGTTCGACCGGGAGGTTGCCGTGACGCTGCGAAGTCTTGCTGTCCTGTGCGCGCTGCTCGCGCCGCTACCCTTGAGCGCCGCGCCCGACACCGGCGAGCCGCTGCTCCTCGTGGCGCAGCCCGAGCTGCAGAGCGAGCTGTTCGGCTCGTCGATCCTGCTGGTGAAGCCGACCCCCGAGGGCGGCCACATCGGGCTCATCATCAACCGCCCGACCACGGCGACGCTGGGCGATCTCTTCCCCGAGGACGAGCCCTCGAAGAAAGTGATCGATCCGCTCTACCTCGGCGGGCCCGAGGGCTACAACCGCGTGTTCGCGCTGGTCGGCAAGCGCGACGCCGCCGGCAAGGACGCGCTGCAGATGATGCCCGGCGTGTTCCTCGTCGCCGACGGCAACGCCATCGACCGGGTGATTTCGTCCGACTCCGAGCACGCGAGATTTTTCCTCGGCATGGTGACCTGGGAGCCGGGGCAGCTCGACCGCGAGATCGAGCGCGGCATGTGGTATGTCGACGATGCCGACGCGAAACTGGTTCTCGAGAAGAAGACCGACGGGCTGTGGGAGACGCTGGTGCGCAGATCGGAGGCCAGAGCGCACTCGATCTAGGAGGGCATTGGCGACAGCTTAAGTCGGACTGAATACGACCGAGCCGCTTACTGCGGCTCGATCCCCGCGCGCTTCAGCACCGCGCCCCGAATTCACGAGCGGCACCGCCGGTGCGGCTCGCTTGACTCGGCATGGCGAACGGTTGCATCCTCTCCGCATAAAACCCCCCGAGAGGGCGGCTCCGCAGATGCGAGAGCCGGCAAACGGGGATGGATCTTTCCGTGCTTACTGCCTGATCGACTGATTCGGAGTCGCGATGAGCTATTGGCGCGCATGGCGACGTGAACGGCGAGATCATCGCCGCATCGGCGCCACCGCGCTCCTCCTGCTGCTCCTGCTGGCACCCGCGAGCGCGCCGGCGGACCCCCTGGACTGCGCCCGGCTGTTCACACCGGCCACGGGCAGCTCTTTCTCCTTCGCTTGGCGCAAAGATCGATGCGAGGGATTCGTCCAGCAGAAGACCAGCTACAAGCGGACGTCGGTCAAGATCAGCTATTTCGCGTACGGCAGGCTGGATCGCGAGGGCACACGAAGGATCACCAACAACACCGACGCCGAGATCGAGGTACGCGGCGAGCTCATGAGCACCAACACCTTCTACAGGATGGTGGCGAGGCTCGCGCCCGGTCGTTCCATCGAGTGGCGCTATCCCGAGGAGCTGGTCGCGGAGTACGGTCTGCGGCCCGACAAGATCGGCATGCTCGCCGCCAGGCCCGGAGCGAAGGAAAACGTCCACCGGCCCTTCACCGTCTCGGACTCGACGGCCCTGTCTCTCGGCATATTTTCCAGCGATTTCCGGTTCAACTCGGCCGAGGTCAAGCTGTACGACGGCGACAACAACGAGCTGTGCCGGCAGACCCGCGACTTCAGCCGAGTGGTCGCCCTCATGGTGCAGCAGACGTTCTCGATCGGCTTGTGCGGCAAGGACCCCGCGGCCGTGCGCCGGATCTCCGTGGTGGCGGCCCTGAAGGTACCGGGCAGGGACGGCCAATACAGCAGCACCGACGTCATCTGGATCGAGTAGCCGCTTGCGCCCGCCTGTCGAAAAACGACTCGATCGCGCTCTGTGGTATGCCCTTAGCGTTTTCCTGGCCGTCCTGGTCGTGGCGAGCTTCGTCCGCATCAAATCGTTCGACGCATTCGTCGAGCTGAAATCTTCCGCGCTGCGCCTTGAGTTCGTCAACCAGGGGCGCGAGGCGGAAATGGTGGACTTCGGCACGGGGACGACGATCGTCGATGGCCCCCGAAACATGGTGGGCTCGCGCCTCCACGGCATCTCCAGCCTGTCCGCCGGCGCCAGCCTGCTGCTCGAGGCGCAAAGAGCGAAGGGGAACCGCGCAAGAGCCTGCCTCGAGCAGGGCAGCTACATCCTCAGCGTGAGGGACCGCAGGGAGCGGCACACCGAGCCCAAGCTCGACGTGCCGGCGGACGAGCCGTGGTGCATCGACGTGGCCATAGGCGAGCCTTTCCTGGTGCGTGCCCGCAAGATCGCCGTGGAGCCGAGAGTGGACAGCCGCGGCGTGGAAACCTACCCGGACATGACCGGCAAGCTCCGCATCCAGGACACCGACAAGGAGCTGGCGTTCGTCAGCGGCATGACCCTGCATCTGCTGCTGGAGGAAAGGCCGCCGACCAGCATCAGCTTCGCTGAAGGACGGTTCGGCGTGTACGCATGGAAGGAGATCCGGGTCCTGTGGTCGGATCGCCACAAGCCCGCCATGTACTACTTCACGCCGCTGGACATGTTGAAGAAATACGCAGGGGACAACGGTCTATGGTATTCAATCTCGCTCCTCGTCGGGATCGGCTTCGGCATCCGGAAAGTGCTGTCGTTGCGCTGATCCTGCTGCTGGCGGCAGCGCCGGCAGGCGCCGACACGCTGGGTGACGTCGTACGCAATACCGTCGGCGTCACCGTCACCAGCAACGGGGAGGTGTCGTCGCGCGGCGTAGGGCTGATGCTGGGTACGCACGAGGGTATGGCCCTGCTGCTGACGCCCGCGCACCTTCTGTCCGACATCGGGGAAATCGGAAGGGAAGGCTCGCGCAACGGGCTGGAGATCCGTGTGGGGAAGTCGCTCGAGCGCTTCAGCTACAGTCAAATAAGGCTTCACGTAAAGCGGAGCCCGCTCGAGGACGCGGTGCTCAACGACTACCTGATCGTCGAGATACCGGTGGGGTTCGCCAAGCGCGGAGCCGTCGCCAATCTCACCTGGGAGCATCTCCGGCGCCCTGAACGCAACCAGCCAGTGCTCATCTACAGCGCCAAGCCGCAAGGCGGCTGGAGCAGCAACAAGGGCGCGATGGAGAGCATCAGGGGGAAAGAGGTTGCCTCGTTCGAGATCAAGACGGACAAGGTCATCGAGGAGGGAGAATCGGGCTCGCCCGTTCTCGGCGAAGGGGACGCGGTTTACGGCATCCTGGTGTCGTCCGACGGCAAAGTCGGGAGGGGTGTTTTTCCGACCCAGGAGGTGGACTTTGCCCTGCAAACCATCGGATGGTCGAAGGACAATCGCGAGAGCCTGCATGGCCTTTCGCTCTCCCTGGTTCCGACCTATCAATACAGCAGCAAGGTTCAAGACCAGGGCGGCGGGAACACCCATACCGAGACGCAACACGGCGGATATGTCTCGTTCGAGCTCGAGTACTTCGGTCTGACGAGGCCCGCAGGCGAGCAATCGGCCTTCAAGTACGGGCTCATCGCCGGGTACTCAGGCGGCAGTGGGCATGGCTTGGGGCAGGTCGATGGCGCCGACTACACCCTGAAATATGGTTTGGTCGTCGGCTCGGTCGATCGCGTCAAGGACAATACCGGGCAACTGGGCCTGTTTGCCCTCAGCCACAGGGTGGGCGGCAAGTTCGTCAACCGCCTGGGGGTTTCGTTCGAGGCGACGACGCAGCTGTCGGTGCGCAGCCACACGGCGCTCGATGCCGGGGTCCGCATCGAGATCAACGACCTGAGCTTCAGCGGCGGTGCTTCCATGGGCTTAGGGCTGGTGCTCCGGTACTCCTGGCTGCGCGCGCTGTAGGGCGCCGGTCCAGGCCGCTTACTGCATCTCCACGCCCGCGCGCTTCAGCACCGCGCCCCAGCGCGCGATCTCGGAGACGATGAACGCTCCGAAGGCCTCGGGCGAATCGGCCGAGGGAATCGCGCCCTCGGCGTCGAGGCGCGCGCGCAGCTCGGGCGTGGCCACGATGCGGCGGATCTCGGCGTTGAGCCGCAGGACGATCTCGCGCGGCGTGCCCGCGGGCGCGACGATGCCGTACCAGCCGTTCGCCTCGAAGCCTTTCAGTCCCGAGTCTCCGGCGGCCTCGTCGAGCGTGGGAATGCCCGGCAGCGACGGCACGCGCCTCAGGCTCGTCACCGCGAGCGCACGCAGCCGCCCCGAGCTCACGTGCGGCATCACCGCCGGCGCGCCGTTGATGCCCATCGCGACCTGTCCCGAGATGAGATCGGTGAGCATCGGCCCCACGCCCTTGTAGGGCACGTGCAGGATGTCGGTGCCGGTCGCGAGCTTGAAATATTCCGTGGTGAGGTGCGAGGTGCTGCCCGTGCCCGCCGAGCCGTAAGTGAGCTTGCCCGGGTTCTTCTTCGCGTACGCGATCAGCTCGGCCGCGCTCGCGAAGGGAAGCGAGGTGTTCACCACCAGCACGCTCGGCACGATCGCCATCAGCGACACCGGCGCGAAGCTCTTCACCGGGTCGTAGGGCAGGCTCCTGTAGATCGCCGGGCTCACCGCGAGCGGGCCCAGCTGTCCCATCAGGAGCGTGTAGCCGTCGGGCGCCGCCTTCGCCGCCGCCTCAGCGCCGATCGAGCCGCCCGCGCCGGGACGGTTGTCGACCACCACGGCTTGAGCGAGCCCTTCGGAGAGCTTCTGCGCGAGCGCGCGCGCCAGGATGTCGGTCGAGCCGCCCGGGGGAAAGGGTACGATGAGCTTGAGCGGGCGCGAGGGATACGTCTGCGCCTGCGCGGCCGTGGCGAGAAGCAGAGCGAAGAAAATGCGCCGAAGCGAGCTCATGTGGAGGAGTCTATCGCGCCCCGTTCGCGGGCAGCGCGCACCGTCGGCGCGCAGTTTCCGGCCGCAGCGCCGCCGCTGCGCAGAGAGCTTTCCTATGAAAACCGGCTCCTGCAACGGATTGGCATGCTTGTTGCATTGCACTAAGCATGTCGAACCGCCACAGTCTTTCGCTCTTCCTGGTGATCGTCGCCATGATCTGTCTCGGCTGGGCAGTGCGCAGCCCGGCCGCGGAAGCTTCAACGGCGGCTCAGGCGCGGCCGTCGCGCGAGCCGATCATTGCGTGGTGCACGCAAGCGATCGCGAGCAAGGAGGGCAGCGCGCCAGCGAAGCCGGCCTCGGGGCATGCGGCGCCGCGCCAGTGCGCTAGCGCTTTGCGGCCCCGAGTTGCGACGCCATCCAGTCGGCGGTCTGGTCGCGGTAGCGGTACCAGAGGTTGTTGACCACGTGGTTGCCGCCCTCGATCACCGACAGCACGCACGGGCCTGAGACGGCCGCGGCGAGCTTCTCCGCCTGGGTGTGCGGCGTGAGGCGGTCCTTGGTGCCCGCGACGATGTAGATCGGGCAGGTGATGTTCTTCGCGCACTCGGCGAGCGTAAACCGCAGCGCAACCTTGCCCGCCTCCTCGAGGTTGGCGCTCTTGGAGCGCACGCGGAAGGCCTCGACATTCATCTGCGGCCGGCCGGTGAAGTCGGCCGAGCGCTGGAACGGGCCCGACAGCGCGACGCAGGCCTTGACGCGCTTCTCGAAGGCGGCGGCGCGCGGCGCGTAGTATCCGCCGAGCGACACGCCCCAGATACCGATGCGGTCCTTGTTGATGTCGCTGCGCGTCTCGAGGAAGTCGATCACCGCCTTCACCGGTTTCTCGTACTCGGGACAGACCGGGAAGTCGTACTCCGCCTCGCCCTGCCCCGGGCCGTCGAACGCCAGGGTCGCGAGGCCGCGCGCGAGAAAACGGTTCTCGTAGTCGTCCATCTCCTCCTTGGCCGAGTCCAGGCCCATGCACATGACCACGACCGGGGGCTTCGCGATTCCCTTCGGCTTGCGCAGATTGCCGTAGAGCTTCTTGCCCTCGTATTCGATGGCGACGCGCTCGCCCGGCGGATCGAGGTAGGGCAGCGCCTTGTTGCGGCACTCGACCGCGCGCCGGTGCGCCTCGCGCAGCTGCGCCATGTCGTTGACGAAGAGGAACTTGCCGAAGTGGTAGCACACCGCGGCGCGGGTGAAATGCTGCGCGGCGGAGTAGTTGTAGCCGCCGGCGAGCGCCTTGTTGCCGAGCTCCTGGTGGATCGCTCCGCGCGCCGACCAGGCGTCGCACCATTCCTCCCAGCGCCCTACCGACGCGGTGACCTCCTGGAAATCGGCGAGAGGCACGCCGTTGGCGACGAAGCGCGGCGCCCAGTGCGAGATCGCGGCCTCGACGCGGGCGTCTTTTTCCGGCTTGGACATGACTGCGGACATGCTTCGGTTTCTCCTTAGGCTCCCAGCGTGACGAAATAGCCCGGGTCGTAGCGCTCTCCCGCTCGCGCCCCCGGACGGAAAGCGGCCGACAGCGTGTCGATCTCCTTCGGATCGAGCGCGAGGTCGACCGCCGCGACGTTCTGCTCCAGCCATTTTTGCTGCTTGGTTCCCGGGATCGGGAACACGTCCCCGCCGCGCGACAACAGCCAGGCGAGGGCGACCTGCGCGGTGCTCACGCCGCGCTTCGCGGCGATCGCCTCGATGGTCTTCACCAGCTCGAGGTTCTTCTCGAAGTTGCCCGGCCGGAAGCGCGGCTGCTTGCGGCGGATGTCGTGCGCCGCGATGTCCTCGATTCTCTTGATGTTGCCGGTGAGCAGTCCGCGCCCCAGCGGCGAGTAGGCGACGAAGCCGATGCCGAGGCTGCGGCAGGCCGGCAGGATCTCGGCCTCGACGTCGCGCGCCCACAGCGAGTACTCGGTCTGCAGCGCCGTGATCGGGTGGATTTTCGAGGCGCGCGCGAGCGACTTCGGCCCGGCCTCCGACAGGCCCAGCCAGCGCACCTTGCCCGCCTTGACCAGCCCCGCCATCGCGCCCACCGTCTCCTCGATCGGCACGTCCGGGTCGATGCGGTGCAGGTAGTAGAGGTCGATGGTCTCGATGCCGAGCTGGGCGAGGCTCGCGTCGCAGGCCGAGCGCACGTACTCCGGGCGCCCGTTGTAGGCCTTGGTCCCGTCGGGCTTGTCGATGTTGCCGAACTTCGAGCACACCACCACCTTGTCGCGCCGGCCCTTGAGCGCGCGCCCGAGCATGCGCTCGTGGCGTCCGCCCATGTAGCGGTCGGCGGTGTCGAACAGCGTCACGCCCAGGTCGATGGCGCGGTGCACGGTGCCGATCTGCACCTCGTCGTCGCGCTCGCCGAAATTCGTGGTGGCGCTGCCGGCGCCGAGGCCGATCGCCGAGACTGTCGGTCCGTTCTTGCCGAGCTTGCGGTATTTCATCGCTTATCTGTCATTCCGAGGGTCCTTCGACTCCTGTCATTCCGAGGCCGCAGGCCGACGGGATGACATCAATCCGCCTTGATTCCCGCCGCCTGGATGATCGGCGTCCAGCGCGCCAGCTCGCTCTTCACCCATTCGCCGAGCTCCTCGGGCGTTCCGGGCGTGGTCTCAATGCCCTGCTTGAGGATCGCTTCCTTCGCCTGCGGGTCGCGCAGGATGTCGCCGATCTCCCGGTTGAGCTTCATCACGATGGGGCGCGGCGTCCTGCCGGTGGTGAACAGCCCGAACCAGAGCTTCGCCTGCATTCCCGGGATGCCCGCCTCGGCGGCGCTGGGGATTTCGGGCACGCTGGGGAAGCGGGTGGAGCTCGACACGGCGAGCGCGCGCAGCTTCCCGCCCTGCAGCTGGCTGTGCGCGGTGAGCGGCGAGAGGAAGGACACCTGCACCTCGCCGCCGAGCACCGCGGTGAGCGCGTTGCCCGCGCTGCGGTAGGGAATGTGCTGCAGCGGAACGCCGGTGACGCTCTTCAGCAGCTCGCCGGTGAGATGGCTGATCGTGCCGTTGCCGGCCGAGCCATAGGAGAGGGTGCCCTTCTCCTTCGCGTAGGCGATGAGCTCCTTCGCGTTCGACACCGGCACCGAGAGATTGGTGACGAGCACGGTCACGCCCTGCGCCACCATGGTGACCGGCTCGAAGTCGCGGACCGGGTCGTAGGGCAGCGTCTTCGCGTAGAGCGTGACCGCGGAGACGAACGGCCCGGCGTGCCCCATCACCAGGTTGTAGCCGTCGGGCGCGGCCTTGGCGACGATATCGGTGGGGATGGTGCCGCCGGCGCCCGAGCGGCTGTCGACGATCACCGGCTGCCCCCAGCGCTCGGTGAGCTTCTGCGCGATGTAGCGCGAAAGATAGTCGGCGGTGCTCCCGGTGCCCTGGCCGAAGATGCGGATGGTCTTGCTCGGATACGCCGCCGCCGGGTCCTGCGCGAACGCAGGAAGCGAAAGCAGAACGGCTCCAAGCAAAGCAAACCGGGGACAGACCACTATTTTCAGGATCGGACTGGAGAGTGAGCGCATGGCAGGAAGGAAAATGGTGGTCTGTCCCCGGTTTCGTCAATCCAGCTTCGCGCCCGCGGCCTTGACGATCTTCGCCCAGCGCGCGAGATCGGTCTTGATCTCGGCGGCGAACTCCTCGGGCGTGTTGGCGACCGGCTCGATGCCGTCCTTCTCCATGCGCTCGAGGAAATCCGGCCGGCGGATGACGGTGACCGCGTCGTCGTGGATCTTCTTCACGATCTCGCGCGGCGTCCCCGCGGGCGCCATGAAGCCGTACCAGGCGGTGATGTCGAAGCCGGGAAGCGTCTCGGCGATCGCCGGCACGTCCGGCAGGGCCTTCGCGCGCCGTGGTCCGGTGACACCCAGTGCCTTCACCTTGCCGCTTTTCGTGAGCTGGATCGAGGCCGTGATGCCGCCGAAGATGAGCGGCACCTGGTTGGCGAGCACGTCGGTGAGGCCCTGGCCGAACCCCTTGTAGGGCACGTGGATCATGTCCATGCTGCCCGCCATGGTGCGGATGTATTCCATCGCCAGGTGCTGCTGGCCGCCCGCCCCGGAGGAGGCGTAGCTGATCTTGCCGGGCTGGCGCTGCACCAGCGCGATCAGCTCCTTGACGTTATTGGCCGGGAACGCCGGGTTGGCGAGGAGCACGAACGGTCCGGCGGTGACGTTCACTATCGGCGCGAGGTCGCGCACCGGGTCGTAGGGCAGCTTGGAGTAGAGGTGCGGCGCGATGGTGATGGTCGCGTCCGCCGCGAACAGCAGCGTGTAGCCGTCGGGGGCGCTCTTCGCGACCGAATCGGTGCCGATGGTGCCGCCGGCACCGGTACGGTTCTCGACCACCACCGACTGGCCCCAGATCCTTTGCAGCTCGGCCGCCATGACGCGGCCGTAGATGTCGGGCGTTCCGCCCGGCGGAAAAGTGACGACGACCTTGACCGGCTTTGCCGGGTAGCTTTGCGCCGGCGCCTGGCCCGCGGCGGCGAGCGCCACGGCGAGCGCGGCGAGGGGACAGACCACCATTTTCCTTCGCATTGTGCAACCGGCCTTTCTGGTTCCGAAAATGGTGGTCTGTCCCCGGTTTTTTGCTGAAGGCACGATTCTATCTCTCCGACAGCAGCTCGTGGCGCGCACGGGCCAGATCGCGCTTCTTCTGCGGCGGCACCTCGGGGAAGGCGAGCCCGAGCTCCTCCAGCGCATCGACGATCGCCGCCGCGACCACCAGCCGCGTGTACCACTTGTGGTCGGCGGGCACCACCAGCCACGGGGCGTGCTCGCTCGCCGTCCCGCGCACCATGTCCTCGTAGGCGCGCATGTACTCGCGCCAGTTCGCGCGCTGGCGCACGTCGTTCGCGGAGAATTTCCAGTGTTTCTCCGGATCGTCGAGGCGCTCGAGCAGGCGCTTCTTCTGCTCTTCCTTCGACACGTGCAGGAAGAACTTGCGGATGACCACCCCCGAGCGCGCGAGGTGGCGCTCGAAGGCGCGGATGTCCTGGTAGCGCTGCTCCCAGATCCTGCCGCTCACCAGCTTCGCGGGCAGACCCTGCGCCTCGAGCAGGTCGCGGTGCACGCGCACCGCCAGCACCTCCTCGTAGTAGGAGCGGTTGAAGATGCCGATGCGGCCGCGCTCGGGCAGCGCGCGCGCGCAGCGCCACAGGTAGTCGTGGGCGAGCTCCTCGCGCGAGGGCGCCTTGAACGACACCACCTGGCAGCCCTGCGGGTTCACTCCCGACATCACGTGCTTGATCGCGCCGTCCTTGCCGGCGGCGTCCATCGCCTGGAAGATGAGCAGCAGCGACCAGTCGGCTTGCGCGGCGAGCTTCTCCTGCAGGCGCGCCATGCGCTCGACGCCGCGCGCGAGGAGCTGCTGGGCCAGCCCGCGGCTCTCGTCCTCCAGGTCGCCGGTGTCGGCCGGGTCGATGTGCTTCAGGCGGAACTTGCCGCCGTCGCGCACGCAGTAGGGCGCGGCGAGCCTGCGCAGGAGCTTGAGCGGGTTCTTCGCCATGTCCGGCGCGCCCCGCCCCCCCGCTAGCCTTTCCTGATCTTCCTGATCGCCGCGAGCTGCGCGGCAAGGGTGGCGAGCTCGGCCTCGACGGTGGCGACCTCGGCCTTGTCGGTCGCCCGGGCGCGCATTTCCTCGGCGCGCTTGATCGCCTCGGCCGCCTTGGCCTCGTCGAGGTCGCGGCCGCGGATCGCGGTGTCGGCGAGCACCGTCACCAGGTTGGGCTGCACTTCGAGGATGCCGCCCGCGACGAACACCAGCTCCTCGGGCCCGCCGCCCGCGGGCTGGATGCGCACCGAGCCGGGCTTGATGCGGGTGATGAGCGGGGTGTGCTTGGGATAGATGCCCAGCTCGCCCACCTCGCCCGGGAGCACGACGAACTGCGCTTCGCCCGAGTAGATCGATTCCTCGGCGCTGACGACGTCGACGTGGATGGTGGCGTCCGACATTACTTCTTCGCTTCCTTCTTCATGTCCTCGGCCTTGGCGAAGGCCTCCTCGATCGTGCCGACCATGTAGAAGGCCTGCTCGGGCAGCGCGTCGCATTCCCCGTTCACGATCATCTTGAAGCCCTTGATGGTGTCCTTGAGCTGCACGTACTTGCCGTCCTGGCCGGTGAAGTTCTTCGCCACGGTGAAGGGCTGCGACAGGAAGCGCTGGATCTTGCGCGCGCGCGACACCGCGAGCTTGTCCTCGGGCGAGAGCTCGTCCATACCCAGGATCGCGATGATGTCGCGCAGCTCCTTGTAGCGCTGCAGCGTCGCCTGCACCGCGCGCGTGGTGCTGTAGTGCTCCTCGCCGATGGTGTTCGGGTCGACCTGGCGCGAAGTCGAGTCGAGCGGGTCCACCGAGGGATAGATGCCCAGGGCGGCGATGTCCCGCGACAGCACCACCGTCGCGTCGAGGTGCCCGAAGGTGGTCGCCGGCGACGGGTCGGTGAGGTCGTCCGCCGGAACGTAGATCGCCTGCACCGAGGTGATCGAGCCGGTCTTGGTCGAGGTGATGCGCTCCTGTAGCCTGCCCATCTCCTCGGCGAGCGTCGGCTGGTAGCCCACCGCCGAGGGCATGCGGCCGAGCAGCGCCGAGACCTCGGTTCCCGCGAGGGTGAAGCGGTAGATGTTGTCGATGAAGAGCAGGATGTCGCGCCCTTCGTCGCGGAAGGCCTCGGCCATCGCCAGGCCGGTGAGGCCGACGCGCAGCCGGTTGCCCGGCGGCTCGTTCATTTGGCCGAACACCATCGCGACCTTGGAATCCTCGAGCTTGTCCTTCTTGATGACCTCGGCTTCCATCATCTCGTGGTAGAAGTCGTTGCCCTCGCGCGTGCGCTCGCCCACGCCGGCGAACACCGACAAGCCGCTGTGCTTGGTGGCGATGTTGTTGATCAGCTCCAGCATGGTCACGGTCTTGCCGACGCCGGCGCCGCCGAACAGGCCGATCTTGCCGCCCTTGGCGAAGGGGCAGATGAGGTCGATCACCTTGATGCCGGTTTCGAGCAGCTCGACCGAAGGCGACAGCTCGTCGAACTTGGGAGCGACCTGGTGGATGGCGCGGTGCTGCTCGGTCTTGATCGGACCGCCCTCGTCGATCGGCCGTCCGAGCACGTCCATGATGCGCCCCAGCGTTCCCTTGCCGACCGGCACCGAGATCGGCGCGCCGGTGTTCATCACCTTCATGCCGCGGCGCAGGCCGTCGGCCGAGCCCATGGCGATGCAGCGCACCACGCCGTCGCCCAGCTGCTGCTCGACCTCGAGCGTGAGCCCGACCTCGGCCAGGCCCTTCTCGCCGGTGTCCTCGAGCTTGAGCGCATCGTAGATCCCCGGCATGGCGTCGCGGGGAAACTCGATGTCGATCACCGCGCCGATGCATTGAACGATGGTGCCTTGTACTTGTGCCATAAAGGTTGTTCCGATCAATTCAAGTTCGTTGTCTCAACATGTCATCCCGAGGACAAGGTCCGAGGGGATCTCTATGGGCACAGTGCCGGAGGAGATCCCTCGCTGCGCTCGGGATGACAATCATGTTCATACCATCATGTTCATACCGCCGCCGCGCCGCCCACAATTTCACTGATTTCCTTGGTGATCGCGGCCTGACGGCTCTTGTTGTAGATGAGCGTCAGCTCGTCGATCAGGTTCGCCGCGTTGTCCGACGCGGCCTTCATCGCCACCATGCGCGCCGACTGCTCGGAGGCGATGTTCTCGGCCACCAGCTGCAGCACCAGCGCTTCCGCGTAGCGCGTCATCACCGCGTCGAGCACCGTGCGCGCGTCGGG
>DATIWX010000044.1:0-109227 GCA_035519135.1 Burkholderiales bacterium | reverse complement strand
CCATCGCCTGGCTGCTGAAGAAGTCGCCCGTCATGCTGCCGATCCCTGGGACCGGCAGCCTCGAGCATCTCGAGGAGAACATGGCGGCGGCGAAGCTCGACCTCGGCGACGAGGACTTCCGCTCGCTCTGAAGGAGGACGCGTTCGTGGCGAAGATAGGCGTGATCGGCGGCGGGGCTTTCGGCACGGCGATGGCCTGCGTCATGCGGCGCTCCGGCCACGAGATCGCGCTCTGGGCACGCGAGCCCGAGGTGGCCGCCGCGATCAACCAGGATTCGGAGAATCGGCTGTTCCTCCGCGGGATACGGCTTCCCCCGGGCATCTTCGCGACGAACAGCCTCCGCGCGGCGACGGCGGAAGCCGACTTCCTCGTCCTCGCGCCCCCGGCCCAGCACATGCGCGGCGTCACCGCGCAGCTCGCGCCTTTTGTGAAGGCGGGCCTGCCGCTGGTGAGCTGCTCGAAGGGGATCGAGCGGGGCAGCTGCGCGCTGATGTCGCAGGTCATCGCCGAGACCCTGCCCGCGGCGCGAGTCGCGGTGCTCTCCGGGCCTTCGTTCGCCCACGACATCGCCGCCGAGCTGCCGGCCGGCGTGACGCTCGCATGCAAGGACAAGGCGCTGGCGGAGCGGCTCGCCGACGCCATCGGGACGCCGCGCTTCCGCGTGTACCTGTCCGAGGACATCGTCGGCGTCCACCTCGGCGGGGTCATGAAGAACGTGCTCGCCATCGCCTGCGGGATCGCGACCGGGAAGAAGCTCGGCGAATCCGCGCGCGCGACGCTGTTCGCGCGCGGGCTCGCCGAGATGGCGCGTCTCGGCCTCGCGCTCGGCGCACGGCACGAGACTTTCCTGGGCCTGTCCGGGGCGGGCGACCTGAGCCTCTCCTGCAACAGCGCGGCATCGCGCAACACCTCGCTCGGCATTGCGCTCGGCGAGGGCCGGGCCCTGCAGGACATCTTGCGCGAGCGCGTTACCGTCCAGGAAGGCGTGCATTCGGCGGAATCCGTGGCCGAGCTTGCCCGGCGCCACGGCGTGGAAATGGCCATCACCGCGGCCGTCGACGAGGTGCTCAACCGCGGCGGCGGCGTCGACGAGGCGATCGGCCGGCTGCTCGCGCGGCCGACCGGGAAGGAGTCCTGACCGCGGCTGCTTGATCTGCGTCAAAGGAGCCGGCCCGGGCCCCGGCACCATGGAGGGCGCAAGCTCACCCTATAATCGTTGCAAGAGGAGAAGCCCATGATGCGCATCCTGAAGCAGGCGGCCGCGGTCCTGGCCGCGGTTCTCGCGGCCGCAGCTCCCGCGGCGGCCCAGCAAATCGAGAGCGAGCTCGTTCTCATCACCCCGGTCGCGAAGACGCTCACCGACCCCTCGCTGGCGGAGTTCGCGAAATACGCGAAGGAGAAGTGGAACGTCACGGTCAAGACGAGCGCGCTCGCTGCCGGAACGCCGGTCGCTTACGGCCAGATCGTCGAATGGAAGGGCCGGCCCCAGGCCGACATCTTCTGGGGCGGCGAGAGCGCGCTCTTCGACAAGCTCGCCGAGCAGAAGCTGCTCGCCAAGCTCGACCTGCCGCAGGCCGTGATGGACGCCATCCCCGCCACCATCGGCAAGCCCAAGCCCATCTATCTCAAGGACCCGAAAGGCTTCTGGACCGGCACGGTGCTCGAGCCCTATGGTCTCGTCTATCACCCGCGGCTGCTGCAGCGCCTGGGCGTGCAGCCGCCCAAGGACTGGGACGACCTGCTCGACCCCAAGCTGAAAGGCAACGTCGCGCAGTGCGCCCCCACGCGCTCCTCCAGCAGCCACGCGACCTACGAGGTGATCCTGCAGCGCGAAGGCGACGCCAAGGGCTGGGAGTGGCTGAAGCGCCTCGGTGCGAACACCGGCATCTTCACCGCGCGCAGCCGTGACGTGCCCTCGGTGGTTGCCAAGGGCGAGTTCGCCGCCGGCTTCGCTGTGCCGAGCTACATGGCCTTCGAAGACCGCCTTTCGGGCTTCGACATCAAGTTCGTGGCGCCGAAGACTGCCTGGATCACGCCCGAGCCGATCGCCGTCATCGCGGGCGCGCCGCACCCGAAGGCCGCGCGCGCCTTCATCGAGTTCATGCTCACCGAGCGCGGGCAGAGAGTCGCGATGGAGCGGGGCGTGTTCCCGATCACGCCCAAGTTCCGCGTGCAGGGCGCGCCGGGCTCGCCCGCCGAGCTGGCCGTCGAGTTCACCGGCGGCCTGCGCTCCTACTTCGACGTCGACGTCACCAATATCTACGACGACGACACGGCGCAGAAGCGCTACGAGGCGGTGAACGGCCAGTTCCGCAAGGACATCGAGTCGGTTGTCGAAGAGCTGAAGAAAAAATACTGAGCTGATGCAGATCAGCGTCCACGACATCACCAAGCGGTTCGGAAAGAACGAGGTCGTCGGGCGCTCGAGCTTCTCGATCGGGGAGGGGGAGCTGTTCACCCTCCTCGGTCCGTCGGGCTGCGGTAAGACGACCCTGCTTCGCCTGATCGCAGGCTTCTATACCCCGGACGAGGGCGAGATCCGTTTCGACGGCGCCCGCGTGAACGAGGTGCCGCCGCACGAGCGCGGCATCGGCATGGTGTTCCAGAACTACGCGCTGTGGCCGCACATGACCGTGTTCGGCAACGTCGCCTACGGCCTGAAGCTGCGCAGCATCGGCGCCGCAGAGATCGGCGAGCGGGTGGCGGCGGTGCTGGAGAAGGTCCGGCTCGGCGGCCTCGGGGAGCGCTATCCGGGCCAGCTCTCGGGCGGCCAGCAGCAGCGCGTGGCGCTCGCGCGGGCGCTCGTCCTCAACCCGAAGATCCTGCTCCTGGACGAGCCGCTCTCCAACCTCGACGCCAAGATCCGCATCCAGGTGCGCGCCGAGATCAGGAAGCTGCAGAAGGAGCTCGGCATCACCACCGTCTATGTCACCCATGACCAGGAGGAAGCGCTCACGCTCTCCGACCGGATCGTGGTGTTCAACCAGGGCAGGGTGTTCCAGATCGGCGCGCCGAAGGAGCTCTACGAGCGGCCGGCCAACCGCTTCGTCGCCGACTTCATCGGCGTCAACAACCTGCTCGACGGCACGGTGCGCGCGGCCGAAGCGGGCTTCCTCTCGGTCGATACCGCGCTGGGGCGGCTGCGCGCATTGCCCAACGCGGACCTTCGCGCGGGCGACAAGTGCGTGATCTGCGTGCGGCCGGAGAACATCGCCGTGGGCGGCGCGGGCGCCGAGCGCAACGCCGCCCGCGGGAAGATCAGCTTCGCCGCCTACCTCGGCAACACGCTGCGCTACGACGTCGACCTCGGGCAGGGGATCACCTTCAAGGTCGACGACCGCGATCCCTGGCACCACGAGCAGCGTCCCCTGGGCAGCGCTGTCGAGCTCGGCTTCGCGTGGAACGGCACGCTGGCGATCCAGGCGCAATGAGCATGCTCAAGCTGCCGAGATCGCCGCTCGCAGCCGCGGGATTCGCCTTCATCTGGATATTCCTGATCGTCTTCGTCTTCTATCCGCTGACGCGCATCTTCTACGACGCCTTCTCCAACGAGGCGGGCCAGTTCACGCTGGCGAACTTCCACGAGTTCTTCACCGACTCGTTCTACCTGCGCTCGCTCTGGAAGTCGCTCGCCCTCGGGCTGGCCGCCGTGGTCACGACCTCGGTCGTCGGGATCGCGGTCGCCTTCCTGATCCTGCGCTACGAGTTCCCGTACCGGAACCTGTTCTCCTACCTCACCATGCTGCCGATGATCCTGCCGCCGCTGGTGGGCGTGCTCGGATTCGTCTTCATCCTCGGCCGCGCCGGCACGGTGAACATCCTGCTCATGGACTGGTTCGGACTGCAGCAACCGGTGAATTTCATGTACGGGGTCCAGGGCGTGCTGCTGGTGGAGACGGTGCACCTCTTCCCGATGATGACGCTCTCCGTGCTCGACGCGCTTTCCAAGGTGGACCCGGCGCTCGAGGAGGCCGCTCAGGGGATGGGCGCCAGGGGCTGGCGCAGGTTCCGGGACGTGACGCTGCCGCTCACCACGCCGGGCTACATCTCCGGGGCGCTGCTCGTGTTCATCTGGACTTTTGCCGATTTCATCACGCCGCTGGTCGTCGGCGTCCAGGACCTGCTCGCTCCGCAGGCCTACCTCAACATCGTGCAGTTCGTCGACCGGCGCATCTTCCGCATGGGCATCGTGATCTCGGCGCTGCTGGTCCTGCTCGCGATCGTTTTCGTGCTCGCCGCGCGCCAGTACGTCGCGATCAAGGATTACAGCTCGCTCGCCTACTCGAGAGTCGAGCGCCGGCGGCTGGGACCCGTGAAGCGCTGGGTAGCGGTCGGCTTCCTGACGCTGCTCCTGTTCGTGTCGCTCGTGCCGCAGGTGGGGGTGCTGCTCGCCGCGATCGGGCGCGGATGGTCGCTCACGCCTTTCCCCGTGCACTACACGCTCGAGTTCTTCGACCAGGTGAGCGTCGAGACGCCTAAATTCATCCTGAATTCGCTCCTCTACTGCGGCATCGCGGTGTTCATGTGCCTCGCGATCGGGGTGCCGATGGCCTGGATCATGGGGCGCACGGCTGCGCCCGGGCGCGGCGCGATGGACGCGCTCACCACGCTGATGCTCGCGATTCCTGGGACCGCGGTCGGCATCGCCTACGTGCGCGCCTTCAATTTCCCGCTGCCGCTCGTCGACGTCCCGCTTACCGGCATGTGGCTGATCCTGCCGCTGGTGCTCGCGGTGCGCCGCCTGCCCTACACCGTCCGCGGCAGCTACTCCTCGCTCCTCCTCGTTCACAAGTCGATGGAAGAGGCCGCCGAGAACGTCGGCGCGACCAAGCTGCGGACCTTCCGCGACATCACCGTGCCGCTCGTGTGGAAGGGGATCTTCGTCGGCGGGCTGTTCTCCTTCATCACGTCGATCCAGGAAGCCTCGTCGACCATCTTCCTGACGACCGGGGGCAACGAGATGATCCCGTTCGGCATCTTCAGCTTCTACATCGCCGGCTCGCAGAGCCAGGCGGCCGCGCTCGGGGTGATCCTGATCGCGGTGTGCGCGATCAGCCTGTATCTGGTCAATCGCATCGCCGGCACCCGCGTCGGCGGATTGTTCGGGTGAGATGAGGCCGCTCGCGGAGCTCGACGCACGCGGGGTGAAGGCCGTGCTCGCGGATATCGACGAGACGCTGACCACGCGCGGCAAGCTCACCGCCGCCGCTTACGCGGCGCTCGAAAAGCTGCACGGAGCCGGGAGGATGGTGGTGCCCGTCACCGGGCGCCCGGCGGGATGGTGCGATCACATCGCGCGGATGTGGCCGGTCGATGCGGTGGTCGGCGAGAACGGCGCCTTCTACTTCTTCTTTTCCGGAGGCAAGCTCCACAAGCGCTTCCTCGAGGACGCGCGGGCGCGCGCGGGCAAGCGCTCGCGCCTCGACGCCGTCGCCCGGCGCATCCTGGCCGAGGTTCCCGGCTGTGCGCTCGCCGCGGACCAGGCCTACCGTGAGACCGACCTCGCGATCGACTACTGCGAGGACGTTCCGCCCTTGCCGCTCGACGCGGCGGAGCGCATCGCGGCGCTGATGGAGGAAGCGGGGCTCAAGGCCAAGATCAGCTCGATTCACGTGAACGGCTGGTTCGGGGGCTACGACAAGCTCGCGACCAGCCGGCTTCTCTTCGCGGAACGCTTCGGCCTCGATCTCGACGGCGCGAACCGGGAGTTCGTGTTCGTCGGCGACTCGGAGAACGACGCCCCGATGTTCGCCTTCTTCGAGAACTCCATCGGCGTCGCCAACGTGCGCCGCTTCGAAGGGCGTCTCGACGCCTGGCCGAAATACGTGACCCGCGAGGCCTCGGGTGCCGGCTTCGTCGAGGTTGCCGAGTACCTGCTCGGCAGTGCCTGAAGCTTGCCCGCGGGCGGGCTCAACGCCTCCCGGCGCGGGTCAGCAGCACCGGCACCGGCGAGCGGCGCACCACCTGCTCGGCGTCGCTTCCGAGGGCGAGCCGCGTGACCCCGCGGCGGCCGTGCGTGCCCATGACGATGAGGTCGGCGCGCCACTTCTTCGCCTCCTTCACGATGACATCGGCGGCGCGCCCGGCAATGGCGACGTAGAGCGCGGTCTCGGGCGCGATCCCCCGCTGCCGGCACCGGCGCTCGTGGCGACGGAGAAGCTGCTCACCGCGCTTTTCCACCCGCGCGTACAGGTCGCCGACGGGCAGCTCCCGGTTGCGCGCCGGCGCGAGGGCGAGGTCGTGCGAAAGATGTACCAGCCGCAGGCGCGCCTTGCGATCGCGTGCGAGCAACAGCGCGATGCGCAGGCCTGCGGTGGAAGGCCCGCTGCCGTCGACGGGCACCAAGATGCGTCGGAACATTGTTCGCCCTTCTCCGGCTGAATGATGCCCGGTTTCGCGCTACTCCGCTGCGGCGAGTGCGGATGCGCCGCTGTGCTAGTATTCGACGCTTCGCCCCTCCTGATCTGGAGCAGCTGCGTCGGGAGGGGTCGTCCTGAATCATGTCCGCGCTGACGCTCCTATTCGTATTGCTCGCGGTCGCGTTCCTGTTCGATTTCCTCAACGGCGTGCACGACAGCGCCGATGCCGTCGCGACCATCATCGCCTCGCGCGCGATGAGCGCACGCGGCGCGCTCACCCTGGCGGCGGTGGCGAGCCTGGCGGGCCCGTTCCTGCTCGGTATAGCGGTCGCCGAAACGGTCGGCGCGGGGGTGGTGCTGCCGCAGTCGATCACGATCTCCGTGGTGCTTGCCGCGCTGCTCGCGGCAGGACTTTGCAACGCGGTGACCTGGTACTTCGGCATTCCGGTGAGCTCGACGCACGCGCTGATCGGGGGGATGGTCGGAGCTGCGGCCGCCGGTTCCGGCCCCGCCGCGATCCAGGCGCAGGGGCTGTGGAAAGTGGCGCTTGTCTTGTTCGCCTCGCCGGCGCTCGGCTTCGCCGCGGCGCTCGCGATCATGCGGGCGCTGCGCTGGCTGTTGCGCAACGCGACACCGAAGGCCAATACCGCGCTGTCCCGGGCGCAGGTGCTCACCGCCGCGGCGCTTGCCATGAGTCACGGCGCCAACGACGCGCAGAAGACGGTGGGCATGATCTCGCTGGGACTGGTGACCCTGGGATTGACGCCGGCGTTCGTCGTGCCGTGGTGGGCCGTCGCGCTGAGCGCGTCGGCGATCGCGCTGGGGACGGCGGTCGGGGGCTGGCGCATCATCCGCACTCTGGGACTGAACTTCTACCGGATCCGTCCGATTCACAGCTTCACCGCGCAGTCGGCGTCGGCGGCGGTGATTCTCGCGGCTTCGCTTGCGGGAGCACCGGTGAGCACGACGCAGGTGACGAGCCTCGCGATCGTCGGCGCCGGGGCGGCGGAGCGCAAGTCGCAGGTGCGGTGGTCGGTCCTCGGCGAAATCGCCATCGCGTGGATACTGACGCTGCCCGCGGCGGTGCTGCTGGCCGTACCGCTGCACTACCTCGTCCAGGCGATGCTCGCGCACGGAGGCTGAGATGGGATGGTTCGACGGACGTGTGAAGGAGAACAACAAATTCATCACCATGCTGGTCGCCCAGGCCGCCAAGTCGGTCGAAGGGGTGCGCTACCTCGAGAGCATGCTCGGTCAGGCCGATTCCGGCAGAATCGATACGCTGCGGCAGCTCGCGGACGATGCAAGCGAGCTGCGCAGCGTTCTCATCGACGAGCTGCACAAGACGTTCATCACCCCGCTCGACCGCGAGGACATCTTCAACCTGTCGCATTGCTACGAGGACATGGTGACGTACGCGCTCACGACCATGGAGGAGATGAACATCCTCAAGGTGGAGGCCGACGACTACATCCGCAGGATGGTGGATTTCGTCCGCCAGGAAGCGCAGCAGCTGGAGCTGGCGATTCAGAGGCTGGCCGGAAATCCGCGGGTCGCCGGCGATCATGCGCACGACGTGCATCAGATGGAACGCGAGGTCGAACGCCTCTACCGAGCGGCGATCAAGGATCTGTTCGCGCGCGCCACGGAGCCGGGACGGCTTCCCGGGCTGTTCTACCGACGCGAGGTCTACCGGCACATCTCGAACATGTCGGACCGGGCCGACTTCGCCGCCAACGTCCTCGGCATGATCGTGATGAAGCTCGCATAGGGGCTGGAGCGGAAGACGCGCGGGATGGCGGCCGCTTGACGCGGGTCAATGAGCGTTCGCGCTGCGCGCGGCGATGATTGCGGCTACTATCAGGGACGCAAGCGATGAAAATCCACGAATACCAGGCGAAGGAAATACTGCGGAAGTACGGGGTCGCGACGCCTCGCGGCATTCCCTGCTTTTCCGTCGATGAGGCCGTGAAAGCGGCGCGCGAGCTGGGCGGCAAGGTGTGGGTGGTGAAGGCGCAGATCCACGCCGGCGGCCGCGGCAAGGGCGGCGGCGTGAAAGTCGCAAGATCCGAGGGCGAGGTGCGCGAGTGGGCCCGCAAGATCCTCGGCATGATGCTGAAGACCCACCAGACCGGGCCGGAGGGGCAGAAGGTGCGGCGACTGCTCATCGAGGAAGGCGCGGACATCAAGAAAGAGCTCTACGTCGGCATGGTGGTCGACCGCGGCACCCAGCGCGTCGCGCTGATGGCCTCGAGCGAAGGCGGCATGGACATCGAGGAAGTCGCCGCGCACACGCCCGAGAAGATCCACAAGGTATTCGTCGATCCGGGCGCGGGGCTGAAGGACGCCGAAGCGGACGGCGTCGCGGCGAAGATCGGCATTCCGTCGGCGAGCGTGCCGCAGGCGCGCGCGATCCTGAAGGGGCTGTACAAGGCCTTCGACGAGACCGATTGCAGCCTGGCCGAGATCAATCCGCTGATCCTCACCGGCGACGGCAGGGTCGTCGCGCTCGACGCCAAGATCAACTTCGACGACAACGCGAGCTTCCGCCATCCCGAATGGCAGCAGCTGCGCGACCTGGACGAGGAAGACCCGGCCGAGGTCGAGGCCTCGAAGTACGACCTCAACTACATCCAGCTCGACGGCGACATCGGCTGCCTGGTCAACGGCGCGGGCCTCGCCATGGCGACCATGGACATCATCAAGCTCTACGGCGGCGCGCCCGCGAACTTCCTCGACGTGGGCGGCGGCGCGACCACCGAGAAGGTGACCGAGGCCTTCAAGATCATGCTGCGCATCCCGCACCTGAAGGCGATCCTGGTCAACATCTTCGGCGGCATCATGAAGTGCGACGTGATCGCGGCGGGCGTGGTGGCGGCGGCGAAGCAGGTGAGCCTGCGCGTTCCGCTGGTCGTGCGCCTGGAGGGCACCAACGTCGACCTGGGCAAGAACATCCTCGCCGAATCGGGCCTGCCGATCATTTCGGGCAACAACATGGCGGACGCCGGGCAGAAGGTGGTGGCCGCGTCGAAGGGGAAGCACTGATGTCCATCCTCATCGACAAGAACACGCGGGTGATGACACAGGGCATCACCGGCAAGACCGGGCAGTTCCACACCAAGATGGGCAAGGAGTACGCCAACGGCAGGAACTGCTACGTCGCAGGCGTCAACCCGAAGAAACCCGGCGAGACCTACGAGGGCATCCCGATCTTCGCCACGGTGAAGGAGGCGAAGCAGAAGACCGGCGCCAACGTCTCGGTCATCTACGTGCCGCCGCCTTTCGCGGCCGCCGCGATCGACGAGGCGGTCGAGGCCGACCTCGACCTGGTCATCTGCATCACCGAGGGCATCCCGGTGCGCGACATGATCCGCACCAAGTACAGGATGCAGGGGAGGAGGACCAGGCTCATCGGGCCCAACTGCCCGGGCCTGATCACGCCCGACGAGATCAAGATCGGCATCATGCCCGGACACATCCACAAGAAAGGCCGCATCGGCGTGGTGTCGCGCTCGGGCACGCTCACCTACGAGGCGGTGGGCCAGCTGATGGAGCTCGGCCTGGGGCAGTCCTCCTGCGTGGGCATCGGCGGCGATCCGGTGAACGGCATGAAGCACGTCGAGGTGCTGAAGATGTTCAACGACGATCCGGAAACGGACGCGGTGATCATGGTGGGCGAGATCGGCGGCTCGGACGAGGAGACCGCGGCGTACTGGGTGAAGGCCAACATGAAGAAACCGGTCGTCGGCTTCATCGCCGGCGTCACCGCGCCTCCCGGCAAGCGCATGGGCCACGCCGGCGCCATCATCTCCGGCGGCAAGGGCACGGCGCAGGAGAAGCTCGCGGTGATGGAGGAATGCGGGATCAAGACGACGAAGAATCCCGCGGAGATGGGCAGGCTGCTCAAGTCCGTGCTGAAGTAGCGGGCGCCAGGAGACGTGGCCAGCCCGAACGACCTCGCCGATGCGCTGATCGCCGAGGGCAACAGGGCGGAGGATTCGGGCAGGCTGAGCGAAGCGTGCGAGCGCTACCGCAAGGCCGTCGCCGCCGCTCCGGGCTACGCCAGGGCGCATCTCAATCTGGGCATCGGGCTCGAGGCCACGGGCGACGCCGGCGGCGCGATCGAGTCCTTCGAAGCGGCCCTGGCGCTGGAGCCGGCGAACCCTTTCGCGAACTACAACCTCGGCAATCTGCTGTTCAAGCGCGGGGACCTGGACGGTGCCGAGGTCCTGCTCGGCAACGCCCTGCGGAACAGGCCCGATTTCCCCGAGGCGCTGATCGCGCTGTCGAACGTCCACGACGCGCGCGGAAACCTCCAGCCCGCCGCGGCCGCGCTCGAGGCGGCGCTCCGGCTGAAACCCGGCTACGCGGGAGCGCTGCACAACTACGGCACGGTTCTGAGAAAGCTGGGAAGGCTACCCGAGGCGGAGGCTGCATTGCGCCACGCAATCGAGGCCGATCCGCGATTCCTGCCGGCATACGAGGCCCTGGGCGGCGTGCTCCGCGGCCAATCGAAGATAGCGGAGGCTCTCGAGTGCTTCGCAGCCGCCCGGAAACTCGCGCCGGAAAAGTTCGAGCTGGAATCCGCGGAGCTGTTCACGCTCAATTGCTCGGAGAGTATTTCGGGCGAAGCGCTCTTCGCCCGGCACAAGGCGTTCGGCGAGCGCCTCGAGAAGGCGGTTCCGCGAAGGTTCCAGTTCAGCAACGCCAAGGTCCCGGAGCGGCGCCTGCGCATCGGCTACCTCTCGGGCGATTTCTGGCGGCATCCGGTGGCCCTGTTCGCGCTTCCGGTGATCGAGAGACACACGCACGAGGTCTTCTGCTACTCGACCGGAGGGATCGCGGACGAGGTCACGCGGGCGATTGCGGAAGGAGCGGATGTCTTTCGCGATGCGCAGGCGATGTCCGACGACGAGCTCGCCGAGGCGATCCACCAGGACGGCGTCGACATCCTGGTGGACCTCTCGGGGCATTCCGGCGTCTTCCGTCTCGGCGTTCTCGCGCGGCAGCCGGCGCCGGTGCAGGCGACCTGGCTGGGCTATCTGAATACGACCGGGATGACCCGCGTTCACTACCGGATTTGCGACGCCCATTCCGATCCCGAGGGCGTCGCCGACGCGTTCCACACCGAGGCTCTGGTCAGGCTCCCGCACAGCCAATGGTGCTACCGCCCGTTCATCGCGGATATCCCCGTCACGGATCTGCCCTCGAAGAAGAACGGCTTCGTCACGTTCGGCTCGTTCAATCACGTCTCGAAGCTCTCCCCGGGCATCCGCAGCCTTTGGGCCGATGTTCTCGGGCGCGTGCCGGATTCGCGGCTGCTGCTCGCCGGCGTTCCGGACGGACCGGCCAGGGACGGATTGCTCGCCGATCTGGAACGCGGCGGGATATCGGCGGCGAGAATCGCGACGTTGCCGTACGCGGCGCTGGACGACTACCTCCGCTCGGTCGGCGGCGTGGATATCGCGCTGGATACGACTCCCTACAGCGGTGGAACCACGACCTGCGACGCCCTTTGGATGGGAGTGCCCGTGGTCGCCCTGCAGGGCTCGCGCTCGATATCGCGAAGCGCCGCCAGCATTCTTTGCACCGTGGGACTCGCCGACTGGATCGCGGCCACGCCCGGGGACTACGTCCGGCTGGCCGCCGGATCCGCGCGCGACCCGGCACGGCTGGAGGGGTTGCGCGGCTCGCTGCGCCAAAAGATGCGGCTATCGCCTATCATGGACGAGACGGCATTCGTGCGCGACCTCGAAAGCGCCTATCGGACGATGTGGCGCGCATGGTGCGAAGGCCGCGACGAGCGGGGCCCCCATGTTCGGTGACTGGTTCAACTGCAGGGAAATCGACGAGCTGGTCGACTCGATCGTGGCCGACCTCGTGAAGCGGTTTCCCCCGGGCGGCCTGGAAGACATGCCCGCGGAAAAGGCGGCCAAGCGCCTCAAGGGCGTGCACAACGCCGCGTTCAACCGCGTCGATGCGTTCGCCCGGTCCCGGCGCCTCAACCTGTACAAGAAGGCGCACCTGGGCAACCGCTTCAAGTGGTCGCTCCGGGAAGCCGGGTATCCCGGCGCGTTTGCCGACGCGCTGAGCTCCGAGTTCGTCACGCTGGCGACGCTGGCGTCGGGGGCGCGCAAGAATCTGAAGGCCTGACCGCGGGCCAAACAATTGACTCGTGTCAAGCTTTTGCGCTCGCGCGCGGACGTAAAATGAGCGCATGAACGGCCCGGCACCGACGAAACCGCAGCAGGATCCAGAACGCGCGCGGGTGCGCGGCACGCCCAAGGGCCGCGGGGTCGATCCCAAGGCGCGCGAGGAAGTCCGCGCGCTGCTGCAGGAGCATTTTGGAGAAAGCGCGCGCCGGCGCGACCTGCTGATCGAGTATCTGCACCGCATCCAGGATCGCCACGGCCACCTGTCGGCGGCGCACTTGGTCGCCCTTGCCGACGAGATGAAGGTTGCGATGACCGAGGTCTACGAGGTCGCGACTTTCTATCACCACTTCGACGTGGTGAAAGAGGGTGACGCGGCGCCGCCCGCGATCACGGTCAGGGTGTGCGACTCGATCGCCTGCGAGATGGCGGGGTCGCAGGAGCTGCTCGCGAGGCTCCCGGGGATTCTGGGCAAGGACGTCCGCGTCCTGCACGCGCCCTGCATCGGCCGCTGCGAGACGGCGCCCGCCGCGGTCGTCGGGCAGAATCCTGTCATGCACGCGAGCGCCGAGAAGATCGCCGCGCTGGTGAAGGCCAGGGCGGTGAAGCATCCTGCGCAAGCCTACATCGACTACGCAGGCTACCGCGCCAAAGGCGGCTACGCGCTCGCGAAGGCCTGCGCCGAGGGCGAGAAGAAGCGCGAAGACGTGATCGCCGTGATGGAGAACTCGGGCCTGCGCGGCCTGGGAGGCGCGGGATTCCCGGCGGGGCGCAAATGGAAGTCCGTCGCCGCCGAGCACGCGCCCCGGCTGATGGCGATCAACATCGACGAAGGCGAGCCGGGTACCTTCAAGGACCGCTGGTACCTGGAGCGCGACCCGCACCGCTTCATCGAGGGCGCACTGATCGCCGCCTGGGCGGTCGGGATAGGCGAAATCTACATCTACCTGCGCGACGAATACCACGGCTGCCGTGCGATCCTCGAGAAGGAGATCGCGGCGCTGCAGGCCGATCCGCCGTGCAAGCTGCCGCCCATCTACCTGCGGCGCGGAGCGGGCGCCTACATCTGCGGCGAGGAATCGGCGATGATCGAGTCGATCGAAGGCAGGCGCGGCATGCCGCGCCTGCGCCCGCCCTACGTCGCCCAGGTGGGCCTGTTCGGCCGGCCGACGCTCGAGCACAACATGGAAACGCTGCATTGGGTGCGCGAGATCCTCGAGCGCGGCGCCGACTGGTTCGCGTCCCAGGGGCGCAACGGCCGCAAGGGGCTGCGCTCGTTCTCGGTGAGCGGCCGCGTCAAGAAGCCCGGTGTGCATCTCGCGCCCGCCGGGATCACGGTGAAGGAGCTGATCGCCGAGTACTGCGGCGGGATGCAGGACGGCCACGCTTTCTACGGCTACCTGCCCGGCGGCGCCTCGGGCGGCATCCTGCCCGCCTCGATGTCGGACATCCCGCTCGATTTCGACACGCTCAACCAGTACGGCTGCTTCATCGGCTCGGCCGCGGTGGTGATCCTTTCGGACAAGGACCGCGCGACTGCCGCGGCGCGCAACCTGACGAGATTTTTCTCCGAGGAGTCCTGCGGCCAGTGCACGCCCTGCCGCGTGGGCACGGCGAAGACGCTCAAGCTGATCGACGGGAAGAAGTGGGACCAGCCGCTGCTGAAGGAACTTTCCCAGGCGATGATGGACGCATCCATATGCGGCTTGGGTCAGGCGGCACCCAACCCCGTGCTTTCCGTGATGAAATATTTCCCGAACGAGATCGAATGAAAACCGGGGACAGACCACCATTTTCTTCTGCTGACGGGCACCAGCGCCCGGTCGAGCCCCCGGTCGAGCCGGAAAATGGTGGTCTGTCCCCGGTTTTGGAGCGAGGTGAACAATGGATCGTATAAGCACCGCGCAGGCGGCGACGATGCCGGTTGAGTTCAAGCTCAACGGCAAAGCGGTGGTCGGCCGCTCGGACGAAACCATCATCGAGACCGCCAAGCACTACGGCATCGAGATTCCTCACCTTTGCTACAAGGAAGGCATGCGGCCGGACGGCAACTGCCGCGCCTGCGTGGTCGAGATCAAGGGCGAGCGCGTGCTCGCCCCCTCGTGCTGCCGCACCCCCAAGGACGGGATGGAGGTCACCACCGACAGCGCGCGAGCCCTCACCAGCCAGAAAATGGTGCTCGAGCTCCTGCTCGCGGATATTCCGGAGAAGTCCTACACGCTCGATTCCGAGCTCGATCACTGGGCGAAGGAGCTGAAAGTCGGCAAGCCGCGCTTCGAGTCGCGGCATCAGCCGAAGCCCGACCTGTCGCACTCGGCGATCGCGGTCAACCTGGATGCGTGCATACAGTGCACGCGCTGCCTCAGGGCCTGCCGCGAGGAACAGGTGAACGACGTCATCGGCTACGCTTTCCGCGGCGAGCACTCCAAGATCGTCTTCGACCTCGACGACCCCATGGGCAACTCGACCTGCGTCGCGTGCGGCGAATGCGTGCAGGCCTGCCCGACGGGCGCCCTGATGCCGGCCCGGGACGTCGGCAAGGTGCAGGCCGACAAGACCGTGGACTCGGTGTGCCCCTACTGCGGCGTGGGCTGCCTGCTCACCTACAACGTCAAGGGCAACAAGATTCTGTGGGTCCAGGGCAGGGAAGGCCCCGCCAACTCCAGCCGCCTGTGCGTGAAGGGACGCTACGGCTTCGACTACGTGCAGCACAGGCACCGGCTCACCCGGCCGCTCATCCGCAAGCCGGGCGTGAAAAAGCACAAGAACTTCGTCGTCGACCCGGACAACTGGTCGCAGGTTTTCCGCGAGGCGAGCTGGGAAGAGGCGCTCGACTTCGCCGCCAAGGGCCTTCGCGACATCCGCGACACCCACGGGAAGAAGGCGCTGGCCGGATTCGGCTCGGCGAAGGGCACGAACGAGGAAGCCTATCTCTTCCAGAAGCTGGTGCGCACCGGCTTCGGGTCGAACAACGTCGATCACTGCACGCGCCTGTGCCACGCCTCGTCGGTCGCGGCGCTGATGGAAGGCATCAACTCGGGCGCGGTGTCGAACCAGGTGCGCGACGTGATGAAGGCGGAGGTGATCTTCCTGATCGGGGCCAACCCCACGGTGAACCACCCCGTCGCGGCGACCTGGATGAAGAACGCCGCCAAGGCCGGCGTGAAGCTGATCGTCGCCGACCCGCGCCGCGGCGAGCTCGCGCGCCACGCGACCTACTGCCTGCAGTTCAAGGCCGACACGGACGTCGCTCTGCTGAACGCGATGCTGCACACCATCGTCGAGGAAGGGCTCGTGAACGAGGCCTTCATCCGCGACCGCACCTCGGGTTACGAGGCCCTGGCCGAGAACGTGAAGAAGTTCTCCCCCGAGGCAATGGCGCCCATCTGCGGCATCGACGCGAAGACCATCCGCGAAGTCGCGCGCCTGTACGCGACCTCCAAGGGCTCGATGATCATGTGGGGCATGGGCATCTCGCAGCACGTGCACGGCACAGACAACGCGCGCTGCCTGATCGCACTGGCGCTCTCGACCGGCCAGATCGGCAAGCCCGGCTCGGGCCTGCATCCCCTGCGCGGCCAGAACAACGTGCAGGGCGCCTCCGACTCAGGCCTGATCCCGATGTTCTATCCCGACTACCAGCGAGTCGCCACGCCCGAGGCCAAGGCGCGCTTCGAGAAGCTCTGGGGCATGGAGCTCGACCCCAAGCCCGGACTCACCGTGGTCGAGACCATCAACGCGGCGAAGAAGCGCGAGATCCGCGGCATGTACATCATGGGCGAGAACCCGGCGATGTCCGACCCCGACGTCGACCACGCGCGCGAGGCGCTCGCTTCCCTCGATCACATGGTGGTGCAGGACATCTTCCTCACGGAAACGGCGTATCTCGCCGACGTGGTGCTGCCCGCGACCGCCTGGCCGGAGAAGGTCGGCACGGTGACCAACACCGATCGCATGGTGCAGCTCGGAAGAAAGGCAATCGAGCCCCCGGGGGAGGCGAAGGAAGACTTCTGGCTCCTCAACGAGCTGGCCAGGCGCATCGGTCTTTCCTGGAACTACGCGCACCCGCGCGACGTGTTCAACGAGATGCGCCAGTGCATGGACTCGATCGCGGGCATCACCTGGGAGCGCCTCGAGCGCGATTCCTCGGTGACCTACCCGTGCGAGAAAGAAGGCGACCCCGGCGAGCCCGTGGTATTCACGACGCACTTCCCGACGACCACCGGCCGCGGCAAGTTCGTTCCCGCAGACCTGATCTCGGCCGATGAACGGCCGGACGACGAATACCCGATGGTGCTCATCACCGGCCGCCAGCTCGAGCATTGGCACACCGGCTCGATGACGCGCCGCGCCACCGTGCTCGATCACATCGAGCCCGAGCCGGTCGCGTCGCTCCATCCGGCCGACCTCGCCAGGTTCGGGGTGAAAGCGGGCGAGATCGTCACCGTCGAATCGCGCCGCGGGAAAATCGCGCTATACGCGCGCGCGGACGAAGGCACGCCGGTCGGCGCCCTGTTCATCCCGTTCTGCTACTACGAGGCGGCGGCGAACATGCTCACCAACCCGAAGCTCGACCCGTTCGGCAAGATCCCGGAGTTCAAATATTGCGCGGTGAAAGTCACCAAGGGCGGTCCGACGCCGGTGCACTCGAGCTTCGGGGGCGGACAGGCGCTGGCGGAGCTCCGGCGCTGATCTGATCCCTATCCGCTCGTTCGGCGGAACGTTGCGGTAGACTCGCATCGTCGGCCTGGCGCCTCCGCCGGGCCGCGCCGCCCTGGGAGGGTAAGCATGAAAATTACCGGAGTCATGACCTCGCTCGCGCTCGCCGGCGCGCTGTCTCTTTCGTTTGCCGCGCCCGCCGCCGGCGCGGACGACCTGTGGGAAATCACCACGCAGATGAACGTGCCCGGGATGCCCGCCGGCATGGGGAGCAACACCCAGCAGCAGTGCTACGAAAAGGACATGCGCAAGAACGTCACCCAGCGCAAGGACGCGGAGGGATGCAAGGTGACGGACTACAAGGAATCCGCAAACAAGCTGACCATAACAATGAGCTGCCCCAAGAACCGGTCGGCGGTCATGGAATACGTCTTCAACCCGTCCCGCACGGAATACAAGGGCACGATGCGCATGAAGGACGGCGGCCAGGAAATGCTCATGAACATGAGCGGCAGGAAGGTCGGCACCTGCGACGCGCAGAAGGCGAGGAGCGAACGGGAGCAGGCGAGGAGCGAGCGCGAAGGGCAGATCGCCGCCATGAAGGCGCAGGCCGATGCTGCGCGGGCGCAGGGCGAGCAAGCCATGAAGCGAAACAACGAGGCGCAGATCGCGGAATGCGGCAAGGCGGTCGAGACCATGGACTTCGGAAAGCTCGGGATGTACGGGCGCTGCTACCGCAAGAGCGACGATACCTGCAAGAGCGTCATGAGCAGCTATGCCAAGACCTACCCGGAGGTGCAGTCGGCGTGCACCGCGAAGACCGCCGAATTCTGCAAGCGCTACCAGACGCAGGAGGGGTTCGCGAAGGCCGGTGGCGACAAGAACGTGGCTGAGGCGTGCGGCCTGTCGGCGGACAGGGTCAAGGCGTCGCTATGCCCGGGGGCACTCAAGACCGAATCGCTCGATTTCCTCGGCCGCTATTGCCCCAACGAGGCCAAGCCGCTGGCGCAGAAGCACTGCACCGGCCGCGACTACACGTCGAAGGAAGGCGGCAAATACGCGGTGCTGTGCACGAGCTACCTTGCCAACCTGGATACGGACGAAGCGCGCGGTGCGAAGACTGCCCCTGGCGCCTCGGCACAGGAGAAGAAGAAATCACCCGCCGGCGACGCCGTCCAGCAGGGCGTCGATCAGGGCATCAACAAGCTGAAGGGCCTGTTCGGGAGATAAGCCGGCGTGCTGCGTCGCCTCGCGCTCGTCGCGCTGCTTGCGGCGGGCTGCGCGCACGCCGAGGAAGACCGCTACCCGCAGGTCGCGGACGCCTACCTGGTCAAGCGCGACGGGCGCCTGCTGTGGGCGGGCAGGGCCGGCGAGCGCCTGCCGCCCGCGAGCCTCGCCAAGATGATGACCGCCCTGCTGGTGCTCGAACGCGGAGAGCCCGAACGCGTGATCGCGGTGAGCGACGGCGTCGCATCCGAGACCGGAACGCGCCTCGGGATCAGGCCCGGCGAAAAGTGGCGCGTCCGGGACCTGCTCGCCGCGACCGTGATCCGCTCTGCGAACGACGCCTGCCGCGCGCTCGCAGACGACCTCGGGCGGACCACGCAGCATTTTGTCGAGCTGATGAACCGTCGCGCCTTGGCGCTCGACCTCCGGGATACGCGCTTCGCCGATCCCTGCGGGCATGACCACAAGCTGCAGTACTCCAGCGCGCACGATCTCGCGCGGCTGGCCGAAGAGGTCATGCGGCATCCGGAGTACCTCCGGCTCGCGGAGAAGGCGCGCGCGGCGGTGAGCAGCGCCGACGGCAAGCGCTCCTTCGAATTCGACAATACCAATGCGCTCATCGGTCGCTATCCCGGCGCGATCGGGCTGAAGACCGGACACACCGACCTCGCCGGAAACTGCCTGGTTGCGCTCGCCGAGCGGGACGGCGTGCGCGTGCTGGTGGTGATGCTCAACGCCCGCAACCGCTGGTGGCACGCGGTGGGCCTGCTCGATCGCGCATTCGCGGCCCGGGCGCAATGACTCCGGGAATGCCGGACCGCGCCCGGCGCGACGGATGGTTGCTGGCGATCGTCGCGTTCATCGCGTATCTGCCGTCGTTCGCGGGCGTGTTCCAGTTCGACGACTACAACGTCATCGTCAACTATCCGACGGTGCATTCCTGGCAGGCGCTGCTCGATCGCGCCGGCGGAGGCGTGCGGCCGCTGCTCAAGGCCAGCTACGTCCTCAACTGGACGCTCGGCCCGGGAGAATTCGGCTTTCACCTGTTCAACATTGCGGCGCATGCGCTCAACGCGGTGCTGCTGTACGCCATCGGGTCGAGACTGTGCGCGCGCTGGTTCGGCGAAGGGGAATCGGACCGGTCGCGCGGCGTGGCGCTGATCGCCGCGCTGCTGTTCGCGCTGCACCCGGCGCAGACGGAAGCAGTGACGTACATCAGCGGGCGCTCGTCGTCGCTGATGGCGAGCTTCTATCTCGGCGCGCTGCTCGTGTATCTCAGGCGCGGGCACTGGGCGGTCTCGACGCTGCTGTTCGTGCTCGCGCTGGCGACGCGCGAGACCGCGGCGACTCTGCCCGCGGCGCTGCTCCTGTGCGAGCTCTGCAGAGGAGACCGGCGCGGCTGGAAGCCGTTCTGGAAGGAAGTACTGCGACGGCAATGGGCGCACTGGGCGGTGCTGGTCGCGGGCACGGCCGTGGCGCTGCTTCACCCGCGCTATTTCGAGCTGCTCAGCTACGGATTCACGCAGCGGGACGCCGGCGGGAACCTGCTCACCCAGGTGGGCGGCATTGCCTACCTGGTTTCGCGGCTGATTGGGCTGCGCGGCTACAACATCGATCCCGCGCTGATGCCGCTTGCCGAATGGAACGTGCAGCTTGGCGTGCAGGCGGCGCTGCTCGCGGCCCTGCTCGCGCTCGGTGTCGCCAGCTTGCGGTCGCGTCCCTGGCTTGCGTTCGGCATACTGTGGTTCTTCCTGCAGCTCGCGCCGACCAATTCGATCGTGCCGCGCCTGGACGTCGCCAATGACCGCCAGCTCTACCTCTCCGGCTGGGGACTGTTCCTCGGATTGAGCGCACAGGTCTCGTCCTCGCGGCCGCGGGCTGCCGCAGTGCGCGCCGCGCTCGGAGTGCTGCTCGGATTGTGCCTGTTGTCCTGCGTCGCGCGGCAGCTCGACTACGCCAGCGAAATCGCGCTGTGGGAGTCGAGCGTGCACGAGGCTCCGTGGAACGCCCGCGCGCGCAACAATCTGGGATATGCGTACTATCTTGCCGGGCGAGTCGACGATGCGGAGAATGAGTACCGTTCCGCGCTGATTCTGCGGCCGGGCTACGGAAAGGCGCGCTTCAATCTCAAGGCGCTCGAGTGGGACCGGGAGGTCCGGCTACAGCAGTGACACGTATCCGCTCTTGACCTCCGTCAATGTCCGGGCAAATGCACACACCGTATAGTGCTCGTCCGCAATAAGAGACGCTTCGGAAAGCCCAAAGGAGCAGCAGATGCCCTCCGACATCGAAATCGCGCAGAAAGCCAGACTCGAACGCATCTCCAAGATCGCGCTGGCGAAGCTCGGCATTCCCGAGGAGCACCTAGAGCCCTACGGCCACTACAAGGCGAAGGTGGCGCTCGAATATCTCGACGGCCTGAAGCAACGGCCGAACGCAAAGCTCATTCTCGTCACGGCAATGACGCCCACGCCGGCGGGCGAGGGCAAGACCACGACGACCGTCGGTCTTGGCGACGCGCTCAACCACATCGGCAAGAAAGCGATGATCTGCCTGCGCGAACCCTCGCTCGGGCCGGTGTTCGGCATGAAGGGGGGCGCTGCCGGGGGCGGCTACGCCCAGGTGGTGCCGATGGAAGACATCAACCTGCATTTCACCGGCGACTTCAACGCCATCGCGCTCGCGAACAACCTGCTCGCGGCGATGCTCGACAACCACATCCATCACGGAAACGAGCTGGGGATCGACGTGCGCCGCATCGCCTGGAGGCGCGTCGTCGACATGAACGATCGCGCCCTGCGCGACATCACCGTGAGCCTCGGCGGGCCGGGGAACGGCTATCCGCGCCAGGACGGATTCGACATCGTCGTCGCCTCCGAAGTCATGGCGATCTTCTGCCTGTCGAACTCGCTCGAGGACCTGAAGGAACGCCTCGGCAAGATCGTCGTCGCCTACACGCGCGACCAGAAGCCGGTGCTCGCGCGGGACCTGCAGGCTCACGGCGCCATGACGGTGCTGCTCAAGGACGCGATCAAGCCGAATCTTGTGCAGACGCTCGAGAACAACCCGGCTTTCATTCACGGCGGTCCGTTCGCCAACATCGCGCACGGCTGCAATTCCGTGATCGCCACGAAGTCCGCGATGAAACTCGTCGACTATGTGGTGACCGAAGCGGGCTTCGGCGCCGACCTCGGTGCCGAGAAGTTCGTCGACATCAAGTGCCGCAAATCCGGACTGCAGCCGAGCGCGGCGGTCATTGTCGGCACGGTGCGGGCGCTGAAATACCATGGAGGCGCGGACCTGAAGACGGTGAATCAGGAGAACATAGCCGCGCTGGAGCGGGGCATCGTCAACCTCGAGCGGCACGTGGAGAACGTGAGCAAGCACTACGGCATCCCCTGCGTCGTGTCGATCAACCGGTTCACCTACGATACGCCGCGTGAGCACGACTTCATCAAGGCGAGAATGGCGAAGCTCGGCGTCCCGGCGGTGATTGCCACCCACTGGAGCGACGGCGGCAAGGGTGCGGCGGAGCTCGCGCGTATCGTCGTGGGGTTGTGCGAAACCAAGAACAGTTTCCATTTCGTGTACGGCGAAAACGATTCGCTATGGGAGAAGATCAGCGCGATCGCGCAGCGCATTTACCGCGCCTCCGAAGTCACCGCGGACGCCAAGGTGCGCAACCAGATCAAGAAGCTGCAAGAGGAGGGCTACGGACACTACCCGGTGTGCGTCGCAAAGACCCAGTACTCGTTCTCGACCGATCCTCAATTGCGGGCCGCCCCGGTGGATCACGTGATCAACGTCCGCGAGGTGCGCCTCGCGGCGGGCGCCGAGTTCATCGTGATGATCTGCGGCGACATCATGACCATGCCCGGCCTGCCCAAGGTGCCTTCGGCGGTGAAGATCGACCTGGTGGAAGGAAAAGTCGTCGGCCTGTTCTGATTTCGCGCCGGCGAGAGGGGGGACCTGAATGGAGCAGCTGCTGACGACCCAGTTCTGGCTGGGGCTGGGGACGATCATCTGGGTGAACATCATCCTGTCGGGCGACAATGCCGTGGTGATCGCCCTCGCGGCGCGCTCGCTGCCGCCGAGGCAGCAAAAGCAGGCGATATTCTGGGGCGCCGGGGCCGCGGTGGTGCTGCGCATCGTCCTCACGGTCGTCGCGGTGAAGCTGCTCGAGTTCCCATACCTCAAGCTCGCGGGAGGGGCGGCGCTGCTGTGGATCGCGGTGAAGCTGCTGATACCCGAGGAAGACGGGGACGGCGAGGTGCAATCGAGCTCGCACCTCATCGGTGCGATCAAGACCATCCTGATCGCGGACCTGGTCATGAGCACCGACAACGTCATCGCCGTTGCCGCGGCGGCCAAGGGCAGCATCACGCTGCTCGTGCTCGGCCTCATCATCAGCATTCCGCTCGTCGTCTACGGCGCGACCATGCTGATGAAGCTTATGGAGCGCTGGCCGGTTATCATTACGCTCGGCGCCGCCATTCTCGGCTGGACCGCGGGAGAGATGGCGGTGACGGATCCGGCGATTTCAGCCTGGGTCAACGCGAACCTGCCGTGGCTGGAGAGCTACTATGTTGCGCCCGCGGTAGGCGCGGCGCTGGTGGTCGTCGTTGGGAAATGGCTTGCCGGGCGCTCCAAGCCCGAAAAGAAGGAGGACTAGACGGGTCGACGAGGGAAACTCGCTTGATTCCAGTCAAGGTCCAAACAGGTCCGCGCAATATAATAGGCGGCGCGGTACGGAGGTCGGGGAGCACGAGGTCGTCCTAAAGGAGGAAAAGACATGCGGTTCGACATCAAGCAGTTTTCGCGTTGGAGCACCCCATTCCTGGCCGTTTTTGCGGCCGTCGGCTCTCCGCAATCGGCCCTCGCGGCCTGGGAGCCGAGCAAGACCGTGGAATTCATCATTCCCGCGGGGACCGGAGGCGGCGCCGACCAGATGGCGCGCTTCATCCAGGGCATCGTTGCCAAGCACAAGCTGATGAAGCAACCCATGGTCGTCATCAACAAGGCCGGCGGCGCGGGCGCCGAGGGTTTCCTCGACGTCAAGGAGTCGAAAGGCGACCCGCACAAGCTGATCATCACCCTGTCGAACCTGTTCACCACGCCGCTCGCGACGCACACGCCTTTCAATTGGCGCGACCTGACGCCGGTGCAGATGATGGCGCTCGACAATTTCGTCCTCTGGGTGAACGCGGAGACGCCCTACAAGACCCCGAAGGAGTACGTGGCCGCGGTCACGGCAGGGGGCGGCAAGTTCAAGATGGGCGGCACCGGCTCCAAGCAGGAGGACCAGATCATCACGGTCGCGATCGAGCGGCAGACCGGCGCCAAGTTCACCTATATCTCCTACCGGGGCGGCGGCGAGGTGGCGGTGCAGCTCGTCGGCAAGCACATCGACTCCACGGTGAACAATCCGATCGAGGCGGTGGCGCAGTGGAGGGCGGGGACCCTGCGGCCGCTGTGCGTGTTCGATTCCAAGCGCATGCCCTACAAGACCAAGGTCACGAAGACGATGTCCTGGTACGACATCCCGACCTGCAAGGAGACGGGGCTCGACGTCGAGTACGTCATGCTGCGCGGAATCTTCATGCCGGGCGGCGTGACCCCTGAACAGGTGCAGTACTTCGTGGACCTTCTGAAGAAGGTGCGGGATACGCCCGAGTGGAAGGATTTTCTCGAGCAGGGCGCGTTCAACCAGACGACCCTGAACGGCAAGGAATACGAAGCGTGGGTTGCGCGCGAGGAAGCGCGGCACATCCTGCTCATGAAAGAGGCAGGATTCCTCGCGAGGTGAGCTTTTGCGGGCGCGCGGGGCACTCCCCGCGCGCCGAGGGCCCGGCGGGCGGATCGAGGAGGCGGGTGGCGTGGATAACGGGACGGATCGTTCGGCGGCGTCGGTACGCGCCGTGGAAATCGGTGTTGCCGCCGCCATTCTCCTTTTCGGCCTGGTGGTGGTGATCGACAGCTACCGGCTGGGTGCGAGGTGGGGGGACGACGGACCCCAGCCCGGCTATTTTCCCTTGTATGTGGGACTGCTGATCTGCGCTTCGGCCGTGACTATCCTGCTGCGCGGCTGGCGCAATGCGGCGCTTTCGGACGAGTCGTTTGTGTCGCGCGAGGAGCTGAAAAAGATCCTCACGGTTCTCGTTCCGACCGTCGTCTACGTCTCCCTGATCGCCTATCTGGGCTTCTACCTGGCGTCGACCCTGTATATCGCCTACTTCATGTGGCAGCTGGGCAAGTACCCCTGGGTCAAGATCGTCCCGGTCGCGGTGGGCGTGAGCGTCGTTTTCTTTCTGATCTTCGAGGTGTGGTTCCAGGTGCCCCTGCCCAAGGGGCCGCTGGAGGCAGCCCTGGGCTTGGGTTGAACGCGAACGGGCGAGCGGGCGGGCCGCGCCGCGCATAGGAGATCGGGTGGAAGAAATCAATGCATTGCTGGGGGGGTTCGGCGTCGCTTTGTCGCCGCTGAACCTGGTGCTGATGTTCGTCGGAGTGATCCTGGGAATCATCATCGGCGTGCTTCCCGGGCTGGGCGGCGCAAACGGTGTTGCCATCCTGCTGCCGCTCACTTTCTCGATGGCTCAGCAGCCCGGAGGCACTACCTCGGCGATCATCCTGCTCTCCTGCATCTACTGGGGTGCGCTTTTCGGCGGGGCCATCACCTCGATTCTCTTCAATATCCCCGGTGAGCCCTGGTCGGTGGCAACCACGTTCGACGGGCATCCGCTCGCCCAGCAGGGGCGAGCGGGCAGCGCCCTGACCGCGGCGTTCACTTCCTCATTCGTCGGGGCGCTGATCGCGGTGATCATGATCACCTTCCTCTCGCCAGTCGTTGCGGGATTCGCCCTGAAATTCGGTCCGCCGGAGTTCTTCGCGGTCTATCTGCTCACCTTCTGCGCCTTCGTCGGGATGAGCGGCGGCAACGCGGCGAAGACCGTCGCGTCGATGATGATAGGGTTCGCCCTCGCGGCGGTCGGCCTGGACAGCGTCACCGGAACGTTGCGCCTCACCTTCGGCTTTACTTCGCTGCTCAAGGGGTTCGATTTCCTGATCGCGGTCATCGGCCTGTTCGGCATCGGCGAGATTCTGGAGACACTGGAAGAAGGCCTGGCGTTCAAGGGAGCGAACGCCAAGATCAACATGAAAGTCGTATTGGAAACCTGGAAAGAATTGCCGCGTTACTGGGCGACTTCCTTGCGCAGCTCCGCGGTAGGGTGCTTCATGGGGATCGTGCCGGGCGGGGCGACGCCTGCGTCGTTCATGAGCTACGGCCTCGCGCGGCGCCTCTCCAAGGACGGGCGGGATTTCGGCAACGGCAAGGTCGAGGGCGTGGTGGCGCCGGAGACTGCCGCGCACGCCGCCGGGACGTCGGCGCTGCTGCCGATGATCACGCTCGGCGTGCCGGGTTCGCCCACCGCCGCGGTGCTGCTCGGCGGCCTCCTCATCTGGGGCCTGCAGCCCGGGCCGCTGCTGTTCGTGGAGAAGCCGGATTTCGTGTGGGGCCTGATCGCCAGCATGTATCTGGGGAATATTGCCGGGCTGATCGTCGTGCTCACCTGCGTCCCGCTGTTCGCCGCCATCCTGCGCATTCCGTTTTCGATCATCGCGCCGGTCATCATCGTGATCTGCGCGATCGGCGCGTACACCGTGCACAACTCGATGTTCGACGTCTATCTGATGGTCGTCTTCGGCGTGATCGGCTACGCCTTCAAGAAGCTCGGCTATCCGCTGGCGCCCATGGTGCTGGCGCTCGTCCTGGGCGACAGGGCGGAAGAGAACTTCCGCAACGCCATCAAGGGCTCGCAGGGCGATCTCATGGTGTTCTTCTCGAACGGCCTCGTTGGAGGCCTGACCGCGCTCGCGCTGCTCCTGCTTTTCTGGCCTCTGATCAGGACGCTGCTGCGCACGCTGCAGGGGAAGCGGACGGCTTAAGCGACGCGCTGCCGTAGGCGCGACAGGGTCTCCGGCGTGAGATTGAGATAGGACGCCAGTTCCTTCTTGGGAATGCGGCCGAGCAGGTCCTGGTGCTTGCGCATGAAGCGCGCGAGCCGCCCGGGGGCGTCGAGCAGATGCAGCGTGATGGTGTGCGCCATGACTTCGGACATGAGCCGCATCACCTCGTATTCGAAGCGGAGTTTCACTTCGTCGTGGCGCTCGAGGAACTCGACCCAGTGGGGCATGGACAGGCGCGCAACACGCACCTTCGTGACTGCCGCGATGCTGTAGGGGATGGGGGTCTTCATGCGCCATGCGGCATAGGACGTGTCCATGTCGGTTTCGGCCGCGAAGCGCAGGATCATCTCCTTGCCCTGGGGATTGCTGACGACGCGCTTGAGGATCCCGTCCAGGATGAAGAACTGCTCCATGCTCGTGCTGCCCTGCCTCACCAGAGGCTCACCCTTGCGGTACTCGGCGACCTCCAGCTGCGGCTCGAGGTCGTCCCAGGCGGGCACCGGCATTTCGCGCAGGATCAGGTTCTGCTTGAGCTGCAGGCGGATCGTGTTGCGCTGCGGGTGATTGAGGATGGCCGACACGGGCAAGGACGGCATGCGGTGGGTGAGCGGGCAATTAGGCGGGATTTATTGACTACAGTCAAGGTGGAAAGGCCTTAACAATCCTAGACTTTGGGTCCAATTCGATCCCCGGCGCCTATCTGGCCGGGCACTGCACGTAAGGAGACCATCATGGGAACAGTCGAGCCGCAAGTCGCGTCCGGTCCCGATGCGCAAGCACAGCAAGTGACCGACGGCTTTCAGCTGGTCATCGATGCCCTCAAGCTGAACGGCCTCGATACCATCTACGGCCTGCCCGGCATTCCGATCACCGACCTCACCCGCCGCGCACAGGCCGCGGGCCTGCGCGTGCTTTCCTTCCGCCACGAGCAGAGCGCGGGTTATGCCGCCTCGATCGCCGGATTCCTGACGCAGAAGCCCGGCATCTGCCTGACCGTGTCCGCGCCCGGCTTCCTCAACGGCCTCAACGCGCTCGCGCACGCGACGGTCAACTGCTTCCCGATGATCCTGATCAGCGGCTCGCGCGAGCGCGAGATCGTCGACCTGCAGCAGGGCGACTACGAGGAGATGGACCAGCTCGCGATCGCCAAGCCGGTCGCCAAGGCCGCCTATCGCGTGCTGCACGCCGAGGACATCGGCGTGGGCCTCGCGCGCGCCATCCGCGCCGCCGTGTCGGGTCGTCCGGGCGGCGTGTACCTTGACCTGCCGGCCAAGCTTTTTGCACAGAGCATCGACGCCGCCGCCGGGAAGAATTCGCTGATCAAGGTCGTGGACCCTGCGCCGCGCCAGATTCCGGCTCCGGAAGCCGTGAAGCGCGCGCTCGAACTGCTGAAAGGCGCGAAGAAGCCCCTGATCATTCTCGGCAAGGGTGCGGCGTATGCCCAGGCCGACGCGGAAATCAGATCTCTGGTTGAAAAGACGGGAATTCCCTATCTGCCGATGTCGATGGCGAAGGGCCTGCTGCCCGATACGCACGAGCAGTGCGCGTCGGCAGCCCGCTCCTTCGTGCTCCCCGAGGCGGACGTGGTGATGCTGATCGGCGCGCGCCTGAACTGGCTGCTGTCGCACGGCAAGGGCAAGACCTGGGGCGGCAAGGGACATAAGGACTGGGGCGGCCAGAGGTTCATCCAGGTCGACATCTCGCCGCAGGAGGCGGACAGCAACGTGCGCATCGACGCGCCGGTGGTGGGCGATATCGGCTCGTGCGTGTCGGCGCTGCTGTCCGGCATCGGCTCGAGCTGGCCCAAGCCATCCGCCGACTGGCTGAACGCCATCGACGAGCGCAAGACCAAGAACGTCGCCAAGATGGCCGAGACGCTGGCGAAGAACCCTTCGCCGATGAGTTTCCACAGCGCGCTGAACGCGGTGCGCGACATCGTCAAGGCCAACCCGGATGCGATGTTCGTCAACGAGGGCGCCAACGCGCTCGACTTCACGCGCAGCATTGTCGACATGTACAAGCCGAGGAAGCGGATCGACGTTGGCACCTGGGGCATCATGGGAATCGGCATGGGCTATTGTGTCGCCGCCGCGGTGGTGACCAAGCAGCAGGTGATCGCGGTCGAGGGCGACAGCGCCTTCGGGTTCTCGGGCATGGAAGTCGAGACCATCTGCCGCTACAACCTGCCGGTGTGCATCGTGGTCATGAACAACAACGGCGTCTACAAGGGCACCGACGTCAATCCGACCGGGGGCCCGGACGTGGCGCCCACCGTGTTCGTCAAGGGCGCGCGCTACGACAAGCTGATCGAGGCCTTCGGCGGCGTGGGCGTAAACGCGACCACTCCGGCCGAGCTGAAGAAAGCGATCGAAGACGCGATCCGCTCGAAGAAACCGACGCTCATCAACGCCGTGATCGACGAGACCGCCGGCACCGAGAGCGGCCGTATCACGAGCCTGAACCCCACCGCGAAAAAGAAATAAGATTCGACCATGGAAGCGCTCAAAGGAGTCCGAATTCTCGACATGACACACGTCCAGGCAGGTCCAACCTGCTCGCAGCTGCTCGCCTGGATGGGCGCGGACGTGATCAAGTTCGAGAACCCGCAGGGCGACGCGACGCGCGGCCAGCTGCGCGACGTGCCGAACGCCGACTCGCTGTATTTCACGATGCTCAACTGCAACAAGCGCTCGATCACCGTGAACATGAAGTCGGCCGAGGGCAAGCAGGTGTTCGTCGACCTGCTGAAGAAGTGCGACATCATCATGGAGAACTTCGGCCCCGGCGTGCTCGACCGCTTCGGCTTCACCTGGGAGAAGATCCACGAGCTCAACCCGAAGATCGTGATGGGCTCGATCAAGGGCTTCGGCTCGAGCGGGCCGTACTCCGATTTCAAGGCCTACGAGAACGTGGCGCAGGCGATGGGTGGCGCGATGAGCACGACGGGCGTGCCTGACGGCCCGCCGTTCGTCACCGGCGCGCAGATCGGCGATTCGGGCACCGGCCTGCACCTGGCCATCGGCCTGCTCGCGGCGCTGCGCCATGCGGAGAAGACCGGACAGGGGCAATACGTCGAGGTGGCCATGATGGACGGCGTGATGAACCTTTGCCGCGTCAAGTTCCGCGACCATCAGCGCCTGGCGCGCGGCGATCTCTCCGAATATTCGGTCCCTACGTACAAGGGAATGGGCGATGTGCCGCGCGCCGGCAACGATTCCGGCGGCGGCCAGCTCGGCAATGCCATCCACTGCAAGCCCCACGGTGCCAACGACTGGCTCTATGTCGTGGTGCAGGAGGCAGTGTGGGAAGACCTCGCCAAGCGCATCGGAGCCGACGTCGGCATGCCCGACATGGCGACCGATCCGCGCTTCGCGAAGATCGGCGACCGACGCAAGAACCAGAACCTGATGTGGACGCTGATCAACAAGTTCGCCGAGAAGTACACCAAGCGCGAGCTGATGGCGATCCTCAATCCCCTGGACGTTCCCTGCGGCCCGATCATGTCCACCGAGGACCTGGCGACCGACGAGCACGTGCGTGGCCGCGACATGTGGGTCGAGCTCGACCACCCTCAGCGCGGCAAGTGGTGGAACGTCGGCATGCCTATCAAGCTTTCGGCTTCGCCCGCGGTGATCAAGCGCTCGCCGACGCTCGGCGAGCACACCGACGAGGTCTTGCGACAGGTTCTCGGCTACGACGACGCGAAAGTTGCGAGCCTCAAGCAAGCTGGCGCGTTCTCGATCCCTCCGAAAAAAGCGGCGTGACCATGAAGATCGCGATCATCGGACAGCAGGATTTCGGCAAAGCCGTCCTCGAAGCCTTCCTCGCGCGCGGCGACGAAGTTGCGGGCGTCTTCTGCGCGCCGGAGAAGGAAGGCGCGAAGGCCGATGTGTTGAAAACCGCGGCCCAGGAGAAGGGTGTCAAGATCTTCCAGTTTCCGTCACTGAAAAGCGCCGAAGCCGCAGCAGCGATGCGGGGTCTCAATGCCGAAATAGGCATCATGGCTTTCGTGCTGCAATTCGCCCCTCAGGAATTCGTCAAGATCCCGAAGAAGGGCACCATCCAGTACCATCCGTCGCTGCTGCCCAAGTACCGGGGTCCGAGCTCGATCAACTGGCCCATCATCCGCGGCGACACCAAGACCGGGCTGACCATCTTCCGGCCGAACGACGGGCTCGACGAAGGCCCGGTAATCCTGCAAAAGGAGACGCCGATCAGCGCCGACGACACGCTCGGGAGCGTCTATTTCGACCGGCTCTTCCCGATGGGGGTGAAGGCCATGCTGGAAGCGGCCGACCTGGTGGTGGCGGGCAAGCATCGCGAAACCGTGCAGGACGAGAGCCAGGCGAGCTACGAAGGCTGGTGCCGCGCCGCCGAGGCGAAGATCAACTGGGCGAACCACGTCGATTTCGTCTACAACGTGATACGCGGCTGCAACCCGGCTCCCGGGGCCTGGACAACGCTGAACGGCAAGAAGGTGCAGATTTTCGACAGCCGCAAGCACTTGATCCGCACTTTCGGCGCGGTCAAGGGCAAGATCGGCGAGATTTCGGAGGTCGGCCCGCACAGCTTCTTCGTGACCGCCCAGGGAGGGCGGATCGAGGTGCTCAAGGCCAAGCATGAAGAAGGCAAGAAGGTCTCCTCTGCGGAATTCGTAGCCCAGAACAGCCTTGCCGTAGGTACCCTGCTAGGCAGCTAGCCTAGCCGGGTTCACCCGTCGCACTGCGCCCCCCTCGGTCCGTCTCCGGATCGAAGGCGGTATCGATTCCCAGACGGCCCTTAACTGGATTTGACGGGTCCAACATTCACTGTAAGAATGCCGCCCAGGGTTCTGTTTATTCAGCAACTTACCGGATTCTGGGAGGACGCTGGCGCCGAACCCCGTGGTCGAGGTCCGTCCGAAGCAGAGAAGAGGGTGGCGTAAAATGCGAATGCAATACGGGGGCAGATCCCTCGCTTAACAACAATAAGAACAAGCGGGAGAAGCGATGACCAAAGCGGGCTTCTGGAAAAAAGACTGGTTTCTCGGTCTGGTGGTGTCGCTCGTGCTCTTGTTCGTAGGGGGGGGCCAGCTGATTCAGGGCCTGGAGCGCGCCGCCTACGACTGGGGCGTCAAGGCCTCCTCGCGAACGCCGTCCGACAAGGTCGCGATCATCGCGATCGACAAGCAGAGCATCGACAATATCGGCCGCTGGCCCTGGTCGCGCGAGATTCACGCGAAGATGATCGAGCGTTTGGCGAGCGCGAAAGCAAAGGTCATCGGCTACACGGTGTTTTTTTCCGAACCGCAACTCGATCCGGGGCTGACTTACATCAACCGCCTCCTGGACACCTACCACCGGATCGTCCCGGCAGGCACAGACGCGAGTTCGCCGCCCCGAGGGGTGTCACCGGACGTCGTTGAAATGGGTGCGACCTTGCAGGAAGCGGAGGCAGCCCTGAACACCGACCGGAAACTGGCGGACAGCTTCGCCAAGGCAGGCAACGTCGTGTTGCCGATGCTGTTCACTTTCGGCGAGCCGCGCGGCAAGCCCGACAAACCCCTTCCTGACTTCGTGCGCAAGAATGCGCTTGCAATCCAGGGGATCGGCGACGACAGGCCGCTATCGACCAGCGGGGTGGAAATCCCGGTCGTCGACAGCCTAGGCGCGGCGGCGGCGGCCGTGGGGCATCTCAATGCGGTGCCCGACGTGGACGGAGCGATCCGGACCGAAGCGCTGGCGGTCACGTACTACGACGAGTTCTACCCGTCCGTGGCGGCAATGCTAGTCGCGAAGAGCCTCAACCTGAGCGCCAAGGACATCCAGATCCGTCCGGGTGAAGCGCTGCAGATCGGCAATTTCAGGGTGAGCGCCGATCCCACGATGCAGATGTTCACCTACTTCTACAAGGACCGCGACGGCAAGCCGGCGATCCAGGAGGACTCGTTCTACGACGTCGCCAGCGGCAAGATTCCCGCGGAGAAATACCGCGACAAGATCGTGCTCATCGGCCCGACCGCGGCCGGCGTCGGCAGCATCTTCGTCACGCCGGTGAGTCCGGCCACGGCATCCGTCGAGCTTCTGGCGCACACGGTCTCCTCGCTCCTGCAGGGGCATTTCTTCGTCGTACCGACCTGGGGATGGATCGTCGAAAGGCTGGTCTTTCTGCTGGTCGCGGCCTATCTGATTGCGCTGCTGCCGCGTCTCTCGGCGGGGCTGGGTGCGGGCGTTACCGCCGGCATCGTGGCAGTGCTGCTCGCCGCCCACTTCGTGCTGATGACGGGCCAGGGGATGTGGCTGCAGTTCATGTTGCCGCTGACCCTTCTGGTCGTGGGGCACGTGCTTCTCGTCACGAAGCGCTTCATGGTCACGGAGCGCGGCAAGGAAGTCTCGGACGCGCAATCCGCCGCGAACGCCCGCATGCTCGGCCTGGCGTTCCAGGGCCAGGGCCAGCTCGACATGGCCTTCGACTACTTCCGCAAGGTGCCGCTCGACGACACCGTCATGGACAACCTCTACAACCTCGCCCTGGATTTCGAGCGCAAGCGCCAGTTCAACAAGGCCGAGGCGGTGTTCGGCTATATGGCCGGCCACAACCCGAAGTTCCGGGATCTCGAGGCGAGGCTCTCGCGCGCCAAGCAGATGTCGGAGACGGTCATTCTCGGCGGGACGCAGAGCCATCCGGGCGGAACGCTGGCGCTCGGCGGCGGGACCGAGAAGCCGATGCTCGGGCGCTATCAGGTGGAGAAGGAGCTCGGCAAGGGTGCAATGGGCGTCGTGTACCAGGGCAGGGACCCCAAGATCAGCCGGGTGGTTGCGATCAAGACCATGGCCCTTTCGCAGGAATTCGAAGCGGACGAGCTGGCCGAGGTCAAGGAGCGGTTCTTCCGCGAGGCCGAGACGGCGGGGCGCCTGAGCCACACCAACATCGTGACCATCTACGATGCGGGCGAGGAGCACGACCTGTGCTATATCGCCATGGAGCTCCTGAAGGGCAAGGATCTCGTGCCGTTCACCAAGCCGGGCAACCTGCTCCCGATCGACAAGGTGGTGTCGATCATTGCCCGCGTGGCCGACGCGCTCGGGTATGCGCACAAGCAAAACGTCGTGCACCGCGACGTCAAGCCCGCGAACATCATGTACGAGCCGGAAAGCGACGTGGTCAAAGTGACCGACTTCGGCATTGCCAGGATCACCGACTCCTCCAAGACCAAGACAGGCATGGTGCTCGGGACGCCGTCCTACATGTCGCCCGAGCAGCTGCAAGGAAAGAAGATCGACGGCCGCAGCGACCTGTTCTCCCTGGCCGTGAGCCTGTACCAGCTCTCCTGCGGGAGGCTCCCCTTCGAAGGCGACTCGATGGCGCAGCTCATGTACAAGATCGCCAACGAGAACGCGCCGGACATCCTGCAGTACAACCCCTCTCTCCCCCCGAGATTCGTTGCCTTTCTCGACAGGGCCATGTCGAAGGATGCCGACCAGCGGCACCAGACAGGGGAGGAATTCGCTTTCGAATTGCGGGCCGCCTTTGGCGGTGCCGGCGCGCCTGCGACCGGCACCGGGGTCGACATCAGCCTCTGAGATCCGAATTGGGGACCATGACATTGTCGGGGGCGCTAGAGATCGCGAGTTGCACCGATCCGGGGATGGTGCGCGCCCACAACGAGGATTCGATCGCCTCCGACGGGGAAAAGGGTCTTGTCGTGCTGGCGGACGGCATGGGGGGGTACAACGCAGGCGAGGTGGCAAGCGGCATGGCGACGACGGTGATCATTACCGAACTGCAACAGCTGCTGGAGAAAAGAACCCCGTACGAAACCGACGCATCCAGCGGACAGCTGATCGCGCACCAGTTGTTGCACGATCAGATAGCCAAGGCGAACACCTCGATCTATCAGGCGGCGCAGAGCCAACCGCAGTATGCCGGCATGGGGACGACGCTGGTGGTGGCCTTGTTCTACGACAACAAGATGACCGTGGCGCACATCGGCGATTCGCGCCTGTACCGGATGCGGGGCGACGAGCTAAAGCAGATCACCAAGGATCACTCGCTCCTCCAGGAGCAGATCGACAGCGGCGTGATCACGCCACAGCAGGCCAAGCAGTCGCAGAACAAAAACCTCGTCACGCGCGCGCTCGGCATCGACCCCACGGTCGAGCCCGAAATACACGATCACGACACCCAGCCGGGAGACATCTATCTGCTCTGCTCGGACGGCCTTTGTGATATGGTGGGCGACGAAGATATCGGCCTGGCGTTGCAGACGCTGAGCTCCAACCTGAAGCTGTGCGCCCAGCATCTGGTGCAGACAGCAAATGACAACGGGGGCCGGGACAATATTTCGGTAATACTCGTTCGGGTGCTGCGGGAATTCCCCGCACCGCGCAGCATCATGGGCAAGATGATGAGCTGGTTTAGATAGTTGAGCAGAGGGATACTGCTATGGCGAAGCTGATACTGAGCATGGACGGCCTGGTTCTCAAGGAAATCAACCTGACCAAGGAACGTACCACCATCGGCCGCAAACCGCATAACGACATCCAGATCGACAACCTCGCGGTAAGCGGGGAACACGCCGTCATCGTAACTATCCTGCAAGACTCGTTTCTCGAGGACCTGGGAAGCACGAACGGGACGGTCGTGAACGGTCAGTCGATCAAGAAGCATTTTCTTCAGAACAACGACATCATCGAACTGGGCAAGTACAAGCTCAAGTATGTGAACGAGACGCCCGCCGGAGTCGCCAAGGCGGCCGATTTCGAAAAGACGATGGTGCTCCGGCCGGGTGCGATCAAGCCCGCTCCGGCCCCCGCTGCACCCGCTCCTGCGCACGCCGCTCCCGCGGCGGCACCCGCACCGGCGCCCGCCGTCGCGAAGGCCATGGGGGACACCGTCGGAGGGCCGGGGCCCGCTACGACCATGCCTCCGGTATCGGCCAAGCCGGCAGCTGCCTCGCAAAAATCCGCGGCTCTGCAGCTTCTTTCAGGGGCCAACGCCGGCAAGGAGCTTGATCTCACCAAGCCCCTTACGACGCTCGGCAAGCCCGGGGTGCAGGTGGCCGTCATCACGCGCAGGCCTCAGGGTTTCTTCATCACCCACGTCGAGGGGGCGAGCTTCCCCGTGGTGAACGGCAAGCCGCTCGATGCCCAGGCTCACGCGTTGAACGACCACGACGTGATCGAGCTCGCCGGGGTCAAGATGGAATTCTTCATCAAGGCCTGAGCCCGGGCTCCGGGACCTGCCGCAGGGAGGAAGCCTGAAGCAGCACATCGTCCGGATTGCGCTTGGTCTCCTCGTTACGCTGGTGTTTCTGGGACACGCGGCAAAGCTCTACCAGATAAGGTTCGTTACCCAGCTCGACAATATCATCTACGACTACCGTCTCCGGCTGACCATGCCGGGCACGGTCGATGACAGGGTCGTCATCCTGGACATCGACGAGCGCAGCCTGGACCCGCGCGCACTGGGCCGCTGGCCCTGGAGCCGAGACAAGCAGACCGCTCTCCTTGAGAAGCTGTTCGATAAGTACGGCGTCCTCATAGTCGCCTACGATGTCGTATTCTCGGAGCCGGACGAGAGCTCCGGTCTCCCGGCGCTCGAGAGGCTCGGCAAGACGCGGCTCAAGGACATCGGCGCTTTCCAGTCGGCTCTCGCTCAACTGCGCCCCGAGCTCGACTACGACACGAAGTTCGCGAATTTCATCCGTGGGCGGCCGGTGGTTCTCGGCTACTACTTCAACAGCGACAAGAACGCCGTCGAGAGCGGCGCCCTTCCGGAGCCCGTCCTTCCCGCCGAGACGTTCAGCGCGAGGAGGATCACGGTCCTGGATTGGCGCGGATATACGGGAAACCTGCCCGAATTCCAATCTTCGGTCAGTGCCGGGCACTTCAATCCGCGCGTGGACGACGACGGGGTGTCGCGACGCGTGCCGATGCTCGCCGAATACAAGGGAAAGTACTACGAGTCCTTTTCCCTGGCGATCGTGCGGATGTACCTGGGCATCCAGGAAGCCGCGCGAAACAAGACCGCGACGATCAAGCTGCCCGGTGTCACCATCAATGCCATCCCCGACCGTTTTGTCACCCGGGGATACACGGGCGTAGAGTGGCTCGAGGTCGGCCCGCTCAAGATCCCTGTGGACGAGGAACTTGCGTCGCTGGTTCCCTATCGGGGTCCAAGGAGCAGTTTCCCCTATATCTCGTTCTCCGACATCTGGGCAGACAGGGTGGCGCCGGAGAAGCTTCGGGGGAAGATCGCGGTGATCGGGGCGACCGCCCCGGGCCTGTTCGATCTTCGCTCGGCGCCGGTCGACAACGTGTATCCCGGCGTGGAGATCCACGCCAACCTGATCGCGGGCATGCTCGACGGCAAGCTCAAGCAAAAACCGCCCTACATGCTGGGGGCGGAAGTGATATTGCTTGTCATCGGCGGCATCGCGCTGACGTTCCTGATTCCGCTGCTTGCACCGCTGTGGGCTTCGGCCGCGGCCCTAGCGGGGGTGGTGCTGATTACCCTGCTGGACGTGGCGTTGTGGTCGTACTCGGGCCTGGTGCTGCCGCTTGCGGCTTCGATCCTCATGACAGCAACGCTATACACGGTCAACATGGCCTATGGATACTTCGTGGAAGCACGCTCCAAGCGGCAATTCACCGAGCTCTTTGGGCAGTATGTCCCGCCCGAGCTCGTGGACAAGATGGCGGAGGACCCGGAGCAGTATACGATGGAGCCGCGCAATGCCGAGCTCACCATTCTGTTTTCCGATGTGCGTGGCTTCACCAGTATCTCCGAGGCGTTGAGCCCCGAGCACCTGCGCGAATACATCAACGAGTATCTGACCGACATGAGCGACATCATCCGGGGCAAGTATCGGGGCACGCTCGACAAGTACATCGGGGACGCGATCATGGCCTTCTGGAATGCCCCCGTGGAAGACAACACCCACCCGCGCAACGGCATTCTCGCGGCCATGGAGATGCTGCGCCAGTGCGACATCTTGAATCAGAAGTTCACCGCGCGGGGCTGGCCGACCCTGAAGATCGGCATCGGGGTCAACTCCGGAAGCGTCCGGGTAGGCGACATGGGGTCCAAGCAGCGCAAGGCGTACACTGCCATGGGCGATGCCGTGAACGTCGCCTCCCGGCTGGAAGGAAGGACCAAGCACTACGGGGTCGGCATATTGGTCGGAGAAGCGAGCCGCAAGCTCGTCCAGGATGTGGTTTTCAAGGAGATCGACAAGATCAAGGTCAAGGGCAAGGATGAGGCGATCACGATCTACGAGCCGATCGGGATGGAAACCCACGTCGAAAAGAAGGTGCTCGACGAGCTCAAGCTATGGCACCAGACGCTCCGCCAGTACCGCGCCCGGCAGTGGGACCAAGTCGAAGTCGGCCTGCTGAACCTCCAGCGCGTGAACCCCGATTGCGCCCTCTACAAAATGTACGCAAGCGAGGTGGCGGTGAAGCGTCGCAATCCCCCGCCACCCGACTGGGACGGGGTCACGGTGTTCGACGAGAAATAGCGATGGACGCCGAGCCATGAAGCTCCGGATTCTGGGCTGCAGCGGTGGAATCGGGGGCCGGCATCTGCGCACGACCTCAATGCTTCTCGACAACGACATTCTCGTCGACGCCGGGACAGGTGTGGCGGACCTCTCGCTCACGGAGCTTTCCCTGATCGATCATGTTTTCCTCACGCACTCGCATCTCGACCATGTCGCCAGCATTCCTTTCATGGTGGATACGGTCGGGGGCATGCGCGACCAGCCTCTGACGCTCTGGGCTGTTCCGGCGACGCTGGAGATTCTTCGTAACCACATCTTCAATTGGAGCATCTGGCCCGATTTTTCCCAGATCCCGAGCCCGGACAAACCCTTTCTGCGCTACCGGGAGATCCAGGTCGGCGACACGGTGGAGTTGAAGAAGCGCAAAGTCACGGCGCTTCCGGCCAATCACGTCGTGCCGGCGGTCGGGTACCACCTGGACTCGGGAAAGGGCAGCCTGGTGTTTACCGGCGACACGACGACGAACGATCCCCTCTGGTCGGTCGTCAACAGGATTTCCAACCTCAGGTACCTGATCATCGAGACAGCGTTTTGCAACCGCGAAAGGGAGCTGGCGGTCATTTCAAAGCACTTGTGCCCGAGCATGCTTGCCGAGGAGCTGGCGAAACTCGAACGCAGCGCGGAAATCTACATCACGCACCTCAAACCCGGAGAAATCGAGCTGACGATGCAGGAGATCGAGGAGGACGCCGGCCAGTACCGGCCGCGGATGCTGCAGAACAATCAGGTGTTCGAGTTTTGAGAAAGAGATCGGGGCGATGCACTGTCCGAGAGCGGGGAACGGGCGATGTGCGCGGCTAGGGTAAGCGTCGAGGTGCTGAGAAATTTCGAGCCGCTCGGGTCCTTACCCGATACCAGGCTCAACGAGCTCGCAGGTCTTTGCCAGGTGGAGCCGGTCGGAAAGAACTCGGATCCGTTCCTGGTACGCAACATGGCCGGTCAGGCGGTTTTTCTGCTTCGGGGAGAGCTGGTGCTGACGTATCCGGACGGTTCGTCGAAGGTACTGGTGGGAGGGTCAGACCGATCGCGGTATCCCCTCGCTCATCGAGGCGAAGTCTTCACCAGCGCCAAGGCGATCACCGACGTGGAGTTGCTGCGTATTGACGACGACCTGCTGGATGTCATGGCTACGTGGGATCAGGTTGCGTCTGCAGAAGTCCCAGCGAGGAACAATACCGAAAAGGGCCGTTCATCTGCCAGCTGGGCCGTCATGTCCGGGATGTTCAGCGCCAGCAGCCTGAAGTACGGGGCTTTCTCGCACCTGCCCCCTGCGCATATCGACGAGTTGCTGCGCCGGTTCGAGCGCATCGAAGTCAAGAAAGGCGACGTCGTGATCCGCGAGGGGGCGGAAGGCGACTTCTATTTCGTGATCGAGAGCGGGCGGTGCAAGGTAGAGCGAATGGTCGGGGGCGTGTCCATGCTGCTCGCCGACTTGAAGAGCGGGGATGCGTTCGGCGAGGAAGCGCTGGTGTCGGAGGTCAAACGCAACGCCACCGTGACCATGAAGAGCGACGGTGCCCTGCTCAGGCTTGCAAAGAAGGATTTCGTCGAGCTGCTGAGGGAGCCGCTGCTGCACAGAGTGTCCGCCGAAGAGGCGCGCGCGAAGGTGGCGAGCGGAGCTCAATGGATCGACGTACGCTACCCGTCGGAGTACCAGTACGACAAACTTCCGGGGGCCATCAACATTCCATTGTCGGAAATCCGCAATGCGTTCGGTGCCCTGGACAAGGGAAAGGAGTACGTGCTCTACTGCCAGAGCGAGCGTCGCAGCGCCGCGGGGGCGTTTCTCCTTGCGCAACGCGGGTACCGGGCGTTCGTGCTCGCCGGCGGCCTCTGGGGAGATGCGAAGCGCCGGTGACGGGCGGGTGTGATTTTCGCTTGTCAGGGTTGCGGGGACGGTCGAGCCACAGGGGACTGAACGGTGGTAAAGTAATTGATTCTGAGGCTATTTCGGGTGCTGGATACTAGGGTGGATTGCCAATGAGCGCGGTACTACAGACGCACGTGGGCGCGGCCGGCGACGTCAACAGCCGGTTGAATTTCCAGAAGAACCTCCAGACGGTCACCAACAAGATCCACGCCACGAGCAACGTGGACGAGATCATGCTGGAGGTCAGCGCGGACATCTGCACCCTGTTCAACGCCGACCGGCTCACGATCTACACCGTCGGCGAGGACAAGCAGACCATCGTCTCCAAGGTCAAGACCGGGCTGAACTCGTTCAAGGACCTGAAACTTCCGATCGCCGAGCACTCGATCGCAGGCTTCGTCGGCCTGTCCAAGAAAATGCTCAACCTGAAGGATGTCTACGACGAGAGCGAGCTGAGGACCCATAACCCTAACCTGCGTTTCCTGCAGGAGGTGGACAAGCGCACCGGTTACCGGACCAAGCAGATGCTGGTTGCGCCGGTTGCAGAGCTTGGGGGTGAGCTGGTCGGCGTAGTCCAGCTGATCAACAACAAGGCCGGCGTGCCCTTCGGCCAGCTGGCCGAGGAGGGCGTAACCGAGCTCTGCCAGACGCTCGCCATCGCTCTCAAGCAGCGTCAGAAGCCGCAGGTTCTCAAGACGAAATATGACTTTCTCGTCAGCGACGCTGTGATCTCCGCGGCGGAGTTCGAGCTGGCTGCGCGCTCCGCGCGCAAGAAGGCCGTCGATGTCGAGAACGTGCTGGCCGAGGAGTTCCAGGTCAAGCTTCCTGCCATCGGTGCAGCGCTGGCGAAATTCTTCGGAACGCCCTACGAGCCATTCAAGCCGGATCGCATCAAGCCGATGGATCTGCTGAAGAACCTCAAGCGCGAGTACGTGGAATCCAATCAATGGGTTCCCATCGAGGACTCGAAGGAAGGTCTGGTGATCCTCTGTCTCGATCCGGAGAGGATAAAGAGTTCACGTATCGTCCAGAATGTCTTTCCGGGCCGTAAGCTCGTGTATCGCGTCACCACCCTCAAGGAGTTCAAGGACACGCTCAAGGCCTTCTACGGGGCGGAGGCGGTCGACAGCGGCGACATCGGAGACATGCTCTCTGGCCTCGAGGATGACGAAGGGCCGGTAGAGGCCGGTGGGGATGACGATGTTTCCGCGGCGGCGGACAACGAGCTGGTCAAGCTGGTCAACAAGATCATCATCGACGCCTACAACCAGGGGGCCTCGGATATTCACATCGAACCCTATCCGGGCAAGGCGAAAACCGAGATCCGGTTCAGGAAAGACGGCTCGCTGTTCCCTTACATCGAAGTTCCGGGCGCTTACCGGAATGCGATCGTCGCGCGCATCAAGATCATGTGCGACCTCGATATTTCCGAAAAGCGCAAACCGCAGGACGGCAAGATCAAGTTCAAGAAATTCGGTCCGCTCGACATCGAGCTGCGGGTGGCGACGATCCCCTCCCAGGGTGGCGTCGAGGACGTGGTCATGCGTATCCTTGCGGCAGGGGAGCCGATCCCGCTCGACAAGCTCGGGCTGTCGCCCTCGAACCTGCCCAAGCTCAAGGACACCGTAAGCAAGCCCTACGGGCTTTTCTTCGTCTGCGGCCCGACCGGTTCCGGGAAGACCACCACGCTGCACTCAGTCCTGGGTTTCCTCAATACCTCGGATACCAAGATCTGGACCGCCGAGGACCCGGTTGAGATTACGCAGAAGGGCCTGCGCCAGGTTCAGGTCAACAAGAAGGCGGGACTCGACTTCGCGGCCGTGATGAAATCATTCCTCCGCGCCGACCCGGACATCATCATGGTCGGCGAAATGCGCGACAAGGAGACCACCGGCACGGGTATCGAGGCGTCCCTCACCGGCCACTTGGTTTTCGCGACACTGCACACCAACAGCGCGCCGGAGTCCATCATCCGGCTGCTCGATATGGGCATGGATCCCTTCAATTTCGCCGATGCGCTGCTGGGAATCCTCGCGCAACGGCTCGCCAAGCGGCTATGCAGCAAGTGCAAGCAGCCCTACGTTGCCGGCGGAGAGGAGATGAAGCACCTTCTCCAGGAGTACTGCTCGGAACTCCTCAACACAGGACCGTTCAAGAAGGACGCCAAGTCCGCCTACGAGAACGTCTACAGGGACCTCGCCAAGAGCTACGCGAACGACAAGGGCCAGTTTACTCTCTACAAGGCCAAGGGCTGCGATACTTGCGGCAATACGGGCTACAAAGGGCGAGTCGGCCTGCATGAGCTGCTGCTCGCGTCGGACCCCATCAAGAAACTGATCCAGGAGCATGCACGCGTCGCGGAGATCCTGGCCGTCAGTCTTGAGGAAGGCATGCGGACCCTGAAGATGGACGGGATCGAAAAGGTGCTTCAGGGTATCACCGACATGCCGCAGGTCCGCGCGGTCTGCATCAAGTAAGGCGGCGCCAGGCTGCCTGATCCACAGCCGCCCCGGGGGGATCTTGGAGACCGACGAGGATCTGTTTCGCCGTCTCGAGCAACTCAACGAGATAGGCTCCGCGCTCTCGCAGGAAAGGGATATCGACCACCTGCTGGAGAAGATCCTGCTCGCCGCAAAAACGATCACGCGCGCGGCCGGGGGCACCCTGTATGTGCTGGAACCCTCCGATGAAGGCCCCCGGCTCCGGTTTGCGATCATGCGCAACGAGGCGCTGGACATCGCCATGGGCGGTACCACCGGCAATCCCATACCCTTTTACCCGGTGCACCTGTACGGCAAGGACGGCAAGCCGAACAACCAGATGGTCGCGGCGTACGCCGCCTTGACCGGCAAGACGGTCAACATCGCAGACGCGTATTCGGAGGAGGGCTTCGACTTCTCGGGCACGCGCAATTTCGACAAGAAGACGGGGTACCGCTCCAAGGCGTTTCTCACCGTGCCGATGAAGAACCACGAGGGCGAGATCATCGGCGTGCTCCAGTTGATCAACCGCACCGCCCATACAGCAAGCGAGGTCGGGCCATTCACGTCTTCGGATCAGCGTCTAGCAGAGTCGCTCGCGTCCCAAGCCGCGATTGCGCTCACGAACCGGCATCTCATCAACCAGCTGGAAGTGCTGTTCGAGTCTTTCATTGCGCTCATCAACACCGCGATCGACGAGAAGTCCCCCTATACCGGCGGCCACTGTCAGCGTGTTCCGGCACTCACGATGATGCTGGCCGAGGCCGTCAACGAGACCTACGACGGCCCGCTTCAGGAATTCAAGATGACCGACAAGGACCGCTACGAGCTGAAGATAGCGGGCTTGCTGCACGACTGCGGCAAGGTGACGACCCCGGTGCACGTCGTGGACAAGGCAACCAAGCTCGAAACGATCTTCGATCGCATCAATCTGGTGGACACGCGCTTCGAGGTGTTGAAACGCGACGTGGACATCGAGGGCCTGAAGCGCAAGCTCGAGGTCCTTCGCAAACCAGGGCTGAGCGAGAGTGCCGCGCACGAGCAACTCATGCAGATCGACCGGGACTGCGCGGAAAGCCGGCGCCAGCTCGATAGCGAGCGGGAATTCCTTCGTCATTGCAATATCGGAGGCGAGGTCATGGAGGCGGAGGCCCGGGAGCGGGTGAATCGCATCGGCACCGGCCGAAAATGGATCGACGTCTCGGGGAATACCGCGGACTTTCTCACCCCGGATGAGATCAAGAATCTGACGATCGCTCGAGGTACCCTTACTCTAGAGGAACGTGAAACGATCAATCATCACATCGTTGCCACGATCAAGATGCTAGAGGCGCTTCCATGGCCCAGGCATCTGCGCAATGTGCCCGAGTATGCCGGAGGCCACCACGAGCGCATGGACGGAAAGGGCTACCCACGGGGACTGACGCGCGACCAGATGTCCGTGCAGGCCAGAGTCATGGGGATCGCCGACATCTTCGAGGCGCTGACCGCCAAGGACAGACCCTACAAGCGCGGCAAGACTCTCTCCGAGTCGCTCAGGATTCTCGGCAATTTCAGGCTGAACGGCCATATCGATCCGGATTTGTTCGACATATTTGTTCGCAAGAAGGTGTATCTACGCTACGCCGAGCAGTTTCTCCCCCGGGATCAGATCGACGAGGTCGACGAGAGCAAGATACCCGGGTTCGCGCCCTGATTTATCCCTCGACAGGTACCTGCGTCGCGTCCCTATCCGGCCGCGCGCACCAGCCGTCCGATGAGCTTGTCGGTGGCGAAATCGACGAATTTCTCGTCGTACCCAATTTCCCGCAATTCCCGCTTGAATGCGTTTCTCAGCCGCGCTTTGCTCAGGAACCCGATCTGGCCTTCACTGTCGGGTTGCAGAGTCTCGGCGAAAATCTCGTCCAGTATTTCCTCGATTCGGGTCCGCGAAACGGCGCGCTCCGGGTCGTTGGCGATCACCGGCGGGAAACGCACGCTGATCCGTTGCCTCAGCCCCTGCACCAGGGTGTCAAACTTGCTGGACGAGAACAGCATCAACGTTCGCGAGATCGGAGCCTGATTTTGCCACTGAGGAAGAATACCCCAGTGGGGTCGAGCAGGTTTCCGCCCGCGCCTCCCTCCTTTTCTTTCTGGTCGCGAAGGGGGTGACGCGTAGCGTCACTCTGTGCCCTAATGAGGGATAGCCGGACCGTGCATTCCTTCGCGGGAAGCTTAAGGAAGGCATTAAAGTGCATTAATTACAATAAGATAGGATCTTACCTGGGGCAGGCACGCGGTTTGCTCCGAGAAGCACGCAACGCCAATTTGGCGTCACAAGGAAGGAGAACTCATGAGAACGCTGCAGAAGGGCTTTACCTTGATCGAGTTGATGATCGTGGTCGCGATCATCGGCATTCTGGCCGCGGTGGCGCTCCCCGCGTACCAGGACTACAGCAACCGGGCGAAGATCTCCGAGGTGATTCTGGCGGCCAGCGCGTGCCGTACTTCGGTGACCGAGATCTACCAAAGCGGCAACAGCGCTACGCAGGCGGCCGACTCCTGGGGCTGTGAAGTCACTGCGGCGACCGTGGGCGGAGCCTCGAAGTACGTGGCGAGCATCCACACCACCGTGGATGGCCTGGTCCAGATCGCGATCCAGGGCTTTGCGGCGAGCGCCGGCATCAATGGCTCGATCGTTACCTTGGCTCCAATGAAGGACGCGACGACCATGTTGACCAAGGCCGACGTGGGCGGGACGACCGTCTACGCCTGGCGCTGCGGTTCGACGATCGACGGCACCAACCTGAACCCGAAGTTCCTGCCGGGTTCCTGCCGCGGCTAGTCGCAACTCAAGCTGGACAAAAAAGGTACCCTTCGGGGTACCTTTTTTTTTCCATGCGCCGAACTCTTTTCACCTGGACGGGCGTCGCTCTGGTCGTGGCTCTCGCCGGCGGCCTGTACTGGCCTTTCCTGGACAATCCGAGAGTATTCGACGACTGGCAATTCTTCTCCGGGTATAAGTTCGCGTATTACGCGACCCACCCGTTCGGCCTGGACATGCGTCTCCCGCCGTATTTCTCGCTTGCCATCACCGAAATCGAGGTGGGCGGCATGCGGGCGCACCGCATCGTCAGCTTGGTCTTCCACCTTGCCTGTGCGCTCGCACTGTGCAAGCTGATCTACGACCTGCTGCGTGCTGTTTCGCCCTCGGACAGGCCGGGGTTGCGAACCGAGTCGACAGCAGCACTCTGGGCGTGTGTCGGAGCCGCCGTGTTCGCGATCCACCCGGTCGCGGTCTACGGCGCCGGATATCTGGTGCAGCGGACGATCGTCTTCGCCACCCTGTTCTCGCTCCTCTCGATCGTGTTGTTCTTGCGCGGATTGACGCGTGGCCGGCATAGCGACGCGCTGTCAGCCGCGCTCATGTACTCGGTGGCCGTTCTGTCCAAGGAGCATAGCGTTCTGTTGCCCGGCGCGGCGGCACTCGCTGCAGTTCTGGTGGGGGAACGGCGCTTTGCATTTCGTCACGCCGCAATCTACCTGGCAGCCTGCGCTCCAGCGGCTATTTTCGTGACGTTCGGCAGGAAATGGCTGATCGGCGCGGCGTACGAGCCCGATTTCGGCGGCCTGGCAAGCCAGCTCGAGGGCACCTTCGGACACGCCATCGCCGACTTGTCCTGGCCGATGAGTGTGGTCACCCAGGCGGGGCTGTTCTTCAAGTACCTCGCACTCTGGCTTTGGCCGGCTACGGGTGCGATGTCCATCGATGTCCGGGTCGATTTCTTCGACACCTGGTCGGCCGGCTGGATCCTTCTCAAGGTCTTCGCCTTCCTCGCTTTTGCCGCGGTTGGCTTTCTCCTTCTCCTGCGGAGAGGCCGAATCGGAATGGTCGGGTTCGGGATGCTCTTCACGTGGATCTTGTTCCTGGTCGAGTTCAGTACTGTGCGATTTCAAGAGCCGTTCGTGCTCTATCGGAGCTATCTCTGGGCACCCGGTGTGATGATCGCCATCGCGGCGCTCCTCAGTGCGGCTCCCTTGCGGGCAGGGGTGGCCGCCGCCGCGCTTGCGATCCCCGTACTCCTGTACCAGGCATACGACCGTTTAGTGACATTCTCCAGGCCCGTGCTTCTATGGGAGGACGCCTACCTCAAGCTTCCGGCGAAGCCCGTTCCCTGGGGCTCGCGTACCCTGTATATGGCGGGCAGGGAGTACGCCTACGGGGGGAGGCCGGATAAAGCCATCGAGGTTGCCGACAGGTGCATGCAACAATATCCGGGGACGGTGCACTGCTATTTCGCCCGCGGCTTCATCCACTTCATGCTTGGCGAGTACCAGTTGGCCCTGCCGTATCTGTCACGCGCGGTCGAGTTGAGGCCCGAAGGCGCGCTTGGGCACCACAGGCTGGGGCTCGTCCTGGAGCACCTCGGCCGGATCCCGGAGGCAATGACCGAGTACCGGCGGGCATCCGAGTTGGGCTTCAACGGCGCAGACTACGAGATCGAGCGCCTGGAATCTTCGAGCGCTGGCGTCGCGCCGGGTAAACGCGCCCGAACCGCATCGCCCTGAAGTCGATCGTAGCTTGGCGGGAGGCCGGCCTGACTAGTCCATGCGCCGATAGTGCCCAGACCGTCCGCCGGATTTCTCGAGCAGCCTGATCTCCCCGATGGTCATCGCGCGGTCCACGGCCTTGCACATGTCGTAGATCGTCAGCAGGCCCACGCTGACCGCAGTCAGCGCTTCCATCTCCACCCCGGTCCGGCCCAGCGTTTCCACCGTGACGACGAGCCGGACCGTCGAGGCGCGCTTGTCCACGGCGAATTCGGCGGCGATGCGCGTGAGGTTGAGCGGATGGCACAGGGGGATCAATTCGCCAGCTCGTTTGGCTCCCTGGATGGCCGCGACGCGTGCGACGCCGAGAACGTCGCCCTTCTTGGCACCGCCCGCGAGGATGAGCTTCAGAGTTTCGAGGGACATGCCGATCGTGCCGCTCGCTCGTGCGACGCGTCGCGTCTCCGGCTTCCCTCCCACATCCACCATATGGGCCTGGCCCGACGCGTCGAAGTGAGTGAATTTTCCAGGACGACTCATTCTCCTGCCCCTTGAAACACGCGCCGAGCGGACGGTTCCCCAAGGGAACCACTGCCGCGCAGCGGTATCATATTATCCATGAGAATAGCGGCAACCTGCCTGAGCCTGATTCTGCTTGTCCCTCGAGCGACCGGGCAGGCGCTTCCGGAGCTGGGTGACACGTCCGGCGGACTCCTTTCGCCCGCCATCGAGCGCAAGATCGGAGAGCAGGCGATACGTGAAATTCGCCGCGATCCGACCTACCTCGACGATCCCGAGCTCACTGAGTACGTGAACGAGGTCGGGCGGCGCGTCGTGATGGCGACAGCCGACGCACAGCAGGACTTCGAGTTCTTTCTGGTTCGCGACAACACCATCAACGCCTTCGCCATGCCGGGAGGATTCGTCGGAGTGCACACGGGACTGCTGCTCGCCGCGCAAACCGAATCGGAATTCGCCAGCGTGCTGTCCCACGAGGTGGCCCACGTGACCCAGCACCACCTCGCGCGATTGCTGGGAAAGCAGGAACAGATGTCGATCCCCGTGCTCGCAGCGGTTGTTCTGGGGCTGCTCGCCGCGCGGTCCCGCCCGGACGTAACCCAGGCGGTCATAACGGGGGCCGGCGCGGCCAGCGTGCAATCGCAGATCAACTACACGCGCGATTTCGAGCGGGAAGCCGACCGCGTCGGCTTTCAGTATCTTCAGCAGGCCGGCTTCGACGTCAGTGCCATGGGCACGTTCTTCGAACGCATGCAGAAGGCGACGCGGCTGTACGAGAACAACGCCCCGGCCTACCTGAGAACCCACCCGCTCACCAGCGAGCGAATCGCCGACATGCAAAACCGCGCCCAGAATGCCGTCTACAAGCAGTCGCCCGACAGCGTCGAGTTCTACCTTGTCCGCGCCAGGCTCGTCGCCGGGCAGGGCACGCCGCGCGAGGCCGTGGCGCACTTCGACGAGCAGGTGCGCGAGCATCGCTATGCCAACGAAGCCGCGGCACACTACGGCTTCGCCAATGCCCTGGCGCGCTCGCAGGACTATCGCCGAGCCGCGACCGAGGCCGAAGCCGCGCAAAAGCTTCTGGGGCCCCATCCCATGGTGGCTCTGCTGCTGGCGCGCATTCGTCTCGGCGCGGGCGATGCGCCTGGAGCAGGGGACGTGCTTCGTGCGGCTCTGTCGCGATTTCCCAACTATCGTCCCCTTCACTACGCCTACGTCGACGTGTTGCAGGGCATGGGCCAGCATGCGGCGGCGCTCGCCTGGCTTTCCGATCTCGTGAAAAGCTATCCGCGCGACGCCAGGCTATACGGCCTCCAGGCCAAGTCCTACGCGGCATCGGGCAAGCGCCTGTTGCACCATCAAGCGCTTGCCGAAACCTACATCCTGCAGGGAACTTTGCCGGCTGCGATCGAGCAGCTCCAGCTCGCTCAAAAGAGCGGCGACGGCGACTTCTACCAGTTGTCGGCAGTCGAGGCCCGTCTGCGGGATCTGCGCTCGCTGCAAGCCGAGGAGAAAAGGGCTCGCTAGCGAGAGGGCGAGTCTTTTGCTGGGCCTTCGAAGTAAGCCTCGTACAGCAGGTCGAATGTCTTTTCTGTCTCGGTGAACAGCTCCTCGTCGCTGCCGCAGCGGCGGCGCGCGCCCTGGAGCAGAGTTTCGACGCCCGCCGCCTCGGCGACGGGCGCGGCGCCCCCGGCGTCGAGGTAGTGCACCAGCGCGCCGATCCTGGCGAGCGTTTCGTTGCCGTCCAGGCTGAAACGCACAAGCAACTCCTGAAACGTCACCTTGTCCCTGCTGTTGGAAAAGGTCGCGCCCTCGAAACCGAACCCGACCGCAGTCGAGGGGCACGGCTGGGTCTTGTCCAGCCACATGAGCACTGCCTCCGGGTCGATGAACCGCCGTATCAGCCACCCCGACGCGAGCCGGTCGGCCAGAAGAGGCTTGCGTGACGCCCAGACCCGCTTGAAATAGTACCGCCCGGTCTGGGTCAGGCGTCCGCCCGACTTGGCCGCGTCGGGGAACATTCTCTTGCGTACCTCGGCCTCGGTCTCTCGCAGCACGCGCGCGGCTTGCTCCTTCAAGGGTGAATCGAAGAAATCCAAGGCGCTGATAGCCTCGAATTCGCGGCGCTGCTTGTTGAGCACCCGGGCGATCGCGCTTGGCTCGGAAATGCCGAACCCTGCTCGCAGCCCTTCGATCACCTTGATCAGCTCCTCGTATTTCGCCGCGCGGTCGAAAAGCGACTTGAATGATCGTCCCTGCTCGGCGTCAGCGCTGGTCACATGCAGGACGTGGGCCGAGCCGCTGATGCGAAGGGTGTGCTCGGACAATCGCTGCAGTCCCTGACGGTTGACCGGCTTGTCAGGCAGCAGATACACGCCCTCGCGCAGCAGCGCGCAACCCATCGCCTCCAGCGTGCGCAGTACCCGCATCCTGGAGGCGGGATCGTCCATGGGAAGGCTGGCGACAAAGACCAGCCATTGCGAATCAGGTTGTGGTGTTTCTTTGGCCAAAGCTGCTCCAGTAACTTGCTGGCGGCGTCCCAGTTTAAGTACCGAAATCCGATTCAGCAACCCGGCCGCGTCCGGGGCACGCCCCAGCGCCGGTCCCGCTTCAACGGGCGGGCGGTTTGGTATAGTCTTCGCCCTTTGAGCGCAATCGGACGACGATGACGACCTTCGACAAGGACCTGGACGTACGAGGACTCAATTGCCCGCTTCCGATCCTTCGCGCCAAGAAGGCTCTGGCCGACATCAAGAGCGGGCAGGTGCTGCGTGTCCTGGCCACCGATCCCGGGGCGGTCAAGGATTTCCAGGCTTTCGCCAAGCAGACCGGGAACGAACTGCTCTCTCATACCGAGGCAGACAAGGTCTTCACCTTCTTCATGAAGAAGAAGTGAGCTCGCGCCTAGCGATCGCGGATGATCCCCTGCTTGAGGTAGACCGGCCTTACGGCGCTCGCCCAGCTCTTCAAGCGCAGAGCGAATACGCTCCCGGCCGCGGCGACGACGACGCCGCATGAGAACAGGGTCCAGTGGACCCCGATAGACTCCGCGAGCGCGCCCGCGATGAAATTGCCGATGGGCGCGAACCCGAGGAAGCACATGACGTACATGCTGATGATCCTCGCTCGCTTGTCCTCTTCCGCGAGCGTCTGCAGGATCGTGTTGATCGAAGCCGCGGTGACGACCAGCCCGGCCCCGAAAAGGGCGAGAAAAGCGAGCGACAACCATAGCGTTTCCGAAAGGGAAAAGCCGATCAGCGCCGCACCGGCCGTCACGGTCGTCGAAGCGACAACCCGGCCAAGGCCCCGCACCGAGCTGCGCGCCGCAAGCACGAAGGTGCCCGTTACCGCTCCCAGGCCCACCGCGCCGATCAGAAAGCCGAACGTCCGCGAGTCGCCGCTGAAGGTCTCTGCAGCGAAAATCGGCATCAGCGATTGCCAGGGCGCGGAGAAGAGCCCAACCATCATGAGCAGCAGGAGCAGGCGCCGGGTTCCGGTGAACCCGAACGCGTAGGCGAATCCGGAGGCGAGCTGGCGCCACCACTCCACCCCGGTCCGGGGCGGTTCGCGCGGCTTCACGCGCACCGCAGCGTAGGTTCCGATGATGGCGAGATAGAAGAGAGCGTTGGCCAGGAAGCACCACGCCTCGCCGAGCAGGGCTAGCACCAATCCGGCGACGGAGGGTCCGACGAAGCGCGCCGCCTGAAACAGCATCGACTGGAGCGCGATGGCATTCGGCAGGTCTTCCCGGTGGTCGATCAGCTCCAGGAGAAAGGCCTGTCTCGTTGGCGTCTCGAACGCGGTGATGATGCCTAGGAGCAGAGCGAGGCCGATCAAGAAGGGGACGCGGACCACGTCGGCGAAAGTGAGCGCGGCGAGCGTCAGGGCCTGCGCGAAGGCGAGCGACTGGATCATCACCAGCAGGCGGCGGCGGTTGACGCGGTCGGCCCAGACGCCTGCGATCGGCGAAAGAAACAGCACCGGCAGCTGCTGCGCGCCGGCGGTGACGCCGAGCAGCAGCGCCGAGCCGGTCACGCGATACACGAGCCAGCTCATCGCCACGCTCTGCATCCAGTTTCCGAGCAGGGCCAGCCCCTGCCCGGCGTAGAAGATGCGAAAGTTCGTGGAGCGAAAGGCTCGCAGCGCGGGGATCACGGGAGAGCGGCCGAGCCCTTACGCCTTAAGCCTGTCCAGTTGAGGCTTGAGCTTCTCCAAGGTCGCTCTGAACGCCGCGAGGCGTTCTTTCTCCTGAGCCACCACGGCGGCGGGCGCACGCTCGGCGAAGCTTGGGTTTGCAAGTTTGGCGCTGGCCTTCGCGATCTCGCCCTCGAGGCGTGACATCTCTTTCTGCAGGCGAGCGCGCTCGGTGGCGGCATCCACCTGAAATTGAACCATCAAGTGTGCGGTGTCGATGATCGCGACCGGAGAATCGGACTGTGGAAGTGAAGACACCTGCTCGAACGAGCTGAGACGCGCCAAGAACGTCAACGCATTCGTGGTCGTGGTGCGATCGGAGACCGCGGGGAACTCCGTCGTGTAAAAACGGATCTTCTCCGAGGGCGGCACGTTGCTCTCGCTCCTCAGGTTTCTGGTCTTGTCTGTCCAGAGCTTCAGGACCGCCATGTCGCGCTCGGCCGCTTCGTCGATCTTCTCGCGTTGAGCTCGTGGATACGGCGCGAGCATGATGGTTTCGCCGGATTTTCCCGCAAGCGGCGCGATGGACTGCCAGAGATCCTCGGTGATAAATGGAATGATCGGGTGAGCCAGCCGCAGCGTCGCTTCGAGGACTCGAATAAGCGTTCTTCGCGTGCCGCGCAGTACCAGCGGATCAGTCGATCTGAGTTGCACTTTCGCGAGTTCGACGTACCAGTCGCAGTATTCGTCCCAGACGAAGCGGTATATCGCGGCCGCCGCATTGTCGAATCGATATTCCGCGAATGCAGTCTCGACATCGCTTTCGGCCCGCTGAAGGAGACTGACGATCCAGCGATCGATGTAAGACAGGGTAACGGGAGCCTTGTCGTCCTGACCGCAATCTTGACCCTCGGTATTCATCAGCACGAACCGTGTCGCGTTCCACAGCTTGTTGCAGAAGTTGCGGTAGCCCTCGCAGCGGTTGAGGTCGAAGTTGAGGGTGATGGCAAAGCTCGCGAGGGAGGCGAAGGTGAAGCGCACTGCATCAGCGCCGAAGGCGGGAATGCCCTGGGGGTAGTGGCTCTTCACGTACTTCTCGATCCGTTCTTTGTGCTCGCCCTTCAGCAGCCCAACAGTCGATTTCTGTACTAGTGCATCGAAGGAAATGCCATCGATCAGGTCGAGCGGGTCGATGGTGTTGCCCTTGGATTTCGACATCTTCTCGCCTTCGGCGTCGCGCACGATGGCGTTGATGTAGACGTGGCGGAAGGGCGCCTTGTCGGTGAAGTGCAGCGTCATCATGATCATCCGCGCGACCCAGAAGAAGATGATGTCGTTGCCGGTGACGAGTACGTTGGAAGGCAGGAAGCGCTCCAGGTCGGGAGTTTTCTCCGGCCAGCCGAGGGAGGTGAACGGAACGAGAGCCGAGGAGAACCAGGTGTCGAGCACATCTTCGTCGCGCTTCAGCGCGACGCGCCGGCCTTTCGCCGCGGCTTGCCGCTTCGCGTCCTCCTCGCTGCGCGCAACGTAGATGTTGCCCTCGCCGTCGTACCAGGCCGGGATCTGATGGCCCCACCACAGCTGGCGTGAGATGCACCAATCCTGGATTTTCTCGAGCCATTGGTTGTAGGTGCTGGTCCAATGTTCGGGGAAGAACTTCACGTCGTCCCTCGCGACCGCATCCAGGCCGCGCTTCGCAAAGCCTTCCATCTTCACGAACCACTGGTCGGTGAGCATGGGCTCGACGATCACGCCGGTGCGGCCGGAGCGCGGTACGCGCAGCTTGTAGGGTTTCTCGGAGACGAGCAGGTTCTGCGATTTGAGGTCGGCGATGATCCTCTTGCGCGCTTCGAAGCGGTCAAGGCCGCGATAGGCCTGCGGAGCGTTTTCGTTGATCTTGCCGTCCAAACCCATGACGGCGATCTGCGGCAGCTTGTGGCGCTGGCCGACGCTGTAGTCGTTGAAATCGTGCGCCGGCGTGATCTTCACGCAGCCGGTGCCGAACTCCGGATCGACGTATTCATCCTCGATGACGGGGAGGGTGCGCTCGGTGAGAGGCAGCTTCGCGCGCGCGCCCACGAGTTTGGCGTAACGCTCGTCCTTCGGATTCACCGCGACGGCCGCATCGCCGAGCATGGTTTCCGGGCGCGTGGTGGCGACGACCAGCGAGCCGCTGCCGTCCTCGAGGGGATAGCGGATCTCCCAGATCTTCCCGTTTTCCTCCTCGCTGTCCACCTCGAGGTCGGACACGGCGGTGCCCAGCACCGGGTCCCAGTTGACCAGGCGCTTGCCGCGGTAGATCAGCCCCTGCTCGTGCAGGCGCACGAACACCTCCACGACGGCGCGCGACATGCGCTCGTCCATGGTGAAGTAGCCGGCATTCTGTCCTTCGGAATCGGCGAAGCCCCAGTTGGCCGACGCTCCGAGGCGGCGCATCTGGCGCGTGATGGTCGAGCCCGACTGCTGCTTCCAGTCCCATACGCGCCTGACGAACGCCTCGCGGCCGAGGTCCCTGCGGTTCTTGCTTTCGGCATCGAGCTGGCGCTCGACCACGATCTGCGTGGCAATCCCGGCGTGGTCGGTGCCCACCACCCAGTTCACGTCGAAGCCGCGCATCCTGTGATACCGGATCAGAGCGTCCATGAGGGTCTGCTGGAACGCGTGTCCCATGTGCAGAGTGCCGGTGACGTTCGGCGGCGGCAGCTGGATGCAGTACGGCCGTTTGCCGGAAACGGAGGAATGCGCGAAATAGCCGCGGGATTCCCAGATGGGATACCAACGCCTCTCGACCTCGTGCGGGTCAAAGCTCTTTGCGAGTTCCATTTGCGGTCAGAACGAAAAAACGCGCCGAGCGGTGCTCACTGCAGGAGCCCGGTTCGACGCGCTCTGAGGGATTATAGCTTCAGCTGCCCCGCGAAGGTCCCCGCAGGCGAGTGATCTCTGCGGCGACGGCGCGGGCGACGGTCTCGCGGATGAGCGTTTCCAGATCGGACTTGAGCTGGGCGCTGAGGGCGGCGAGCGCGGTCTGAAGGTGAGCCTCCAGGTGCGCCCTGAGGGGCTCCTCGACCGATTTTGTTACGTACGACGCGACGGCATCGAGGATGCTCTGCTTCAGTCTTTGCTCCATCTCTGCAACATCGGGCCTGGTTGCGGCATTCTGGGCTGCCGCCGCAGGCGGACCCGGTGGGGCTTCACGGCCTTCCTCGATGACCTCGGTGAGAACCGGAACGTCGTGCCTGCCTGGGGCGCTCGACGGGTGGTAGCGCTTGAGGAACGCATCGGCCTTTCCCAGCAGGTCTTCCGGCTCGCTCATGGGGTCGATTTCGCCAGGTCGTGATGGTGTATCTCGTAGCCGCGGTCGCGGTAGAAGCGGAAGCGGCTGCGGGCGCGCTGCCGATCGTCGTCGTCCATGCCGACGATCTCGACCAGCCTTTCGAAACGGCTGAAGGCCGGCGGCGACTCCAGGTGAAGATTGAGGATGACTCGGTGGTGGGCGGCCTCGGAGTCATCGAACGCGATGACCACCGGGGTCTCTGCGGCGAGCGCGTCGCCGGCGAGACAATGGGGTACGAAACCAATCGCCTGATAAGTCCACAGCAGCTTGTCGAAGCTGCGAGCCGTGTTCTGGTCAGGCGCGTAGACCAGGACCGGCATTTGCTCGCGGACCGCCTTGGCGACGACCTGGCAGGCGACCTGAAGCTTGGATTCCGCGTTGGAATAGAAGTCGATGCGCGTCATGAGCAATGGGCTGGTGCCGGGGACACGGTGGATATATAGCCTTCTCCCTGAGCTTATCCCTTGGCGCGCTTCATGAGGAAAGTCGTCAGCAGAGGAACGGGTCTGCCCGTCGCACCCTTTTCCTTGCCCGACCTCCACGCCGTCCCGGCGATGTCCAGGTGCGCCCAGTCGTACTTGCGGGTGAACTTCGACAGAAAACACGCAGCCGTGACGCTGCCTGCGGGGCGCCCGCCGATGTTCGCGAAATCGGCGAAGTTGCTCTTGAGCTGCTCCTGGTAGTCGTCCCATAGCGGCAGCTGCCATACGCGGTCCCACGACTCCGCTCCTGCCGATTGCAGCTCCTGGGCGAGCTTGTCTCTGTTGGCGAACAAACCCGAGCACACATGACCGAGCGCGATGACGCAGGCACCGGTGAGCGTGGCGATATCGACCACCGCCTGAGGCTCGAAGCGCTCGGCGTAGCTCAGCGCGTCGGCCAGGATGAGGCGCCCCTCGGCATCCGTGTTGAGGATCTCGACGGTCTGGCCCGACATGCTGGTTACGACATCCCCCGGCTTGGTGGCCGCGCCCCCGGGCATGTTCTCGCACGTCGGCACCAGCCCGACCACGTTGAGCTTGAGCCTGAGCTCGGCCACCGCGCGCAGCGTTCCCAGAACGCTCGCGGCGCCGCACATGTCGAACTTCATCTCGTCCATTTCGGCTGCCGGCTTCAGGGAAATACCGCCGGTATCGAACGTGATCCCCTTTCCCACGAGCACGACGGGTCGCTCCTTCTTGCCCGTGCCCCAGTAGCGCAGGATCACGAACTTGGGGGGCTGATGCGATCCCTTCGTCACAGACAGCAGGGAGCCCATGCCGAGCTTTTCCATGTCTCTTTTCTCGAGCACTTCGACCGCCAGCTTCCATTCGCGCCCGAGCCTCGCGGCGCTTTCCGCGAGGTATGCGGGAGTGCACACGTTCCCGGGAAGGTTTCCGAGATCCCGGGTGAGAGACATCCCGGCTGCGATGGCGCTTCCCTCGGCCACGCCGCGCTGCAGAGCGGGAGCGTCGTGCTTCTGTGACGCCGCGACGGACACCCGGGCAAGCGCGCGCCCTTCCGCCTTCTTGCTCTTCATTTGATCGAAGCGATAGGCTACGTCGGCCGCAGCAAGCACGAGCTGGCGCGCCTTCCATGCGGAATCGCGGCCAGTCACCTGCAGCTCGGAAAGATAGAGGCAAACATCGCTGGTCCCGGTGTCGCGAATCGCCGAGAGCGCGGCGCGCGCGCAGTCCCGATACTGTTTCTCGCCGAACGCCTTCTCGTTGCCGAGTCCTACGAGAAGGACGCGCTGCGCGGCGACGCCGGGCACGTGATACAACATGCGCGTGGTCCCCGCTTTGCCGTCCATGTCTCCGGAGCGGAGTATCTCGCGCAACTGGCCGCGCGCGGCCCTGTCGAGCGCTGCGGCCGCGGAGGAGAGCTTGCGCGATTCGAACACGCCGGCGACGACGCACGCGGTCGCTTGCCTCTCCGGTGCCGCGATTTTTGTGTTAAATTCCATTCGGCCGTGACTCAGGCAAAAGTGTGAGGATTATCTCCGGTTTGCTTCGCCGAAGTCAAAGCGACGCGCCGTCTCTCGGCTCATTTTCGAGCTGCTTCGCCGCCCCGGAACTATGATTTTTCAGCGCGCCTTGCTGCGTGAATTCGGGAATCTCGCTCTCGCGGTTTTTTCGGCCCTGTTCGCCATCACGCTGACGACGCAGCTGATACGTTTGCTTGGCCAGGCGGCTGTCGGAAACATCCTCTCCGCAGGTGTGGCCGCGCTGTTGGCGTTCTCCGCGCTCAACTATCTGCCGATACTCCTCTCGTTGACGCTGTTTATCACGATCCTGATGACTCTCTCGCGCAGCTACAGAGAATCGGAGATGGTGATCTGGTTCAGCTCAGGGCTCTCGCTTCTTTCATGGATACGCCCGGTACTCTTGTTCTCCGCACCACTGGTCGCTCTTGTTGCCGTGCTGTCGCTGTTCCTGTCGCCCTGGGCAATCAGCAAGGCCGAGGAGTACAGACATCAGATGAAGGTGAGAGACGAAGTCTCGCGCGTTGCACCCGGAGTCTTCCTCGAGGCCCCTGGGGTTGACCGGGTCTTCTTCGTGGAGGGAGTCGCTGGCGACGAGACCAACGTGCAGAACGTTTTCATTGCCCAGATGAAAGAGGGCAAGCTGGGCATCACTGTCAGCAGGCGTGGATACCGGGAGTCGGCCACGAATGGAGATCGCATGGTCGTCCTCCTGGACGGGCGTCACTATGAAGGCGTTCCCGGGAATCTCGATTTCAAGATCATGAATTTCGAGCGCTACGCCATGAGAGTCGAGCCGCGGGAAACACAGCCGGAAGAAACCTCGACCAAGGCCATGTCGACATTTGGACTGATCCTGACACCGACCAACGCTCGTCTGGCCGAATTGCTCTGGCGCGTCGGTTTGCCGATTTCCGCGCTCATACTGGCCCTGCTCGCGATTCCCCTGTCCTTCGTCAATCCGAGGGCCGGCCGCTCGGTGAACCTCCTGTTCGCGCTTTTCACTTACATGGTCTACGCGAACGTGCTCAGCATCGTCCAGGCATGGGTCTCTTCCGGCCGAGTCGGCTTCGGCATCGGGTGGTGGGTGGTTCACGCCGGCATGCTGGGGGTTCTCGGGGTCATGTTCTACCGGCGCATCCGAGTCGGTTCGCTGCTGGGCAGAAGGCGCTGACATGGATACCTTGCGGACCTATCTCGCGCGGGAGATTTACGCGGCGACACTGTTCGTATTCGCCGCGTTCCTCGCCTTGTTCGCCTTTTTCGACTTGATCGGGGAGTTGACCGATCTCGGCAAGGGCGGATACCGACTGCAGCACGCTCTTGCCTACGTCGCGCTGACTGTTCCGAGCCATGTCTACGAGCTGTTTCCATTGGCGGTCCTGATCGGGACGCTGTATACGCTCTCGCATCTCGCTTCCAACTCGGAATACACCGTGATGCGCACTTCCGGGCTGGCACCATTGCGCGCAATGAGCACTCTGCTTCGCATAGGCGTCGTATTTGCGGTCGCTACGCTGATATTCGGAGAGCTGATCGCCCCCATTTCAGAGAAGGCTGCGAAGCAGCTCAAGCTCTCGGCGACGAGCTCGATAGTGGCGAGCGAATTCCACACCGGCCTATGGGTCAAGGACGAGCGGAGGTTCGTCAACGTACGCGAGGTGCAGCCGGACACGAGTTTGTCCGACATTCGGGTATTCGAGTTCGACGATCAATATCGCCTGAAGTCGATAAGTTTCGCGAAACACGGGCAGTATCTCGGGAAGAACGTGTGGCGCCTGCGCGATATCGTCAACACCGTCTTCACTTCAGGAGGGAGCAGCGTCCAGCGCGTGGCGGAGATGGACTGGGGCTCGGTTCTCACTCCGGACATCCTCGCGGTCTTGTTCATCGTGCCCGACCGCATGTCAGCCTGGAACCTGTATCAGTACTCGCGTCATTTGACCGAGAACAGGCAGAAGGCCGAGCGCTATGAGATCGCGATGTGGAAGAAGCTCATGTATCCGTTCGTGTCTCTGGTCATGATGGCTCTCGCGCTGCCCTTTGCCTACGTTCACGTTCGTGCGGGAGGCTTGGGGATGAAGGTGTTCGCCGGGATCATGCTGGGGGTCTTCTTCCACTTCCTGAACAGCCTCTTCTCGCACTTGGGCTTGCTTCAGAACTGGCAGCCCTTTCTTGCCGCCGTTCTGCCCAGCGTGCTTTTCCTCACGGCAGCGATGCTGATGATGTGGTGGGCGGAACGCCGATAGAGCGCAGGGCCTAGCCCTTGACCCCCGCATCGCCGGTCGAGACGATGCGGGTTCCGGCCAGCCTGTCGTGCAGGAACTGTCGATCGCGGTCGACCCAGGCCCAGAGGAAGCCGGTGCCGAGCAATAGCAGCGACAACCACGCGAGGGCATAGCGGCAGGCCGCGCGACCCACCCCGACGGGAGCGCCGTCGCGCCGCACGATCTTCATCCCCCACGTCTGCATCGGCAACGTCCGCCCCCCGCGGCTCCAGCAAGCGATGAAATAGATTCCCAGGACCAGGAATAGATAGATCTGGAACAGCAGCCGCGTCGCCCCGACGAGGCGTTCCTGGGCTGCGCCATAGAACGCGATGCCGGCAGGAAATGCGATTGCGAATGCAAGCAGGGCCTCGTACAGGATAGACAGAAATCGTCTGCCAATACCCGGCAAGGTTGGGCCCGGAGAGGGACGAGCGCCCGGCTCCATCGCCTGGGGCGGCTACTGGCTTGCCGAGCTTGTGGCGGGGGCCGGCGCGGTCGCGGGAGAGACCTCGGGCGATGCAGGGGAGGCGGTGGGCAAGGATGCAGGCTCGCTGGGCGACTTGGGGGCGCCCGGAGCCGCTGGGGGCTTGCGCGGGGCGCTGCCCAACTTGCGCCGCTCCTGCTCCGGCAGGCGGTTGTATTCCTCCCATTTCTGCTTCAGGTCGTCCTTCTTCGCCTGCGGCAGCTTCTCGATCTTCTTGTAGCTCTCGCGCGCCGCTCGCCGCTCCTCCGGCGTGAGCTTGATCCAGGCTTGCATGCGCCTTTGCACGTTCGCCTGCTGGGCGGGCTTCATCTTCGGATATCGCTTGGCGATGCCGAGCCACTTCGTCTTGCGCTCCGGCTCGAGCTTGTCCCAGTCGGACGCGAGGGGCGCAAGCACCTGCTGCTGCTCCCGCGTCAACTCAGCCCACGTGGGGGGCTTCTTGGGTGCGGCGGCGAGAACAGGGAGGGAGAGGCAGAGCCAAAGGGCTAGTGCGAGGCGCGCTTTAGCCATGCATCGAATCCCTTGTCGAGATAGGCGTCCAAAGGCAAGTCCCCGGTCAGAACCGCGGCGTCGATTTCCTCGATCTCCGCTGCAGTCTGCGAATCCCGCCACTGGTTGATGGCAATCAGCCCGAGGATCAGCACGGCCATCGGCAGCAGCATCCGCGGAACGAGGGAAAAGGGGCCGCCGATCCGACCGATTGCCCTGTCGGCCCAAGCCGGCACGAATACCGGCGAGGCGATGCGCCGGCGCGCCAAGGCCTGCTCGCGTGCCGCCTTCAGGCGGGCGAGCTTGCCGGCGTCCAGATCGAGCCCCCGGTTAAGGAGCTGCTTGATGCGATGCGCGGTCTGCTGTTCGTTCATAGCTCGATCCCCCTTGCTCTCAGGGCTGCTGCCAGTGCATGCGCTGCGCGGGAGCAATGGGTTTTGACGCTGCCTTCCGAACAGCCCATGACGGCTGCCGTCTCGGCAACGTCCAACTCCTCCCAGTAACGCAGCAAAAACGCCTGCCGTTGACGAGCCGGCAGATCTTGCAGCTCTTTCTCAATTATTTCAACCACTTGAGACTGCTCCAGACGATCCGCCGGACCTCCGCCCAATCCGGAGGGGTCTGCAACGGCGAGCGTCTCAAGCGGATCGGAGTCATCGTCCTCCCTTCCCGCGGAAAGGGAGGAGAACAGCGTAACCCACAACGATCGGACTTTCTGCCGGCGATAGAAGTCGCGTATGGTGTTCTGCAGGATACGCTGGAACAGCATGGGCAGCTCCGCTGCCGGCTTGGCGCCATATTTTTCCGCCAGCTTGAGCATGGCGTCCTGCACGATGTCGAGAGCGCTCTCGGAATCCCGGACGGCGAACAGCGCCTGCTTGTACGCCCGCCGTTCCACGCTCGCGAGAAACTCGGCAAGTTCGTTTGAGGAGGCCAGGGAGCTTCCTTTTTTGTCGGTCCCGGGATGACCGGACCGTGGCTGCCCGATGGTATCAAAAGCCGGGATATATAAGGGAAAACTTGACCAATCAAGTGTCACCAATTACGCTCTAAAGCCTTCACTGAGTTGGCTCGGAATGCGCATGGAATTGACGGGTGCGGAGATTGTCGTCAGGTCGCTCCAAGCCGAAGGAGTCGAGTACGTTTTCGGCTACCCCGGAGGGGCAGTACTGTTCATCTACGACGAGCTATTCAAGCAGGACAAGGTCAAGCATGTCCTAGTGCGGCACGAGCAGGGCGCGACTCACGCCGCCGACGGCTACTCGCGCTCGAGCAACAAGGTCGGCGTGGCACTGGTGACTTCAGGACCCGGCGTCACCAACGCGGTGACGGGAATTGCCACCGCGTACATGGATTCGATCCCGATGGTGATCATCACGGGGCAGGTGCCGACACACGCAATAGGACTGGACGCGTTTCAGGAGTGCGATACGGTGGGGATCACGCGGCCCTGCGTGAAGCACAATTTCCTGGTGAAGGACGTCAAGGACCTCGCGGTTACGATCAAGAAGGCGTTTTACCTCGCGAAGACCGGAAGGCCCGGCCCGGTGCTCGTCGACATTCCCAAGGACGTCACGACGGCGAAGTTCCACTTCGAGTACCCGGAAGCCGTGACGATGCGCTCCTACAATCCGGTCGTGAAGGGACATCCGGGTCAGATCAAGAAAGCCGTGCAGCTGCTCACCGAGGCCAAGCGCCCCATGGTCTACACCGGCGGTGGCGTGATCCTCTCGGATGCGTCCAAGCAGCTGACCAAGCTCGTGAAGATGCTTGGATTTCCGTGCACCAACACGCTCATGGGGCTGGGCGGCTACCCCGCGACGGACCCTCTGTTCCTGGGCATGCTCGGGATGCATGGCACGTACGAAGCAAACATGGCGATGCAGAACTGCGACGTGCTCCTCGCCGTGGGAGCGCGCTTCGACGACCGGGTTATCGGCGACCCGCAGGACTTCGGCCGGGTTCAGCGCAAGATCATCCACATCGACATCGACCCGTCTTCTATCTCGAAGCGGGTAAAGGTGGATGTGCCGATCGTCGGTAACGTATCCGACGTCATCGAGGAATTGATCCGCCAGCTGGAGGCGGCGAGCTACAAGCCGGACCAGAAGGCGCTCAGCGCGTGGTGGTCCCAGATCGGGCTGTGGAAATCCAAGGACTGCCTGAAATACGACAAGAAGAGCAAGATCATCAAGCCGCAGTTCGTGCTCGAAAGGCTCTACGAAGTCACCAAAGGCGAAGCCTTCGTGACCTCCGACGTGGGCCAGCACCAGATGTGGGCGGCGCAGTTCTACAAGTTCGACAAGCCGCGCCGCTGGATCAACTCTGGCGGGCTCGGGACCATGGGATTCGGATTGCCCGCCGCGATGGGTGTGCAGTTCGCCAATCCGGGCGCGACCGTGGCTTGCGTCACCGGGGAGGCGAGCATCCAGATGTGCATACAGGAGCTTTCCACCTGCAAGCAATATCGTCTGCCCATCAAGATCGTCAACCTCAACAACAAGTACATGGGGATGGTGCGGCAGTGGCAGCAGTTCTTCCACGGCAACCGCTACTCCGAGTCCTACATGGATGCGCTGCCGGATTTCGTGAAGCTCGCCGAGAGTTACGGGCACCGCGGCGTACAGATCAAGGACCCCGCCGACGTCGAGTCGGCGCTGCGCGATGCGTTCAAGCGCAAGGACGAGCTGGTGTTCCTGGATTTCATCACCGACCAGACCGAGAACGTGTATCCGATGGTGCAGGGCGGCAAAGGCCTGACGGAAATGATCCTTGCCGAGGAACTATAGGGGTCGTGAGCCCGACGCACGATCGGGTTTGATCAACAACAGCTGAAGGGAGCTGAGCCCGGCGGTGCCACGAGCACCGCGCTGAAGGGTGTAGAACACCCGAGGGTTCGGCCTCAGCGAGGGACCGATGCGACACATCATTTCGATCATGCTCGAAAACGAGCCGGGCGCGCTTTCCAGGGTTGCGGGCCTGTTCTCCGCACGCGGCTACAACATTGAGACTCTCACCGTGGCGCCGACCGAAGAGCCGTCGCTGTCCCGCATGACAATCGTCACCTCGGGGTCCGACGACGTCATCGAGCAGATCACCAAGCAGCTCAACAAGCTGATCGAGGTGGTGAAAGTCGTGGACCTCTCGGAAGCGGCACATATCGAGCGCGAGCTCATGCTCATCAAAGTCCGTGCTACGGGCAAGGATCGCGAGGAAATGAAGCGCTTGTCGGACATCTTTCGGGGCCGCATCATCGACGTGACCGAGAATACCTATACCATCGAACTGACCGGAACCGTCGCGAAGCTCGACGCGTTTATTCAGGCGATCGAGCCGACTTCGATCATGGAGACCGTGAGAACCGGTGCCTCGGGGATCGGACGCGGCGAGCGGATCCTGAAGGTCTGAGGCATACAAGCTCCGCCAGGAATTCAGAACCAGGGGAACACATGAAAGTTTACTACGATAAGGACGCCGACCTCTCGCTCGTCAAGGGCAAGAAGGTCACCATCGTGGGCTACGGCTCGCAGGGACACGCCCACGCACTCAACCTGAACGACTCCGGTGTCAAGGTCACGGTAGGGTTGCGAAAGGGCGGCGGCTCTTGGGACAAGGCCAAGAAGGCCGGCCTGGCGGTCAAGGATGTCGCAGATGCCGTGAAGGGCGCCGATTTCGTCATGATGCTGATGCCCGATGAGCACATCGCCGCCGTGTACTCGGCCGAGGTCGAGCCGAACATACGCAAAGGGGCGACGCTCGGTTTTGCTCACGGTTTCAACATTCACTACGGTCAGGTCAAGCCGCGAGAGGACCTCGACGTCGTGATGATCGCTCCGAAGGCTCCGGGCCACACTGTGCGCTCGACCTACGCCCAGGGTGGCGGCACGCCGATGCTGATCGCCGTGCACCGAGATCAGAGCAAGAAGGCCCGAGATCTCGCCTTGTCCTACGCGGCCGCGATCGGCGGGGCGCGCGCCGGCGTGATCGAAACGACCTTCAAGGAAGAAACGGAAACGGACCTGTTCGGCGAGCAGACGGTGCTCTGCGGCGGCTGCGTCGAGCTGGTGAAGGCGGGATACGAGGTGCTCACCGAGGCGGGATATGCACCCGAGATGGCCTACTTCGAGTGCCTGCACGAGCTCAAGCTGATCGTCGATCTGATGTACGAGGGCGGAATCGGTACGATGAATTACTCGATCTCGAACAACGCGGAATTCGGCGAATACGTCACCGGCCCCAAGGTCATCACGGCGGAAACGAAGAACGCGATGCGCGCCGCCCTGGCCCGGATCCAGTCGGGAGAGTACGCGAAGGAATTCATCCTCGAGAACCGCGCCGGCGCGCCCACCCTGCTGTCGCGCCGCCGCATGACCGCAGAGCATCCGATCGAGGTCGTCGGGGAAAAGCTCAGGGCGATGATGCCCTGGATCAAGAAGAACAAGCTCGTCGATACGAGCAGGAACTAGCTTCCGTGGAATGAACGCGAGCTACCCTCACCCCATCATCGCCCGGGAAGGTTGGCCCTTTCTGGCGGCGGCGATCGCAGCCGCGGCCGTCGTGACTTGGTTCGCGGGATGGTGGTCTGCTCCGCTCTGGGCGGCGGCGCTGTTCGTGCTGCAGTTCTTTCGCGATCCCGCGAGAAAGGTTCCGGGGGACGCGCGCACCGTGGTCTCGCCTGCGGACGGCCGCATCGTGGCGGTCGGGCAGGCGCGGGATCCGTACCTCGACCGCGACGCGATCAAGATCAGCGTGTTCATGAACGTGTTCAACGTCCATTCCAACCGCTCGCCGGTAGACGGCCGGGTGCAGAAGCGCTGGTACAACCCCGGAAGGTTCGTCAATGCCGCCCTCGACAAGGCCTCGGAGGAGAACGAGCGCAATGCGCTTTGGCTGCGGACCGAGGCGGGTGCCGACGTCACCTGCGTGCAGGTCGCGGGCCTGATTGCGAGGCGCATACTCTGCTACGTCGGCGAAGGCGACGCGCTCGCGAGGGGGCAGAGGTTCGGTTTCATTCGCTTCGGCTCTCGCGTCGATATCTACGTGCCCAAGAGCGCGAGGCCGGTCGCTGCGCTCGGAGACAAGGTCTACGCAAGCAGCTCAGTGATTGCCACGCTGTCGAATCATGGTTGAGCCCGAATTCCGCAAGCCCCTGCTGAACACCGAGATCCGCCGCCGCGGGATCTACCTGCTGCCCAATATCTTCACGACCGCGGCGCTTTTCGCCGGCTTCTACGCCATCGTGATGGCGATGAACCAACGATTCGACAACGCTGCCGTCGCGATCTTTGTCGCGATGGTCCTCGATACCCTGGACGGTCGCGTCGCGCGCCTCACGCGCACCCAGAGCGCCTTCGGTGCTGAGTACGACTCGTTGTCCGACATGGTGTGCTTCGGCGCAGCTCCGGCTCTGTGCATCTACGAGTGGGCCCTCAAGGACTTGGGGCGCTTCGGGTGGATTGCAGCCTTCGTCTACTGCGCCGGCGCGGCGCTCCGCCTCGCCCGCTTCAACACCAATATCGAGGTAGTGGACAAGCGTTTCTTTCAGGGGCTGCCCAGCCCCGCTGCTGCGGCTCTGGTGGCCGGATTTCTGTGGCTCGCGAGCGACAACAAGATCCCGGTCGACGACTACGGACTGCCGTGGGTAGCGGCGTTCATTACCTTGTACGCCGGGCTCACGATGGTAAGCAATGTCCCCTTCTACAGCTTCAAGGACATCAACCTACGGCGTTCTGTGCCTTTCACCGTGATCTTCCTGGTCGTCCTCGGCTTTGTGCTGATTTCGTTCGATCCCCCGATCGTGCTGTTTCTGCTGTTCGTGGCTTATGGCCTGTCCGGCTACGTCTACTGGGTCTGGAAGAAGCGCCGGCCCGCCAAGCCGCCCCCCCAGTTGCAGTAAGGGATCAAACCCGCTATATTCCGCGCGTGCACCACACCAGCACAGCGTTGAAGCTTCACCTCGGCAGCCTGCTTCTTGCGGGCCTGCTGCTGCGCCTCGCGCGCTAAATACTCCAATCCCATTCGGCAGTACCCGGTCGCAGCACCCGCAGGTGCGGCGAAGTCATTGCAAGCCTCAGTGCAAGTTATTTGACACGGAGCACGACCATGAAGGAACAATTGATCATATTCGACACCACTATGCGCGACGGCGAACAGAGCCCCGGCGCATCCATGACCAAGGAGGAGAAATTGCGGATCGCGCGGCAGCTCGAGCGCATGCGAGTGGACGTGATCGAAGCCGGCTTTGCAGCCTCCAGCCCCGGGGACTTCGAGGCGGTGCGCGCCGTGGCGGGCATCGTCAAGGACAGCACGGTGTGCTCCCTCGCCCGCGCGAATGACCGCGACATCAAGCGTGCGGCGGAGGCGATCGAGCCGGCGAAGCAGGGACGAATCCATACGTTCATAGCGACCTCGCCGATCCACATGGAGAAGAAGTTGCGCATGACTCCTGACCAGGTTTTCGCCGAGGCCGTCAACGCGGTGCGCTTCGCGCGCAAGTTCACTGACGATATCGAGTTCTCGCCGGAGGACGCAGGGCGCTCGGAGTTCGATTTTCTGTGCCGCATTCTCGAGGCGGTGATCCGCGAGGGCGCGAAGACCGTCAACATTCCCGACACCGTGGGATACACCATGCCCGAGCAGTTCGGGTCTCTCATCGCTCGCCTGCGCGAGCGCGTCCCGAACTCCGACAAGGCGGTCTGGTCGGTGCACTGCCACAACGATCTCGGGCTGGCGGTGGCGAATTCCCTCGCCGCTGTCATGAACGGCGCGCGTCAGGTCGAGTGCACGGTGAACGGCCTCGGCGAGCGGGCCGGCAACGCCTCCCTCGAGGAAATCGTCATGGCCGTGCGCACGCGGCAGGACGTGTTCCCCTGCGACACGCGCCTGGACAGCACCCAGATCGTTCCGGCGAGTCGCCTGGTCTCGGGGATCACCGGCTTTCCGGTGCAGCCCAACAAGGCGATCGTCGGCGCGAACGCGTTTGCGCACGAAGCCGGCATTCACCAGGACGGAGTGCTAAAGAGCCGGGAAACCTACGAGATCATGCGCGCGCAGGACGTGGGCTGGGCGGCGAACAAGCTGGTGCTCGGCAAGCACTCCGGGCGCAGCGCCTTCAAGCAACGGCTCAAGGAGCTCGGTATCGACCTGGAGTCGGACGAGGCCTATAACAAGGCCTTTCAGCGATTCAAGGAGCTCGCCGACAAGAAGCACGAGATTTTCGACGAAGACCTCCAGGCGCTGGTGTCCGACGAGGCCGACGCCATGGCAGCGGAGCGCTGGAAGCTCGTATCTCTGCAGCAGGAGAGCGGCACCAGCAAGCGCCCTCGGGCAAGCGTCGTTCTGGCCGAGGCGGGATCGGAGCATCCTGCCGCGTCCGAAGGGGATGGTCCGGTGGACGCGACCTTCAAAGCGATCGAGAGCCTGGCGGCCAGCGGCGCGGAGCTCCAGCTGTACTCGGTGAACGCGGTCACGCAGGGCACCGAGTCACAAGGAGAGGTTACGGTGCGGCTCGCGAAGGGCGGGAGGGTCGTCAACGGAGTGGGGTCCGATACGGATATCGTCGTGGCGTCGGCGAAAGCTTACGTCAACGCCCTGAACAGGCTTCAGGACAAGATGCAGAGGATCAACCCGCAACGCTGAATCCTATCCGCGTGCGCGTTCTCGTAGAATGCGCCCCATGAGCTCGAAGCTGCGACAGCTCGGCCGGTTTCTCGCGCACCTGTCCCGCCGCTTCAACCAGGACCGTTGCCTGCAGATCGCGTCGAGCCTGACGTTCACGACCCTGCTCGCGCTCGTGCCGCTCGTCACCATCATGCTCACGCTCCTGTCCGCGTTCCCTGTCTTCTCGGGACTCGGAGAGCAGATCCGCGCGTTCCTGCTCGCCAACATGCTGCCGGAAACGGCGGGCAAGGTGGTGAGCGGGTACATCGAGCAGTTCACGGGCCGGGCCGGGCGCTTGACCGCATTCGGCACGGCGTTCCTCGCCGTGACGGCGTTCATGATGATGTTCACCATCGAGCACGCGTTCAATTCAATCTGGCGGGTTTCGCGCCCGCGACCCGTAGCGCAGCGCATCCTGGTCTACTGGGCGGCACTTACCCTGGGTCCGGTACTGATCGGGGCGAGCCTTTCCCTCACTTCTTATCTGGTCGGTGCCTCTCTGGGCCTTACCCGTGATACGCCCCTCGCGGGTACGGCCATTCTGTGGTTTGTCCCTTTTGTGCTGACCTGGGCGGCGTTCACGCTGCTCTACCACGTCGTGCCGAACCGCGCGGTCAAGGCGCGCCACGCCTTGGCTGGAGGTCTGGTTGCCGCTTTCGTATTCGAGATCATGAAACGGAGCTTCGCCTCTTATGTCGCTCAGATCCCGACCTACACGCTGGTCTACGGCGCATTCGCGGTCATCCCGGTCTTTCTGTTGTGGATATACCTTTCGTGGGTGGTGATCGTGATCGGCGCGCTGATTGCCGCCCTCGCGCCCGATTACGCGGTACTGGGCGAGGCGACCGAGCGCGCTTCGGGCGCGGGCTTCCGCGACGCGCTGGCGACCCTCATGGTCCTGGCTCGGGCGCAACGGGGGCCGGAGGTTCTCGACCTGAGAAAGATCGCCAGAGGCACGTCGCTCACGGTCGACCAGGCCGAGCAACTGCTCGAGCGCATGGCTGCGCACGGCTGGGTCGCGAGGTCGAGCGGAGAGAGGTATGCGATGGTGTGCGACAAGGACCGGCTCCTGCTGACCGAGGTGTATCGGGAGTTCGCGCCGGAGGGCAGGCTGTTGCCGGGCAGGGCGCAGAGCGAAGCCCTGGACCACCTCATGACGCAATTTGCGGCCCGCAGGGACGAAGCGCTGAGCCTTCCGCTCGGGCGCCTGCTTGAAGGAGAGACGGCTTGAGTGCCCGGGCTCCGAAGGGCATCCCCCGGGAGGAGCGCCTGATCGCGGCCCTCGACGTCGGGGACACCGAGCAGGGGAAAGCCCTGGTGCAGCGTTTGGGGGACAGCGTCCGCTTCTACAAGGTGGGGCTGGAGCTGTTCATGGCGGGCGGCGTGTTCGAGTTAATCGACTGGCTGGCGAAAAGGGGGAACAAGGTCTTCGCCGACTTGAAATTCTTCGATATCCCCGAGACCGTCGCGGCTGCGGTACGAGGCCTCCGCAACCGAGGCGTCACTTTCGCGACCGTGCACGGCAACCAGGCGATGCTCAGGGCGGCCGGCGAGGCGAAAGGCGAGGTGAAGATCCTTGCCGTTACCGCGTTGACCAGCCTGGACCAGGGCGACTTGGACGATCTGGGCTTCAGCTGCGATATCGAGAAGCTGGTGCTGTCGCGCGCGCGGCGAGCGCTCGAGGCCGGGTGCGACGGCGTGATTTCATCCGGAATGGAAGCCCCGGCACTGAAGCGAGAGCTGGGCGATCGGCTCCTGGTGGTGACGCCGGGAATCCGCCCCGTGGAAAACCGCCTGAGCGACGATCAGAAGCGCACGGTCGACGTGGCGCAGGCGTTCGCCAACGGAGCCGACTATATCGTCGTAGGCAGGCCCATCCGACAGGCTCCCGACCCGCGCGCGGCGGCGCAGGCCATTCAGGCGACGATCGCGACGGTGTTTCCCGCCTGACCGGCGGACCCTACGTGCTTCCCCGCGCAGCGTCGGGCAGGTAGGTCAGTCTGCCCTGGTAGTGCCAGGTACTGCGCCAGGCTCCGATCACCAGGTTGGGATAGTCGGACCTGCCCAGTGAGCCGTTGTAGCGCGCCAGCGCGCGCTGCAGGTTTCCTTTCTCCGCGTCGATGTAGTACTTGAGGATGACGCAGCCGTAGCGCAGGTTGTTGCGCAGGCTGAAGAGGTTGTCGCCCGGCCGGCCGATCAACCCCACCCAGAACGGCATGACCTGCATGTAGCCCCGGGCGCCGGAGGGCGAAACCGCGTACTTCCGGAAGTTGCTCTCGACCTGGATTACCGCCAGCACCAGCTGCGGGTCTACCCTCGCACGGATCGCCTCAAAGTGCACCGTACGCAGGAATTGCACCCGCGATTCGAAGTTGGGTATTCTCGGTTCCAGGCGCTGCGACATCTCCGTGAGCCAGTCGACCGCGGCCCCGGAATTCTTGAAGGCGTGCTGCGCCGGCTTGTCGGCAATCGATGCCTGCAGCCCCGCGCGGACCTCTACCGCCAGCGGCTCGTAGATTTGCGCGCCCGCATAAGCCATCGGGGAAAAGGTGAAACTCAGCGCGAGCGCGGCCGCCCGCTGTCTCATGACTTGGCTTGCAGCGGTGAAAGAGCCTGATCGATGGGAATCCTCCGGCTTTCCTTGTCCCGCCGGCTCTGGTACTCGACTACTTTGTCCTTGAGCCCCCGCTCGCCGATGACAATGCGGTGCGGAATACCGATCAGTTCCATATCCGCGAACATCACGCCCGGGCGCTCGTCGCGATCGTCGAGCAGGACTTCGTAGCCGGAATCCGTGAGCTCGCGATAGAGCGAGTCGGCCGCCCCGCGCACGGCGGCATTCTTGCCGTAGCCGATGGGAACCAGTGCCACATGGAAGGGCGCGATCGGTTCCGGGAAGATGATGCCGCGCTCGTCGTGGTTCTGCTCGATCGCGGCGCCCACGATGCGGGTGACGCCGATCCCGTAGCAACCCATCTCGAAGGGGCGGCTTCCGCCCGACTCGTCGAGAAAAGTCGCTTTCATCGATTCCGAGTACTTCGTGCGCAGCTGGAAGATGTGGCCGACCTCGATACCGCGCACGATCTCGAGCGGCCCCTTCCCGTCCGGGCTGGGGTCCCGGGCCGTCACCTTGCGGATATCCGCCACCTGAAAAGGCTCGGCGCAGTCCCTGCCGAAGTTGACCCCGGCGAGGTGGAAACCTTCTTCGTTCGCGCCGCAGACAAAATCGCTCATTGCGGCGACCGTGCGGTCGGCGACGACCCGGACCCCCTCGCGTATGCCGACCGGACCTATGTATCCCGCCTTGCAGCCGAGATTCCGCTCGATTTCCCCTTCGCTTGCGAAACGGAACGGGTCGAGCCCGGGGATCTTCTGCACCTTGATTTCGTTCAGCGAGTGGTCGCCGCGAAGCAGCAGCAGGAAGAATTCGGTGTCATGCATGACCGCAATGGCCTTGACCGTCCTCTCGAGAGGCAGGCCCAGCAGCGCAGCGACGTCCTCGCACCGGGTCTTTCCGGGGGTCGGCACCTTCTTCATCGTCTCGGCCGGCGCGTTTCGCGGTGCAGCGGGAGCCAGCGCCTCCGCGAGCTCGACGTTCGCAGCGTAGTCGGAGCCCGGGCAATAGGCGATGGCGTCCTCCCCGGAGTCGGCGAGTACGTGGAACTCCTGCGACCCGGTACCGCCGATCGCCCCCGGATCGGCGGATACAGCGCGGAATTTCAAGCCGAGGCGCGTGAATATCCGGGTATAGGTGTCGTACATGTTACGGTATTCGCGCTGCAGGTCGGCGTAGTCGGCGTGGAAGGAATAGCCGTCTTTCATCGTGAATTCGCGCCCGCGCATGACGCCGAATCGGGGCCGGATCTCGTCTCTGAACTTGGTCTGTATCTGGTAGAAATGAACGGGCAGCTGCCGATAGCTGCGGATCTCCCGTCGTGCCACGTCGGTAATGACTTCCTCGTGCGTCGGTCCCACGCAAAAATCCCGGTCGTGTCGATCTTTGAGGCGGAGCAGCTCCGGTCCGTACTTCTGCCAGCGCCCGGATTCCTGCCACAGCTCGGCGGGCTGCACCGCGGGCATGAAAACCTCGAGCGCTCCGGCGCGATTCATCTCCTCGCGCACGATTGCCTCGACCTTTCGCACTATACGCAGGCCAAGCGGCATCCAGGTGTAGATACCCCCGGCAAGCCGGCGAATCAGCCCCGCCCGGACCATGAGCTTGTGGCTGACCAACTCGGCGTCGGAAGGGGCTTCCTTGAGCGTTGCGAGAAAGTATCGGGATGCGCGCATAGCGCCAGGCTACGTGAAACGCGACATTCTACTTGAACTCACCTGCTCCCCTCCGCGCGGCAAGCACAGCTTTGAATCCCCGGGAATTTATGAAAGAATGGGCGCGGACAGACTCTTGCTGGATTGCGTATGCTCGATCGAGACGGCTATCGGCCGAACGTCGGCATCATTCTCTGCAACTGGCGCAATGAGGTTTTCTGGGGTAAGCGCGTCAAAGAGCATTCCTGGCAGTTCCCCCAGGGCGGAATAAAGCTCGGGGAAACGCCGGTACAGGCCATGTACCGCGAGCTGCGGGAAGAGGTAGGCTTGCTGCCCTCGCACGTGAAGATCCTGGGGCGGACGCGAAACTGGTTGCGCTATGAGGTTCCGACTCGTTGGCTCAAGCGGGATTGGCGCGGCAACTACCGCGGGCAGAAGCAGATATGGTTCCTGCTTCGGCTGGTGGGCCGCGAATGCGACGTGCACCTGCGCGCTTCAGAGCGCCCCGAGTTCGATGCCTGGCGATGGAATGACTACTGGGTTCCGCTCGAATCGGTGATCGATTTCAAGCGGGACGTCTATCAGCGCGCGCTTACCGAGCTCGCACGCTACCTCTTCCGCGATCAGGATCGCAAGCGGCTCCCGGCGGAAATCGCGTCGCGCTGACCGAGGCCCTGGCCCAGAAGTAGCGTAGGTGGCCCTCCCTGTCGGTTTCTTTGCGATAGATCAACAACCGCTCCCCGCTAAGGGAGAGCATTGGGCGTGTTACTTGGGGGCCCGACTTGACATCGAGGCGTGCGGTATTTACACTCGATCCATAGATTAGATCAAGTCTAAATACTAAATCCCGACCAACCTCTCATTGGAGGCAGCATGCAACTCAAAGGCTCGAAAACCCACGGTAATCTCAAAGACGCGTTCGCTGGAGAATCGCAGGCGAATCGCCGCTATCTCTATTTCGCCGCGAAAGCCGACGTTGAGGGCCAGAACGACGTCGCGGCGGTGTTCAGGTCCACGGCCGAAGGCGAAACGGGCCACGCCCACGGTCATCTCGAATACCTCGAGCAGTGCGGGGATCCGGCGACCGGCCTGCCTTTCGGCCCCTCGCGCGCCAATTTGAAGGCCGCGATTGCCGGAGAGACTCACGAATATACCGACATGTACCCGGGCATGGCGAAGGCCGCGCGCCAGGAAGGCTTCGCCGAGATCGCGGACTGGTTCGAGACGCTCGCCAAAGCCGAGCGCTCGCACGCCAACCGGTTCCAAAAAGCGCTCGACGGTCTGGCCGACTAGGAGCTCGCCCCTCGGCGCTGGGGCGCCGAGGGGTTCCGCGAGCCGGGAGCGCGTCCCGGTGCGGGCCACCACCTTCCTATGACCGTCCGTGAAGGGAGCCTCGAGGCTCCGACCCGACATCCCGTCGCCTGGCGCTCGGCGGATTTCCACGACGAAGCAAAGCTCCTGGCCGAGCTAGAGCGGACGTTCGATATCTGCCACGGGTGCAGGCGTTGTGTGAACCTGTGTACGGCATTTCCCACGTTGTTCGACCTCGTCGATGCCAGCGCGACGCTCGAAGTCGACGGAGTGCCGAAAGAGGAGTTCTGGAAGGTCGTGGATCAGTGCTACCTGTGCGACATGTGCTACATGACCAAGTGCCCCTACGTGCCGCCGCACCCGTGGAATGTCGATTTTCCGCACCTCATGCTCCGGGCCAAGGCGGTCAAATTCCAAAAGAAGGAGACTCGCTTTCGGGACCGGCTGCTTTCCTCGACCGATGCGATCGGCAAGCTCGCGTCGATCCCCGTAGTGGCGCAGGTGGTGAATGCCGTAAACCGGAACTCGGGCGCACGCTCACTGATGGAGAAGGCGATCGGCGTCCACCGCGAGCGCCGGCTGCCGCCTTACAGCTCCGGCACCTTCCGCGGGCAGGCGGTTTCGGGCGAGGCGCATGCAGTGAAGGATGGGGGGCGCACGCCAGGCAAGGTGGCGGTATTCGCGACCTGCTACGTGAACTACAACGAGCCCGGCATAGGCCACGATCTGCTCGCACTTCTTGACCACAACGAGATCCCCTACACGATCGTCGAGAAGGAAGCCTGCTGCGGCATGCCCAAGCTCGAGCTGGGCGATCTTGAGGCAGTCGAGCGCCTCAAGTCCCTGAACATTCCTCCGCTCGCAAAGCTTGCGCGCGAGGGTTACGCAATCGTCACTGCAGTGCCGTCGTGCACCCTGATGTTCAAGAGCGAGCTGCCGCTGCTGTTTCCCGAAGACGCCGAAGTCAAGGCCGTGAGCGAAGCCATGTTCGACCCGTTCGAGTACTTCGTCCTGCGCCATCGCGACGGCCTGCTCAAGACCGATTTCAAGACGGGCCTCGGCAAGGTGTCCTACCACGTGCCCTGCCACACCCGGGTCCAGAACATGGGCCAGAAGACACGCGAGGCGCTGCAACTCGTGCCGGGGACGACCCTGAATACCGTGGAGCGTTGCTCAGGCCACGACGGGACCTGGGGCGTCAAGTCCGAGTACTACGAGAGCTCGATGAAAATCGGCCGGCCTGTGTTCCGCCAGATGGCCGACGGCGAGCCCGACCACATCACCTCCGATTGCCCCATCGCCGCCCGTCACATCGAGCAGGGGATGGGAGAGACCAGGGCGCAGAGGACGCACCCCCTCTCGCTGCTTCGCAAAGCCTATTCAATTTGAACCCGATAGCCGACGTATCTGCAATGCCGAGAATCGACCGTGCAAGCCTGATGTCCCTTGAAACCTACGCGCGCGAGCGGCCGCAGTTCCGCGCAAGAGTGATGGCGCACAAGAAGGACCGCAGCGTTCCCCTGGGCGAGCACGTCACCCTCTTGTTCGAGGACGAACTCACGATCCGCTACCAGGTGCAGGAGATGCTGCGCGTCGAGCGGATCTTCGAGGAGCGGGGCATACAGGAGGAGCTCGATGCCTATAATCCGCTCGTCCCCGACGGCCGCAATTTCAAGGCCACCCTGATGGTCGAGTATGCTGACCCCGAAGAGCGGCGCAAGAAGCTCGAGGATCTGATCGGTATCGAAGACAAGGCGTGGGTGCAAGTAAGAGGTCACGAGCGCGTGTGGGCGATCGCCGACGAAGATCTGGACAGGGAGAACGAGGAGAAGACTTCGTCGGTACATTTTCTGCGCTTCGACCTGTCCGAGGAAATGGCGAAGGCGCTCAAGAACGGCGCTTCACTTGCGATGGGGATCGATCATCCGCGCTACGCGGCCACAGTGGAGGTAGGACCGGCGGTGCGGAATTCCCTGGTCAAGGACCTGGCGTGACCCGCCGGGAACCGTTCCAGAAAGCCGCGTCAAAGAACCACGAGATTGTCGCGGTGAATCAGTTCCGGCTCGTCGACGTAGCCGAGGATCGCTTCGATCTCGCTTGACGCCCGTCCCGCGATGCGGCGCGTCTCCAGCGCGTTGTAGTTGACCAGGCCACGCGCCACCTCGACGCCGTCGGGTGAGAGGCAGGCAACCACCGCGCCCCGCTCGAATTCGCCCTGGACGTTCTTGACGCCGACCGGCAGGAGACTCTTGCCTCCTGACCGGAGCGCCCTTGAGGCGCCAGCATCAAGACTGAGCGTTCCGGCGACCTGCAGGTGGTCCGCGAGCCACTGCTTGCGCGCGGCAAGCGGAGTAGTTTGAGGGGACAGCAGGGTGCCAATCTCCTCTCCAGCCGCGAGCCTCAGCAAGACATCGGGCTCGCTGCCAGACGCGATTACCGTCCGCGCCCCGGAACGCGCCGCGCGCTTGGCGGCGAGCACTTTCGTGAGCATGCCCCCCCTGGCGATGGCCGATCCCGTGCCGCCGGCCAGCTGTTCGAGACGTGCTTCGCCGGCTTGCGCCTCCTTGATCAGGGTGGCTTGCGGGTTGAGCCGCGGGTCCTCGGTATGCAATCCCTGCTGGTCGGTCAGGATGATCAGACAGTCGGCTTCGACGAGGTTCGTCACCAGCGCCGCGAGCGTGTCGTTGTCGCCGAACCGGATCTCGTCCGTGACGACGGTGTCGTTCTCGTTGATCACGGGAATGATTCCGAGCCCGAGCAGGGTCAGCAAGGTGGATCGGGCGTTCAGATAGCGTTGCCGGTCGGCGAGGTCGGCATGGGTGAGCAATACCTGCGCCGTACGCAGGCCATGCTCGCGGAAGCAGGACTCGTATACCTGCACGAGCCCCATCTGTCCGACCGCGGCGGCGGCCTGGAGCTCGTGCATGGCGATCGGGCGGCGCGTCCATCCGAGGCGCTGCATCCCCTCGGCGATGGCCCCGCTCGAAACGAGGACGATCTCCTTGCCGGACTGGCGCAGTCTAGCGACCTGGCTTGCCCAGCGCGCGATCGCAGACGCGTCGAGTCCCGCGCCGCGATTGGTGACGAGCGTGCTGCCGACTTTGACGACGAAACGCTTCGCTCCGCTCATGCCGTGTCACCGGTCTCGAGAAACTTCATCACGGATTGCGTGAGTTCCCTGCAGCCCTCGCCGGTAAGCGCGGAGATGCGGAACCTCGGGCCGCGCCAGCGCAGTCTGCGTACCACGTCTCCCACGGCCGCGTCGCGCTGTTCGCCGGGCAGCATATCCATTTTGTTGAACACCAGCCAGCGCGGCTTCCGGTGGAGCGCGGGATCGAATTTCTTCAGCTCGGCGATGATCGCGCGGGCGTCGCGGGTCGGGTCGGCGCCGTCCTCGACGGGTGCGATGTCGACGATGTGCAGGAGCAGCCGGGTGCGCGCCAGATGCCGGAGAAACTGGTGCCCCAGCCCGGCGCCTTCTGCTGCGCCTTCGATCAGGCCGGGGATATCGGCGATCACGAAGCTGCGGTCGATGCCGACCCGAACCACGCCGAGGTGCGGGTGCAAAGTGGTAAAGGGGTAGTCGGCGACCTTGGGACGCGCGGCCGAGACCGCACGGATGAAGCTTGATTTTCCGGCGTTCGGGAGCCCCAGCAGGCCGACATCCGCGAGCACCTTGAGCTCGAGATTGAGCGCGCGGTGCTCCCCCGGCGCGCCGGGGGTGGACTGGCGGGGAGCGCGGTTCGTGCTCGACTTGAAGTTGACGTTACCCAGGCCGCCCCGGCCACCCTGGGCGAGCACGGCAGTTTGCTCGTGCTCGGCGAGGTCGGCGAGTGTCTCCCCGGTACGGGCGTCGGTGATGACCGTGCCCGCCGGCATGCGCAACACCACGTCCTCCGCGCTCTTGCCGCTGCACTGGCGCCCGCCGCCCCGTTCGCCGTCGCGCGCCCGATGGATGCGCGCGAACCGGTACTCGACGAGCGTGTTGATGTTGCGATCGGCTACGGCGAGCACGCTTCCGCCACGGCCGCCGTCGCCGCCGTCCGGCCCCCCGCGGGGAACGTATTTCTCGCGGCGGAAGCTCACCGCTCCGTCCCCGCCCTTTCCGGCGTGGACCTCTATGTGGGCTTCGTCGATGAATTTCATCATGGAAACAAAAAAGCCCTATCGCATGGATAGGGCTTTTCTTGGGAGAGGAGTCTTGTCTTGTTAAGCCGGCACCACGCTGACGGTCTGCCTGCGGGCCGGGCCCTTGAACTTGAACTGGATTCTGCCGTCTACCTTCGCGTAGAGCGTGTGGTCTTTCCCCATGCCGACGTTGTCACCCGGGTGAACGCGGGTTCCGCGTTGCCGGATGATGATGCTGCCGGCGGCGACGAGCTGCCCGCCGAAGCTCTTGACGCCCAGGCGCTTGGATTGCGAGTCGCGCCCGTTGCGGGAACTGCCGCCTGCCTTCTTGTGTGCCATGTCTTGCCTTTCTCTGCGCCGTCGTCGGGCTAGGGTTGAGCGATCCCGGTCACTTCGATCTCGGTGTAGGCCTGACGGTGGCCGCGGAGCCGCTTCGAGTTCTTGCGCCGGCGCATCTTGAATATCATCACTTTATCGGCGAGGCCGTGCGCGAGGACCTTGGCCTTGACCGACGCGCCCTTCACGACAGGTGTGCCGACCTTCAGCGCCTGACCTTCAGCGACGAGCAGCACCTCGCCGAGCACCAGCTCGCTACCCACCTCGGCGGCGAGCTTTTCGATCCTGAGTTTCTCACCCGTGGAAACGCGGTACTGCTTGCCCCCGGTTCTAACCACCGCGTACATGCTGATCTCCAAGTCGCTGCATTGGGAAAAACGCGCAATTATACATGCGTTTAGCAGGTACGGTCAAAATAATTATGCTATGCTGCTCGGCCCGCTTTGGGCCTTTCCGTCTTACCCCATTGCAACCCGAACTTCTCCGTAATCTTATCGCCGCGGACATGCAGGCGGTGGATGCCATGATCCGGCGCCGGCTCGAGTCGGATGTCGTGCTCATCCGTCAGATCGCCGAGTACATCATTGCCGGCGGCGGCAAGCGCCTGCGCCCGGCATTGGTCTTCCTCGCCGCCGGGGCTACCGGTTACAAGGGGGAGCAGCACGTGGAGCTCGCAGCCGTGGTCGAATTCATCCACACCGCGACACTGCTGCACGACGACGTCGTCGATGAATCCGAGCTGCGGCGCGGGCGCAAGACGGCCAACGCCGAGTTCGGCGATGCCGCGAGCGTGCTCGTGGGGGATTTTCTGTACTCCCGGGCCTTCCAGATCATGGTGGGCGTGCGGAACATGCGGGTGATGGAGGTCCTGGCCAACGCGACCAATGCCATCGCCGAGGGTGAAGTCCTGCAGCTCATGAATGCCCACAACTGCGCGATCGGCGAGGCCGCCTACCTCGAGGTGATACGACGCAAGACCGCAAAGCTCTTCGAGGCGGCGGCGCAGCTGGGCGCGATACTGGGCGGCGCGAATGCCGAGGTGGAGGCCGGCCTGGCGCGCTACGGCATGCACCTGGGAACCGCCTTTCAGCTGATCGACGACGTGCTCGACTACTCCGGGGACGCGGGCCACACGGGCAAGAACCTCGGTGACGACCTGAAGGAGGGCAAGCCGACCCTCCCCCTGATCCACGTGATGCAGCGCGGCTCCCCCGAGCAGGCGGCGCTCGTTCGCTCGGCAATCGAGCGCGGTGGCGGGGAAGAGTTCGGCGCAGTCCTCGACGCGATCCACGTCACGGGCGCCCTCGACTACGTGAGAGCCAAGGCCAAGAACGAGGCCCGGATCGCGAGCGAATCCATAGCGGCTCTGCCGAATTCAAGCTATCGCGATTCTTTGCTAGAATTGGCGACCTTCGCGGTCGAGCGCGACTACTGAGTTTCCCGAGGCGCTTCTTCCTCCGCGCGTTTTCCAATCCGGTTCGGGGTGTAGCTCAGCCTGGTAGAGTACTGCGTTCGGGACGCAGGAGTCGCTGGTTCGAATCCAGTCACCCCGACCATCTCAGAAATCGTACTTGCCGGTGATTCGTTTGAGCGTGCCGTCCTTGCTGGCTCGATCGAATGCCTGGCCGAGGGCCCGCACGGTCTCCGGCGAGGTGTTCCGGCCGCAAGCGAGGTAAAGAGGTATCTTGGTCAGGTTGAGGACCATCTTCAGGTCCTTGACCTTCGCGCGCGCCGCGGTCTGCCGCGCACCGTAGGCGCTGGTGGCCCACAGGTCGATGCGGTTGGGATCATCCCGGCCCAGCACCAGCCGCGGCGGGTTGAGGCGGTCCTCGCTCACCTCGCGCAGGTCGGTGACGCCCTTGCTCATGAGGAACTCGATCTTGGCGTCCCTGGCGACCACGCCTACGCGGAATTTTCGCGCGTCTTCCACGGTCTTTACGCCGGCGAAGTCGCTCTTGCCGATCAGCACCCACTGATTCGTCGCAATCGGCCCGATCCATGTGAAGAGCCGCTCGCGATTTTCGAGGCGCACGGTCGAGTAGATGCAGGTCTCCTTGTCGCGCTGCGCGGCAAGATAGGCCTGTTCCCAGGGCATGGATTGGATCTGCAGAGAGACACCGCTGAGCTTGCCGAGCTCGACCACGATCTCGGTTGACATGCCGACCACTTTTCCCTGCTCCGTGTAATTGAACGGGGGGTTCTCCTCCGTCACGAGCGTGAGCGCGTGGACCGCGGGTGCGGCAAGGGTGAGCCCGATCAGGAATGCAAAGGTGCGCGTCGCAACGAATCGGTTCATGGCGGCTCCCGTGTGTCGAAGGGGCGATTCTAGACTCCCTGTAGCGCAAGTATAATAGCCGCTCAGCGTGAGCAAGCTCCTACTTCTCGTCGTCGCCGCAGTCGTCGTCTACTTCCTCGTGAGCGGCTACGCGCGCAAGCGCAGCAAACCCTCCGCGCCGCCCACGAGCGAATCCATGGTTCCTTGCGCGCACTGCGGGGTCAACGTTCCGCGCAGCGAGGCGCTGGAAGGCGGCGGCCGCTTCTATTGCAGCGAAGAGCATCGCCGGGCCGGTTCCGGCTGAGGAAGTTCGTGTCGAGCCCCGCACTTGCCTTGTGGCCCCCGCAGCAGGGTGCGGTCGCGGACTCGTTCTGGGTTTCGCTCAAATACTTCAACTTCTACCGCATCGCGGTAGCCGCCCTATTCCTCCTCTTGGTGCTGATCTTCGGAGACGCGCTCAGCCTCGGCAACCACGATCTGCGAACGTTCCGATACGCGAGCCTTGCCTACCTGGCGCTCGCGGTGGCCTTTCATGCCACGCTGCGCAAGGCACCGGCGTATTTCAACCTTCAGCTGACGCTGCATGTCGCCACCGACGTGCTCGCCGTCGCTGTGCTCATGTACGCCTCGAGCGGCATCCGCAGCGGTCTGGGAGTGATGCTGCTCATTTCCCTTGCCGGGGCGGCACTCGTCAGCCGGGGCAGGCTGATGCTGTTCTACGCGGCGCTTGCGTCGATCGCGGTTCTCCTGGAACAGTCGTATTGGGTGCTGGTCGAGGATGCCAGCCCCGGGAATTTCCTGCAGCCCGGCCTGCTGTCGATCGGCTATTTCGCGACGGCGCTGATCACCAACCGGCTCGCGCGGCGCCTGATACTGAACGAGCGGTTGGCCCGGCAGCGCGGGGCCGATCTCGCCGACCAGCTTCGCATCAACAGACTGATCATCCGCGATGTGCAGGATGGGGTGCTCGTCGTCGACGCGAACGGACTCGTGCACCTGCACAACCCTCGTGCGGCGGATCTACTCGGCCGGGTCGTCCCTGAGCTTAGCCAGGTGGAAGTCTTCTCCGAGGAACTCGCCCAACGGCTGACGGCGTGGCGGGCCGGCCAGGGGGGGAGCACCGTCAACATGCGAATCGCGGACAGCGGTCGTCTGGTCCGGGGGCGGTTCGTCTCTGCCGGGGTCGCGGGCGGCGCCTTCTCGCTGGTATTCCTCGAGGACCTGTCCAAATTGCAGGAGCAGGCTCAGCAACTCAAGCTGGCCGCCCTGGGCCGGCTTACGGCGAGTATCGCCCATGAAATCCGCAATCCTCTGTCGGCGATTACCCATGCAGGAGATCTGCTCTACGAGGAGCAGCGCAGCCCTCAGAAAGAACGCATGGTGCAAATCATCCGAGACAACGCACGGCGCCTGGAGCGCATGGTTCACGACGTGCTGGAACTGTCGCGGCGGGACCGAGTCCAGCCCGAACCCATCCGGCTGCGGCAGTACCTGCTGACCTTCATCGAGGAATTTGCGCGCAACGAGGGCCAAATCCCGGGCGAGAGTTTCTCCGTGGAAGCGGGCGATGACGTGACGGTCGAATTCGATCGTACGCATCTCAACCAGGTCCTCTGGAACCTGCTGCACAATGCCTGGCGGCACTGCCGCAAGCGCGCGGGAAGCGTCCGCATCGCGGCTTTGCGAAGGGCAAATCGCGTAGAATTGCACGTGATCGACGACGGCGAGGGCGTGCCCAAGGCGTTGCAGGCGCAACTGTTCGAGCCATTCTTCACTACTTTCGCGAGCGGCACGGGGCTGGGTCTCTACATAGCGCGCGAATTGTGCGCAGCCAACGGCGCAAGTCTCGACTACTTGGACCGCGGTTCGGGAGCGAACTTCAGGATCCTATGGCAGGAACCGTAGCGAATCGGCGAGCCGAACGGCGATCAAGCCCCGTCCAGAGCACGGTGCTGGTCATCGACGACGAGGCTGATATCCGCGAGCTGCTCGAGCTTTCGCTCCTGAGAATGGGGCTGGCGGTCGAGTGCTCCGGGTCGGTCGCGGAAGCCAAGCAGTTGCTCCAGTCCAAGCGCTACGACCTCTGTCTGACCGACATGAGATTGCCCGACGGCGACGGACTTGATCTGGTGCGCTTCATAGGCGCTCAGTGCGTCGACCTCCCCGTAGCTGTAATTACCGCATTCGGCAGCACCGAAAACGCGGTCGCGGCACTCAAAGCCGGCGCATTCGACTATCTGACCAAACCGCTGTCTCTGGATCAGCTTCGAGCGCTGGTGAAGTCGGCGTTGTCGCTTCCTCAGAAGCTGCCGGCGACCAGATCGGGGGAGCCCCAACTCCTGGGTTCGAGCCCCGGAATCGAACACGTGCGCGCGGTAATCGAAAAGCTCGCGCGCAGCCAGGCACCTGTCTACATCACAGGCGAATCGGGAAGCGGAAAGGAACTGGCAGCCCGGCTCATTCACGGCAAAGGGTCGCGCCGCGAAAGGGCTTTCGTCCCGGTGAACTGCGGCGCCATTCCCGAAAACCTGATGGAGAGCGAGTTCTTCGGGTACAAAAAGGGTGCCTTCACCGGAGCCGAAGGGGATCGCGACGGGTTTTTCCAGGCCGCCAATACTGGGACCTTGTTTCTCGATGAAGTGGCCGATCTGCCGCTCGCGATGCAGGTAAAGTTGCTGCGCGCGATTCAGGAAAAACAGGTTCGCAAGGTCGGCGCGACCTCAGAGGACGCTGTCGACGTGCGCATCATCTGCGCCACGCACCAGGACCTCGCTGCTCGCGTGGAGGCGGGGAAATTCCGGCAGGACCTGTACTACCGTCTGGCCGTGATCGAGCTGAAGATGCCGCCGCTGCGCGAGTGCCGCGAGGACATTCCCGTGCTCGCGGAAGCGATTCTGCGGCGTCTTTCGGGGTCTGACGGCAGACGCAGCATGCGACTCTCGGAAGCGGCGAAGAAATCGCTGGCAGGCTACGATTTTCCCGGGAATACGCGGGAACTGGAAAACATACTTGAGCGGGCCGTCGCGCTGACCGCCCGCGACGAGATCGAGCCCGAAGACCTGCAACTCGCTCCGCCTGCGGCGCTGGTCCCGGAACCCGGAGCCACGAATGCGAAATGGCCTCTCACGGACTACCTCGACCGCCTCGAAAAGGAGGCGATCCTGGAGGCTCTCGAGAAGACTCGCTTCAACCGTACGGCCGCGGCCAAGCTTTTGGGGATCACATTCAGGGCACTGCGCTACCGGATGGAGCGCCTGGGAATCCGGTAGGTGGAGCGCGGTTTCCTCGACGGCGAAGGGGTGCTGCAGGGCGCGGCACAGATTGCCTCGCCCAACTGCGACGAGCGGCCAGAGGGTGCCGCCGTGACGCTTCTGGTGGTGCACAGCATCAGCCTGCCTCCCGGGGAGTACGGGGGCGATGGAATAGTCGGCTTGTTCACCAACACGCTGGATTTCTCCGCGCATCCCTACTACGAAACCCTGCGCGGGCTCGAGGTCTCGGCCCATTTTCTCATCCGTCGCGGCGGCGAGCTGATCCAGCTGGTCCCCTGCGACAGGCGGGCCTGGCACGCGGGAGCTTCGAGCTGGCGCGGGCGTGAGCGCTGCAACGACGTTTCGGTCGGTGTAGAGCTCGAAGGCACCGACGATCAGGCCTACACCGATCCGCAGTACTCCCGCCTGGCCGGGTTGCTGCTGGATCTGCGCAGGCGATATCCGATCGCCGACGTCGTCGGCCACGCCGACATTGCTCCGGGACGCAAGACCGACCCCGGACCGGCCTTCGACTGGGGTCGTTTCCGGGAATTGCTGGCCGGCATTGAATAGTCGCGCGCGCCCGGTGGGCGCCCGATCCGGAGCGAGCTACAGCGGCTCTTGAGCAAGCCGTGCTTGCGGCTTGACACTCCACTAGAATTAGTAGCACACTCTTGCGCGGATACCATATATTGTGTGGCTAGGGGAAACACCCCCAGGCCCCGGTGTCGCCACCCCCCAAGGCCGGGGAGGCGCAGAAAAAGACAAGAGGAGAGGTATATGCAGATTGCGGCTGAGGTAACGGCACCACAATCGCTTCCCGGATCGGCGCCTCTTTCCGATGTCAGCCCCGCGGTCCAGCCCGCGTATTCCCAGTACAAGGTCATACGACGCAATGGAGCCGTCGTTGGGTTCGAGCCCGGAAAGATTGCGGTCGCCGTTACCAAGGCTTTTCTCGCAGTCGAAGGTGGGCAAAGCGCGGCGTCCGCGCGGATCAGGGAACTGGTCGCCGGCTTGACCGATGCGGTCGTCGGCGCGCTTGCGCGACGCCAGCCGGCCGGCGGCACCTTTCATATCGAGGACATCCAGGATCAGGTCGAGCTTGCGCTGATGCGCTCGGGCGCGCATGAGGTCGCGCGCGCATACGTGCTGTACCGGGAAAAGCGCGCGGAAGCGCGTGCCCAGGAAGCGGCGCAGAAGAAAAAAACCTCCCAGCCCCAGCTGAACGTCGTGGAAGACGGAGTGCGGCGCCCGCTCGACATGGCGCGGCTGAACGACCTGATTGCCTCGGCCTGCGAGTCCCTGGGCGATGGAGTCAACCCCGGGCTCATCCTGGGAGAGACGCTGAAGAATCTGTACGACGGGGTACCCGCCGAAGAGGTTCGCAAGTCCGTCGTACTCTCGGCGCGCGCCTTGATCGAGAAGGACCCGGCCTACAGCTATGTCAGCGCGCGGCTGCTTCTGCACACCATCCGGCGCGAGGTTCTGGGGGAGGAAACCTCCCAGGCCGATATGACGAAGCGCTATGCGGAGTACTTTCCCCAATTTGTAAGGCGCGGCATCAAGGCCGAACTGCTCGATGAGCGGTTGGCGAGCTTCGACCTGAAGAAGCTGGGTGCCGCGCTCGATGCGTCGCGCGACCTGAAGTTCGGCTATCTCGGTTTGCAGACCCTCTACGACAGGTATTTCCTGCATGTTCAGGGGACGCGAATCGAGCTGCCGCAGGCCTTTTTCATGCGCGTGGCCATGGGCCTGGCCCTCAACGAGATCGACCGGGAGACGCGCGCCATCGAGTTCTACAGGGTGCTCTCGTCGTTCGATTTCATGAGCTCGACGCCGACGCTGTTCAATTCCGGAACGACGCGCTCACAACTGTCCTCCTGCTACCTTACGACGGTGTCCGACAACCTGGACGGCATCTACGAGGCCATCAAGGAGAACGCGCTCCTCGCCAAGTACGCCGGAGGCCTGGGCAACGACTGGACTCCGGTGCGGGCGCTCGGCTCCCACATCAAGGGGACGAACGGCAAATCCCAGGGAGTGGTCCCGTTCCTGAAGGTCGTCAACGACACCGCCGTGGCGGTCAACCAGGGGGGGAAGCGCAAGGGAGCCGTGTGCTCCTACCTCGAGACCTGGCACCTGGACATCGAGGAATTTCTCGAGCTGCGCAAGAACACCGGCGACGACCGGCGCCGCACGCACGACATGAACACCGCCAACTGGATTCCGGACCTGTTCATGAAGCGGGTGATGGAGAACGGGGAATGGACCCTGTTCAGCCCCTCGGACGTGCCGGACCTGCACGACAGCTACGGCAAAGCGTTCGAGAACGCCTACACCGCGTACGAGGGGAAGGCCGCCCGGGGCGAGCTGAGGCTTTTCAAGAAGATTCCCGCCACGCAGCTGTGGCGCAAGATGCTGTCGATGCTTTTCGAGACCGGGCATCCGTGGATCACGTTCAAAGATCCCTGCAATCTGCGTTCTCCTCAGCAGCACGTCGGCGTGGTGCACAGCTCCAACCTGTGCACCGAGATCACACTCAATACGAACGAAAGCGAGATTGCGGTGTGCAATCTCGGATCGATCAACATGGTCGGGCACATGAAACACGGCGACGGCCAGCCGACGCTCGATCACGACAAACTCAGGAACACCATATCGACGGCGATGCGCATGCTCGACAACGTCATCGACATCAACTACTACGCGGTGAGGAAAGCGCGCGATTCGAACGTGAAGCACCGTCCGGTGGGCCTGGGCATCATGGGGTTCCAGGACTGCCTGCACCTGTTGCGGGTCCCCTACGCGTCACCCGAGGCAGTGGAGTTTGCGGACCGCTCCATGGAAGCCATCGCCTACTATACGTATTGGGCCTCGACCGAGTTGGCGGAAGAACGCGGCCGCTACGCGTCTTACAGGGGCTCGCTGTGGGACCGCGGCATCCTGCCCCAGGACACGCTCAACCTGCTGCGCGAGGAGCGCGGGGGCTACGTCGACATCGACATGGCCGAGTCGATGGACTGGAAGGCGCTGCGCGAGCGCGTCAGACACCACGGCATGCGCAACTCCAACTGCATTGCGATCGCTCCCACGGCGACGATCGCGAACATCATCGGGGTCTCGGCCTCGATCGAGCCCACCTTCCAGAATCTGTTCGTGAAATCCAACCTGTCGGGCGAGTTCACCGTGGTGAACGAGTATCTTGTCGCCGACCTGAAGAAGCTCGGGCTCTGGGACGAGGTCATGGTGGCCGATCTCAAGTACTTCGACGGCAACCTCGCCCGCATCGACCGAGTGCCCCCTGAGTTGCGCGGTTTGTATGCCACGGCGTTCGAGGTCGATCCCACGTGGATCGTCGAGGCCGGCGCGCGGCGGCAGAAGTGGATCGACCAGTCGCAGTCGCTGAACATCTACATCGGGCAGGCCTCGGGAAAGAAGCTCGACGAGACCTACAAGCTCGCCTGGCAGCGGGGTCTGAAAACGACCTACTACCTGCGCGCGATGGGGGCGACGCACGCGGAGAAGTCGACCGTGAGAGCGGGGCAGCTGAACGCGGTTCCCGCGGAAGGCGGGGCGGCAGCGGCGGGCCAGGCGGGGACAGCGGGTGCGCATTCGTCGGCCGAGCCCGAGATCAAGTTCTGCAAGATAGACGATCCGGAGTGCGAGGCCTGTCAGTGAGCGTGGGCGGGAACAATAACGAGGAGGAAATGAATGCTTTCTTTTGACGACATAGGCGCCGAAGCGATCCCCGGCCTGAACCTGCGGGGGCTGCTGCCGCCGTCGCCTGCTCCGGTCGCCGCTCCGCAGGAGCGCTACTCCGCCGGCAATCGCGACCGCCGCGTGCGCGTCGAAGACAAGCGCATCATCAATGCGCAAGCCGACGTCAATCAGCTGGTGCCGTTCAAGTACAAGTGGGCCTGGGAGAAATATCTGGCTGGATGCGCGAACCACTGGATGCCGCAGGAAATCAACATGAGCCGCGACATTGCCCTGTGGAAGGATCCGAACGGACTGACGGAGGACGAGCGGCGCCTGGTGAAGCGGAATCTGGGATTCTTCGTAACCGCCGACTCGCTTGCGGCGAACAATATCGTGCTGGGGACCTATCGTCACATCACGGCTCCCGAATGCCGCCAATACCTGCTGCGGCAGGCGTTCGAAGAGGCCATCCATACCCACGCTTATCAGTACATCGTCGAGAGCCTTCAGCTCGACGAGGGGGAAGTCTTCAACGCCTACCACGAGATCCAGAGCATCCGGGACAAGGACGAGTTCCTCATCCCTTTCATCGACACCCTGACCGATCCAACTTTCAGGACCGGAACGCCTGAAGCCGATCAGAAGCTGCTGATGAGCCTGATCGTCTTCGCGTGCCTCATGGAGGGGCTGTTCTTCTACGTCGGCTTCACGCAGATCCTGGCGCTCGGGCGGCAGAACAAGATGACCGGCGCGGCCGAGCAGTACCAGTACATCCTGCGGGACGAGTCGATGCACTGCAATTTCGGCATCGACCTGATCAATCAGATCAAGATGGAGAACCCCCAGCTGTGGACCCCGGAGTTCCGCGAGGAGGTGCAGACCCTGATACGCAAGGCCGTCGAGCTTGAGTATCGATACGCCGAGGACACGATGCCGCGCGGGGTTCTGGGGCTCAACGCGCCCATGTTCAAGGAATACCTGCGCTATATCGCCAATCGCCGCTGTCAGCAAATCGGGGTGGAAGCGATGTTTCCCGGCGCAAGCAATCCGTTTCCATGGATGAGCGAGATGACCGACCTCAAGAAAGAACGGAATTTCTTCGAGACGAGGGTCATCGAATATCAAACCGGGGGTGCCCTCAGTTGGGACTAGGTGTCGCTTCCCAAGCACGGTGACGACATGCATCGCGTGACCGAATGCAAGGCTTCGAGGGACTACAGGCTTTGGCTGAGGTTCGAGGACGGCCTCGAGGGCAGCGTGTTTCTCGGAAACCTGCTCGATGTAGGCGTCTTCAGCGTCTGGCGTGACGTGGACCGGTTTTGTCGCGCAGCGGTGGATACGGAAGCGGCGACGGTCGTTTGGGATGGAGGGATCCAGTTCGATCCAGACATCCTCTACCAGGATTTGCTCTCCAGCATGGCAGCGAAGGAATTCAATTCTCCGGGGATTTCCCCGGCGGTTGAATAGCCCGCGTCCGATGGTCGGGCCCGGGGTGTGTGTTTCATAACCCTCAACGGAGGTCGGTATGGCCAAGAAGAGAAAAGCCAAGAAAGCAGCAAAGAAAAAGAAAAAGAGGAGAGCAGCGGGAAGCAAAGGAAAGAAGAAATCGTTGAAGAAGTCCGCAAGAAAGGCTGCGAAGAAAAAAGCGAAGCGGAAAACTGCAAGGAAAGCCGCGACGAAACCGGCAGCAGCGACCGCGGGGTCAGCCAGCACGGCGTCTTCGGTGATGGCGACGCCAGAGGGGGCGAAGACCGCCCTCAACCCTGCGGCCGCATGGCCCTTTCCGACGGGCTCCAGGCCTTGAGGCGGGTGGCGAACAGAGCTGCGCTCAGTCCGGGGTGTTGTACCTCGGGCTGAGCCGCAGATCCCAGTTAGGGAGCGCTCACTGTGGTTTCTGGGGTCTGCTGGCGGTAGGCGCCCGGCTATGTCGATTAGCGGGTGGGCATGGGTTGACCGACGTTAAGTGCCTATTTAGAATACATTTGCTGCTATGCAGCATATCGACTTTAGCAGTTCGCGCAGCCCGAACAGACCGCGGACCGTTAATTGTTTCTGCCGGCGTGCGGGTAAATGCAGGTGAACACGGAGGTAGGTGCCATGAACACCACCTGGAACAGGCAATACTTGCTGGGGCAGTTTGGAAAAGCTGCGGGAATCCTGCATCACGGCCTGGCCCTGATCGGGCTGGTCGCGGTGCTGCTGGTCGTGGTGCGGGGAAAGAGCTTGCTCTACGACGAGCAACCGAGTCGCTCCGCGGCCATTGGCGCGATTCACTACGACGGGGGTACGTCCCTGTTTGAAGGCGCCGAAGAGGCGGACGGCCAGAAGTATCGGGCGCTGGCGAGCTATCTCTCCCGCCGGTATCGCATCGCCCCCGATATGACCGAGGTCTTCGTCGGCGCCGCCCATGAAGCCGGCCGAGAGGTCGGTCTCGACCCTCTCCTGATTCTCGCGGTGATGGCGGTCGAGTCGCGCTTCAATCCGGTCGCGGAAAGCCTGGTCGGGGCGAAGGGGCTGATGCAGGTTGTTCCTAAGTACCATCTGGACAAACTCATGGAGCACGGGGGGGAGGGTGTCGTGCTTGATCCCGCGACCAACATCGCCCTGGGGGCGCGTATCCTGAAGGAGTACATCAGGCGCACCGGGAGCCTCGAAGCGGGCTTGCAGTTCTACAACGGCGCGCTCGCCGACACCTCCAGCCAGTATGCCCAGAAGGTGTTCGCCGAAAAGGAACGACTGCAGCAGGCGGTACGCCGGTTCGATCGGCCGGGATCGCGCAGCTCGATCTAGGTTTCCCTACCTGACCGAGCCAGCATCCGGGCGATGCTTTCGATCCCTTCCTCCAGATCCTCCAGCGCTCGCGTGTAGGCGAAGCGCACGTGGCGCTCCGGAGCGTTCGACCCGAAGTCGAGTCCCGGAGTGATCGCGACGCCCGCCTCCTCGAGGACGCGGAGCGCGAAGCGGACGGCGTCGTCGGAGAATTCCTCGCAGCCCGCGTAGATGTAGAAGGCCCCCTGCGGCATCAAGGGGACGCGGAACCCCAGCCGGCGCAAGGCGGGGACCATGAAATCGCGCCGCCGCCTGAACTCGGCCCTGCGCCGCTCGAGCACGGCGAGCGTCTCCGGAAGGAAAGCCGCCAGCGCCGCGTATTGCGCCGGAGCGGAGGGGCAGATGAACGCGTTCTGGGCGAGCTTCTCGATCTCCCTGACGTGGGACTCGGGCGTGACGATCCAGCCCAGTCTCCAGCCGGTCATGCAGAAGTATTTGGAGAAGCTGTTTACGACGAACACATCGTCGGCGAAATCCAGCACGGTCGATGCCTCGCCGTCGTAGACCAGCCCCTGGTAGATCTCGTCCATCAATACAAACCCGCCCAATTGGCGCACTGATTCGACGATCGCGCGCAACTCCACGCGGGGGATCGAGGTGCCCGTGGGGTTGGAAGGCGAGGCGAGGAGCACGCCCCGCGTAGCCTTGCGCCAGTTCGAGCGGACGTCCGCCGCAGTAAGCTGATAGCTGCGCGTCTCGTCGACCGGAATCGCTCGCGGCCGGCCTTCGAACAGGCGGACGAAATGCCGGTTGCAGGGATAGCACGGGTCCGGCATCAGTACTTCGTCGCCCGGGTTGACCAGCGCGCCCAGCGCGAGGAGGAAGGCTCCCGACGCTCCGGCGGTGATCACGATGCGCGACGGCGGGACCGAAGCGCCCAGCCGCTCGCGATAGTGGTCGGAGATCGCCTGGCGGAGCTGCGGTATGCCGACCGAATCGGTGTAGCCCAGGCGCCGCGAGCGGATTGCCTCGATTGCTGCCTCCGCGACGAGAGGTGGAGCGGGAAAGTCCGGCTGGCCGATCTCCATATGGACGATCCGGCGCCCCGCCGCTTCCAGGTCGTGCGCGCGATTTTGCACGTCCATCACGTGGAAGGGCTCGATTTCGGCCATGCGGGCTGCGAGAACGAGGTTCGCTTCGCGCGTCACGTTGCTTGTCCGGCAGCGGTGATCAGTCCTTCCACCATCGCCGGATTATGCCGCAGGGCGCGGCGGCCCGAGCGACGCGCCCGGGGAAGCGCGGCGCCGCGGCGTCCGAATTCGGCTATCATGCGGCCAGCAACAAGAACTCAGTCGCGAATCTCCCATGGAAGACATTCTGCGCAGGAGCGCCCTGGAGTATCACCTCCGGCAGCCGCCAGGGAAGATCTCGGTCACTCCCACCAAGGGCCTGGTGAACCAGCGCGACCTGGCGCTCGCCTACACTCCCGGCGTGGCGGCGGCGTGCGAGGAGATCGTGCGCGACCCGGCCGAAGCACGCCGCATGACCGCGCGTGGAAATCTCATCGGCGTGATCACGAACGGGACCGCGGTGCTCGGGCTCGGTCCGATCGGGCCGCTCGCCGCCAAGCCGGTCATGGAAGGCAAGTCGGTGCTGTTCAAGAAGTTCGCGGGCATCGATTGCTTCGATATCGAAGTGGACGAGCGCGATCCGGACAAGCTGGTCGAAATCATCGCGTCGCTGGAGCCCACCTTCGGCGGGATCAATCTGGAGGATATCAAGGCGCCCGAGTGCTTCCTGGTGGAGAGGAAGCTGCGCGAGCGCATGAAGATTCCCGTGTTCCACGACGATCAGCACGGCACCGCGATCATCGTCGGCGCGGCCGTGCTGAACGGACTGCGCGTCGTCGGCAAGGACATCGGGAAAGTGAAGCTCGTCTGTTCCGGGGCGGGCGCGGCGGCGCTGGCGTGCCTCGACCTGCTCGTGAGCCTGGGCCTTGCGGTGGAGAACATCTGGGTGGCAGATATCAAGGGCGTGGTCTACTCGGGCCGCAAGGAGGAAATGGATCCGAACAAGGCGCGCTACGCCAGACAGACGAAGGCTCGGGCTCTCGGGGAAATCATCCCCGATGCGGACGTGTTCCTCGGCCTTTCCGCAGGAGGCGTTCTCAAGGAGGCCATGGTTGCGACCATGGCTGCGCAGCCGCTGATCCTGGCGCTCGCCAATCCGGAGCCGGAGATCCTGCCCGACGTCGCGAAACGCGTGCGTCCCGACGCGGTGGTGGCAACGGGACGGTCGGACTTCCCCAATCAAGTGAACAACGTCCTGTGTTTTCCGTTCATCTTCCGGGGCGCTCTCGATGTGGGGGCCACCACCATCAATGAACCGATGAAGCTCGCCGCCGTCCGCGCGATCGCCGACCTGGCCACCGCGGAGCAGTCGGATGTCGTGGCAGCCGCATACGGGGAGCAGAGTCTTCGTTTCGGGCCCGAATACCTGATACCGAAGCCCTTCGACCCGCGCCTGATCGGGAAAATTGCGCCGGCCGTTGCGCGGGCCGCGATGGCCTCCGGCGTCGCCACGCGCCCGATCGCGGACTTCGCGGCGTACGACAACCAGCTGCTGCAGTTCGTCTACCACTCGGGCCTGATCATGAAGCCGGTGTTCAGCGGAGCCAAGGAAGGCCCGCGGCGCCGCATCGTGCTCTCCGAGGGCGAGGACGAACGCATGCTGCGCGCCGCCCAGGTGGTGGTCGACGAAGGTCTTTCGCGGCTCATCCTGATCGGCAGACCCGCCGTGGTCGAGCGGCGCATCGAGCGCAACGGCTTGCGCATCAAGCCCGGCGCGGACTTCGAGCTCGTGAACCCCGAATCCGATCCGCGCTATCGCGAGTACTGGACCGAGTATCACCGCCTGACCGAGCGGCAGGGGGTCTCCCAGCAGTATGCCCAGATGGAAATGCGCCGACACCATACGCTGATCGGGGCGATGATGATGCATCGCGGCGAGGCCGACGGCATGGTCTGCGGTATTGCCGGCACCTATATGCAGCATTTGCAGGACATCGGTCAGGTGATCGGTTTGCGACCCGGCGTGCAGCATTTCTATGCGATGAACGCCCTGATGCTGCCCAAGCGCACGGTCTTCATCTGCGACACCTACGTCAACCTCGACCCCACGGCCGAGCAGCTCGCCGAGATGACCGTCCTCGCCGCGACCGCGATCCGCCGCTTCGGTGTCGTCCCCAGGGCGGCCCTGCTGTCGCACTCCAACTTCGGCACGAGCGATGCCCCTTCCGCGCGCAAGATGCGCGCGGCGCTCGACCTCATCAGGTCCCTCGCGCCGGACCTCGAAATCGAAGGAGAGATGCACGGCGATGCGGCGCTCAACGCGGAGCTGCGGCTTGCGAATTTTCCGCGCTCGCGGCTGAAAGAAGAGGCAAACTTGCTGATCATGCCGACGCTGGACGCGGCCAACATAGCCTTCAATCTGCTGAAGACCGCGGCCGGAGACGGCATTACCATCGGACCCATCCTCCTCGGTGCGGCGCGGCCGGCGCACATCCTCACCTCCTCGGCGACCGTCAGGCGCATCGTCAACATGACCGCGCTTACCGTGGTGGACGCAAACGCCGCGAGCGAGGAAGTTCGGTCGAGGGCGTAGCGTTCCGGGAACACGCGGCCGCCACTCCAAACCAACGAACCCGGCGCATGGCCCTGAATTCCGAGTTCATGAAATCCAAGGCGGGCCTCGTTCTGACGGGGGGCGGTGCACGGGCGGCTTATCAGGTCGGTGTCCTGAAGGCGGTGAGGGAGCTCCTGCCTCGGGAAGAAAAGAACCCGTTCCCGATCCTGTGCGGCACGTCGGCGGGTGCGATCAATGCCGCCACGCTCGCCGTCTTCGCCGACGATTTCAACGCGGCTGTCGACCGGCTCATGGACGTGTGGGAGAACTTCCACGTGCATCATGTGTACCGGTCGGACCCTGTCGCCATCGCCCGCAAGGGCGCGCGATGGCTCGCGGCGTTGACGCTCCTGTCGCGCACCAGCCCCACCTCGCTGCTCGACAATTCCCCGCTCGCCGAAATGCTGGCCCGCCGCCTCGACTTCGGCCGGGTGCAGGAGAACATCGACAACGGCCACCTGTACGCGATCTCGATCACCTGCTCCGGCTATTCGTCCGGACAGAGCGTCTCCTTCTACCAGGGCGGGCCCGACACCGAGGCGTGGGAGCGCACCCAGCGTGTCGGTGCGGCCATGCCGATCAGGGCCGAGCATTTGATGGCCTCCGCGGCGCTGCCCTTCATCTTCCCCGCCGTAAAGATCAACCGCGAGTACTTCGGCGACGGCTCGATGCGCCAGATCGCGCCGATCAGTCCCGCCCTCCACCTCGGGGCCGACCGCGTGCTGGTGGTCAGCACCGCCAGGCAGGACTCGAACGCGGAGCCCCCCCGGGTGCGCGGCAACCTGTATCCGTCGGTCGCGCAGATCGCGGGGCATGCCCTGAACAGCATTTTCCTGGACAGTCTCAACGCCGACATCGAGCTGGTGCAGCGGATCAACCGCACCATCAGTCTCATTCCTCCGGAAAAAGTCCGGGAAGCCGGACTGCCGCTGCGGCAGATCAAGGTGCTGGTGATCTCCCCCAGCCAGCCTATCGAGCGCATGGTGGTGCGCCATGTCCAGGAGCTGCCGTGGACAGTGAGGTTCCTCCTGCGAGGGATAGGCGCGATGAACCGCAACGGTTCGAATCTCGCGAGCTACCTGCTGTTCGAGGCGGGTTACTGCAGGGCGCTGATCGATCTGGGGTACCAGGACACCATGGCGCGTCGCACCGAGTTGCTGGAGTTTTTGGGTCCCCGACAATAAACTTAAGATCTATGGCTACTCCACCGGATCCGTTCGAATTCCTGAAGAACCTGTGGGGTCCCATGGGCCTGCCGCTGGCGGGGTTGGGCGCGCCGACGGCCGCGATAAGCGAGGTCGACAGGCGTATCGCCGAGCTGAAGTCGGTGGAGACCTGGCTCAACATGAATCTCAACGTCCTGCGCATGAGCATTCAGGCGCTGGAGATGCAGAAGGCCGGGCTCGCCGCGATGCAAGGCGCCGCGGAAGCCGCCGCGGGTGCCGCCTCGACCGGTGCCTCGCAGCCGCCCGAAGACGGCGAAGCGCCTGCGAAAAAATGACGCGGCGCTCCGGCGCGCGCCTGTATCCGCGCTGAACAACGATCGTTCAATTCAAGGAGAAGCAATGCCCAAAGCCATTCGTATCCAACAACAAGGCGGTCCGGAAGTCCTGAAATGGGAAGACGCCCAGGTGGGCGATCCCGGTCCGGGCGAGGCGCGCGTGCGCCACAAGGCCTGCGGGCTCAACTTCCTCGACGTCTATCAGCGCTCGGGCGTGTACAAGATCGCGCTGCCCTCTGGGATGGGCAACGAGGCGGCGGGCGTGGTCGAGGCGGTCGGAACGGGCGTCACCCACGTCAAGGCCGGCGACCGCGTCGCGTACTCGGGCGGAGCTCCGGGCGCCTATTCGGAAGTTCGCGTCATGCCGGCCGAGCGCCTGCTAGTTCTTCCCGATTCAATCTCCTTCGAGACCGGTGCCGCCATGATGCTCAAGGGCATGACCGCGCAGTACCTCTTGAGGCAGACCTACAAGGTGCGTTCCGGGGAGACCGTCCTATTCCATGCCGCGGCGGGCGGGGTCGGCCTGATCGCCTGCCAGTGGCTCAAGACCCTGGGTGCTACGGTGATCGGCACCGCGGGATCGGAGGAGAAGTGCGCGCTCGCCAAGGCGCACGGCGCCGATCACTGCATCAACTACCGCAAGGAGAACTTCGTCGAGCGCGTCAAGGCGCTCACCGGCGGAAAGGGCGTGCCGGTCGTCTACGACTCGGTAGGGAAGGATACCTTCATGGGCTCGCTCGACTGCCTGCAGCCGCGCGGGATGATGGTGAGCTTCGGCAACGCCTCGGGCACGGTTCCGCCTTTCGAGCTGGGGGTGCTGCAGCAAAAAGGATCCTTGTACCTCACGCGCCCGACCCTGGTGACCTACACCGGCAAGCGCGACGATCTGGTGGCCACTGCGAAGGACCTGTTCGACGTCGTCTCCTCGGGCAAGGTGAAGATCGAGATCAACCACCGCTACGCCCTCAAGGACGCGGCGCAAGCGCACCGCGATCTCGAAGCGCGCAAGACCACGGGGTCGACGATACTGATCCCGTAACGGTCCGGATGGGCGAGCTCGCCAGCCTGGGCATCCCCGGGCTATTCCCGGAGATCGAGCCGCGCGCGAGCGGCATGCTGCGCCTCGACCCCCTGCACTCGATGTACTGGGAGGAAAGCGGGCGCGCCGACGGCATTCCCGCGGTCTTTCTTCACGGCGGCCCGGGGGCGGGCAGCACGCCCAAGCACCGGCGGTTCTTCGACCCGGACGCCTATCGCATCATCGTGTACGACCAGCGCGGGGCGGGACGCTCGGCGCCGCTCGGCGAGCTGCGCGACAACACGACCACGCACCTGATCGGTGATCTGGAGACGCTGCGCCGGCACCTGGGCGTGGAGCGCTGGCTGGTGTTCGGCGGTTCCTGGGGCAGTACCCTGGCGATCGCCTACGCGGAAGCTCATCCGGAGCGTTGCCTCGGCCTCGTTCTTCGCGGCATCTTCCTGTGCCGCAGAAGCGAGATCGAATGGTTCCTCTACGGCCTGCGCAGCGTCTTCCCCGAGCCGTGGGAGAAATTCTCCGGTTTTCTCCCCCCGTCGGAGCGCGGGGACCTGCTCGGCAACTATCACCGCCGCCTGGTCGACCCGGATCCGGCGGTCCACATGCCGGCTGCGCGCGCGTGGAGCGTCTACGAGGGTTCCTGCTCGACCCTGTTCCCCAGCCCCGAGACCGTGGCGTACTTTGCCGGGGATGTGGTGGCGCTGGGGCTTGCGCGAATCGAGGCGCACTATTTCGTCAACAACATCTTTCTCGGAGAGAACGCGTTGCTCGAGAGCGCCGGACGGCTCCGCGACGTTCCGGGAGTCATCGTACAGGGGCGCTACGACATGGTCTGCCCGCTCGTGTCCGCACACGAGCTGCACCGCGTCTGGCCGCGGGCCGCCTACCGCATCGTACCCGACGCCGGGCACTCCGCCTGGGAACCGGGAATCCTGGGCGCCCTGGTCGAAGCCACCGAACGCTTCAAGAGTTCGCGCTCGTTCGCAGACTAGAGTGGCGCGGGCGAAAAAAACGCCGCGAATCGCGGCGTTTTCGCTGTAACGGTGATCAGATGCCCAGGATCTTCATCGCCTTGGCCAGGGTGTCGACCGACTCCTGGTGCTTGCCCGCCTTGTGAAGGGCTTCACCGTCCGCGCGGAATTTCTTGACGTCGGCCATCTGCTGCGCGGACAGCTTGGGGTTCTTCGCCATGGCCTCGTCGATCTTCTTCATGTCGGCGGGGCAGTGGAACGCAAACGCAGACGCGCTCGCGAGCGTGAGCGCGGCAAACAGGGCTGCAAGACGAATCTTCATCCAGTTCTCCTTTTGAAGGTCCATGTAAACGCCGACCGCGGCGATCGTATTCCGGCTGCCGATAGAATAGCCGGGGTGAGGGAGCCAAGGCAAATTCCGGGGCGTCGTCGTGCGGCGACGCCGCGTAGAATAGACGGCTGCAACGATCGCGCGACATGAATACCCCTTCCTTCGTTCCGGACGAAACCTGGCTGCGCTCGCGCTTCGCCGGGCTCCGCAGCGTCCAGCCGGTGACCGCAGGGGACGGTCACCTTTGGCGCAGCGACCGCGAAATCCGTCCGGCGGCTGTGCTGGTCCCCGTGGTCAGGCGCGAGCGGGAGCTGACGGTCCTGTTCACCCGTCGTACGGCGCATCTGCACGACCACGCGGGACAGATCAGTTTCCCTGGAGGTCGTACCGAGCCAGGAGACGCCGGCGCCTCGGAGACCGCAATGAGGGAGACGCTCGAGGAGATCGGCCTCGCGGCCGAGCGGGTAGAGCTTCTCGGAGAGCTGCCCCAGTACGTGACGGTGACCGGATACCGGGTCACTCCGGTGGTCGGTCTCGTTACCCCGCCACTTGAGCTCAGGCCCGATGAATTCGAGGTGGCCGAAGTCTTCGAGGCGCCCCTGGCGTTCCTGCTAGACCCTGCGAACCACCAGAGAAACCAGGTGCTGTTCGAAGGGCGGGAGCGTTACTACTACGCCATCCCCTGGCAGACGCACTACATCTGGGGCGCGACGGCGGGGATGCTCATGAACCTGCATGCCTACCTGAGAGGCTGAGCGGTGAGGCACACCCGATGAGCCTCCTCTCCCTCATCGCGGCGCTGCTTCTGGAGCAATGGCGGCCGCTCGCCGACCGCCGCTACCTGTATTCGCTCCTGGCGCGCTACGCGGGCTGGCTCGAGGGCCTGTTCAACGCGGGCGAGCCGCAGCAGGGCAAGGTCGCGTGGTTTGTTGCCGTGCTGCCCGCTGTCGTAGTCGCGTGGGGCGCCTATGCGGTGGCCAGCGCAAGCAGCCCCGTGTTGGCGTTCCTGTTGAACGTCGGGGCGCTTTACCTGACGATGGGGTTTCGCCAGCGCAGCCACTTCTTCACCGATATCCACGCGGCGCTCAAGAGGGACGATATGGTCAAGGCGCGAGAGGTGCTTTCAGCATGGCGCCAGGAAGACTGCTCCGACCTCGACCGCGAGGCCGTCACGCGCCTCGCTCTCGAAGCGGCCCTGGTCTCGTCCCACCGCTACGTTTTCGGTGTGATCTTCTGGTTCGTGCTGCTGCCGGGGCCAACGGGCGCGATCTTCTATCGCCTGTCGATGTTTCTCGACAGCCGCTGGAGCGAAAGCGTGTCGCCGGAACTGGGGCGGTTCAACCAGTTCGCCCGCGGCGCGTTCGCGGCGCTCGACTGGCTTCCCTCGCGATTCACCGCCGCCGCTTTCGCCATCGTGGGCGACTTCGAGAACGCGGTCTACTGCTGGCGCACCCAGGCGCCGACCTGGCCCGACCGCGCGCTCGGCGCGGTGCTATCGAGCGGGGCCGGAGCGATCGGCGTGCGGCTGGGCATGCCGGTCGTCATTGGAGGAAGGCTGCTCGACAGGCCGCCGCTGGGTCTGGGGGATCCGGCCGATGTCGGTCACATGGACAGCCTGGTGGGGCTGGCCTGGCGCGCGCTGGTGATGTGGCTGCTTCTGCTGCTCCTCGTGGGCCTGGCCGGGGTGGCCAGCTGACCCGGTCTCAGGGGCGATCGGCGCCACAGCTCCAGCAGGCGGTGAACTGCCCCTCGCTGGTTTCGCCGCAGCGGCTGCAACGCCATGTAGGGCTAGCCTGTGGCCGGGGCTTGAGGAAATCGCGCACCAGCGCTTCCGCCGCCGGGACGTCCTCGGCGCGCTCGACGAGGAGCTGCAGGGCGCACTCCGGAAAGGGAATCTCGCCGGCGAGACGCACCAGCTCCTCGTTCTTCATTCTGCAGCGGATTCCCGCGGCTGCCAGCACGTTCTTGAGATGGTGGGCCTCGACCAGGTTGAGCGAGGAGTAGACCGCCTTCACGCTCGCATCCCGGGGAGCGCCTCGATCTTGGCGGCGCAGATGAAGTCGTTCTCGGAGATCCCCCCGATCGAGTGCGTGCTGAACTCCACGCGGCAGCGGTTGTAGCTGACGGCCATGTCCGGGTGATGGTCCTCGAGATGCACGATCCACGCGACCGCGTTCACGAAGGCGAGCGTCTCGTAGTAATTCTTGAAGGAGAAGGTCTTGCTGATCACCTTTCCGTCGTAGCTCCAGCCCGGCACTTCCTTGAGCAGTGCGTCGATTCTCGCTCGGCTGAGCGCCGGAGTGCCGGCGGGGAGATCCTTGCATTTCATCGATGCGAGCGAGGGCATGGCGGTCTCCTACGCGTGCAGGGCTTGCAGCCGGGCGATGCGCAGCGGCGCCGGCGGGTGCGAGTCGTAGACCGCCGAATGCAGCGGGTCGGGAGTGAGCGTCGCCGCGTTGTCCTCGTAGAGCTTGACCAGGGCGCGCACCAGCTCGCCGGCATCGGCGTGTTGCGCGGCATACGCGTCCGCCTCGAATTCGTGGCGGCGCGAATAGAGGCTCGCGAGCGGCTGCAGCAGGAACATGAACGAGGGGGCGATCATGAAAAACAGGATCAGCGCCATGGCGGTGCCGGGCGAGCTCACTCCCAGGGAGGAGTAGAACCACGCCTGGGCCATCAGCCATCCCAGGGCCCACAGCAGCGCCAGGCTCACCGCGGACCCCACGGCCAAGCGCTTCCAGACGTGGTGGCGGGAGAAATGCCCTAGCTCGTGGGCGAGGACCGCCTCGAGCTCCGGCGGGGCGAGGCGCGAGACCAGCGTATCGAACAGCACGATGCGCTTGGCCGCGCCGAGACCGGTGAAATAGGCGTTGCCGTGGCTCGAGCGCTTGGAGCCGTCCATGACGAACAGGCCGCGCGAGCGGAATCCGCATTTCGCGAGCAGGGCCTCGATGCGGCTGCGCAGGCTCGAGTCTTCGAGGGGTGAGAACTTGTTGAACAGGGGGGCGATGAAGGTCGGCACGATCATCGCCACGAAGAGGCTGAACGCGACCCACACCAGCCATACCGCAACCCACCACCAGGGGCCGGCTTTCGCCATCAGCCACAGCACCACGAACACGAGCGGGATTCCCAGCGCCGCGCCGATCGCCGCCCCTTTGACCAGATCGAGCACGAACAGGCGCAGGCTCATGCGGTTGAAGCCGAAGCGGGCCTCGATCACGAAAGTCCGGTACAGGCTGAAAGGAAGATCGATCACGCTCGAAACGACGACGACCGAGACGATCAGCGCGATGCCGTGGGCGTACCCGCCGGGCTGGAATGCGCGCTCGCAAAGTCCCGAGAGCAACTGCAGTCCGCCACCGAAGGTGAACGCCAGCGTCAGCGCTGCCGCCGTCAGCGTTTCGACGAGGCCCGCGCGCGCCTTGGCGACGTTGTAGTCCGCGGCCTTTTGATGCGCAGCGAGGGAGATGCGGTCCGCAAACTCCCGGGGTACGGCGTCGCGGTTCGACGCTATGTGCCGGATGTGGCGTCGCGAAAGCCACAGGCGCGCCGCGGTGGCAAGCGCGAGCGCCGCTAGGAAGAGCAGGCCGAACCAGTGCATTGAACGAAGGTCTTCGACGCTAGTCGGTTGTGCGACAATCGCATTCTACACAGAGGCCACGGAACGGCGGCATGGCGCAGGACCAGAACAACCTCGTCTGGCTGGACATGGAAATGACCGGTCTCGACCCCGACAGGGACCGCATCATCGAGGTCGCGATCGTGGTCACCGACTCGCAATTGAACGCCGTGTCCCAGGCGCCGGTGCTGGTGATCCACCAGGCCGACGCGGTCCTCGATGCGATGGACGACTGGAACAAGGGCACGCACGCCCGCTCGGGCCTGATCGACAAGGTCAAGGCTTCGACGCTGACCGAGCGCGCCGCCGAGGAGCAGCTGCTCGTCTTTCTCGCGCAGCACGTGCCTTCGAGGACGTCGCCCATGTGCGGCAACTCCATCTGCCAGGACCGGCGCTTCCTCGCGCGCCACATGCCGCGCCTCGAAGCCTACTTCCACTACCGCAACCTCGATGTCAGCACCCTGAAGGAGCTGGCCAAGCGCTGGAAGCCGGACATCGCAAAGGGCCTGGTCAAGCAGGGCAAGCACGAGGCGCTCGCCGACATTTACGAGTCGATCGACGAGCTGAAGTACTACCGCGAGCACTTCCTGAAAACCTAGGGTTCGACGACCTTCCCGGGGTTCATCAGGTTTTCCGGATCGATGGCGCGCTTCAGGCTCGCCATCAGGTCGACCGCCTCGCCCAGCTCCTTCCGCAGCGAGCGCATCTTGCCGAATCCGATTCCGTGCTCGCCGGTGCAGGTGCCTTCCATGGCGAGGGCGCGGTCGACCACGCGCTCGTTGAACCGCCGCGCCTCTTCGAGCTCGGCTGCGTCATCGGGCCGGATCAGGATCTCGCAGTGGAAGTTGCCGTCGCCGACATGGCCGAACAGCGGTATCGGCATCGAGGCGCGGGCGATGTCCTTGGAGGTCTCGACGATGCATTCCGTCAGCCGCGAAATCGGGACGCAGACGTCGGTCGACACGGCGCGCGAACCCGGGCGCAGCTGCAGGCACGCGAAATACGCCTGGTGGCGCGCCGTCCACAGCCGGTTGCGCTCCTCGGGCTTGGTCGTCCACTCGAAGTCCATGCCGCCGTTTTCGCGCGCGATGTCCTGAACCAGCCGGGCCTGCTCCTCGACTGCGCTTTGGGTGCCGTGGAACTCGAGGAACAGGGTGGGCTGCTCGCGGTAGGCCGTCTTCGAGTAAGCGTTGATCGCCTTCATGGTGGTGGCGCACAGCGCCTCGCTGCGCGCGATCGGGATCCCGGCCTGCAGCGTCTGGATCACCGTGTTGACCGCCCCGGCGATGTCGGGGAAGGAGCAGATCGCGGCCGAGATCGCCTCCGGAACGGCATAGAGGCGCACGGTGAGCTCGGTGATCACACCCAGGGTGCCTTCCGAGCCCACGAACAGGCGCGTCAGCTCGTAGCCCGCTGCCGACTTGCGCGAGCGGCGCGAGGTGGTGATGACGCGCCCGTCGGCGAGTACCACGGTCATCGCGAGCACATTCTCGCGCATGGTGCCGTAGCGCACGGCGTTGGTGCCGGAGGCGCGGGTCGCCGCCATGCCGCCCAGGGTCGCGTCCGCGCCCGGATCGACGGGAAAGAACAGGCCGGTGTGGCGGATGTGCTCGTTCAGTTGCTTGCGGGTCACGCCCGCCTGCACCACCGCATCGAGGTCGGCCTCGTGCACCGCGAGCACCTTGTTCATGCGCGACAGGTCGACGCATACTCCGCCGCGGATGGCGAGCACGTGGCCCTCGAGCGAAGTTCCCACTCCAAAGGGGATCACCGGTGTCCTGCGGCGCCGGCACAGATCGACGATCGCCCGCACCTCCTGGGTCGATTCCGGAAACACCACCGCGTCCGGCGGTGCGTAGGGAAAGTAGGACTCGTCCTTGCCGTGATGCTCGCGCACGGCGTGCGAGGCCGTGGCACGGTCGCCGAGCAGGCCGCGCAATTCCTCGAGCAGCCCGGCGTCGAGCTCGCGGGGTTTGTTCACGGACCCGCCCGGGCGCCTAGCCGAGCTCGATCTTGCCGTCGAAGCGCACCGAGAGCTTCAGTCCGGGCACTTCCAGCGTCACCGAAGCGGGAAACTTCTCGCTGCCCTTGATGGCACCGCCTGCGCGTGCCCGGGCGACCGCCTGCTCGATCTCGCGCTGGGAGCTCACGCCGACCATCTTCAGGAATTTCCGGATGCTGAGGTTGAATACGTCTTCGTCCATGGGGGTTCTCCGTTTTCGCCAGCCTAAGTCCGGCGGGCGCGCGAGTCAATCGCGCTTTCTCAGCCGCTCGAGCAGAGCCCGCGTCGAGGAATCCAGGTCCGCGACCTGCCCGCTTCCGAGGAGCCGCGGCGTCAGCGTGCGGGCGAGGGTCTTGCCGTGCTCCACGCCCCACTGGTCGAAGCTGTTCAGCTTCCAGATGACGCCCTCGACGAACACCTTGTGCTCGTACATCGCGATGAGCGCGCCGAGCTCGCGGGGCGCGATGCGCTCGATGAGCAGGATGCTTGAAGGCCGATTCCCGGGCAACGCCCTGTGGGGCGCACCCGGCACCGGGTTGCCGAATGCCAGGGCCGCGGCCTGCGCGAGCGCATTGGCCGCAAGGGTCGTCTGCGCGCCCGACGGACTCGCCTCGCGGGCGACGACGAAATCGACGGGGACGAGCCGCGTGCCCTGGTGCAGGAGCTGGTGAAAGGAGTGCTGGCTCGGAGTCCCTGTCGCACCCCAGACGACGGGGGCCGTGTCGTAGTCGACCTCGTTCCCGTCGCGGTCGACGCGCTTGCCGTTCGATTCCATCTCGAGCTGCTGCAGATAGGCGGGCAGATCCCGCAGATCCTCGCAATAGGGGATCACCGCGCGGGTCTGCGCGCCGAAGAAGTTCACGTACCAGATCTCGAGCAGCGCGAGCACGGCCGGGAGGTTGCGCTCGAAAGGCTCGGTCCTGAAGTGCTGGTCCATCGAGCGCGCGCCATCGAGCAGCTCCTCGAACGCCTCCATCCCGGCGGCGAGCGCGACCGGCAAGCCGACCGCGGACCAGACAGAGTAGCGACCTCCGACCCAGTCCCACAGCGGAAACACGCGCTCCTGCGGCACGCCGAGCGCCGCCGCCCCGGCTACGTTCGCGGTCGCTGCGGCGAAGTGTCGGGAGAGATCGGCCGATCCTCCGAGCGCGCCCTGGAGCCATGCCTTGGCCCGTCGCGCGTTCTCGAGCGTTTCGGCCGTGGTGAAGGTCTTGGAGGCGACGATAAACAGCGTCGTTTCGGGCGCCAGGCCAGCCAGCGCCGCATCGAGGTCGGCTGGATCGATATTGGAGACGAAATGCAGCCGCGGCCCGGGCTTGTGGAACCTGCGCAGGGCTCGCGTCAGCATTCGGGGGCCGAGGTCGGATCCGCCGATGCCGATATTGACGACATCGGCAATCACGCGGCCGCTTGCACCCCGCAGAGCGCCGCCGTGCGCCTCGCCGACGAAACGGCGCAGGCGCTCGCGCGTGCCGCGCACTTCGGCCATCACGTCGCGGCCGTCCGGGAATTTCGCCTCGCGCGCGCGCAGCGCGACGTGGAGGGCCGGGCGAGCCTCGGTGCCGTTGATGGGATCACCCGCGAACATCCTTGCGATCCACCGGGGCACCTGGGCCTGCGCGGCAAGCGCGGCGAGCAGCCGCATCGTCTCCGCGTCGGCACGATGCTTGGAATAGTCGAGCAGGACGCCGCCGGTCTCGAGAGTAAAGCGCCGAGCGCGCGAAGGGTCGGCAGCGAAAAGCGCGGCGAGGCTCGTCGCCGCGATCTTCTTCTGATGCTCGGCGAGCGCCTGCCACGCGGGTGAGCGGGTCAGCTCGCTCACCGCGGCTCCCGCGCCGGAGCGTTGCCGGTTCGCTGGTAGAGTCGATAGCGCTCGCGATCGCGCGGTCGCCGGCCTTCCCACAGGAATTTCCACCCGGGGCCGATGTCGTCGGAATCGCCCTGGTGGGCCTGCACCAGAAGCAGGGGACAGCCGGTTTCGCCCCGGACCTCGGCGCGCCGGGTGACGATTTCGACTCGGTAGTCGAATATCGCGCGCTGAGCCTCGCCGAGCCCGCGGCTCTCCACGCAGCGCGTGCCTGCCGGAACATTCTTCTTCAGGGCCTGCGCCACCGCCCGGTAGCTCTTGCCGTAGTCGATCCAGGAGAGGATCAGGGTCATTCCCAGGGCCCAGAGCAGCGTGATGCCCGCGGCCCAGAAAGTCACGCTGCGGAACGGCGCCGAGTGCTCGGCTCTCAGGACCAGCCACAGCCAGGCGAGCGTGCAGGCGAGCGCCACGACGAACACGGTCCAGGAAAACTGCTGCACGAACCCGGGTTCGAGCCGGGTGAAGTGGCGGGCGATGGCCTGAGGGAACCCCGTCGTCATCGCAAACCAGCCCAGCCACATGAGCGCGCCGAAGAACCCGGCGCTCATGACGCCGAACCAGGCGAGCCCGTTGGATGCGCCGCGGCGCAGGCTCGGCACGCCGGCGCCTGCGAGAAGCGAGAGCGGCAGGAGCAGCGGCAAGGCATAGACTTCGTGCGGGTCGGCGAGAAACAGCAGTACCGCGAAACCGGCGGCAACCGCGACGGCGAGCATGCGCGTGCCCGCGCCGTAGCTGCGGCGGCGCGCTTCCCAGAGGGTCCAGGCCGCGAGAGGCCACGCCGGCCATGTCGCCCAGGCGAGGATAGTGCCCCAGAGTCCGAGCGCCGCCGCAGCCGGGAGGGCGAACTGCGCGACGTTGGCGTCCCGCCACTCGCGCAGGAAGCCGGGGAAGCCGTTCTCGGCGAGAGCGAGCCAGCCGCCGAAGAGCAGAAGGAACAAGAGCAGAGCCTGCACGAGCGCCGGCAGGTATTCGCGCCGGCGCCAGGCGGAGGAGATGAGTGGCGCTGCGAGGGCGACGAACAGCGGAGCGATCACCGCGGGCACACCCTTGGAGAGCGCCGCGACGGCAAGCCCCAGCCCCAGCAGCCATCCACCACGATGCGGTTTGCTCCGCGTCAGGGCGATGCCGTACCAGGCGAGAGCCTGTCCGGCGAGCATGCTGACCTCGCCGAGCGTCTCATGCGCGTGGACCAGAAGGCCGAGGCAGCCCACGAGTGCGAGCACCGCGCCCATCGCTTCGAGCCGGCCGTACAGCTGGCGGCCCGTAAGGTGCACCAGGGCGATCACTGCGGCCATCATCACGCCACTCGCCAGGCGCGCCCCGTTATGAGGGGCGAGGACCAGCCCGAACAGCTTCGCCGTCAGCGCCGCGATCCAGTAGTGGAACGGCCCATCATTCCAATACGGCTCGCCCGCGAGATGCGGGACGAGCCACCGGCCGTGCTCGAGCATCTGGTGCACGATGCCGATGCCGATCGCGTCGCCGGTTTTCCACAGATCGTGAGCGACGAGCCCGGGCAGCAGGTACGCGAGCAGAAGCAGCGCCAGAAGCGGCGGCGCGAGCGGGAGCGTTATTCGCGGGCTCACGCAAGTCCCTCCGCGCAGCGAAAGAAAAAAGGCAGCCGAAGCTGCCTTTTACGGAACGCGCGGACCGACACGCCTATGCGGAGGCTTCTTTGGCAGGCTTGGCCGCAGTCTTCTTCTTCGTGTACTTCTGGCGGAATTTCTCGACCCGGCCGGCCGTATCGACGATCTTCTGCTTGCCCGTGTAGAACGGGTGACACGAAGAGCAGACCTCGACGTGCAATTCCTTGCCGAGGGTCGAGCTCGTGGTGAACGTGTTCCCGCAGCTGCAGATGACCTTGATTTCCTTGTATTCGGGGTGGATCTTGGGTTTCATGTTGATGTCCTTGCGTTCGCTACGGTCTTGAAGAAGGATTATCCGCCTAATCGCCCTTGCGGGAAATCAGGCCGGCGCGATCAGCCTCTGCGCATCGAGTCGAAGAAGTCTCCGTTGTTCTTGGTCGCGCGGATCTTGTCGACCAGGAATTCCGCAGCCTCCAGATCATCCATCGGATAGAGGAGTTTCCTCAGCACCCAGACCTTCTGCAGGATCTCGGGCTTGATCAGCAGCTCCTCGCGGCGCGTGCCCGAGCGATTGACGTTGATCGCCGGGAAGATGCGCTTCTCGTACATGCGCCGGTCGAGGTGGATTTCCATGTTGCCGGTGCCCTTGAACTCTTCGTAGATCACGTCGTCCATGCGGCTGCCGGTGTCGATCAGCGCGGTGGCGAGGATGGTGAGCGAGCCGCCTTCCTCGATGTTTCTCGCCGCGCCGAAGAAGCGCTTGGGGCGCTGCAGCGCGTTGGCGTCGACGCCGCCCGTGAGCACCTTGCCCGAGGCCGGCACCACGGTGTTGTAGGCACGCGCGAGACGCGTGATCGAGTCGAGCAGGATCACCACGTCCTTCTTGTGCTCGACCAGGCGCTTTGCCTTCTCGATCACCATCTCGGCGACCTGCACGTGGCGCGAGGCCGGCTCGTCGAAGGTCGAGGACACGACCTCGCCCTTGACCGAGCGCACCATCTCGGTCACTTCCTCGGGCCGCTCATCGATGAGCAGCACGATCAGCACGATGTCCGGATTGTTCGCGATGATCGCGTGCGCGAGCTGCTGCATCAGCACGGTCTTCCCGGCCTTGGGCGGCGAGACGATCAGTCCGCGCTGCCCCTTGCCGATGGGAGCGATGATGTCGATGATGCGACTGGTGATGTTCTCCTCGCCCTTCATGTCGCGCTCGAGCTTGAGGTGCTCGTCGGGGTGCAGCGGCGTGAGGTTCTCGAAGAGGATCTTGTGCTTGGAGGCCTCGGGCGCGTCGGCATTCACCTTGTCGACCTTGACCAGCGCGAAATAGCGCTCGCCGTCCTTGGGCGTGCGGATCTCGCCCTCGATCGAGTCGCCGGTGTGCAGGTTGAAGCGCCGGATCTGGCTCGGAGAGACGTAGATGTCGTCGGTCGAGGCGAGGTAGGACGTATCCGGCGAGCGCAGGAAGCCGAACCCGTCGGGCAGCACTTCGAGCGTGCCGTCGCCGAAGATCGATTCGCCCTTCTTCGCGCGGTTCTTCAGCAGCGCGAAGATCAGCTCCTGCTTGCGCATGCGGTTGGCGCCGTCGACTTCGTTCGCCGTCGCCATCTCGAGCAGCTGGCTTACGTGTTGTGTTTTGAGTTCGGATAAATGCATAAAACGCCCAACCGGGATGAACGACCTCAGACCGTTCGAACGGAAAACCTGGGAACCGAAACGGGGAGGATTTGCGCCTGTATATACAGCTCTTTTTGCAGGCGCGGAGGACAGGCAGCTATAACGTGCCGCCTGCCTTACGCGCGAAGAATAGAGTCTTTAGATGTTGCTGTCAAGAAACGCGGTGAGCTGCGACTTGGACAGCGACCCGACCTTCTGCGCCTCCACGTTGCCGTTCTTGAACAGCATCAGCGTGGGTATGCCGCGGATGCCGTATTTCCTGGGGATCTCCTGGTTCTCGTCCACGTTGACCTTGGCCACCTTGAGCTTGCCCGAATACTCCTTGGCCACTTCGTCGAGAACCGGCGCGATCGCCTTGCACGGGCCGCACCACTCCGCCCAATAGTCCACCAGGACCGGGACATCGGACTTGAGGACTTCGGGCTCGAACGTGGCGTCGCTCACGTGATGAATGAATTCGTTCATTTGCTTCCTCTTGAGACGGGGTTTACCGCAGGACTGCCGTTCCTCAAAATCGGGGCGCAGACCGGAATATCAAGATTATGCCAGCGGAATCCGGTGGGCAGGAAAGCCGCATGCCCCTTTGGCATAAGAGGTTATTTTTGCACGGGAAACCGGCGATCTCCGAATCCCTGCATGATAAGATACGACGCCATGGCGTACGTCGTCACCGAGAGCTGCATCAAGTGCAAGTACACCGACTGCGTCGACGTCTGCCCGGTCGATTGCTTCCGCGAGGGGCCCAATATGCTGGTGATCGATCCGGAGGAATGCATCGACTGCACGCTGTGCGTCCCCGAGTGCCCGGTCGAGGCGATTTTCGCGGAGGACGACGTGCCCCCCGCGCAGCGCGACTGGATACCGCTCAACGCCGATCTGGCGAAAGCGTGGAAGCCCATCGTCGAGCGCAAGCCGGCGCCCCCCGACGCGGACGAATGGGCCAAGGTCAAGGACAAGAAGGGGCTTCTGGAGCGCTGAAGACGCGCTAGAGTAGGCGCCCATGAGCGCGGGCGCCGAATGGCCGGTCATCGAGAAGGGCGCCCTGTTCGAGCGCCTGGCGCAGGGGCGCGCCGCCGGCGTCACCGTCGTCACCCCCAACCAGCGCCTGTCGAAGGCGCTGATGCTGGAGTTCGACGCCTTTCAGATCGCGAGAGGTCTCCCCGTCTGGGAGGCGCCGGACATCCTGCCCTTCGGCGCTTTCGTGCAGCGTCTCTACGAGGACGGCCTCTACTCGGACCTTTCCGCCGAGCTGCCGATGCTGCTCACGCCGTCGCAGGAG